>NZ_JBQERS010000015.1:0-114021 GCF_056535285.1 Ruegeria sp. O11 | reverse complement strand
GGTCGATCTCGACGGAGATCTACAACCCGACTGGGTTCTGAATGAATCTGGATTCGCGTGTTCGAGTGCTGCATCTCTTTATTGCGGAACTGGTGGATGCATGTCGCACTTCTTGATTGAAGAGGAAGTTCACTCCTTGCTCAATCGAGGCTGGACGGTTGTCGAATTCGGGCGTCAACGCATTGTCCTTGCAGATGTCCACGGAACTAATTGTGACGGAATAAACCCGACGCCTTGCGCAACAGCCAGTGTTTGGGATGCGGAAGCAAAGACGTGGCGCTCGTCTGCTGGTGATTGGGAGTAAACTGTAATTGGGCACCGCATATAAGCCTGAGAGCCTGTATGTTCGGGTTCCTCAGTGGCATGCAAACCTGTTGGCAAACTTCCAAGCTTTTCTTTTATGAAATCAATGTCAGAAACGCAGCGTTATGAGCGCACCCACATCCGGTCTCGGAAATTGCAACGTCTTGTTACGAAGGTCCGCTTTGGGCTGATTGTGGTCCTTTAGAGCAAGAATGCGGATGGCTGCAAAGTCCCGCACAGCAGACGCTCACGAGTAATTTGCAAATGACCGCATCGAGCCCAAAGCGGACTGAAATGTGCTCACCAAAAATGAAGTGCGGCGATAGACATTCTCTTGAGCGGTCTAACCCATCACTAAATGCATTCACCGCCATCGATAACCAAGGCTTGCCCCGTCATAAAAGCGGATTCATCTGAAGCTAAATAGACGATCCCATGGCCAATCTCTTCAACTGTCGCCCACCGACTCATAGGGATCGCCTGCTCGATGTAGCTTTCCAGTTTGGCACGGCCACCCATCTGCTTTTCGAAGCCTGCATTGAAGGGGGTGTCTACAAATCCTGGACAAAGGGCATTGAAACGGATTGCATGGACAGCGTAGTCGGCTGCCATCTGCCGGACCATCGCAACAGCTGCGTGCTTTGTAGTCGCATAGGCGATCATGCCCCGGTCGTATTGAACCCCAGAATTGGAGGCCGTGACGATCACGCTGCCTCCACCTTGTGATTTCATATGGGGGACGGCTGCGCGCGCGGCAATGAAGTGAGCGCGGACATTCAATGCCCAAGAAGCATCCATTCCATCTGGTTCCACTTCTTCCAGCGTTCCTTCGATCTGCAACCCAGCATGAGAGTGCAACACGTCAAGCCGACCGAAGTTTTTTACTGCTTCGTCTATGGCTTTGGTAAGGGCACCGTCATCGGTCACATCAAGCTGTATGGCAGATGCTTGATTCCCCTGCGCAACGATCGCGGCCACAGTGGCTTCAGCAAGTGTTGCATCGCGATCCGTTACCACAACATGCGCACCCTCTTGTGCCATTGCCATTGAACCCGCCCGACCAATTCCTGATCCCGCGCCCGTCACGAGCGCGACTTTACCTGCAAGCCGCATTTCACTTGGCTCCTTTATTTAACTATTCGATTTTGAGGCGCCTCGGCGCAAAAGCAGTTGCGCTGCAACGAGCAACAAGAGCGACGCGCCCATAACCATAGTGCCGATGGCATTGATCTCGGGCGTTACGCCGCGCCGGATGGATGAGAATATGTAGATAGGCAGGGTTGTTTCTGAGCCAGCTACGAAGAACGCTATGATGAAATCATCAAATGAGAAAGTGAAGCTGAGCAGGAAGCCCGCCAAAATTGCCGGTGCTATCAACGGCAGGGTCACCTGCCGAAAGGTGCCCCAGGGCGTCGCAAAGAGGTCAGCCGATGCTTCCATGAGGGCACGGTCCATACCCGATAGCCTTGCACGTACGATGATTATGACCAGCGCCATTGTGAACATGGTGTGTGCGGCGACAAGCGTGGGCATCCCCATGGAAAGTTGCGGGGGATTTGCTCCATCGGGCCATAGGCTCGCAAGAAGCGGGTTTAGCCAGCCAAATACGGTGACCAGGGCAATGAGTGTCGCGATACCGATGACGATACCTGGTATCATTATCGCAATATAAATCATCGCATCGAATAAAGTTCGGAGCCATCCCTTAACCCCTTGTAAAGCGATGGCCGCCATGGTTCCGAGTGTGGATGCGAGGCAAGCAGTTATGAATGCCGCAAGCAGACTGGTCTCGAGCGCGTCCATAACAAATGGGTTGTTGAGCGCTTTGCCATACCATCGGGTCGAGAACCCCATGAACTGGCTTGCGTGTCGTCCGGCATTAAAGCTGAAAAGCGCGATGATGCCGATTGGAATATAGAGAAAAAGGTAGACGCAAATCGCGTATAAGCGCATCGGACCCTCACATCAGCGAGACATCTTCGCGCTGGCCACCCAGGCGCGAGATGAATTTCATGTAAATTGAGACAGTGACAAGCATTACGACAACCAGCGTCATTGCGACCGCCGATCCGTACGCCCAGTTTCGAGACTGCAGGAACAGGTCCACCAGCGCATTTCCGACGAAAAACACTTTTCCGCCACCTAAGATCGCTGGGATCAGAAACTCGCCCATGAGCAGGATGAAGACCAGCATGCAGCCAGTTGCGATACCTGGTACTGACAAAGGAAGTGTCACCTGACGGAACGTACGCCATGGGGTAGAGCCGAGATCAGCTGAGGCTTCCAGAAGGCGTTTATCCAGTTTGTCCAAGCTTACAAAAATTGGGAAAACCATCAAAGGTAGATACCCATAGACAATTCCCACAAGCACAGCGAATGGCGTATTTATCAGGCGGACATCGTCGATGCCGATCGACTCCAGTAGAGCGGGCAAGCCACGCCCCCCAAGGATGAAAATCCATGCGTATGATCGGATCAGGATCGATGTCCAGAACGGCACGATCACCAGGATCAACAGCGAAGTTCTCCACTTTGGTGAACAACGCACCGCAAGAAAGTAGGCGAGCGGGTAGGCAATTACCAACGCAGCGATAGTCCCCAGAGGTGCAAGGATCAAGGTGTTCTTAAACGCCGTCCATCGCGCAGGAAGGTTGGCATATTGTTCCAAAGTGAACGCTGGAACATAGCCTCCGGCGGCACCCCGTTCGCCAAAGGAAAAGACGAAGACGACCAGTAGTGGAAGGGCAAGCATTACCAAAAGCCATATTCCTGCCGGTGCCAGCAACAGTGCTTTTCTGCCTCGTTCGGTCATATTGTCCTCGTCTTTTCCGATATTGCGGCCTTGCCGCTTAGGCCGACTTGAAGCGGGCGAGCAACTCGGCACGGTTTGGATCGGTTAGCGTAGCCGCCGCGCCAAACTCGAGCGCATTCAGAAGGTCAGCTGCCGGATAAAGGATCGGATCTTCCAGCAATTCCTTCGGCAGCAACGCATTGGTGCGAGCATCAGCCGATGGATAGCCATGAGCGAGGACTTCCTTCGCATTAACTTCCGGGTTCAGCAGGAAGTCGATCAAGGCATAAGCGGCATCCATATGGGGTGCGCCCTTAGGAATAGCGTAGTAGTCGGACCAGAGTTCACCGCCCTCGGCTCCCAGAACGTAGGCGATTTCAGGCATGTCGACATTCATCTGCTTGCCGTCACCTGTCCAGCACATCGTCATCCACGCGTCACCGTTACGCATCGGTGGCTGATAATCCGACGAGATTGCAAACAGATGCGGTTTAGCATCCAGCAACAATTTCTCGGCATCCGCCAGTTCCTTCTCATCGACCGAGTTGAAGGAGTAGCCGAAGTATTTCAGGGCATTACCGATGGTGGTGAGTTGGTAATCATGCACCATTGTCCGACCTGAGTAACCTTCCATAGTAAGGTCCCAGAACTCTTTCCAAGTGGTTGGAGTCGGAGCGCCGTCAAGCTTACTAGTATTCACTGCAAAGCCGGTCGTGCCCCAGTTTTTCGGCACCGCGTAAAGCTGGCCATCGACAGAGCCGGCATCTGAAAAGCGCTGTTCGAATGAACCTGCGTCGTAGTTTGGCAGTTTGGACGTATCGAGCGGGATGATCAGATCTTCACCCACATACGTAGTGATCGTGTAGTTGGTTGGAACGAAAACGTCCCAGCCAGACCCTCCAGCCTGTAGTTTTGCCAACATCTCTTCGTTCGAGCCAAAAACATTTACCTGAACATGGGCGCCAGTGGCTTCCGTGAAGGCTTCGAAGTTCATCTCGTCATGGTAGTTCGGCCATGTGGCGAGGATCACTCGGTCGCCAATGTCCCCGGCAGCAAATGCCGGGCGTGGACGCAACCCAGGAATGGCCGTGCCCAGAACGGCCGTTGCCATCCCAAGACCTGTCACGCCTAAGAAATGTCGCCGTGTAACCGAACCCTTTTGGTACCGGCGAAGCTCTTCCATGAACTTTTGCTTGGAAATAGTCCCATTATCCTTAGTCATTGTGAACCTCTCTGTTGTTGGATTGCGGGATTTGTTATTTTTCCAGGATCAGCAGTGCGCCTTCGCCCCATGAAACAAAGGCCTGCTCTCCTGCATTGAACGTCCCCTCGCTCAATTCCGCTTGCCTTGGCACAAGTACGTGGAAATCACCCAGTGCTTCGTTGCGCGCAAGGTATTCTGTGTGCTCCCCAAGGAAGATCCGATTTTGAATGGTAACTGGCAGAGCGATTTCAGCTGTGGGTAGCGCGCGGGTCAGCGTGATCTGTTCAGGACGGATACTAACGCACACTTCCTGCCCTGCATCTATTGGAATCTCCGGAGTTCCGTGCACCTTTTGGCCACTCGCTAAACGCACAGTGATTTGGTCGGCTACTGCGTCAGTTACAGTTGCATCAAAGAAATTTGAGGTGCCTACAAATCCAGCCACGTAGCGGCTGCGGGGCATGTCATAGAGTTCGCGTGGGCTGCCAACCTGCACAATACTGCCGCCTTCCATCACACAAATTCGGTCGGACATTGAAAGCGCTTCTTCTTGGTCGTGCGTGACGAGGACAAAAGTTATTCCCAGTTGTCGTTGCAGGTTCTGCAGTTCAAACTGCATTTCTTTTCGAAGCTTTCGATCCAGAGCAGCCATTGGTTCATCAAGCAGCAAAAGCTTGGGCTCGTTTACGATCGCACGCGCCAAAGCGACGCGTTGCTGCTGACCACCAGACATCTCCCAGATGCGACGTGGGCCAAACCCACCAAGACGGACAGTTTCCAGCGCTTGCTCAACCTTTGTCGCGATTGTTTGTTTGTCTACGCGTGGTCGTCGTTGGCGCAGGCCGTACGCGATGTTGTCGAACACGCTTAGGTGAGGAAAAAGAGCGTAGTGCTGAAACACCATGTTGACTGGGCGATGGTGCGCATCCAAGTCGTTGACGACTTCGCCATCGAGCAACACCTGACCTTCGGTTGGTTTCTCGAAACCCGCCAGCATCCTAAGTGCAGTGGTTTTGCCGCAACCAGATGGGCCTAAGAACGACAGGAACTCTCCTTTCCCAATGGAAAGATTCAGGTCTTTGGCGGCGACCACATTCCCGAAGGTCTTGGTCACTCCTCTGAGTTCCGCAATCGTCTGCATGGTGACGCTCATGTCAAAGCTCATATACTGCTGTTTTCCTTTTGCTTGATTTTTTGGCATTTGCTGGCATACCACTCAAACAAGGAAAAAGTAACAATAACTCGGATTAACTGTATATACCACAATTAGGGTATAGAGGTGCTTTTCGAAAATCTGGAGCGGCGTGTGTACGATTGGATGGAAGAGGCCGGCAGGGTCGTAGAGAAGATCGGAACCCCAGAATTTCCATGTGCTTTGGCAGATGGCTTACGGCAGGTCGCACCATTTGATTTTACGGTGGTGTTTGGCCATGTCGGAACCGAAGCACCAATAGACCTTCACGACGATTTTCCCAAAAGCAAACGGCGTATTTTTGTTGAGGATTACCAAGCAGGGCCCTACGTACTTGATCCATTTTTTTTGGCCGCGACAAAACCGATAACACCGGGTCTGTACCGCATGCGCGATATCGCACCGGACAGGTTCTATCAGGGCGAATACTATCGCAGCTATTACAAAAGGACTGGGTTAGCAGAGGAGATTGGCTACTTTATCGATATCCCAAGCACTGGGATGGTTGTGGTCTCGCTCATGCGATCAGCGAAGCCTTTTTCAGCCAAGGAAATTCGTCATTTGCACGCTCTATGGCCGCTCGTTCGGGCAGCCTGTTGCAAACATTGGAGTGACTTTCCAACGATGGCCCGCGGCGCCGCAGCGAATGGCGTTAGTCGTCGCGTTGATCTAGCATTCCAGGCATTTGGCGATGGCGTTCTGACGCCACGAGAACGAGAAGTCGTTGAGTTCACATTGAAGGGCCATTCGGCAGAAGCTGTTGGCACAATTCTCGGCATCTCTCCAGGCACAGTCCGCATCCACAGACGCAACATTTACGCGAAACTTAGGATCAACTCGCAGGGTGAGCTTTTTTCAAAATTCATTGAAAAGGCTCTTTAAAAGGTTCCTTGAACACCCACTTTATCCGTTTTGCCGACCTTGCTACCTTGTGACCCGGAAAGCACCAAACATTTGGACGGCACTGTCTGATAGCCAAGGAACCCAAAGTGAGAGGATTGGGACGCCCGGGACCCGTGTCGGGCTAAATTAATACCCGAAAACGCTTTCGGGCCATTGTCTATCTAACCGGATCAGCCGTTTTAAAAATGGCGTCAAGATTCGAAAGGCAAAATTTCATGGACGCACCAGTTATCCAGTTGATTTTTATGTTCATCTTGCTGGTTGTCGTGATCTGGCTTTATATCCTGCCGATCACGATGGCGGGACGGCGCAACCGATCTAGTTTTATCTGGTTCCTGATCGGTTTGGTTGGATCACCCCTTTTGGCTATCCTTTTGCTGCTGGCTCTGGGTGACGCACCCGAGCAACCAACAACCTAATTTTGCGGACGATACCGTCTGACACCCAAAAGGGCTTAACCGGAGGGTATCTAGACGCTCGTGAGCCATAAAGGACTGCTCAGCATGCAACGAGGGTGCCAATTGAGACCCTATACTTCCGAAAGTGAAGACTACTAGTCCTTCTCACTCTCCACAACCGTGTACTGTAAACCCAAGGATGGCCGATTTGTTTGGAGAACCATAGACCGCTTTGCCCGTATTGCTGCCGCTCGCGACATTTCAGCGAGCGTCTGTCTCGAGCCCAAACCGACACTTTAGGTTCAGTGATTTAGAGGTCATTGCGATGCACCCTTCCATCCTTCATGACAAAACGGATGACCGACGGGAATAACCTAGATTCGGTTAGGATTTACACAATCCAGAATTTTCTGAGCAGCTAACTGAACCGACTTTCTCAACTGCATGATCTCTGAGTTCGCAGCCAGCCGGGCCTTCATCTCCGCGTCCCCAAGGAGTTGGTTAATCGAATTATCCAACTGCTCCGGTGTCCAATCCCATCGATTTACCCTGAGTCCGACACTGGTCTCAACTGCCCGCTGGGCGTTATCGTGTCCGTCCCAGCAATAGGGAAGGATCAGCGACGGGACCCCGAAATACAGCGCTTCGCAAAAGCTGTTGTTGCCGCCGTGGTGAATAAACAGATCGCATTGTTCAACCACGGAAGGCTGCGGGAACCATTCCTGCAGATGAACATTGTCTGGGACTCTGGAATAGGCGTCGATTTGGGCCCCGACATTGACCAGAAACCTCATGTCCATTGTCTTGAATACGTCGAACAGGCTCTCAAAGAATGGGACATCCATGGCACCCAGACTGCCAAAACTCACGTACACCAGAGGCCCGTCGTTACGGGGCATTTGAGGTACACGGTAAGGACCTTCCTGGCGAACGCAGCCTTCGAGAAAGGTGAATTGTCCAGAGTCCAGTACCTGATAACGATCATGGCGAATGATAGATGGCGCTAAAAGAAGGTTTTGATGCGGTGATGTTTCTAGGAACTCACCTTCAGGCAATAGCTCAAGCCCCTTATCCAGGCGAAATTTGTTGTAGCGAGCATGAATTGGGCCAAGGGTCTCCAGGTACTGGTCTCGGAATGCCGCACACCCGGCGGCGTCAGATGCCGGCAGACCGGACAGGTACGGCGGTAGGCAGTTGTCTGGCAACTCGGTTTCCGCGCAAGAAATAACCCTGACCCATGGGCGCTCGGATCGTACGATGGCCGGGAACATGATGACGTTGTCGAGGACGACGACATCTGGGTTGGTCCGCTCTAGCGCCGTTTCCAACCCCTGTTCGACCGATTCCGCTGTCTCGACGATTGCGTTCCAAACGGGCTCTACATAGGTGATCAGTTGGTCAGTTGGATGCATGTTAAAATGCGGCAGATGATGGCTCAGGAATTCCTGCCAGTAGGTCTGGGTTTCCTCTTCTGTCAACTCTGATTGAACAGGGACGGCGAACTCGTCAAAACCGTAATCTGCGAATACGCCACCAAAGCCACCGTGGGTCAGGAAAACGGGGTGTGCACCCATTGCGCGAAGTTCCTGAGCGATCCCCACACAATTCAGTGCAGCCCCAAAACTAGCTTCGGGGAAAAACGCGATTACGGGTGCTTCCTTGCGGTTCATCATTCACTCACCGGATTGACCCGCAGGTTGCTTGGACTAGCGCCGGAGCACCACGATTGGCGACGCTGGGCCTTTGGTGCATTGAAAGCCGCAAGTGCACCCTCATCTGATCCGCCGCAAGATCGAAATGATCTTGTTCGATGAAATCAAGTATACGCAGATGTTCATCGAGCGCCTGCCTCATCCGAAAGTCGATCATACCGAATGATCCGCCCGGCAGGTGGCGCAACCCATGATGGGCCATGAGAGCAGAAGCTAGATACTGGTTTCCGGACGATCGAGCGATGAGCTTGTGAAAGGCAAGATCCGCGTCTTGAAAATCCTGGCTATTGAAAGAGTTTTCCGACTGCGCCAGAAGCGCTTCGGTCTGGCTGCGGACCAGATCGGCGCGCTTGGTGTCCAACTTGAAACCGTCGGACAGAATGGCCTGCGGTTCCAGTATCAGACGAAATTCGTAGCTCTCTATTCGTCCGGAGCGGTCTCCCGGCATGCGCGTGAAAACCCAGGATTGACCTTCGGCTTTCTGAATCACGCCTTGGGCCAGGAGGGCTTCGAGCGCACGCTGTGCAGCGCTGCGGGAAACCGAATATCTGCGGATCAGGTCTGTGACATTGATGGCACCGTCCAGGCGTCGGGCGCCGCGATCTCGTAGGATGGCACCAGCGAGATCCACACCTGCTCCGACCGCATGCTGGTTGAGTATCGAATGCCCCTTTTCGGGTTCGCATTCTAGGACAAACCCGCCTTCTGCCGCTTTGCGTGCCATCCCCTCCTTTTCCAGCAGCCTCAATGCGGATCTAACCGGAGTGCGAGAGACGCTGCACGAATCAGCAAGGGTTTTTTCCACCAGTCTGTCGCCCTGATGCAAATCGAGATCCATCGCAACATCCAGTATTTTTTGAGCAAGTTTCAAGTATTTGCTTGGTGGCATAAGAAGACGGCTTTCGTCATACCTAGTTAATATACAATAAAAACGGTATCTTAAATGGCTTCTCCGGGCCATACAAAAATGATTAAAAAAAATGTTGAGTTTTATTTCATCAAAAAATACCGTGATTGCATCATATATCTCGCCCCAGAAGCGAGCGCGGATGTCAAGGGAGGAAGACATGACCAACAAGTTCACCAATTCGTTCCGTTTGCCATTTGCTTGGCTCACCACCGGGGCGGCCTGCGCACTCAGCTTATTCGCCGGAGCGGCCCAAGCAGAAAAAATCGTGATCTCGAACTGGGACGGCTACATGCCGCCGGACCTGCTGGAGAATTTCACCAAGGAAACAGGTATCGAGGCCGAGCTCTCGGTGCATGGCACTAACGAAGAAATCATGGGCAAGGTCGTAGCCGGTGGAGGCAAGGGCTACGACGTTCTTTTCGTCTCGTCGCCTTTTGCCGAGGCGTTAAACAACCTGGGGCTGGTGGCTGCAATCGACCACGACAAGGTTCCGAATGCCTCTAACCTGTATGACGAAGCTAAAGAACTAGCCCATGATCCGGGCAACAACTATTCAATGCCATACGCTTGGGGCACGACGGGCTTATGCTACCGGTCTGACCTGATGGCAGAGCCAACTTCGTGGAACGATCTGCTCAAACCCTCTGAAGACCTTAAAGGCAAAGTGACAATGCTCTCGACGGATCGCTGGCTGATGGGGGCTGCTGCGCTAGCCCTCGGAAAGTCGCTTAACGATACGTCGGATGAGACGTTGGCGGCTGCAAAGGACCTGCTGGTTGCGGCGAAGCAGGATCTGCTGGCCTACGATGACGCAACTTTTTATCTGAAGTTGGTATCGGGCGAGGCAACGATGGTTCACGCCTGGGATGGCTGGTGCAACTACGGCATCGGTGAAAACGCGGACATCAAGTACACGATACCATCAGAAGGATCGGATCTGTGGGTAGATGCGCTAGTCATCGCGGATGCATCTGAAAACAAAGATGCGGCGCATGCCTTTGTGAACTATGTCTTGGGCGCGGACGTCGGTGTCTGGGTTGCCAGCAATATCCTTTACAAAACGCCGAACAAGGCTGCGATGGAGGCGCTGGACCCGTCCTTGATCGAAACCTTCCCGAACATGGGAATGTCGCCTGCAGACCTTACCAAGTACGAGCAGTTGCGCGATCTCGGCAATGGCCAGAAACCCTTTGCACGGACCGTGACCGAAATCATGGCCGCACAGTAAGTGATCAAACCCTGAGCAAAACCCGACCCGAACAAAGGGTCGGGCCTGTACGACATCACTCCACAGATTGCCAAGTATATGACCAATCGACTGAAATCGGTGATCTTGCTGGGGCCGGGCCTGGGCTGGCTTGCGCTTCTTATGGTGGTGCCGTGTGGCCTTATTTTTACCTATGCGTTCTTTGAACGCGGTATCTATGGCGGCATCGACCACGTCTTTACGTTTGAAAATTTTGTGCGGGCCGCCGATCCTCTTTACCTCGGGATCTTCTTACGCTCGGCCAAGATCGCGTTTCTGGCCACGATAATCGCGATCCTGATCGCCTATCCGGCGGCCTATGCCATCACGCTGGCGCCGCGCCGTTGGCAGACCGGTTTGCTGATCTTGGTGATCTTGCCGTTCTGGTCCAACTACCTAATCCGCACTTACGCCTGGATCGTGATGCTTAACCGCGAGGGCTTGATCAATAATACTCTCCAGGGGGCAGGCTTGATCGATGAGCCGCTGTCTCTGCTTTATAACAATTTCGCGGTGATCGTTGGGCTTGTCTACAACTACACCCCCTTTGTGGTTCTGGCGATCTATTCGTCGCTGAACCGCATAAATGTCGAAACCATAGAAGCCTCGGAAGATCTTGGAGCGCCCGCTTGGACCACTTTCTACCGGGTGATACTGCCACAGACCGTTCCCGGGATTGCGGCAGGTGGTGTCTTTGTTTTTGTATTGTCGATCGGCAATTTCATTACGCCCGATTTGCTTGGCGGCGGGCGACTTCAGATGGTTGGAAACCTGATCTATGACCAGTTCCTGAGCGCCCGCGACTGGCCGTTCGGAGCAACGCTGTCGATGTTCCTGATTGCGATTATGATGGGGCTTTTGTTCGCACAGGCGGTATTGGCCAATCGCGCAGCGGGACAGAGAGGGCAGGACTGATGCGGGACCGATCCAACATGGGCCTGAAGCTGCACCTGGTTTTGTTTTACACCTTTCTCTATGTGCCGATCCTTGTGCTCATGGCGTTAAGCTTTAACCGGGCCGGACTTCCAACTGTATGGACCGGGTTTTCGTTGGAATGGTACGGCAAGTTGTTTACCGCGGATCCAATACTGTCGGCGGCGCGCAACACGCTAATCGTGGCCTTAATCTCGACCATTCTGGCGACAATAATCGGCACGCTTTTGGCGGTCGGTGTCGAGACACGGCGTAATTCTTCAGTTCTAGACGCGGTTCTGTTCGCACCGATGATCATCCCCGACATAGTTCTGGCCATCGCGCTCTTGTCCTTTTTCACCCTACTCAACATGACGTTGGGGCTTCATTCGATCATCCTCAGCCATGTCGTATTTAACATAGCCTTTGTTGTCGCCGTGGTGCGTACGCGGATGCGCAATTTCGACCATTCGATACTTGAGGCCAGTGCCGATCTTGGGGCCAGCGAATTCACCACCTTTCGCCGCATCCTGCTGCCCGCCATCGCGCCGGGGGTTATCGCCGGGGCGCTGTTGTCTTTCACCCTGTCTGTGGACGAATTCATTATTGCCTTCTTTACCGCCGGTGCTGGGCAATCCTCGACCACGTTGCCGATGCAGATTTACGCAATGATCCGATTTGGCGTCACGCCGGAAATCAATGCGATGGCTACCATCGTCATGTTCGTTTCATTCACGCTGGTCTTCTTCGCACAGCGTACCGACAAAGAGGTTTTCAGCCGATGAACCAAGGGGTTCAACTCAGGAATATAACCAAGCGATACGGTTTGGTGACCGCGATCGACAATGTTTCACTGGATATTCGCGATAACGAGTTCTTTGCACTTTTGGGCCCATCGGGCTGCGGCAAGACCACACTATTGCGGACGCTGGCGGGATTCGAAACGCCACAGGAAGGACAGGTAATCGTTGCCGGGCAGAACGTGACAAACATACGTCCCAGCAGGCGGCCCCTGAACCTGATGTTCCAATCCTATGCCTTGTTTCCGCACATGAGCGTCGAAAAAAACATCGCCTATGGGTTAGAAATGGAGAAATTGCCTAAGGACGAAATTGCCACGAGAGTGGCCGAGGTTCTGGAAAGTGCGAAACTTTCGGGATTTGCCGGGCGCAAGCCGGATCAGCTTTCTGGTGGGCAGCGACAGCGGGTTGCTTTGGCGCGCGCGCTGGTCAAAAGGCCAAAAGTCCTGTTGCTGGATGAGCCCCTTTCAGCTCTGGACAAGAAACTACGAGAAGAGATGCAGCTGGAGCTCAAACGGTTGCAACACGAGGTGGGGATTACATTTCTAATTGTGACCCATGACCAGGAAGAGGCCTTGGTCATGGCCGACCGGATCGCGGTCTTGCATGATGGTAAGCTGGCGCAGGTCGGTACTCCTCACGAGCTCTACGAACACCCCGGATCGCGCTTTGTTGCAGATTTTATAGGCGTGATGAACTTTCTGGATGGTAACGCCGTCGACGGCGGTGTCGATGTCCACGGGGCGGGAATGCTGAGGGGCGTTTCCGAGCTGCGCGGTGCTGCCACGATTGCTGTGCGCCCGGAACGGGTCAGCCTGATGCAGACCGCCCCTCGAGATGGGCGCAACTGCCTTCCAGGCACTGTCGAAGAAGTCGCCTATCACGGATCAGACCTGGGTGTGCATGTGCGCGTTCGCGGTGGGAGGAGCACCCTTTCCGCCCGCGTTCCCGCCAGCCAAGCCGACCGTGAAAATATCCAGCCGGGTCAGGATGTCCACTGCGTATGGGACGCGAAACATTCCCGCATCCTTCCCAACTGCTAAGCCAAATCTAACCGGAGACCTACAATGTCACAGAAAACCATCGCCTTCTTCCCCGAAGCTGCCTTTGGCCCTGCGCTGAATTCGGTTGGCATCGCGCAGGCCTGCGAGAAACTGGGCCATAAGGCTGTATTTCTAAGCGATCCCGGCTTTGTCGAGGTATATGAAGGTTATGGGTTTGAGGCGCATCCTGTTGCCCTGTCCGAGCCGATGGAACCCGAGGCGATGGCAAAGTTCTGGGAGGATTTCATCAACGGTCACATCCCAAATTTTCGCAAAGCCCCGATTGACCAAATCGATAACTACGTCAAGGATTGCTGGGAGGCGATCGTCGACAGCGCAAAATGGGCGCAAAAAGATCTGCCCGAGGTATTGGCAAAAATCAAACCAGATATGATCTGCGTGGATAATGTCATTATGTTCCCAGCCATCAAGCAGTTCGGCGTACCGTGGGTGCGGATCATCTCATGTTCCGAAAACGAAATCCCGGACCCGATTGTGCCGCCGCACTTATCGGGCTGTCGGGTGGATGACCGCGAGGGCATGGAGGCCTATGAGGCAAAGTTCCACGATGTGATCAAGCCGATCCACGACGACTACAATGCGTTCCTAGCCAGATGCAACGAAGACCCCTATCCGATTGGAGAGTTTTTCGAAGCGTCGCCCACAATGAACCTTCTGCTTTATCCCGAGCCGGCAAAGTACGAACGGCAGAACCCACTGGACCCAAACCGGTTTCAGTATCTTGAAGGTTGCGTGCGCGAAGAAGAACCCTTTGAGGTGCCAACGTTTAAGTCCAACAATGACAAACCACTTCTCTATGTATCTTTCGGGTCGCTTGGCGCAGGCGACACCGACCTGCTAAATAGGATCATTTCGACCATTTCCAGGTTGCCCTACCGGGCGCTCGTAAATGTCGGGGATTACATTGACGAATACACAGACATTCCCGACAACGTGCACATACAGAGCTGGTATCCCCAGCCTTCGGTAATTCCGCAGGTTGACGCGGTGATACATCATGGCGGTAACAACTCGTTCACAGAGTGCCTATATTTCGGCAAAACAGCAATCATTATGCCCTATGTCTGGGACGGCCACGATAACGCCACCCGTGTTCAGGAAACCGGCCACGGGTTCGGGTTTCACCGATACGACTGGACCGATGATGAATTGTCTATTGCCCTCGACAAATGTATCAACGATCCAGGAATGCAGGCGAAGATGGCGGCAACCTCTGCTCACATGCAGTCACGGCATGGCCCGACCAAGGCAGCTGGCATTCTCGACGAAATCCTGAAAGCCGCGGAATGAGCAGCGCCCCGCATCTTTCGGAAATCTCGACCCGCACCGACCTCACGGACTGGGGGCTACAGCCGGACATGATTGAAGGCCAGTCGCATTCATCGGGTATGCTGGTTCACAAGGGTCCTGACAACCGGCCGGAGATCGGCGCATGGGTCTGCACTCCAGGCCGCTGGCGCCTAACGATACCGCGTGACGAGTTCTGCTATTTTGTGCAGGGCCGCGCGGTCTATCGGTCGGATGCAGGCGAAAGCATCGAAGTTACGCCCGGAACGGCCGTACTATTCCTCGCCGGTTGGGTAGGGGAATGCACGGTCGAGGAAACATTGCGCAACACCTACTACCTAACGGATCGCGAACCTGAAACATGACCACGCCACGTATGCAAAACCCGCTCCAGCAGACTGATCTTGTCGATTGGGGGGTAATCCCGACGATGATTGAAGGGCAATCCCGCACCTCGGGAAAGCTGATCCACAAGGGGCCTGACGGCCAGTCCGAATGCGGCCTTTGGGTCTGCACTCCCGGTAAGTGGGAATGTCACGTCACCAAGGACGAGTTCTGCCACTTTCTGGAAGGCCGCTGTACCTATATCCATGAAAGCGGCGAGGTAATTGAGATTACGCCCGATACGGCGGCCTTTTTTCCGCAGGACTGGAAAGGCGTTTGCACTGTCCACGAGACGGTCAAGAAAGTGTACATGATCCGCTAACGGCGCAATGCCTGTCAAACAAGGGGGCTGCCCAATGCGTGACCCGTTCAAATCTACCTACTACCTCAACCCCAAGCATGTGCCATTGGAGGGTGGTGGGACCACTCTGGTCAACCCGTCTACCTTGCAGCCCGTCGGGGTTTTTGGTGAGCCGTCGCCGCAGATCGTGAACCAGGTCCTGGACCGGGTCAATGCGGCGCAAAGGAGGTGGTCCGCGATGGACTGCAAATCTCGCGCGCGGGTATTGCACCAGATCGCCAACGACATCGAAAGCGGCGACATGACTGAGATCGCCCGCTTGATGACATTGGAAACGGGCAAACCTTACCCTGAATCGATCGGCGAGATTGCGAACATCCCGCCGGTTTTCCGCTACTATGCCGAGATGGCGCGCAATGACGCGGGCAAGATTGCCGGCACGATGCAAACTGGATCTTTTCAGTATCAGACATACGAGCCCTACGGCGTGTCCGTGCATGTGGTTCCGTACAATTTCCCCCTCATTCTTGGCTGCTGGTCGATGGCCGCATCACTTGCGGCAGGTAACGGTGTAGTGTTGAAAGCCTCACCTGCAGGAACTTTGTGCACGATGGCGTTCATGGAGTTTTTTCGGGCGTTGCCCCAAGACCTGATTGCTTGCCTGCCGGGTGGTGCAGACGTGGGCAAACAGCTGATTGCCAGCCCCAAAACCCATGTGGTCGCTTTTACAGGGTCCGTGCCGACAGGTCGTGCAGTCGCAGTGGCCGCAGCGGAGAACCTGAAACCCGCAGTGATCGAGGCTGGGGGAAGCGATCCACTGATCGTCAGTAAACACGCCGACATCGCGGTCGCTGCTGCCGGGGCGGTTACCGCTGCATTTTTGCAGTCGGGCCAGGTTTGCACATCGTCTGAACGGATTTTTGTAGTGGATGACGTGTACGACGATTTTGTCGATGAATTCGTGACCCGAACCCGGAAACTGCGCATCGGCGACGGAATGGGGGTGGCGGAAATCGGACCTTTGGCCTCCAAGGAGGCACGCGACAAGGTCGAGCGTCTGGTGCGCGATGCAACTGAGAAAGGCGCGGTGGTTGAGGTAGGAGGCGGTACCCCGGATCACGTCGGGCCGGGTTGGTTTTTCGAACCAACGATCCTGACCGGCGTGACGACGGACATGGCGCTAACTCAGGAAGAGGTTTTTGGGCCAGTCGCCTCGGTCATTCGGGTGAGCGACTTTGACCAAGCGCTTGAACTGGCAAACGCGTCACAATTCGGTCTTGGCGGATGCCTGTTTACCGGCGACTTGGACGAGGCATTTCAAGGGGTGAACAAGCTACAGGTGGGGATGGTCTGGGTCAACAACCCGCTCGTGGACAACGATGCCTTGCCTTTTGGCGGCGTCAAGAATTCTGGGCTTGGGCGTACGCTAGGCCTTCAAGGCCTCGAGGCTTTCAGACGACCCAAGATGGTCGTGATTGATCCGAAGGCGAAGGAGGCGGACTGGTGGTATCCATATCCCGACGACTGGTTCTATTCAGATGACGTACAGGGCGGGAGAAAGCACACCGGCTAGGGTGATGATCGGTGCGACCTGATCGACTCTACAACTGAAGATGAGCTAACGGCAGGATTGTCCGCAGCCTTGCCATCCGACACTGGAATTTGAACGTCCGGAATGTGCGGTTTTTGACCTACCGCATATGCGAAAGACCGACTCTCGCTAAACGGCAGGAACGGGCTCAACGAGCCTGTCGAGGCGCTGAATATTAGCCTGAAAAAATCTCTTATTTTCAATGATCCTATCAGGGCAAACACGCGCTGCAACCAAATGTTGAAGTACAAGTTCCAGGGAATGCAAATCCTAAGCCCGAGCGAAAGGCCGCAGCAGTCTGCAAATAAATCGATAGAACTAAAACTCATGCTTCCATCATACTTTTGAGGGAACCAGTCTATCCAGAAGCATCCGGACTTGAGTTCAAGATTAGATTTCTGTGTTCCAGATAGACTTGGAGAGAGGAGTTTTGCAGAAATTCAGAAGCATCATTGGTTGGGCGCGCAAGTCTTGCTTCTATAAACGCAAGAATACACACAACAACAAGCCCGGCTAGTATCCAAAGGTACGCGAAAAGCCCTAGTAGATCTGGGCTGGTAACTTGAACGGCTATCGGAGGGGTGAGAAGAAGAATTGTAAGCATCAAACCTTTTTTCAACTTCTTCTGCTTCTGCAAATAATCCGTAGATATTTCCTCAACCTCATGCTCCAGCCTACGCACCCATGACAAGTACTCGTCTTCTAGTTGGCCACGTAAATAATGGCCGCAACGACAAAACTCTCTAGAAAGATACTCAATCCCTCCGCAGGCCTCACATTCCGTGGCATTCGGGCAACCTCTAGTCGGCCTAACTCCGTTGGAGCTTCCAGGTTGGTACGGTGCATCAAGTTGGGTCTCTTCTAGGATGCTATCTACCTTGCCCAACACGCCCACTTTGCGCGGCCTCAATTGCTCGGCTTTTCGCAAAACTTCGTTCTCTAACATCAAGCGACTAACCTTAAGATGGTGTCAATTCTGGCTATATCGGGCACTTGGTTAAGGCCCTCAATCGTTTCGGGGCTCAGAGCTTCTTTGAAAAGAAAATCTATAGCGTCCCATTTCTTTTCGGGTGCTACAACAAGGCCGCGATTAATTATTCTGTGCTCAACTGCGATTCCAAGTTTACGATAGGCATGCGCCATTTCCGAATGTCGGCGGCTTTTGCCTTCAGCAGTGTCCCCTTCGAGCATCCAGAGCGGATCGACATCGAATTCTTCATAAACCTTCAGAAGTAGGGTGGCGGTTAGGTCGCGTTGGCCACGTTCATAGTACTGATATGCACTTCGACTGATGCTAAGTCGTTGCGCCATTTCTTCTTGTGACAGACGCGCCTCGGTTCGGACAGCCGCAAGGCGCACCCCTAGGTCAGGAACAGTCATGATGTACCTTTTTGTGGTTGCATTGACCACGATTATGGTTATCTCTATTCAATGTAACCGCTGATAGAGGCATTTGGTTCGTTTTAGGTAGCATTATCGTAGTTTTGTTTCGATCTGAACGCAAAACGAAAATTTTGCCTCGATATGTGTGCAGTCATTGAGGAGTTGAAATTGCAAAAAATTCTCGAGACACCAAGGGAATTAGCTGAACGAGTGGGCATCCCCGTTTCCAACGTTCGCTATCTAATCCGCGAAGACATGCTGGATCATATTTATACAGCCCCAGGCCGACGAAACCCCAAGATTCCCAATGGTGCGTGGGAACGATACCTCGATCAATTTACGGTGAAAGCATGCCCCGCAAACCGACCCCGCCCCGCCTTGCACGCGACCGAAAACGCCTCGCCGATGGCAATTGGTACATCTACTGGACCGAAGGGGGACGCAGCCGTGAGCACTCGACTGGCACTGGGGATCGCGACCAGGCTGAACTCTACTTCGCAGAATGGAAGCTAAGGCGCTTCAGGCCGGATCGCGCGGTCGAGCCACACGAATTCTATGTGACTGACGCAGTTTCGCACTATCTGGCGAAGCGATTTGACGACGTTACTGACCCGGAGCGTTTGGCCAATACAGCAAAGCCAATCATCAGGTTTTTTGATGGCTATGCCGTGGGCGATATCAACGATGTGCTCATTAAAGAATACTGCCAGAAACGCCGGAAGAGCCGTCGAGACAAGGGGCTGAAGGACGGCACCTTGCGAAGGGAGCTCAGTTTGCTCTCCACTGCTATCCGGCGTGCCGAGGAAGATCAGCTAATCACGCGCAAAATAACGGTCCGACTACCTCCGAAACCCGAGGGTGGTATCCGATTCCTGACATGTGATGAAGCGCTAAGGCTAATCCGGGTATCGCGGAGCTTCGATACGCCTCTGGAGGATGGCGTGCCGACCGAGTCAAAGACTGAGCACCTGACTCTGTTTCTTAGGATCGGATTGCTGACCGGCCAGCGAAAGGAGGCGATCCTATCCTTGCGCTGGTCTGATATCGATTTTCATAGCAACATCATCTACTGGAACCCCGTTGGACGGCGCCGCACGAAAAAGGAACGCCCGAGTTCTAGGCTGCCTGCGCGTCAGAAGAAGCACCTGCTATGCCGACGAAGGCGGTTTCCGGTAGACGAATTCGTAGTCACCCATCGCGGCAAGTCACTGCAGAACGTCAAACGCGCATTTAGGACTGCCGTTGTGGCGGCAGGCTTGGAGACCGAGGGGGACCGAAAAGTCGTTCCACACACTCTGCGGCACACCTGTGCGACCTGGCTAATGCAAAAGGGGGCGCCCAAGTGGGACGCCTGCGGCTTCCTGGGTATGACCCACGAAACGCTTGAGAAGAACTATGGGCATCATCACCCTGATCACCAGAGAGGAGCGGCGGATGCAATCTGATATCCAGATCATTTCCGGATATAGATCGGTACAAACGTGAACAAAGGAACAGTGAAATGATAGTACATTACAATAATTACAATGGGTTAAAGTCAGGCCCGTTCCTTCGGGAGGCAGGGGTCGGAGGTTCGAACCCTCTCACTCCGACCAATATTTTAAGGGCAGTCTGCCGTTTCAGCTTATGGTCAATTTGCTGGATTCTATGAGCCCTCACACTTTCAGCGATGAGCCGGTATGTATCCACTGCCCTTTTGGTGATTAGATGCCCCCCTGCCGCAAGATGCAAAGCGGCAAATCGAAGTGTCAGAGACCCTCCAGACAACCACTAGTTTCTGCGGCTGGATTTTCCGAAATCACCGATTTACAGACGGACTGTATATATATCACCCGCGATGCAGTGGACGTATTTGGTCCAACTGACTTCGCATTCAAAAAATTTTGGAGTGCCAAAAGGTGCTGCACCAGAGAACGGCCAGGGCGAATGGATGGCGATCAGCGATGCGCTGTCTACAGCCGAGGTTGTGTCGGTGCGATGCATGGGATAAGCAATCCCGCCATCTGCAATTGCGGGACCTACAGCGTGATTGGCCAAAACAATGTTCAACCGCTGAGAAATCTATCCAAGAAAGGCCTTCATGATGCTTGACCTCACCCGCTTTCGTCGTGACTTGCACACACACCCAGAGATCGGCTTTGACCTTGTCAGAACACCCCGCCTGATAGGCGAGCAATTGGAACAAGCTGGTCTGGAGGTCACGCGTGGCATAGGTAAGTCCGGCCTTGTTGCGACGCTGCGCCGAGGTCCTGGGGAAACCGCGTTTGGATTTCGCGCCGACATGGACGCGCTGCCAATAGACGAGGCCAATACGTTTGCGCATCGTTCAGAAACCCCAGGCAAGTTCCATGGATGTGGTCATGATGGGCACAGCACAATGCTGTTGGGTGCGGCCCTAAAGCTTGCGGATGACCCGACGCTTAAGCGAACCATACATTTCATATTCCAGCCCGACGAAGAGAACGGAAATGGAGCCGCCGCGATGATTGCGGATGGACTTTTCGACAGATTTCCCATGTCCGCGATTTTTGGACTGCATAATATGCCTGGTATGCCGCTTGGTCATTTTGCAACGCAATCCGGAGCGTTTTGCGCGTTCGAGGACAATTTTGAGATTCAGATTGCTGGCCAAGGCGGTCATGCTTCGATGCCGGACAAAGGAATTGATCCTATCGTGACGGGCTCGGCGATTGTGCTGCAGCTACAATCGATCGTATCTCGGTCGTTACCGGCAAGTGAACATGCGGTCGTTTCTGTCACTGAATTCCTCACAGATGGAGCACGTAATATCCTGCCAAGCAACGTGGTGTTGCGGGGGGATTGCCGTGGCTTTTCCAGCGAGGTGTCTGCCACTATCGAGACCAGAATGCGTGCTATTGTGGAGGGCGTGTGTGCCGCGCAAGGTGCCGCGGCAACGCTAAAACACTCAACATCTTTCAGACCGCTCGAGAACAACCCTGAAGCCACTGCAACAATCGTCAGCGCTGCGCGCGAGGTAGGTTCGGTAGATGCGGAATTTGGTCAAGTAGGTTTCTCTGAAGATTTTGCCGAGTTTCTGACACACCGCCCCGGCGCGTTCATCCTGATGGGTAACGGACTGGACGGTCCGGCTGCGATGCCCCTGCACAACGCGTCTTATGACTTTAACGACGATGCACTGGATCACGGTGTCGCGTTCTGGGTCAATCTCGCCCATCAGAGCACGTAATTTGATGGCGTCTTTTTAATAAGCCGCCACCCTTGGCTTGTGCTGTTCGACATCCTGACAATTAACGTATTTG
Source organism: Ruegeria sp. O11 (assembly GCF_056535285.1). Classification (NCBI taxonomy): domain Bacteria; kingdom Pseudomonadati; phylum Pseudomonadota; class Alphaproteobacteria; order Rhodobacterales; family Roseobacteraceae; genus Ruegeria; species Ruegeria sp. O11. The sequence continues at coordinate 92,359 of NZ_JBQERS010000015.1, read as the reverse complement.
GTTACGCTTGCGGATGTTCAGCCCAACCGCCTATTGGCAACGGTCGGACTGTTCATTGGATCACAGGCATTCAGCCAGTGAGTTTGCCAAATTGCGAATGACTTGCGGATAAAGCTCAACCCCGGGATCAAGGTCAGAGCCCAGCGGATCAATTACGGCAGTCTTTGCTTCTGTACCGTCTAAAACAGTTGCAACAATTCCTGGGTTGAATTGCGGCTCAGTCAAAACGCACTCAATACCTTCTTCCCGGATACGCCCCTGAATGTCCGAGATACGCGCCGGGCTGGGATCGGTTGCATCGCCAAGAGAAATTGCGCCAGAAGCACGGAAATCAAAGGCGTCCTCGAAATACTGATAGGCGTCATGGAATACGATAAAACGACCGCCTTGAACTGGTTTCAGTGTTTCAGCTACCTCGTCTGACAATGCTGCCATTTCTTCGCGCGCTGCAGCCGCATTTGCAAAATATGCACCAGCGTTGTCAGGGTCAGCGGCAGAAAGCTGGGCCGCAATGACATTCAGCCAGATTTCTGCATTCGCCGTTGAAAGCCAGGCATGAGGATCATGCTCGCCGTGCCCGTGATCGTCATGATCAGCATGATCGTCGTGGTCATGATCATCGTGATCCGCATGATCATTGTGATCTTCGCTATCGTGATCATCGTGGCCATGATCATCATGTGCGTGCTCTTCTTCATGATCGTGCTCATCGTGCTTTTCGTCTTCCGCATGATCATCATCATGACCATGGTCATCGTGATCCCCATGGTCATGTGCTTCGAATAATGCGTTCTCACGGAAATCAAGCAGAACCGTTCCATCCGATTCCAGAAGCGTTGTGACCGTGGCACCGTCGCTGAGTGTCTCGACAGCGCCTTCCAACCAGGGTGTCAGATCCTCGCCAATCCAGAACACCAGATCAGCCTCTTGCAGCGCAGAGGCTTCCGAGGGACGCAGGTTGTATTCGTGCGGCGATGCGCCCGCTGGGATGACCAGATCAGGTGTTCCAACACCTTCCATAACACGGGCTACCAACGAGTGGACGGGTGCAATGTCGACGGCCACCTTTGGGGCATCCGCCATGGCTGTTCCACCCATTAACGCAGCGGTGATCGATTGTAAGAGCAGCTTTCTGGACATCGGACCCTCAGTGTGATTGTATAACATTGCGAGCGACATACATGATATGGAATAACATGACAAGTGAAGCCACTCCCAATCCTGTTTGCGACGACGCACTTGTTGGGTTTCATAAACACGATCACAAAAATTGCGTTGAGACTGCGCTGACCACAGCCGAAGCTCGGTGCAAAAAAGAAGGGTTGCGGCTAACGCCTGTGCGGCGAAAAGTACTTGAGATGTTGCTGCAGGAGCATCGAGCCTTGGGGGCCTATGCCATTCTTGATGCGCTGCGCGAGGAAGGGTTTGGTTCGCAGCCACCAGTGGCTTACCGTGCGCTTGATTTTCTTGTCCAAAATGGATTTGTTCACAAGATCGAACGTTTGAACGCATTTGTCGCGTGTTCTCATCCCGGAGCAGACCATTCGCCGGCGTTCATGATCTGCCGAAAATGTGACGCTGTGGCCGAAGCGCAGTCTGCACCAGCCAAGGGGATACTCGGCGCAGCTGCACGTGCAACGGGTTTTGAAATAGAGCGAACGGTTGTAGAAGCCGAAGGGCTTTGCCCCAGCTGCACTGAAAAGGCGTAGAAATGAGCTTGATCTCCGTTGAGAATCTCAGCGTACGTTACGGCGCGAATACAGTTCTGCGACATGTAGATATGGTTGTCGAGGCCGGAGAGATAGTAACCATCGTCGGTCCCAACGGATCAGGCAAGACCAGCCTGTTGAGGGCCATCATTGGTGCAACAAAACCAGCCGCAGGACAGGTTTCATTGAAACCAGGATTGAAAATTGGATATGTGCCTCAAAAACTGCACATCGATCCGACACTGCCAATCTCAGTCGAGAGGTTCATGCGGCTGACCGATCGCGTTTCCAAAGTAGCATGCGAAAAAGCGCTCGAAACTGCCGGGGTGCCAGATCTGCTGAAACGACAGATGTCGCAATTGTCAGGTGGGCAATTTCAGCGCGTGCTGCTGGCGCGGGCCCTGATAAACCAACCAGATGTATTGCTATTGGACGAGGCAACGCAGGGACTCGACCAACCGGGATCGGCTGCGTTTTATCACCAGATCGAAGAAGTCAGGCGCGAAACCGGATGCGCCATTCTGATGATCAGCCACGAATTGCACGTGGTCATGAGCGCTTCAGATCGCGTGGTCTGCCTGAACGGACACGTGTGTTGCGAAGGCTCCCCCGCTGTGGTGGCCTCGGCCCCGGAATACCGCGCTCTGTTCGGGACCGGAACAGGCGGTGCGTTGGCCTTATATCGGCATGATCATGACCATGATCACGATCACGATCACTGTGAAACCTCTCAAGAAGCGGCAGAATAATGCTTGATGATTTTATGACACGCGCAACGCTGGCAGGCGTTGGCGTGGCTTTCGCCGCAGCCCCGCTGGGCTGCTTTGTCGTGTGGCGTCGGATGGCGTATTACGGAGATGCCACAGCGCATGCCGCAATCTTGGGGATCGCGCTTTCGCTGACATTTCAGTTGTCAGTCTTTACTGGGGCATTGGCTGTTGCGCTTGCGATGGCGCTTACCGTAACACTGTTGTCCGGGCGCGGGTATGCGATGGATACTCTGCTAGGTGTTATGGCGCATTCCGCCCTTGCATTTGGCCTCGTCGCCGTTTCCTTTCTGTCCGGCGTACGAATTGACCTTATGGCCTACCTCTTCGGCGATATCCTTGCCGTATCGCGTACTGATCTGCTTGTAATCTGGGGCGGCGCCGTCCTTGTCGTAGCGCTGATCGCGTGGCGCTGGTCTCACCTTCTGACGGCCACGTTAAACGAAGAACTGGCATATGCCAGCGGCTTCAACCCCCGACGCGAGCAGTTAATCCTGACATTGGCGCTTGCCGTAACAGTGGCAGTGGCAATCAAGGTGGTGGGTGTTCTTTTAATCGCTGCAATGCTGATCATACCTGCTGCAGCGTCTCGAAGTTTGGCGCGATCACCGGAATCGATGGCATTGATCGCCGCTGCTATTGGCGCATTCTCGGCGGTCACTGGTCTAAGGGCGGCCTATATGTTCGATACACCTGCCGGTCCGTCCATCGTCTGCGTGGCCGCAATTCTATTTGCCTGCCTCAGCGTCGTCGGATTGCAAACACGCAACCGATCCAAACTCAATTAGGTTCGACGCAAGATCTGCGCAGGCGTTTCATTCCTTTAGTCATGACGGACATGATGTATCCGGCACCCGCATTCGATAGAATTGTCCTACCGTAAAGAGAACTTAGTCACAGCCTGCCATTCAGGTCTGATTCAGGGCTATAGATGTCGGATTTGAGAGTATCCAATTCACCAAAATAAAGCGATTCTTTGGAAAAAGGTCTGATTCATGCGATATTCTGGTTTCACCGTCATCAAAGAAGCGCTTAGCGGTCACAAAGGATGGAAACCGGCGTGGCGTGATCCCGAACCCAAACAGAAATATGACATTGTCATCATCGGCGGCGGCGGTCACGGTCTGGCGACGGCCCATTACCTTTCCAAAATGTACGGCTTTCGCAATGTTGCTGTGATCGAGAAAGGCTGGATTGGCGGCGGCAATGTCGGGCGCAATACGACCATCATACGTTCAAATTATCTGCTGGATGGTAATGAACCTTTCTACGAATTCTCATTGAAACTGTGGGAAGGTCTTGAACAGGATCTGAATTATAATGCAATGGTCAGTCAGCGCGGGATTATCAACCTGATCCACTCGGACGCACAGCGCGACGCCTTCACGCGACGCGGCAATGCCATGATCCTAAACGGCGCGGATGCCGAACTGCTGGATGCCGAACAGGTACGCAAGGAGTATCCGTTCCTCAATTTTGACAACGCGCGTTTCCCGATCAAAGGCGGTCTGGCTCAGCGACGCGGCGGCACCGTTCGTCACGATGCCGTAGCATGGGGCTATGCGCGCTCGGCGGATAGTCACGGCGTCGATATCATTCAGAATTGTGAAGTCACCGGATTCCGCATCGAAAACGGCACATGCGTGGGCGTTGAAACTTCGAGAGGATTCATTGGGGCCGGTAAGGTTGGCTGTGCCGTTGCTGGGAATTCGGGGCGTCTGATGGGAATGGCGGGTATGCGACTGCCGATTGAAAGCCACGTTCTGCAAGCGTTTGTCTCCGAGGGTTTGAAGCCGCTTCTGCCGGGCGTCATCACTTTTGGTGCGGGACATTTCTATGTCAGCCAATCCGATAAAGGCGGCTTGGTATTTGGAGGCGATATCGACGGCTACAACTCCTACGCTCAGCGCGGAAACCTGCCAGTAGTTGAAGATGTCTGCGAAGGCGGCATGGCGCTGATGCCAATGATCGGCCGCGCGCGACTGCTGCGCATGTGGGGCGGGATCATGGATATGTCCATGGACGGGTCGCCCATTATCGACCGCACACATATCGACGGGCTCTATTTCAATGGCGGCTGGTGCTATGGCGGCTTCAAGGCCACTCCTGCATCGGGCCATTGTTTCGCGCATCTGCTGGCAAAGGACGAGCCACACCCAACAGCGACCGCCTATCGCTTTGACCGCTTTCGCACCGGTCGGATGATTGACGAAAAAGGTATGGGCAATCAGCCCAATCTGCACTGAGGAAGCCAAAAATGATCATCCAACATCCATTGCTGGGTCCCCGTGACAGTTCAGAGTTCGTGTATCTGGGCGACGCGTCCTTGATAGACCGTCCCGACTGGCAAGCTCAAAACGCAGTCGAGACATTCTATGATTACGCCTATCTGCGCGACAATCCAGCGGGCGAACACCGTGAGCTGTGGTTTCACGAAGGGGGGGATCGATCCTGGCTCGTCGTGACACGCAATACGGTTACGCATGAGATTTCGAAAGTGGAATTGGCCCGTGATGTAGCCCGGATGCAAGGACGTTCCAAATGACCCAAGTCAACCGGCTGAACGGCGGCCAAATCGACCGCACCAGAACTCTGAATTTCAAATTTGACAACCGCAACTTCACGGCGCATCCGGGAGACACTCTGGCATCCGCCCTTCTGGCCAACGGCGTGCGCCTAATTGGGCGATCATTCAAATACCACCGCCCCCGTGGTATTTTGAGCGCCGGGTCTGAAGAGCCCAACGCCTTGGTTGAACTGCGTACGGAAAATCGCAAAGAACCCAACACACGGGCCACGACGATCGAGATGTTTGACGGGCTCGAAGCGCATTCTCAGAACCGATGGCCCAGCCTCAGGTTTGACGCGATGGCGATCAATGATCGGTTTTCAAATTTTTTGACCGCAGGCTTCTACTATAAAACCTTCATGTGGCCCGCCGCATACTGGGAGAAGCTCTATGAACCTGTTATCCGCCGGGCTGCAGGGTTGGGCACCATGTCGATGCAGGAAGACCCTGATGAATATGACAAGGGATTTAGGCACTGCGACCTTCTAATTATCGGCGCGGGTCCAGCAGGATTGATGGCAGCGCTAACCGCCGGTCGTGCGGGGTCCGAAGTGATACTGGCGGATGAGGATTTTGCCCTCGGTGGTCGTTTGAATAGCGAAACTTACTCGCTGAACGACGACATCGCTGCAAACTGGATTACACAGACGGTGGCTGAGTTGTCCGCGATGCCGAATGTCCGCCTGATGCCGCGCACAACCGTTATCGGTGCTTTTGATCATGGAATTTACGGGGCAGTCGAACGGAAAGGCGATCATCTGTCCGCTCCATCCGAGGGCAAACCCCGTCAAATCCTATGGCGTATCTATTCTAGGCGCGCCCTCTTGTGCGCGGGCGCAACCGAGCGCCCGATTGCCTTTGAAAACAATGATCGGCCTGGCATCATGCTGGCCGGAGCGCTGCGCAGTTATGCTAACCGTTTCGCCGCCACCCCCGCGCAACGCGTGGCTATTTTTACCAACAATGACGATGGCCACCGCACCGCAGCCGATCTGCATGCCAAAGGGGTGAAAATCGCGGCCGTTGTTGACGTTCGGCTCGAGGCCCCACTGAACGGTGACTATGAGGTGCTGCGCGGCGCCGAGGTGATCGATACCAAAGGGCGTCTTGGCTTAACTTTCGCCGAGGTCAAATTGGCCGACGGCTCAAACCGGATATTGGATGTTGGTGCGCTTGGTATCTCAGGCGGATGGAACCCGAATGTGCACCTGACCTGCCACCAACGCGGTCGCCCGGTCTGGAATGAGACCCTGTCTGCCTTCGTCCCCGGCGATACGTTGCCTCCGGGCCTGACAGTCGCCGGAGCCGCAAATGGCATCATGTCCACCCATGGTGCCATGAAATCCGGTGCCGAAGCCGCCACCCACGCACTTGACTTGAAAAGCGATGCCATCGCGATACCAACGGCCGAAGATGCTCCGGTCGCTCAGACGCCATTCTGGTATGTCCAAGGCTGTTCGCGGGCATGGCTGGATCAACAGAACGACGTAACTGTCAAAGACGTAAAGCTCAGCCATCAGGAAGGCTTCCAGTCGGTCGAGCATCTCAAACGTTACACCACGCTGGGCATGGCAACCGATCAGGGTAAGACTTCGAACATGGGCGGCTTGGCAATTATGGCCGAGATCGCCGGGAAATCCATTCCGCAAGTCGGCACCACTATCTACCGCCCGCCCTATACGCCAGTGCCAATAGCAACCTTTGCGGGCCGTATGAGGGGGAAGGAATTTCACCCCACCCGTCTGACACCATCACACCACTGGGCCAAAGAGCGCGGTGCCGTGTTTGTGGAAGTCGGCAACTGGTTGCGCGCTCAATGGTTCCCGTTACCGGGAGAAACGCATTGGCGGCAATCCGTTGACCGCGAAGTGCGCCAGACTCGTGCCTCGGTCGGAGTGTGCGATTGCACCACGCTGGGCAAGATTGATGTACAGGGCACTGATGCTGCGGATTTCCTGAACCGGATCTATTGCAATGGTTTTGCCAAGCTAGCCGTCGGCAAAACCCGCTATGGGCTTATGCTGCGTGAAGATGGCATTGCAATGGATGATGGCACCGCAGCACGGCTGGCCGAAGATCATTTTGTGGTTACAACAACAACGGCCAATGCGGTAAAAGTCTACCAGCACATGGAGTTTGTCCGGCAATGCCTATTCCCGGACATGGACGTGCAATTGATCTCGACCACCGAAGCCTGGGCACAATACGCCGTTGCTGGCCCGAATTCACGTAAGTTACTGCAGAAAATAGTGGATCCGGAATTCGATATCTCGAATGACGGTTTCCCCTTTATGGCCTGCGGCAACATTACCGTTTGCGGTGGGTTACGAGCTCGTCTGTTCCGGATATCATTCTCGGGTGAATTGGCATTCGAGATCGCGGTCCCCTCCCGCTATGGCGATGCCCTCATGCGACGATTGATGGTCGAAGGCGAAGAATTCAACGTGGTGCCCTATGGCACTGAAGCACTGGGCGTTATGCGGATCGAAAAAGGTCATGCGGCGGGCAACGAACTAAACGGGACCACCACCGCACTGAACCTTGGCATGGGTCGGATGGTATCAAAGAAGAAAGATAGCATTGGCTCAGTTCTGTCAGAGCGTGAAGGGCTGAACGAGGCTGATGCGTTGAACATGGTCGGCGTCAAACCCGTGAACAGCGCGGATAAGATCACCGCTGGCGCGCATCTCATGGATGCATCTGGTCCGGTCGATGCCGCGCATGATCAGGGCTATGTCACCTCAGCCGCCTTCTCGCCTTCTCTGAACTGCTATATCGGTCTGGGCTTTCTGAAGAACGGAAGTGAACGTCATGGTGAAAAGATGCGCCTTGTGTCGCCGCTAACCGATCTGACCGTCGAGGTCGAGATTGTTTCGTCCCATTTTGTCGACCCTGAGGGAGAACGGCTCCGTGCATGATCTTATCGCGTTAACCGCACTTGGTGGAGCGGACCCGGAAACCTGCACTATTGGCAGCGTAACCTGCAGTGAAGTCCCCGATGTTGCGCTGGCTTCGGTCGCGGCGCGCCTGGGGCGTGAAGGCGAAACTCATTCGGCGTTGGCCGCTTTGATCGGGCAGAAGGCACCTGGCGTCGGTCAGTTTTCAGGACAAACCCTCATAGCCTTTTGGGCAGGGCCCGAACAATGGATTGTCGAGGCTCCCTTTGAAAGTCATGAGGGTCTTGCGGAATTGGTGAAAGATGGCACCAAAGATGCTGCTTCGGTGTCCGAACAGACGGATGCCTGGGCCCGGTTTGATCTAAAAGGTCCCGATGTTCAGTCGGTGCTGGAATTGTTGTGCAATCTGGACTGCAAAAATTTGGCGACAGGCGGCGCAGCACGAACCTCAATTCACCACCTGGCATGCTTCCTCCTGCGCCGGTCAACCGATTTGTTCAGTATATACGCTCCGCGATCTTCAGCCCAATCTCTGCAACATGCGGTTGTCACTGCAATGAAATCCGCACTGTGACACGCAGTTCAGCTTGAGGGCAGCGGAGCATTATCCTCAACTCGAAAGCGGTTAATCCGACGGCGGTCCTCGCTTGGGCTCAAGCCGAAGGCCGCGCGATAATGAGTCACCAACGGTGCGACAGAACTATATCCGACTGCTGCCGCAATTTCAGAGATTGGGTCTTTTGTATACACCACCATCTGCCGCGCCGCCTTCATACGCATCGCGCGAAAATAATGGCTGGGGCTTTGTCCGGTGGCCAGCTTGAATGCGCGTTCGATCTGACGCGGAGTGACACCCGTTTGACGCGCGACCTCGGTGATCGAAATCGGCTGACCGACGCTGCCCGCGAACAACTCGATCGATTTGGTAACAAGTGGCGGCAATCTGTCACCGGAATCCGATTGACGGACATTCGGAACCTGTTGTTTTACACTCGTTCCACGCATCATCGGGTGCTGGAACCAGCAAGCCACTTCATGCGCGACCTCACTACCCAATCGATCTTGGATCAGATGCAGAGCCAGATCAAAGGCTGCGGCTGCCCCTGCCGCGGTATAACGATTGGCACCAGATACAATCACCTCGCGCCGAGCCTCGATATCTGGAAACTCGGCCTCAAAAGCAGCCTCATAGCACCAATGTACGGAAACCGGACACCCAGTCATGACCCCTGAGCGGACCAAAGGGAAAACGCCACCACTGATACCCCCAAGAACTGCTCCATGTCGCGCGAGCGCGCGCAATGCACCATTGCCCTGCTTTGGGTCCCGGAACCCGGCGACGGGACTGCTGAGCATGAAGAGGATATCGATGGATTGACAATCAGATAGAGGCCGGTCGGCCTCGAACCCGACATTGGCGCTGGACCTGACTTTCTGCCCTGCCTCAGAAACCAGATGCCAGCAAAAAGCCTCCTGTCCCGCTATCTCGTTTGCTGCCCGCAGGGGTTCAATCACCGAGGTCAAACACGCCATCGGAAACCCATCAAATAGCAAAATGCCCAACTCGATTGTTTTTTCAGCCAGCATGATATTTTCACTATCAGAATATATTGTTGATATGTTAGCCCGTATGGAAGTTGCGATGCACGGTACATGTTTGCAGAAACAGGCAACTCAAGTATAGCAATAGGCTGAATGTCCAGAACAGAAAATCGCGACACCGAAATGCCTACCAATCTGACGCAAAATCCGCATTCCTTTCGGGCAGGCGAACGAGAGAAGGTGTTAGAAGTTGCGATCGGGCGCGAAGTTCGGGCCTTTCGCAAACAGCAAAACATCACTGTTGCCTACTTGGCCCAATTAACCGGTTTGTCGATCGGCATGTTGTCGAAAATCGAAAACGGCAACACCTCTCCTTCATTGACGACCCTGCAATTGCTGGCAGATGCGTTGTCGGTGCCGCTGACAAGTTTTTCCGACAGTTCGAAGAACGCCGAGAAGCCGTCCACACAAAAGCCGGAGAAGGGGTGGAGCTTGGACGCGAAGGGACACGCGCCAATCACCAATATAACTTACTGGGACACTTGGGTGCGAACGGATCGGGCGTAATCGTGGAGCCGTATTTGATCACGCTCACTGCCAAATCCGACATTTTTCCGACATTTCAACACGGCGGGATCGAAACAATTTACATGCTTGAGGGCGAAGTAGATTATCGCCATGGGGATCAGATCTATCCGCTGAAAGCTGGCGACACACTGTTTTTCGACGCCGACGCTCCACACGGACCAGAAAGATTGGTGAATCTGCCAGCACGTTATATTTCGATCATCAGTTACCCTCAAACAAACTGAACAATGGCATTTTTTAAAAATATCGATGCGTCCTGAGGGCATTTTCGCTATGCCGCAAGAATTGGATCTCCAATCCGACCAGCAAAAATGTTGGTCCGGTTACAACAGCTACGCTGCCTCTGATGATGAAAGAAACTTCGTTATGAACCCGTCAAATTTCAGACGACCTATCAAGTGTCCATCAACCGATATGCCTCCTTGGCATTTCCGCCCATGATCGCGCTTTTTTCCTCGGTATTAAGCTCTGATAGCAAAGAATCTGTTGCCTCGAGCCAACGCGCGTAGGTGCTGGCCAAAGTACAAACTGGCCAATCGCTACCCCATATCAATCGACTTGGGCCAAATGTGTCCAACAAATGAGAAACATAAGGGCGTAAATCATCCACGGACCAATCAGGTTTTGCTTCGGTCACAAGGCCTGACAGCTTGCAATAGGCATCCGTGTCCACAGCCAACGCAGCCATGTCTTCCGCCCAGCCTGATACTATACCATCCCGTATAAAAGGCTTTGAGCAGTGATCAATAACCACCCGCATCTTTGGGTGGCGTGACAGAAGTTCTCGCAAAGGCTTCAGCTGACCAGGTAGTGTCAATGCGTCAAATGTAAGGTCATCCGCTGTTATTGCCTCATAAGCGGGTGTCAGCGCTTCACCAAGCATCCATTCGGGGTCTGGAATATCCTGAATCATTGGTCGGACGCCTACAAATTTCGGGCTCTGCGCCAGATGCCCCAAAGTCACCGCCATTTCCGAGCCTTCGAAATCGACCCAACCGACGACTCCTTTGATAAAGTCTACCTGCTCTGCAAGACCCAACAGGAACTCTGTTTCGGCGACTGTGGGAGCTGCTTGCACCAAAATCGTGCCCCCGATTTCCGCAGACTCCAATAAGGGTTCCAGATCTGGTGGAAGAAAGTCACGATAAATGTCACCTAGATCAGGTGTAAGCCATCCGTAATCTGTGCGCTGTGTCGTCCAGAAATGTTGATGGGCGTCAATTCGCATGAATTATTGACCCCTATATGGATTTGTTTCAGGGATTGGTGCTGCTTCGTGCAATAGACCTCTGGCACGCAAGTCATGCCAAAAGGCACTCGGAATGTCTTCGTCGGCCCACCTCATGGTGTCCTCCAGTTCACTCGTGTCTCGCAGACCTGGGATGACAGAAACGACCGCTGGATGGGCCAAGGGAAACTGTAATGCCGCAGCAGAAAGCGAGACATTATGGTCCCGTGCGCTATCGTGCAATCGCGCGATCTTTGAGGCGACATCCACCGGAATTGCTTCATAATTCCATGTATCGCCACCCACGAGAGCGCCGGAATTGTAAGGCCCACCTACAATGATCGACGTTTCGGCGGCCATACACTCGGGCAGAAGTTTATCCAGTGCCATTTGCTCCAAAAGCGTATAGCGGCCCGCAAGGAGGAATATATCCCAATCTCCTACCGCAAAGGCCTCGCGGCATATCGCGATTTCGTTGACCCCAAGTCCAATGGCCTTGATTGCTCCACTGCTGCGAAGTTCGTCCAGTGCACGGTAGCCTCCATCACATAAATCTTTGAAGTGCTTATTATTTTCTTCGGCCCCGTGCGTGAATTCGCCGATATCATGCACAAATAGAATATCAATCCGATCCAGCCCCAACCTTTGCAAACTGTCTTCAAATGATCGCATGATCGCGTCATAGCCATAGTCAAACCTTGGAGTGAACGGCAGCGGGTCTGGCCAACCCAGCCCGGCAGGGTCGTCATGCATCCCGAATTCAAGAAGACGCCCCACCTTCGTTGACAGGATATAATCCCGCCCACGCAACGCATCCCCTATCGCGCGCTCAGACCGACCAAAACCGTAGAATGGAGCGGTATCATAGTACCGATATCCACATCCCCAGGTATTGGCCAGCATATCCATTGCGGCGTTGTTGTCATTTGCACGCAACAACCCGCCAAGTGGCGCGCCGCCAAATCCTAGCACGGGCAGATTCAAGCGCCCATTCAACAAACTGCGTGTCGGAAACCGCGAATTGCTCATAGACCGTGATCATCCTGTATCGCATTGCCGAGGAAGTAATTTGTCAGTTGTTCTGCTATTTCGGCAAAGACCTGTTCGGTTTCATCTATCGTCGCCGTTCTCAGATTGTCGACACGCTCGAGGTAAGGACAGCTCAACGCCGCTACGATTTCACCTGAAGGGTTAAAAATCGGAAAACTCAGGTTCGTTACTCCGATCGTAGTATCTGAAACACCCCGATAGAATCCCGATTGCCGAATTACTCTCAATTCTTCAAAAAACTTTTCTCTGTCCAATGGCGGCTCACCCACTGCGAGCCGATGCTGTTCCAATAATTCTTCAATCTCATCGTCCGGTCGAAACGCTGCCAGAACCCTGCCCGTGCCAGTGTTCCACAACCCAATAACCGAACCGGTTCGAATGGCCAGTCCCCAGTGCCCCGGCGCCTCGACCGACGAAACGATGACGATATTGCCTCCACTTTCCATACCAATCTGGCAGGATTGCCAGACCCGCTTGGTAACGCGCCGCAGCAGGGGTGTCGCAACCTCTAACAAGCGAGCAATCGGGGAATATCGTTGGGCCGTAGCAAATAGTTTCAGGCTAAGGCTGTATCCATCACCGGATTGAGTCTTTGACACATACCCATGCTGCACAAGTGTGGCGAGCATTCGGAAGATTTCATTCTTTGAACGCCCTAAGGCGCGCGCGATTTCCGTCTGGGTCAAAGGTTCCTGGCTGGTCGAAAGAAGCTCCAAAATCTCCAGACCCTTTTCCAGGGCAGGCGCACGATATTTGGCTTCGGCCTGGGCAGGCGCGGAATTCGATTGTTCTTTCATGCATTCAGTCTTTGCTGATCACTCTCCAAAAAACAAGTGTTGATTTTTATTTGAAACCAAGTTTTATATTTAAGCGCAATTGGAGTTTCTATCAGAGCTCTGGTGTTGCAAAAATGGGAGGAGAAACAGTGAAGTCCGTACTTTTCAACAGCTTGGTTGCTTGTACCGCGCTTGTCGCCGTATCAGAATCGGCTGCGGCGCAAGATTATGGAAGCTTTCCAGGCGTAACGATCGACGCCAAACTCATCGGCGGCCAACAGTACGAGGCGCTATATGGGCGCATCGCGGACTGGGAGGCATTGACCGGAGCGAAGGTCAATATCCTTTCAAAAAAGAGCCACTTTGAAATCGACCGCGAAATCAAATCTGACATGGCAGCCGGCACGACCGATTGGTGCGTCGGCTCAAACCACAGCTCATTTGCCCCACAATATGAGGGGCTCTATACCGATTTGAATGCCTTGGTTTCATCGGATATTGTAGCCGAGTTCGTTCCCGGCAACATCGGTGCCGCAACAGTTGGCGGTGAGTTGCTGATGCTGCCACGCGCCCAGTTCGACGTGTCGGTGCTCTATTATCTCAAATCGAATTACACCGATCCGGAAAAGGCGGCCGAATTCAAAGCTGAATACGGTTATGACCTGGCGGTGCCGGAAACATGGGAGCAGGTCAAAGATCAGGCAATCTTCTTTGCTGACCCGCCTAACTTCTATGGCACCCAGTACGCTGGCAAGGATGAAGGCGTCGTCGGACGTTTCTATGAAATGCTGATCGCCGAGGGCGGTCAATACTTGAACGATGACTATTCACCTGCGTTCAACTCCGAGGAAGGCGTTCGCGCGTTGCAATGGTTTGTTGATCTGTATCAGACCAATGCCGTACCAGCGGGCACCACATCCTATGTCTGGGACGATCTCGGGCAAGGCTTTGCTTCCGGCACGATCGCTCTAAATCTGGATTGGCCAGGCTGGGCAGGATTCTTCAATGACCCTGAATCATCGAAAGCTGCGGGCAATGTAGGCGTTGCGGTGCAACCCATGGGTTCTGCGAAACGCACGGGCTGGGCGGGCCTGCACGGTTTCTCGGTAACGAACGACTGCGCGAACAAGGAGGCGGCGGCTTCATTTGTGATGTATCTTACAAGTGAAGAAAGCCAACTGGCCGAGTCCTCAGGTGGCTCACTTCCAACCCGCACAGCAGTCTGGAACGCAAATCTGGAAACAGCAGCCAACGGTGACGATGCCTTCCGCGCCGAAGCACTTGCGGCCTTTGCTGAAGGGGCCAAGCATTCATTCGCCGTTCCCCCGATCCCGGAATGGGGGGAAACTACGAATATTGTGTTCCCTGAACTGCAAGCAGCTATTGTAGGTGACAAAACTGCTCAGCAAGCGTTGGATGACGCAGCTGCAGAGGTTGACGAACTGATGCAAGATGCAGGCTACTACTGAGCTTCCCTGTAACAATCAGGCGGGGCGTAGTCCCCGCCTGACCTGAATTCAGACAGATTGAGGGTCGAAATGCGCCGCCGCATTCCCGAGTGGTTTGTTCTGCTAATTCCTGCGTTCTTAGTTATCGCGGCAGTTGTGCTCATCCCGCTTATCTTTTCGCTATACTCCAGCTTCACGCCCTACAAATTGACACGGCCATCAACGCTTTGGACGTGGATCGGCGAAAGAAATTATGAACGTATCCTAACAGATTGGAAATTCTGGGCCGCCTTCGGGCGTACCATCCTATTTCTGACCATTGCATTGAACCTCGAGCTCGTCTTTGGTCTTGTAATTGCGCTGATGGTTAACAAGGTAACCTGGGGTCAGAGAACGCTGAGAACGGTTCTGATGTTCCCGATGATGTTCTCGCCCATTCTTGTGGGCTTTCAGTTCAAGTTCATCTTCAACGACAATGTCGGCCTGGTTAACAATGTCCTGCAATCTCTTGGATCCGACGCTGCGTTGCCGTGGTTGGTTGACGGAAAACTGGCAATGTTCTCGATCCTTTTTGCCGAGATCTGGATGAGCACATCCGTCTTTGCAATACTCATCCTCGCTGGGTTGTTCGCAATGCCGCGTGATCCGCTGGAAGCGGCTAAGGTTGACGGTTGTACGCCATGGCAGAGCTTCCGACACATTACCCTGCCGTTCCTGATGCCATTTATCTATATCGCGATGACAATCCGATCTTTGGATGTGGCGCGGGCCTATGACATCGTGCAGATCATGACCGGAGGTGGCCCCGCGCGCCGGACTGAGCTTCTTTGGACATTAATGAGCCGCACGGGCTATGTGGATGCGAAGATGGGTCTGGCCAATGCTATGGGCTATGTCTCGATCCTGCTTTCGATCGCCTTCACGATCTATTTCTTCCGCAAACTCAGCGCGGCGCGTGCTGAACTGGGAATGGGGGCGTAATCGATGGATCGCAACCAAGCTCATCGAAACCGCCGCCGCATGCTAAAGGGCCTGCATTTCGTCGGCCTCTTTCTCGTGATGTCCATAATCTGCATTCCCGGGCTCTGGATCATCCTGAACAGCTTCCGGCCCACGGTCGAAATCATGGCGAAACCACCGGTGTGGAACCCGAGCTTCACGCTTGACCACTATCGAGCAATGTTCGGAGGCGCAGGTCAGGGCGGGGTCCCTGTCTTCTCGTATCTTTGGAACTCGATCGTGATCTCGGTTACTTCGACGGGAATTGCAGTTCTTATAGGAATGTCTGGCGGTTATGCATTTGCGCGTTACAAATTCTCCGGAAAGTCAGGTTATTTCGTTGGCCTCATGCTGTTTCGAGCAGTTCCCGGAGTGGCCCTTTCCCTGCCCTTGTTCATCGTATTTGCCAAGGTTGGAATCATCGACACCCATTTCGGGCTGATCCTCGTATATGTCGCAATGAACGTGCCTTTTACCATTTGGTTGACCGACGGGTTCTTCCGGCAAATCCCCAAAGAGCTGCACGAGGCGGCCGAGATCGATGGGTGCACCCGTTGGCAGGCCTTCTGGAAAGTCGAGTTTCCGGTGGCCCGCTCGGGTGTTGCCTCGGCTGCGATCTTTGCCTTCCTGACCTCGTGGAACGAGTTTGCGCTAGCGTCGCAACTGACTCGGTCAGTGGGCTCAAAGACCATGCCGGTCGGCTTGCTGGATTTCACTGCCGAATTCACCATCAACTGGGGCGGCATGTGTGCCTTAGCGGTTCTTATGATCCTACCCGCGCTGATCCTTACCTTTATCGTCCAGAAACACCTGATAG
This sequence comes from Ruegeria sp. O11, assembly GCF_056535285.1. Classification (NCBI taxonomy): domain Bacteria; kingdom Pseudomonadati; phylum Pseudomonadota; class Alphaproteobacteria; order Rhodobacterales; family Roseobacteraceae; genus Ruegeria; species Ruegeria sp. O11. The sequence continues at coordinate 75,969 of NZ_JBQERS010000015.1, read as the reverse complement.
CCGGCCTGACCTTCGGCGGCGTCAAAGGATAATAGAATGACAGAAGTTACCCTTTCCAATGTGATCAAACGCTATGGGGAACATCAGGCGGTTCACGGCATTGATCTTGAAATTCGTGACGGTGAATTTGTGGTGTTGGTCGGGCCGTCGGGTTGTGGCAAATCCACGACGCTGCGGATGATCGCCGGGCTTGAAGATATTTCAGGTGGCGAGGTCACGATCGGCGGGCGGGTCGTGAACGATCTGCCCCCACGCGAGCGTAACATCTCGATGGTGTTTCAGAATTATGCCCTTTATCCACATATGAGCGTCCGCGAGAACCTAGGTTTTTCGCTGCATATCGCAAAACGCCCTGAAAGCGAGATTACATCAGCGGTTAACGAAGCGGCTGCAATTCTTGGCCTAGAAGAGTTGATGGACCGCAAACCAGCCGCTCTGTCCGGTGGTCAACGCCAGCGTGTCGCCATGGGTCGTGCCATCGTTCGGCATCCGGACGTATTTTTGTTTGACGAGCCTCTCTCCAACCTCGATGCAAAGCTGCGCACGCAAATGCGCGTGGAAATCAAAAAACTGCATCAGAAAGTCGGGAATACGATCATCTACGTGACCCATGATCAGGTCGAAGCCATGACGCTTGCTGATCGGATCGTTCTGATGCGTGATGGCCATATCGTACAGGTTGGCACGCCGTTAGAGTTGTTTAACGCGCCCGTGAACACCTTTGTTGCGACATTCATCGGGTCACCACCGATGAATTTGCTGGATGGGGTGGTAACAGAAAACAGAACTGTTCGGCTTATCGATGGTCAGGAACTCCCGATACCTTCGTCGCCGCGGGAAAGTGTGCAGCCGGGCCAGAAGGTCAAATATGGTTTCAGGGCAGATAATCTGAGCCCTGTGGGTCACGGCGTATCTGACGAGGGCGAGACTGCGGACATCGCCCTCAGGATCGATCTTTCAGAACCTCTTGGAACGGAGACTTTGTTATTTGCGACGCTCGCGAGCACTGAAATCCAATGTAAGATGCTGAACCCGCGCCCCGTTACGTCAGGCGAAACAATGACCTGCCGATTGGCGCTTGAAAAAGCACACATCTTCGACGCTCAAACCACCCAAGTGATCCGGAGCAACTGAAATGGCGAAAATTACCCATGTAGAGATCAAGATGATCGATCTGGTGCCAAAGGTTAAACGGGTCGATGCGATCCAGTCCTTTGTAAGTCAGGAAACCCCGATTGTCATTGTGCATGACAGCGACGGCGCGAAAGGGGTCGGTTACACCTACACGATCGGCACCGGTGGACCCTCGGTCGTTGCCCTGCTGGAAAGAACGCTTGCGCCCGCCTTGATAGGAAAAGATTCCGAGCGTTTTGAACAGATCTGGCGTGAGCTTCTATACCTCACTCATGCAACAGCGGTCGGCGCAATTACATCGCTAGCACTGGCTGCGATCGATACGGCACTTTGGGACTTGAACTGCTGCAAGAAGGGCATGCCCTTGTGGAAGGCCGCCGGGGGGGCGAAAGACAAAATGCGCCTCTACACGACAGAAGGTGGTTGGCTACATTATTCAACATCAGAACTTGTTGAAAACGCGCTCGCGGCAAAGGAGGAAGGTTTCAAAGGTTCCAAAATCAAAGTCGGCTCGGAACTAATTGCGCAGGATCGAGCCAGATTGGAGGCAGTGCGTAAGGCCGTGGGCAATGACTTCGAAATTATGACCGACGGGAACCAGAGCTTTAGCCTGTCGGAATCAATCCGCTGTGCACGCATGCTGGAAGAACTGAACATTGCGTGGTTTGAAGAACCCATCAAAGCGGATGATGTCTCGGCACATGTTGAACTTGCCCGACATACCAGCGTTCCTATAGCGGTTGGTGAAAGCATGTACTCGATCAGCCAATTCAAGGACTACATGCAAACGGGCGCAGCTTCGATCATTCAGGTGGATGTCGCCCGGATCGGGGGCATCACCCCGTGGCTGAAAACAGCACACATGGCCGAAGCGTTCAACATCGCCGTTTGCCCCCATTTTCTGATGGAACTTCATCTTCCTTTGGTATGTGCTGTGTCAAACGCCACCTGGCTTGAGCATATCCCCCAATTGGACAGTGTGACCAAATCTGGCATGCAAATGATAGACGGGCACGGCATTCCATCCGAGGCTCCCGGGCTGGGAATCGATTGGGATTGGGATGCCATCAAGGCCATGGAGCTGATCTCGCACAACGTCAAAGACGCAGCGTGAGAGGAGTTCGACACGTGCAACGGATGGGAATGATGATCGGGATCAAACCCGAGATGATAGATGAGTACAAACGCCTACACGCCAACGCCTGGCCTGAGGTTCTGAAACAGATCCAGCACAGCAATATCCGCAATTACACCATATTCCTGCGAGAACCGGAAAATGTTCTTTTTGGATACTGGGAGTATCACGGTACGGACTTTGCTGCAGATATGGCCGAGATGGCCAAGGACCCCAAAACTCAGGAATGGTGGACCCAAACCGATCCCTGTCAGTCACCGCTTGCCTCGCGAAAAGAAGGTGAGCAATGGGCAATGATGGAACAAGTATTTCATACGGATTGAATGATGAAAAAGTACAGACCTACGAACCGTTTGGAAGGAAAGCGCATCCTGATTACCGCGGCTGGCCAGGGTATCGGCCGCGCATCAGCCGAGCTGTTTGCTTCCGAAGGCGCAAACGTTATCGCGAGCGATATCAATGACGCGACGCTGGCCGAATTGAGTGAAATAGAAGGAATTGATCCACTCAAACTCGATGTCACCGATGGCGCGGCAGTTACGGCTGCTGTAGCTGATATGCCCGCTCTTGACGTGCTGTTTAACTGCGCCGGTTACGTTGCGAGTGGATCGGTTCTTGATTGTTCCGAACAGGATTGGGATTTCAGCTTCGACCTGAATGTCAAAGCCATGTATCGTTTGATCCAACTGGTCCTGCCCAACATGATCGAAAATGGTGGCGGATCGATAATCAATATGTCTTCGGTTGCGTCTTCGTTGAAAGGCGTACCGAACCGCTTTGCCTATTGTGCATCGAAAGCTGCCGTGATCGGCATCACCAAATCAGTCGCTGCCGATTTTGTTACAAAAGGGATCCGCTGTAACGCCATTTGCCCTGGCACGGTTGACAGCCCCAGCCTGCACGATCGGTTGCGAGCGACTGGGGACTACGAACAAGCAATGACAGATTTCATAGCACGACAACCGATGGGCCGGATCGGCTCAGCCGACGAGATCGCCGATCTCGCACTGTATCTTGCTAGCGACACCAGCAAATACACATCCGGTCAGCCATTTGCCATAGATGGCGGCTGGACCATCTGATCGAAGAGGATAACGATATGAAACTATTACGTTTTGGCCCCGCCGGCGCCGAGAAACCTGGCTTGCTGGACGACAACGGTGCCATTCGTGACCTGTCCCATTGGATCAGCGACATTTCTGGCGATGCGTTAAATGATGAAGGCTTGAACAAAATTCGCGCCCTTGATCATGAGACACTTCCGCTGGTGGACGGTGATCCAAGACTGGGCCCTTGCGTTGGAAATGTCGGGAAATTCATCTGCATTGGCCTGAACTACGCAGATCACGCCGCCGAAAGTGGCATGTCTTTGCCCGACGAACCCGTGGTTTTCTTCAAAGCGACCTCAGCTATTGTCGGACCCGATGACATAATCGAAATCCCGCGCGGTTCGATCAAAACCGATTGGGAGGTCGAATTGGGCGTCGTTATCGGGAAACAAGCCAAATATGTTTCTGAAGAAGAAGCACTGGAATACGTAGCAGGATACTGCGTCGTAAATGACCTGTCGGAACGCGACTTTCAATTGCATCGGTCAGGTCAATGGGTCAAAGGCAAATCGGCAGATACTTTTGGCCCGATCGGACCTTGGCTGGTAACCAAAGACGAAATCGCCAACCCGCAAGATTTGCCGATGTATCTCGAAGTCAACGGCCATCGTTTTCAAGACGGCTCCACTAATACAATGCATTTTGGGGTTGCGACCATTGTTTCGCATCTTTCGCAGTTCATGTCGTTGCAACCCGGTGATTTGATTTCAACCGGTACACCTCCGGGCGTGGGCATGGGGCAAATACCCGAAACGTATCTCAAGCCGGGTGACAGTATTGAACTGGGAATTCAGGGCCTTGGCGTCCAGCGACAACAGGTCATTTCTGGGTAGCCGTTAGGCAAATCAACATGGCACAAACTGACTTGTATACAGCCCGAGGTGATTTAGTAGGCCGCTTGTCGGCTCCTGAGATTGGACCACAAATTGTTGTTCTGAGGGACGGCGAGGATTACGATATCACGTCCCGCGACATTTCAACGATACAGTGTCTGTTCGAACTACCAGTTCCCTCTGTGTACGCCGCCACGATCTCGGGTAATGCGAGTGCAAACCTTGCCAATCTTGGGACTGTGGGTCTGTCTGCCAATAGTCGCCTGACCAAAAGTCATTTGCCTGCCCTCAATGATCTGCATTCGATCAAGGCCGCAGCCGATACTTTTGCCAGATCCAAGCCGGGATGCATTTTTCCTGAGGACGTAATTGAGTGAACTGCAATGCAGAATAACGAAGCTGACGCCGCTGGCCATAGGCCACACCGAAACGTTTTGCGCTTGAATGACCGGGACAATGTGGTCATTGCTCTGCGCGACATTGCTGCTGGTGAAGCCGTGCCGGAAATCTCTGAACCGCTCCCAAGCGCTGTTCCCAAAGGTCACAAGATCGCCATCCGATCAATCGCAGCTGGCGAATACGTCTACCGCTATGGTCAAATCATTGGCCAGGCGACAAAAGACATCGCGATTGGGGAACATGTTCATGTGCAGAACCTTGGAATGGGCGCACATGAACAAGACTATGCGTTTTCGTCTGAGACCAAGCCACTGCCCGCCTTAGCCGATGCACGACAATTTATGGGGTATCACCGGTCTGACGGAACGGTTGGCACGCGCAATTATGTAGGCTTGATTACAACGGTCAATTGCTCGGGATCAGTCGCGAGATTCATCGCAGAGGCCGCCGAAAGAAACGGGATGCTGGACGCCTACCCAAACGTCGATGGGGTCGTGCCCATCGTGCATGGCACCGGATGTGGGATGTCTGCAACCAATGAGGGCTATCAAGCACTGTTTCGAACATTGTCCGGCTATGCTCAACATCCGAACTTTGCCGGTATCCTGCTGATCGGGCTTGGCTGCGAAGTCATGCAGCTTTCGGAACTGGTTGGGGGAAAACCGATCCGCACTGATGGGGCTTTGCGCTACATGACTATCCAGAACGAGGGTGGCACGCGCAAAACTATGAGGCGCGGATTGAAAGAACTGCAGGGAATATTGGAACTCGCCAATCGTGTGACACGTGCGCCCGCCCCGGTGTCACAAATCACGGTCGGGCTTCAATGTGGCGGGTCAGATGGGTATTCTGGAATTACTGCAAATCCAGCCCTGGGATATGCGTCGGACCTGCTGGTTCGACACGGCGGCACAACGATTCTATCCGAGACATCCGAGATTTACGGGGCTGAGCATTTGCTGACACGTCGCGCCGAAACGGTTGAAATCGGAGAGAAACTGATCAAGCGGATCAAATGGTGGGAGGACTACACGGCGCGGAATGGCGGCGAGATGGACAACAATCCCAGTCCCGGCAATAAACGGGGTGGCCTTACAACAATTCTGGAGAAATCTTTGGGCGCAACGGCCAAGAGCGGCACCGCTCCGTTGCGCGACGTCTATGAATTTGGCGAGAAAATCGACAAAAAAGGATTTGTATTCATGGACAGCCCAGGTTTCGATCCTTGCTCGGTCACCGGGCAAGTGGCTTCGGGAGCGAACATAGTTGTATTCACGACCGGCAGGGGATCTGTTTCGGGTTACAAACCAACCCCTTGCATCAAACTTGCGACAAACTCGGAAATGTTCGCCCGTATGTCAGAGGATATGGACCTGAACTGCGGCGACATTGTCAGCCATAATGTCTCAATCACCCAGAAAGGCGAAGAGATACTTGATATGATTATCCGCGTCGCGAGCGGGGAAAAAACCAAAAGCGAAGAACTGGGTTTTGGTGGAGCAGAGTTTGTACCATGGCAGATCGGTGCAGTGATGTAATCAGAGCAACCAGAGTTGTATACCAAATGAAAGAGAGCCAAGGGCGTTGGCTCACGTTCAACGGCTCAATTCTACACGGTGATCATGCATCAAATTCCACCCGGTCAAGACGGTGTAGATCAAAGGCTTTGTTTAATTAGTTAGACGTACAGGCGTCTGTGGCGGGCTTCGGGCAATTCTATTTTGCATGGAATGCGGGCAAGCTCCGCGCCGTTGCCTGCCTGCACCTGACGAAAAAGGATGCCTGATCCGAATGAACCCTGCGTTTTGTGCGGACCGTAGGCTTTGGGCGCATCTCGCCACTTTAATCCATTGCGGTTGATGAAAATAATCCCGCCTAGTACCCTTCTATCATCGCCCCATAGCCTGCCGTGCGACTTCGGGTTGAAAGCGGAAAACTTGGCCATCTGCTCATCGGTCAGTTGGAAATGGTCGCTTATATCACCACTCCATTTCCGAGCCGTGAATCATACAGCGCGTTGAAAATCAATGCATCCTGACCCTAATAGCTTCGGCAAAATTCAGGTGGTCAGGAAGCTTTTAGTAGTGAGCGATACACTTGAACTATAGCCTTCGCCTCGCTCTCAATTCTAAAATTCTGTTGGACATGGCATCTGGCAGCACGGCCTTTGACCGTTAGTCTGTCGCGGTCTGAAAGCATTTCTCTAAGCGCGTCAGCCAAAGCCTCGGCATTGTCCTTCTCCACCAGCCGTCCAGTCTCACCATCTTCAATTTGGGCATTAAAGGCGCCTACCCCATCGCAAGCAATGACGGGAACACCTGAAGCCATTGCTTCCAAAGGAGTCAGTCCAAATCCTTCGTGCCGAGCAGGCGCAACAAACAAGTCCAGTGCACGGTACAATTCGACGAGTTCGCTCCATGGGCGTTCACCTAAGAAGTGCACACGCTCCGCCAAGCCGGCTGATTGCAATTTTGTCTCTTGCTGTTGTTTAAACTCGATAAACTCTTTTGTTGTGCGACCTGTGAATACAATTTCGACATTTGGAAATGCAGGCAGCACTTCAATGGCTGCGTCCACCAATAGGTCGACACCTTTTTGGGGGCGAATACGTCCGAAGCAACCAACCAATGTACAGTGCGGAAGTCCAAGTTTGTTTCTTAGAGCTCTTTTATCATCCTCAGGATGGAACAAGTTGGTGTTTACACCATGCATAATTACTGTTGCGGGATGATCTAGGAACGATGCAGCCTGAGGAGTTGTTGCGATCAGCGCATCCATTTTTGATATCAGCCATTTGGTGTAAGCAGAATGATTGCGTTGGGCTGCTGACGTAAAGAGCAGTTTGAAGTTTCGCCGGAAGATTGTTGTTAACACCAAGCCCATCAGCATTTCGGCATTTCGACGCGCGTGCCAGACCCGCTTAACATCGCGAGACAAAAATAATGTTCTCCAGAGCCTTATATGTGGGACGTCCTTCGGAAGACCCGGTCCGGTCGCACAAATGCCGATCATCTCTTTTTGAATTGGCAGTAAGCGGACAATGGTTGTTGTCACCCCCGAAAGACTTCGCTTCAGATTGGGCGCAATGACCTCAAGATTATGCACTCTACGCTCCTGCCTGAATCTGCTTCAGAGATGGTTGCAATATTTTGGGCAATAAAGCGATTCATTAGGTCGATGACAAGAGCGAGCGAGCGGCGCCTCGTATCTATTTGACACAGCCGTAAAAAGCCCCACAGGACGAGATATTTTTTATTGTCAGCTATCGTCAGTTTTTTGGGTTCTGTCGCAAAATTCGCCCCTGCCTGTCAGATCGAACACAGTTTTGGTTACGCATGCTGACATGACAGGAGCAGACCGTGACTATCTTTTTTTAAGGCGCGCATTTTCCGAAAGACGTGATCCTGCACGCGGTTTTCTTCTACCTGCGCTACAGTGTTTCATACTGGGATCTAGAAGAAACCATGGCGGAACGCGGCGTCGACCATGATAACACAACGCTAAACCGCTGTGTCGGTCGGTATGCAGGCCTCATTGCTGAAACAGCGCGGTATGAAAAGCGTCCCGCAGACCGTTCGTGGCGCATGGATGTAACATTTTTAAAAGTGAGGGGCGGGCGGGTTTCTCTTTACCGAGCAATCGAAAAACACGGTAAGATTCTGGATTTCATATTGTCCGAGCGCCGGAACAACGCCGCGGCGACGAAGTTTTTCGCCCGCACGCTCGCGGTGAACAGGTTACCACGCAAGATCGCCATCGACAAAAGTGGTGCCAAAACAACTGGCATCAAGGCGATCAACAAGATGCTCAAGAGCTTTGGTTGGGGTTTGCTCCGGCAGGGGGCAGACCCCCACTTGGTAAGGATCGGTGCCAGAACCTTCACCGAAGTGTTCAACGCAATTGGGGAAATTTGCGATTTGTACGATCCAACTGAGTGCTGGTTCTAATTCAAGGCTGCCAGTTATACCTCAGGTTAATCCCGAAACGCTTTAATACCGACAGCGCGGCACGCCGTCTGCACGTCGCTGCCATCCGCAAGCTTCAACTCAATCGCACACAGCAGCTTCAAGATGTCTTCGTCTGAGTGTCGCTTTCTCGCCATCTCAACTCCTCCATTCTCAGCAACATTAATGGCCCAGGTTTAGGGGGCTAGGATAAACTGCATCGTTGCAATTTTGACCGCGGGGCAGTTGGTCTTTCGTTTGCTTATCCAATCAGTGTCATTTGGAAAGTGCCGGCAACACATTGCGAGCTACGCCCAGCTTGAGAACACCTCAGGTGTCTACTAAGGTCAAAGAAGTGTTAAACACTAGCTGAAGTATTGTGATTATTAATGTTGAAAGATGAACGTCTGATGCTGACGGAGATTAAGCGCTGGAACGCATTGCTGGTTGCCTTTTTATTTCTTGTATCGACACTGCTCTTGTTACGCCGTCTTGTTTACTTGTCCCAAGCTGGCGGTGGTGAATTTCAGCATGCTGACTGGTTGGTGAACTACTCCAGCGGAATAGTTCGTAGGGGCATATCGGGCGAACTCTTCCTGTTTATTTCCGAACTGTCACATGTAAATCCACTGATTCTGGTCAGCACAGTTCAGGCTGTTTTGACGGTGTTGATAATTTCGGTCCTTTTTGCAAAAGGTCTGTCACTGAAAATGCCCGATGTGGTCGTGCTCTTGTTGGTTAGCCCGGCACTTGTGCTGTTCTGGGTCAACGATACCACCGCAGCTTACCGAAAAGAACTATTGGGGTTGGCCGCGTTCCTGCCATTGCTTTTTCCCCGAAGCAGCGGTTCGGTGGGTGTGGCGACTGTCGTGACCCTCTATGGCCTGTCGGTTTTCTTCCACGAAGCCAATTTGTTTTTAGTTCCAGGGCTAAGCGCGGCGCTTTATTTCCGTCTTGGAAAACAAAAGTCGATAGGGCCGATTGCGATCTTGTGGCTGATCTCGCTGGCGGCTGCTGTTTTTTCGGTGATCTATGTCAGTGTCCCGGATACCGATGCCATGTGCTCGCGCTTGCTGAACGCTGGGTTAATTGATCGATTGTGTGGTGGAATATTTCCATGGCTGGTAGACGGATTTGGCGGCACGACTTCAGCGGTGAAGGTTATCGTTCTGGTTCGTGTGAACCTTGCAGTCGTAGCGCTGATGATCGCGCTGCTGCTGTTGCCCTGTCTGTGGATCGCGACCCGAGTTCTGAATGGGTGGTTCGAATGGGCGTTGTTTCTAGTCAGCGCCGGAACCCCTTTCATGCTGTATCCGATCGCTACTGACTGGAGCCGTTGGTTGTCGATGCAGGTATTCGTTTTGACATTTCTGTTGTTGGTTTTGGCGGAAACACGCAAAGCCATAAACTTGCCAGCGCACAGGGCAACGTATGTTGTGGTTTTGAGTTTCAGTCTACTTGTAGGAATTAGTCATATAGCGCCAGAACCAATCGAAGGTTTCGTTTTCCAATTCGTACATGCCGTAGGAGTCGTCTTAGGATGAGCCAGCTATCACCTGAGTATCAACTGTTATTGTATTGCGGACAGTAGGCGCAGGTTCGATTGATTGTAACAACGCGAAGGGTTTCAGTAGACGGCCACAAGTATTTTTTTATGCATTTGTTGGCGGCTAGGGTAGAATCGGCAAGCATTTCTATTGTGGGATGACTCGATGCGTGGTCGCAAAGTACTGTTTGTTGAAGAAAAACAGCCAAATATGGCCCGTGTATCCGAGCTGCTGCAAGCCTGCGCCAACCAAAGCCAATGGGCGAACCAGGGACCTCTATATCACGAGCTGCGCGCGCTTTGCATTGATCATGTTGGGTTACCCGAAACCTGGGATGTCGTTCCATTGGCCAATGGTGGTATGGCTTTAGAAGCGCTGGCAGCCCTGCAATCGTACCGCGCAGGCCGCCGCATGAAATGGGTTGCTTCGGCATATACATTCCAAAACCTTGGACGGGGACGTTTCGATGATGTCCTGTTTCTCGACTGTGATGACAGAGGCCTCTTGGATCTGCACGCGCTCGAGGCGTTAGATCCGGTCACTTACGATGGTATCATCGTGACCAACCCACTTGGTCTATACCAGGACTTTTCGGATTATTCAGCGCTAGCGCGTCGCCTGCGCAAACGGCTGCTGTTGGATAACGCGTCGGGGTTTCACACAAATCTTCCGAATGTGCCATGGCAGGCGATCAGCCTTCATCACACAAAACCCTATGGTTTCGGCGAGGGCGGTTTGGCGATCCTCCCAAAAGATCAGGCGGCCCATCTGGTCGAATTGACCAGCTATGGCTTCGATTTGGCCGACAGTGCCTTTTGGGTGGGCAATTGTAAGATATCAGACGTCGCCTGCGCCTTTTTGATCGACCGTATCGAAAGCGCTGGAACCTGGGGACCACCTTCGATTGAACAACGTGATCGGGTGATTTCGATCGTGACAGGTCTGGGTTTGAAGCCGCTGCATACGCCGGTTGCGAATATTCCAATGACCAGCATTCCCTTTCTGGCATCCGATCATGTACCTTATGAGCAGATGGCGCTTACCCGCCATCTGACTTTCCAGAAATACTATGTACCGGCAGCCCCCCGACCCAATGCTGTTGATATCTTCAACCGCGTCGTGAATATCCCTTGCCATAAGGATGTGGCCAAAGTGAACGACGACGAGATACGTAACGATATCCAGAGAGTCTTGGCCCAATCTCGTCCAACGGAAAGTTGTCTAGGTATTGCCAGATGAACTTGACTTGGGATGTTTTGATAGCTCGGGTAGCCTCTGGTGTTAGCTGATCGTAATTTGGGCGACCACTTTCGAAAAAGATATGGACAAGGATATCCATACCTGCGGCCATCAAGACTTCTTTCCCATCTAACATTTCGCTTTGTCGGCGAAATCCCGTTTAAAATTGTTCCGCAATGTCGTGCACCTGCGGGCGCGAGAAATCAGTAAACAAGCGTGCCAGGACAAAGGTATCGACATCTTGAGCGCATCCCCAGTGAGCTATTGTGTTTTGCTCATCGTGTTTGATTAAGCACGACGAGAGCTTCAAAATGCAAGTGCGAGGTAGCAAGAGATGCAATTAAACTGCGAACTGGTACACGATTACGAAGCTAGTAGTTGAAGGATGGTGTAGCGGACGCACAAGCGTTCTGTTCCGCCTCTAGACTGGCGAGTGAAATCTGGATAGCTGTTCCATCACCCCCCTTGCAATGAGTTCAGAGACCGATAAGGTATTCTATTTGTATTCCTAGTGGTCCATCTCGCCGATGAGGGATTAGCAGTTGGTCACTATAGTTTCGACAAAATACCGGACATGATTTCTTGATTTACCCTAGCAAGCCAAATGAACTCATCCTGTTGCCGGTGTTGAAGGCCCACCGCGGTCCTGGCGGAGGGCTAGTTCTAACACAAAAGTACCTCGATGGGGCAGCCGAATACGCAAAGCACTGGGACGGTGAAGTAACAACTCTTGCTGAAGTTTCTCCAACCGCCTCTTCCGACATGGATCATGTCGAAGTTCACCCTGACCAAAACCTGCGTACTCGGGTTGAAGAACGACCCAAAGCACTGGCTGATTTGATTCAGCGTATAACTGGAGCGGGGGCCGTCGTTGGTTTTCTTGACCCGAGTCAAGCAGAACTGACGCGCCAGTGTTTTTCTCGTGGGATACCCGTGATTCATGTGTGTGAGTATACATTGAAAACCGAATTTCAGATTATTGACGCTACGCGGGTGAACTTTTTAAGAAAACTGCGCCGAAAAATATGGATCTGGAATGCAGAGCGTACCCGAAGGGAACTGCTCGGTTTCGTGGCCGGACTGCAATGCAACGGTGTGCCAATACATGATGCGTACAGACCCAACCGGCCTGATGCGTTTGTGTTTTTTGACAATCGGGTCCGCAGATCAGACGTTGCAAGTGACGACGACCTTGCAAGGAAGGCGGAAGTATTGCGCTCCGCAAAACCACTTCGACTGATCTTTGGCGGGCGCTTTGTTCCGATGAAAGGGGTACTGCATCTACCGCGCGTTGCGCGCGGACTTGTCGACCGTGGTATCAACTTCCAGTTTAGCATCTATGGATCAGGGCCGGAGGAAGCCCGTCTTGTCGACGCCATAAGGCGAAATGGCGTCGAAGACTGGGTCACAATCCACCAACCTATGGATTTTCTATCTGGTTGGGTTCCATTGCTCAAACGCGAGGCAGATTTGTTCGTCAGTTGTCACCCACAAGGTGACCCCTCAAGCACGTATTCAGAGGTAATGTCCTGCGGCGTGCCTATCGTCGGATTTGCAAACGAAGCTTTCATGGGCATAGCATCACATGCTGGCAGTGGGTTTGTCAGACCTTTAGGTGATGCCGAAAGTATGGCGGAGCAGATCGCAGTACTTGATCGCAATCGCGAAATGCTGATTGAATCCGCATATCGTGGCCGAAACTTTGCTCGCGAACATTGCTTCGAGATGACTTTCAAGCGTCGCGCGCACCACTTCGCCGAGGCAGCAAAATCGTGGCGACGTAGCAGAACTCGCTAGGCTCCAGACTCATTGATTTACAGCCAGAATAGGACTGTAGCAGCGAGAGCGATAGCCGAGAGGAAAACCTTTGGGCATCTGTCATATCGGGTGGCGACGCGCCGCCAATCCTTCAGGCGTCCGAACATGATCTCAATGCGGTTGCATCGTTTGTAGCGGCGCTTGTCGTATCGGACCGGCTTGTCGCGTGACCTTCGACCTGGGATACAGGGCTTTATTCCCCTGTCATTAAGGGCTTCGCGGAACCAGTCGGCGTCATAGCCTCGATCTCCCAGCAGCCAGTCAGCCGATGGCCGACTGTTCACCAGAGCCCTGGTGCCCGTGTAATCGTTCACCTGCCCAGCGGATATGAAGAAGCGGATGGGGCGTCCCAGACTGTCAGTAACAGCGTCCAGTTTCGTATTCATACCACCCTTGGTGCGCCCTATCAGCCTGGCACGCCCCGTTTTACAACCGCACGCTGGAAGCCGTGCAGTGCGCTTTGAGGTATGTTGCGTCAATCATGATCGTCTTATGATCGGTTCCCTGCGCGGCCAGCCCGTTCATGATCCGAGCGAACACACCCATATCGCTCCATCGTTTCCAGCGATTGTACAGTGTCTTTGGCGGCCCATATTCGCGCGGCGCATCGGACCAACGTAACCCATTGCGATTGATGAAGATAATTCCACTCAGAACGCGTCGATCATCAACCTTCGGCTTACCATGGCGCTTTGGAAAGTAAGACTGAAGCCGCGCCATCTGCTCGTCAGTCAACCAGAATAGATTGCTCATGTTATACCCCTGAAGCTCACGGGTATGAATCACGCAGGCGGGATGACGGCAACCAAATTATTAGGTCCAGAACCTAACAATCAACTTGGACCAGTCAGATGAGGCTGCTCACGACCAGTTAATGCCCTTCGGGGCTCTATTCAACGAACTAGGAACAAATCGTTGACAAATTATTGATGTATTAAAAATCTTGTAGTCCAAATGTGATGGTGAGCTAAGATCATTTTTCAGTCTGATACTGTCAGTAAGATATAGGTTAAAGATGAAAACTGAGAAACATGGCACATTGCTTTTGTACGCCCCTGCCCCCCTTTATTCCCAAAATGACACTCTGTTTGCAGAGGATCAGGCTTTGAATGGTTTGAGACTTTGGGCGAAATCTTTTGAGCGCGTCATGGTGATGATGCCGCTTATAAAAGGGACCCCACCTTAAGGTTGGAGTTCGATAGAAATCAGCAAGCATTTGCTTGATCGGGTTGAGATTATCCCAATGCCGGAGGTCTTTCGTCCGGATCAGTTTTATAGACAATTACGCGCAACCAGACGCCGAATAGCAGGGTATATCGCTCAAGCCGACTATCTCTCTTTCGCTATTGGCGGTCTGTTCGGTGATTGGGGATTAGTATCTTGAAGCGTTGCGGTTCAAATGAACAGACCGCATGCAGTTTGGACAGATAGTGTACACTCGCAAGTTGTGTGGAGGACACGAAACGAAGGAAACTGGCGTAGGCGCCTAATGGCGCGTGTGACTTACCTTCCGATGGTGGCGTACGAGAGGAAAGCAATACGCCAAGCGAACCTCGGCCTTTTTCACGGGCGTGACACGTTCGAAACCTACAAACAATATTCGGTCAACCCGCAGATTGTGCACGATATTCATTATAGCGCTGAAGACCATATCACAGAGACAACACTAAACCGTAAGATTGAGGACGCCCAAAGTGGTCCGATTAAAATAGTCTATACGGGCCGAGCTGAAGATTTAAAAGGGCCTCTGGACTGGATAGAAGTTCTGGAAAATCTCGCCTCGGATGGGACAGATTTTCAGGCTACGTGGCTGGGCGGCGGATCGCAGATGTCGCGGATGAAAGAGCGTATTGCCCGGAGCGGGCTGTCGGACAGGGTTCGAACGCCTGGGTTTGTCTCAGATAGAGAAGAGGTCTTAAAGGCAATTCAAGAGGCACATATTTTCCTATCTTGCCACAAAACACCCGAGTCCCCCCGTTGCCTGATCGAAGCTCTTATTTCAGGCACGCCATTGATTGGATATAATAGCGTATACGCTCGAGATCTCGTGGATGTCCATCAGGGTGGAAAATTCGCTAAAATCGGAGAAATTGATAAGCTATCAAGTCTTATCAAAGAGCTCGAAATAGATCGTACCTTCCTCGCGGACCTCATCACCAAAGCAAAACTGGATGGCGAGCCATTCGACGATGAAGCAGTTTTTATTCATCGCAGCGATTTGATCAAAAAACACCTACCCGTTAATCCATGAAGCGTATTCACGATTGGGATTTGGATCACTTTCTCCTTTCTATACAATTCTGAAAAGCCCACCATTTTTCCAATGATGGGCCTTTATAATCACAAAAGCAGAGAAATTGTATCTGCGTTTAGCTCACAGAGATCAGATATCGAAGACCTCAATGGTGACGGTTGCTTCGTTCAACTGCCCGGAGGAATCCGCAACCCAGTAATCGAAGCTATCCGTTCCCTCATAGCCGAGATCTGGCTGATACAGCAAACTGCCATCTTCCTGCACGTATACGTCACCATGCTCAGGGTCAGTGAAACCGCTGACATTCAGCACCGCATCTTCTGCATCAGAGTCATTGGCCAGCACGTCAACCAGGATTCCCTTACTCACGTTGGTGGAGAAATTGTCATCCCGTGCAACCGGAGCTGATCCACCCAGATTGATCACACCATTATATCTGGCACCGTTTGCGGCATTGTTGATCATCCAGTCGTTGGCCAGCTCTTCATGGGTCATTTCCAGCGTCACAACGTGAGTGATCCGGGTCAATTCACCAGTGGCTCGGTCAGCAAGGAAATCGTCGATCAGAATGACATTTCGGCCATCTGGCGTGGAATAATACCCCTCTTCCGAGATGATGTGGATGATATGATTATAGAAATCAAGCTCCAGTGGATCCTGAGACAACACACGATCGCGGGTTCCGATCGAGTCCGTCTTGATCCCGTCGAAACTGAAGCTCTCACCCGCTGCAAGGCTGGTGTCGCCATTGTGGATAAACTCCATCCGACCGGGTGTGAGGTCTTCTGACGTCAGCAATTGATGCTGGTTCGGATTGAAACCATATAGATCAGTCCGATTATTGATACCTTCATAATCAATAATGACATGGGCGATGTCTTCATCCGGAACACTCCAGTGCGGATCCCATTCCATGTCGACACCTCTGTCAAAGCCTTCGACACGCAAACCGTTGAACACCATATCGGTAGTGTTGCCACCCAGAACCACCCCATTATGATGGACATCGCCAATCCGCTCAGTCGTGTTGATCAAATCAAAGTCTATCAGCGTGTAATGCGCGGTATAGCTCAGGTGTACACCTGTTGCGGTTTCCCAATTCAAGAACCCGTCAAACACCGATCGGATTTCATGCGTCTCCTGCCAAGGCATGTCTTTGATAACTATGATACCTGTATTTGTTCCAAAGGCTTCATTGTCACGGAAACCCTGAATCGGAGCATAGTTGTTCAGAATCTCATCTTGACCATACGCGATCTCAGGGTGATCCAGGTTTGCGGAGTCAGGATGCTCTTTGCTGTTGCGATGCATCCAGACGAAGCCGTTATTGGTGTTCGCCGCGACATTCTCTGCGGCCTCCACCAAACGCCCGGCAAAAAAGAAACCGTCACCGGTATGGCCGGTATCTTGGGCTTCGACACGTTGTTGATCCTTGACTGACCAGTCACCCCAGCTCGTACCCTCGACGTTGATCGCCATATTTCTGAGCCAAATACCGGTTTCATCCCCGGCTTCTGCCGCGAAGGCTGCACCAAAAATGTCGAAGGCGACGTTGTCGGTGAAATTCGCATTACTGGAGTGGTGCACAAAACCCCAACCCGGAGAGCCATCAACAACGTTCCCGACAGCCATTGCCGGATCATCTGGCTCCGACGTACCGGTTCTGTGGAAATGAAGCGAATAGCGTCCCTGAATATTGCTGTCTGGCTCTACGACCGCCAGATCCGCTGTGCTCTGAACGGCGAGGAAAGATTTATCGGTGCGACCAAGATCCTCGAACGCTGCGTAACGCACATCGACATCATCGTTATGCATAAACATCACGTGCCCGCGATGATGAGTTTCGGTGGCGTCACCATCCTCGCTCGAGATCGTGATGTTGCGTGACATGTTCGAGACGTAAGCGAACAGATCTTCGCGCGGAGTATCGTGATCATACTCCAAAGGAGGTTCAAAGATAATCTGGTTGCCGTTGATCGCCGTGATCGTCAGTTCCTCGTCCTGAGGCTCGATATAGAGCTGTGCCGTGTTGGTATGGCCCATCTGGTGCGTGCCAGTAAGTACAATTTTGTCGCCCACTTGCCAGCCATCGGGCACCTCAGACAGAGACAAACTAGTATCTCCAGTCATCGGTGCTTCAGAGACATTCAAAAACGCGTCTTTCTCAGCGCCATAAATCTCAACCTGGCCGTGCGAAATCACCCCGCGCGACAGCAAGGATGGATCCCAGTTGACGTCGATATCACCATTGTTGGCAATGACAATGTCGACATTCACATTCGCCGCAATCGGATTCTCGGCGGTGCCAATTTCAAGCCGGCCCGATGTATCAACCACCAATGTGTCGACAACCATGCGGCTATCAATATCGGTTGCGAATGAAAGCTCACCATCGACACGAACCGTGAACAACGAAGCATCACTTTCGCCATTATAACGGACCGCAATGTTTTTCGGGATCAGAACATTGGCCCCTGCATCCGGTATTCTACCTTCGTACCATGTATTGGGATCGAACCAGTCACCATCAGACACCGCCACATGCGTTGCCTCCGAGCGCGGAACAAGGTCCAGCAATTGGCCGTGTTCCACCATCATGCTCGTGTCATCGCCATGCGCATGCGCATTCGGTTCAGCCATCACCGCTTCAACGAAAGCATCATACTCTTCCGGGCTTGTCGGTTCCGGGATCGTACCCGGAATGTTGGCACCGCCGTGGTCCACTTCGTCGTCGCTACCGTGACCGCCATGGTCACTGTGGTCGGTTCCGTCGGTGGTATCGTCGGTGGTATCAGTGCCATCCGTGGTGTCGGTACCGTCGTGACCGCTATGATCCGTACCATCGGTGGTATCGGTCCCGTCTGTCGTGTCAGTACCGTCATCACCGCCCTGGTCCGTTCCGTCTGTGGTATCGGTGCCATCTGTGGCATCGGTACCGTCGTGACCGCCATGATCCGTACCATCCGTGGTATCAGTCCCGTCTGTGGAGTCAGTACCGTCGTGATCCGTACCATCTGTGGCATCAGAGCCGTCCGTGGTGTCGGTACCATCTGTCGTATCGGTACCGTCGTGCCCGGAATGATCCGTATCATCTGCGCCGTTTGCCGGATGCGTCAGGCTGTCGCCCGAGATAACTTCGGTCGACCCATTTGTATCGGGACCGCTCCATTCCAATCTGAGGACCTGTTCGCCCCAAATCTCGAAATACCGGATTTCGATGTCGTGTTCGCCCGCTTCCAGATCAAGTGTGACCGGGACGGTTACGCCAGCATGGGCGCCGTCATTGTTGATAACCTGCTCACCATTCAGATAAAGTGCAGAGCCATCATCAGACGTCAGATAAATCGTGTAAGTTCCAGCCGCTGCCACATTCAGTGTGCCAAAATAACGCGCCGCGAACTCATCCTGCACACCGCTCTCCCAGAAGGGGTCATTTGAGCTTTGGAAGTTCAGTTCAGAAACGGAACCAGTGGCATCAGGCGTCGCATCGAAATCGATATCCGCAAGGCTCCAAGCCGCTGTTGGCAATACGAAATACTGAGCGGCAAGACCTCGATTTTGCGTCGCCTGATCGTCCGTGGTGTCGGTACCGTCATGCCCACCTTGATCGGTGCCGTCTGTCGTATCGGTACCGTCTGTGGCGTCTGTACCATCCGTGGTGTCGGTGCCGTCATGCCCACCGTGATCGGTGCCGTCTGTCGTATCGGTACCGTCTGTGGCGTCAGAACCGTCCGTGGTGTCGGTACCGTCATGCCCACCGTGATCGGTGCCGTCTGTCGTATCGGTACCGTCTGTGGCGTCCGTACCATCCGTGGTGTCGGTACCGTCGTGCCCACCGTGATCGGTGCCGTCCGTTGTATCGGTACCGTCTGTGGTGTCAGAACCGTCCGTGGTGTCGGTACCGTCGTGCCCACCGTGATCGGTGCCGTCCGTTGTATCGGTACCGTCTGTGGTGTCAGAACCGTCCGTGGTGTCGGTACCGTCATGCCCACCGTGATCGGTGTTGTCCTGATCCGCATCGGGGGCAGCAGCAGGTTCGCCATGACTCAAGCTGTTGCCACTAATCGGCACTTTGGCACCATCCGTATCCGGACCGCTCCACAGCAGCCTCAGCGTCTGTGCACCTGAGTATTCGAAATACAAAAGCTCAAGATCATGGGATCCCGCGGTCAAAAACAGAGTCTCTTGGATTTCGGTGGTCCCGTGACGTCCGTCATTGTCGATGATCTGCACGCCATCCAGAGACAAAGCTGAACCGTCATCCGATTCCAGATAAATCGTGTACTCGCCCGCCATTTCAACGTTTAGCTGGCCCGTTATCTCTGCAGCAAAACGGCTGCGTGGGCCATCTTCCCACCACGCCTTTCTGCTCTTTTCATAGTTAACCTCGGTCAAGATCTGTTCAGCAATCGGGTCAGCGTCAAAATTGATCTGATCCAACGTCTTATCCCCACGATTAATCTTGACGAACTTAGCTTCAAGACCGGGATTAGTCGTCACCTCGGCTACAGTATCCGGCGCAGCCTCTGCGCTGGCCGCTACGCTGTCGGTGCCCTCATTTGCCGCGTCGGTATCCGCCGGCAAGGAATAGTTAACTACACTGGAGTCGATCAGTTGCAGTTCATTGTCAGTATCGGGTCCGCTCCATTCCAGCTTTAGCGTTTGCGCACCGCCACTTTCAAAGTAGCGGACTTCAATTTCATGAGCACCCGAGCTCAATTCCAGCGAGACCGGAACCAGTTTTGCGCCATGGTTACCGTCATTGTTGATGACCAACTCGCCATCAACATAGAGCGCCGAACCGTCATCCGACGTCAAATGGATGGTGTAAACGCCATCCTCAATCACATTGAGGCTTCCAGTATAGCGCGCGGCGAAGGAATCCTGAGGTCCCCCATCCCAAAAAGCGTCATAGGACCACACCGCATCCAATTCTGTTGCGATCTCGACCGCATCGGGCGATCTGTCAAAGTCAATTTCACTCAGGCTGGAAACCCAATTAGGCAAAACGTAATATTCTGCGACGAAACCCAAGCCTTGAGTTGGGATCCCGAAATTCCGAATATCGATACTGCTCATGACGTTATCCTTGGTTCAGGCAACAAAAGCCGAATTTGGCTCCAATTGATGTGGTGGCGATTACGGGGTACGGAGACACAAAGGCGAAAGTGCGGCGGGACTCTGGCAAATGAACATATCCACGGCGGAATTGTGTCCATTCTGAGTACTCTTTTGATAAGGAATAGCTAATAGCCGCGAAATCGCAGTCATTGTTTTAGGGGCCTTTGCCCAGCTGCAAGCCATCTCTCACACATAGTCCTATTGTGCCCAGCGGTCCGTAACCCCCGGGAATCATGGTCGTTTAAACGCAACGAAGTACTAGTTCACCATCCCTGAACAATGGCATACTCAGGGGGCAAATTGCCCACAACCCAGAAATACTGAATGCCATAAACGCAAGCGGTACATTGCCGAGCGCGCCCAATTTTCCGCCGAATTTATGCCCAAGACGCCGATTTTTCCGTGCGCACAGGCCGTTTGACGCCTATTGCCGCCCAAATTTCATTAATTTTTTCATAGAATCTTCATGTAAGTTGGCAGCAATACACTGCTCAACGCGGGAAACATGCCCTAGCTTTTCAACTACCGGTTTTTTTGGCCCACTGCGTGACAACTTGGAATCGCTTTGTAAAAACCGCCGGAACAATAAACGTATTTTGGCCGCTCCAGCAAAAGCCAGCAACTAACAATAGACAACAACACATTGCTGAGCCATCAAAGGTCATTGGTTCAATAAGAGTGGAATAGTGTTTGTGAATTCCGAAATTGACATTGCGACACAACAAACAGCGCAAGGCCCGGAGTTTCTGTCGCTGATCAGTCAGCCAACAAAAACAGGACTTTTTGAAAGTATCGTCAGCTG
Organism: Ruegeria sp. O11; assembly: GCF_056535285.1. Taxonomy (NCBI): domain Bacteria; kingdom Pseudomonadati; phylum Pseudomonadota; class Alphaproteobacteria; order Rhodobacterales; family Roseobacteraceae; genus Ruegeria; species Ruegeria sp. O11. The sequence continues at coordinate 54,634 of NZ_JBQERS010000015.1, read as the reverse complement.
CTGGGATAAAAGGCAAGGCTTTACGCTAGCCACATTGAATCTGGACCACATCGTGAAGATGCGTCAGATGCCCGAGTTTCATTCAGCCTATATTGCGCACACTCACGTCGTCGCTGACGGCAATCCCATTGTGTGGCTGTCGCGTCTGGCGGGACGATCCATCGAACTGATGCCCGGCTCAGACCTTATCGCCCCGCTTGCGCGGCTGGCCGCCGAGCACGACATATCCGTCGCACTGCTGGGGGCAACTCAGGACACGTTGGATCGCGCAGCGGACCAACTCGAAAAGGATAATCCCGGGCTCCGCGTCGTGACAAAGATTGCGCCCCCCTTTGGGCTTGATCCCGATGGGCCCGAAGTTGCCACCTATCTTGAAACAATCCACACGGAAGGTGCGCGCCTGTGCTTCTTGGCCCTTGGTGCGCCCAAACAAGAAATGCTGGCGGTCCGCGGGGCGCAGCTTGCACCAGCCTGTGGTTTTGTCTCGATTGGGGCTGGGCTTGATTTTATCGCAGGCAGCCAGACACGGGCACCGTCCTGGGTTCGCAAACTGGCCTTGGAATGGGTCTGGCGCATGGTTAGCCACCCGGTTCGTTTGGCAACGCGCTACGGACGGTGTTTGGTCATCTTGCCAAAGTTGTCGTGGCAGGCCTTGTGGGCGCGTTTCACGCGTTGAGTCTCGCGCCAGCGGACATTGTCTTGCTCAAGCCTGGGCAACCCCACACCTGCTGACAACAATCGTCAGTAGCCGTATTTATCCAGCGTTTCGAGATAACGGCATTTATTCAATACCACGCCCAAGAGATTGCAGCGTGCCGAAATCTCGTCCTTGCACTTCTCCAGCTCCTCAGCGGTAGAATTTTCCGCAGCGGCCACCAGAAGCACGCAGTCAATCTGATCTAGAAAGGCATATGTATCGTCGCAGGTCAGCATGGGGGGCGTATCGAACAACATGATGTCGGGCTGATACCGCTCTTCCATCCGATCAATGACATGGGCCGCATCTTTGTCCTGAAGCAACTCGGCTGACTCCGGAACCGAGTGGCTATTCAGAGCAAAAGCCAACTTTTCATCATAGCAAACGATGTGATCTTCTGGCTGACTTTCACCTTCCAACGCTTTAGCAAAGTGATATTCACCTGTTTGCAGCAACTTGTTAATCGATGGGCGGCGCAGGTCGAGATCGACCAATATCACCCGGGTATTTCGCTGACGCGCAAAGCTAAAAGCTAGATTCAGACACAGAGTTGTCTTGCCACAGGCAGAACCGGGCGACGCGATTGCGACCCGGCGCCAGTTATTACTTTGCATCTGATGCATCATACGTGTGCGCAACACATCGAAGGATACAGATTCTGTAGTCGCCTCGTGGCCGGAAATACGTGCCCGCATCAACTGCTTCGGATTCAATTTATACTTGGGCAGGTCTGCCCACAGCTTTTCCTTAAGTGAAGCAGGAGACCCCTCTGGCTGCAGTGTTTCGACCGGCGTCGGCGCGGAGGTCTGCTCCTTTTTTTCTGCATCAGAAACTCTCCGCGCTTCGCGGGCTTTCTGGATGGCAGTTTGAATACGTTCCATAACCTTCGTGTCCCGTTATCCCAAATTCAACCGATCAAGCAAATATGTCGCGCCAAGCTTTTCGGCGACCTTTTCGATAACAAGATCAAGTGGCAAGTAATATAAGTGAATGAGATACAAAGCCGCAACTGCACCCACGATCGGAAGGCACAGCCCAGCGACAATCATGCTGCGACGGATAGCGATCTCGCGTCTCGTCCACATATATGGCACAGTTCCAAAAACAGGTTCGCCAAGACGCGAGGATATATCGACAGGTCTGCGTACCGTCGAATTGAGGATCTCCAGTAGTACAAACAGCCCCCCTGCCAACGCCAAACCGGCGGCCATCCCAATGGCTGCAACTTTTTTGCGACTAGGTTCCGCTGGGAACGTCGGTACAGTGGCATGCTCTGTCACGGTGATGCGCTGGCCGCGGGATTGCGCCTCGATTTGATCGCCGGTGCGAGCCTCAGCGAGGCTGGCCGTCGCCTGAGTGTATTGCAATTGCAGATTATCATAGTCCCGCTCGAGCGTGCCAAGGGCAATCGCATTAGTTGGCGTGGCCTCGATGGATTGGGCCAGTAATTCCAGTTCGGTATTGATGTCGGTTTTTTGAGCCTCGATGAAATCGATCTGCCCATCGATATCGGAAACTTGGAGGTCGAACGCTGTGAAATTGGGTGCCGTTTCAGTGCCAAGACCCAATTGGATATTGGCCGCCTCCAACGCCGCGATCTGACCGTCCAGCGACCGAATGCGCGGATGATCAGATGAATAGATTACAAGAGCCGAGGCCCGCTCGTCCTGCAATTGCCGCAGACGGCGCTGTTCCGGCGTCAGGCTCTCACCGGCCAGGTCCGAACGCCCAGTCCGTTCGTAGACTTCAACAAGCCGGGAACGGCGGTCGCGCAGACCCGACAGTTCGCGATCCAACTGCAATATACGTTCCTGCAACGAGGACTGGCGTTCACGGCTATAGGTCAGGCTGTCCGGCAAGGCATCTTTATGCGCCTCTTTGAATTCAAGGATCTTGCGGTTTTGCTCTGCCATTTCACCATCCAAACGAGCCACCTCTTGCACAAAAAAGTCCAGCGTTTGCGCCGCAACACCTGTGCGCATTGCCACGTTCTCTTGCAGGATCTGCGTGACCAGTTCGTTGGTAACCCGGGCCGAATTCTCGGCATCCGGCGCCGCAAAAGATACTGTCACAAATGCGGCCTGATTTCGGGTATCAAAGGGTAACTGAAGCTCAATCCGTTCTTCCATATCCCAGACGATTTCGTCCGATGTCAAATTTGGTTGGTCGTCATGCACGCCAAAGCGGCGCGACAATTCCAGCAAATTGGCCCTTGCCATAACCCGTTGCTGGATAACCTGCAGAATTTCGACGACACTAGCCTGCACGGTTGTTGAGGCAAGATCTCCCGGGATCTGCGCAGATTCCACAACCAGCCGGGATTGGGCTCTGTAAACCGGCGGCAGCGTAAATGCCGCGTAAATGCCAGCAAGTGTGCAAAACACAATGATAGGGATAATGAAATAGAGCCTGCGCCACACCAAAGAAAGGTAAAACCGGATATCGTTCGTCATGATGTCAGGCCGTTTTTGTCCGAATCCAAACTCGCGGCGAAAAAGGCACCATCGTTTAGGACCATCTCTACCGTGTGCTGCACGACGCCTTTGCGGCCTCGCGTAAAGGCATAAACCATCGACAGATCGCAAAGCTGATTAACCAAACGCGGCACTCCTTTTGTGGACTCGTAGATCTGATCGGTTGCGGCCGGGCTGAAAAAATTGCGTTCGGCCCCTGCTACATCAAGTCTGTGTGCCACGTATTTGCGCACTGTTTTCTTATCCATTGACTTCAAGTGGAAACTCGACGCCACGCGTTGCGCAAACTGACGCATTTCTGGGCGACGGATGATTTCCTGTAGCTCGGGTTGGCCAACCAGGACCAACTGCAACAATTCATCCTTGTTTGAATTGATGTTCGTGAACATCCTGAGCTCTTCCAGCGATTCAGATGTCAGGTTCTGAGCTTCGTCAAATATCAGGATCACCCGGTGACCTTTGGCATATTCCTCGATCAAATGGGCCTGGAAATTGGCAAAGAGGTCGACATAGGTAGCATCAGCAGGGGCGGGCTGATCCAACGCCATTAAGACCCAGCGCAACAGCTCGCCACGATCGCCGTGGGCGTTTGAGATTAAGCCGATCTTCACATCACTCCCGACGCTTTTCAGAAGATGGTGCAACAGCGTTGTCTTGCCAGCACCCACATCGCCGGTAATCAGGGTGATCGGCGCTCGTGTCAGGATGCCGTACTCCAGCATCGTGTACGCCTGAAGATGAGCTTTCGACCAGAAAATGAATTCCGGGTCGGGTAACAGGGAAAAAGGCCGCTCGGTTAACCCGAAGTGAGCGGAGTAGATGTCAAGCGAACTAGAGTTGTCGCTCGGTGTTTGGCTGGGACGAATATTCAAATCCTCGTACTCATTTACTTGCGCCAACATATCCGAACTCTCGGATATCCCCATAGTGGTTCGGGAATTCAGACTTTTTAGCGCTATACTCTAAACTACAGCTATTATTTACTTACCACCTCTCGTAGCAAACACATGTGATTTAGGCCACAACTTAAGCGGTTTTTCGGGCAACGCGTACAAGACCAATCATCCTGCGGGGATGAGTATAAAGATATCAATCCCGAATCCCCGTCATTGTCTCATAATTCCCTCGCACTTCAGCATAGCACAACCCGAGTATGTGCAAAGTGAACGTTTGCTTCAGCATTTCAAGGGTTTTTGCGTCGCGAACAGACCATGACGCACCCTGGCAAAGCGTCGTAATGTGCCGTAATTCATTAGCAAAGGTTGCTTCACTGGCATCTGCGGTCAGACTCATCGACTGAAATGGCTGCAAATTTGTAGCCTGCATGTCGCGCAGAGCCGCTGAATTTAATTCTAATTCGCCAATGAATTATCGACGCCAATTGGAAACAATCGCGCCCGGATGCCGCTATTGTGAAGAACTCGAGTGCTCGACGAGTCAGCGCTCGATACAGTGTGAGAGTTGTCCGGGCTAAAGCTTCTGCTTAGCCAACTTGGTAGAATCTCCGATAAGGCGCTATCTGAATGGGGTTACCGGCCGGTTCTTTCTCTTTGACAGACCCGAAACCGGGGCATACTCCATTTGTGGCGGTGTCCGATTGCTCTGGCATCATCGTCAACGGGGCCCAGGGGTCAGCCATCTGGCTGGTGCAAGATTACCGGGTTCTGGTTTATTGTGTATCGCTGCGGTCCGTCCGCGATGTAAGTAATGAGTAAAAAGCCGATTGGAGACAATCTGACCATGGCGTTACAATTCAATACCGGCATTCTGGGACACTCTGGCTTTGTTGGTTCAACCCTCGCGAGAGCTCTGCCGGATGCGCATAGGTTTAACTCTCGCACCGTGCAAAACGCCGAAGGCCAGAGATTTGCAACGCTATATTGCGCTGCCGCGCCCGGCTCGATGTTTGAGGCCAACAAGTATCCGGACCGCGACGCCCAACGCATTGATGCATTGATCGCCTCGCTTTCACGGATGCAAGCGCGCAGATTTGTGCTGATTTCAACAATCGCCGTACTGGACCGTTTCGATGGCGGATATACTGAAACTAATGCAAATTATCAGGAAACCGTCGCCTATGGCGTCAACCGCAGAAGGCTAGAGCAAGCCTGTCAGGCCCATTTCCCGCAATGCCTAATCGTTCGCTTACCAGCCTTGTTCGGGCCCGGCTTGATGAAGAACTTCATCTTCGACCTGATGAATCCCATGCCCACAATGCTGAGTTCGGCCGCTTATGAAAAGCTGGAAACCCAGCTTCCGGCCTCATTGACCCCAACGTTAGGTAAAATTTACTCCGCCGATGATGCAGTTGGTATGTATGTGATCGATCGTGCTGCACTGGCAGCATTGCCGGATCGGGCTGAACTGACGGCCGAGGCGGATCACCTTGGCATTAACGCCGTCATGTTCCACAACTGCCAAACCACCTATCAGTTCTATGAAATGACGCGACTGAATTCGGACATCAACCTTGCGCTGGAGGCCGGGTTGGATGTTCTGCACCTTGCGCCGGAACCGCTTATGGCATCCGAAGTTCATCGCGCCCTCATCGGACGGAACATGCCCGAAACTGCCGGAAAGCTTCACCAGGAAGACATGCGCACTCAACACGCTGGGCTTTTCGGCCAAAACGGTCCATACAATCGCTCCGGCGATGATGTACTGGCGGCACTGACCAGTTTCTTCTCAGCCTCGATGGAAGGTTGAGCAATGCAATATGCCGTTTCAAATATCGCCTGGACCGCAGATGATCGCCGCGACGTCTATGCCAGGCTACAGGCTGAGGGCATTACTGGGCTAGAGATCGCCCCTGGCCTACTGTTCAACACTGCAGACGACCCGTTCGAGCCAACCGATGCCCAGATCGCGTCAGTTCGGGACGAACTTGAAGAATTCGGGCTGACACTCGTTTCGATGCAGTCTCTGCTTTTCGGAGTCGAAGGCGCCGATTTATTCGGCGAAGATACTGGACGGATGGCCTTTGAACGGGGATTGAAACGCGCGATCACTTTGGCAGGACAGCTCGAGATACCCAATCTTGTGATGGGCTCACCCAAACAGCGCCAGCGACCACCGGAGATGCAACCGGACGCTGCTGTCGACAGGGCCATCGATATTCTGACACCGCTCGCTGACGCCGCCGCAGCTGCGGGCACAATAATCGCGATGGAGTGCAACCCCGACGAATATGACACCAATTTCCTGATAACACCCGATGAAACGCTTGATTTCGTGAAACGCGCTGATCATGCTGCAATCATGCTGAATTTCGACGTTGGTGCGACGCTGCTGACCGGCACATTTGATCGAGTCAAGGATCAGTTGACTACGGCGGGCCCGATGCTCAGCCATGTCCACATCAGCGAACCTTTTCTCGCCCCGGCACCTGCAAGCCCGGAAGATGCGGCACTGGTGCTGAACACCCTGCGCACGCTTGGATACCAACGCGCGGTTTCGATCGAAATGCGTCGTCCCGAGGATGGGCTGACTGGTCTGGATACCGCGCTGAGAAACCTGTCGGCGGCACGTCATCTCAGCGGAGGCGATCCATGAGCGGACCGAAGCTGCGCGACGACATCCTGATATCAGTATGCTTCACAGACGCCTACGCCCCCGACACTGCGGTTCCGCATATTGCGGCGACTGCGGAAATATTAAAGAATAACTATCGCTATTGGGAAATACTCGTCGTCAACGAAACGGGCTACGATACCGCCTTGGAAGAGGCGCTGATCACGGTCCCGAATGTGCGCTATCTGTCGGTAGTACGCGGATTGGACAACAGTCAACGCCGGGTCATTGCCGCCTCGGAAGCGATCGGAGACTTTGTGGTAATCACCTCGGTGAACGAGGTGAACAGCTTTGACATTCCCGCAATGATCGACAAAGCACAGGACCGCAACGCCGTTGTTCTGGGGCAGCGCAAAGCCATGGTGATGGCCGAACCCTTCATCGCAATTCTTGGCCACGCCAGCGGGTTTCAGGCCAGCACCCGCGACATGCAGACCATTACGATACCGCGTACGGCTCTGAACCGGTTGCTCAACGATGCGAACCCTGTGCTCGCCCTGCGCTTTCCGCCTCGGGACAACTCGTTGACCGTGCTTCGACGCGCGCCCGACGTCAAAGGTGCCGCATCCGTTCACGAATCCACCTGGGTGGCGCGCACAACCAGCCGGTCTGACCTGCTACTGCGGATGGTGACTGAAGCGGGACCTTCACTGCTGAGTGCCGTGGCATTGTTTTCTGCATTCATGTTTGTCAGCGCGGTGCTTTTTGCGATCTATGTGGTGGTCATATATCTCACCAAAACGGATATCGCCGAAGGCTGGACCACCCTGTCGCTTTCGATTTCGGGTATGCTCGCCTTCCTGGGTGCCGCTCTGTTTGCGATTTGTGTGACCCTGCGCAAAGCGATGGAGATCATACGCGGCCGTACAGTCGACTATCTGGTGTCCGAGCGCAGCTCGGTTGATCTGTTTGAAAGCGTGTCTAATGCGCTCAATGTCGATACCGATGGCACCGAAAAGTATGAAGATCGGCAAGAAGCCCCAGCGCCCACCGCATTGGTACAGAAGCGTTCGGCAGGTGGTGCACCGTGACCTCGCCGCGTCGAGTCAAGTATCTGGTGATAGGCGGCGGGTTCTATGGTTGTTGCCTGGCCCTGTTTTTACGTTCCACAACGCGCGATGTCGTTCTGGTCGAGGCGGGATCCGAGATCATGACGCGCGCGTCGCGGGTCAATCAGGCGCGCTTGCACTCAGGCTTTCATTACCCCCGCTCGATGCTGACCGCGTTGAAATCGCGCAAGCTGTGCCATCGTTTCGCCAGTGATTTTCCCGATGCGATCGTATCCGACTTCCAGATGCTCTATGCCGTAGCGCGCCAACGTTCGAAAGTGTCCGCCAATCGCTTTCGCAAAATGTTCGAGAATATGAAGGCCCCGATTGCATTGGCATCCCGTCAGGAAACCGCAATGTTCGATGACGACCAGATCGAGGCGGTGTTTCGCGCGGATGAATTTGCCTTTGACTACTCTGTTCTGGCCAATCAACTGGCAGCCCGGATGGATGCGCTCAATCTCGATTTGCGGCTTGGGACCGAGGTCTTGTCCATCGACGACAACTCAGATGCACATGCAGCGGTCGTTCATTTGTCGGACGGCAGCGAAATTCTTGCAGACCAAGTCTTCAACGTCACTTACGCCCAGATTAACCACGTACTCAGGCAATCTGGGCTGCCTCAGGCTCGGCTCAAACACGAAATGACAGAGCTTGCCCTTGTGGATCCCCCCGACGAGATGCAGGGCTATGCGGTCACGGTGATGGATGGCCGTTCTTTTCGCTCATGCCCTATCCAGCGGCTGGAAAGTATTCGCTGACCCATGTGCGTTACACTCCGCATGTCAGTTGGACGGATCAATCAAGACCGGTTTCACCCTATGAAGCCTTCGCCCGGCTTGAGCCCGAAAGTCGACTCAGACACATGGTTCTGGACGCATCCCGGTATCTGCCCTGCGTTGGCGGCATTTCGGATGGAGAGTCGATCTATGATGTCAAAACTGTTTTGGTGAAAAACGAAGTCGACGACGGACGCCCAATTCTTGTTCACGAAGAACCGCGCGGTGGTCGAGTCACATCTGTGCTGGGCGGCAAGATCGACAATATTTATGATCTGTTTTCCCATCTACGCACCCAGCATGATGCGCTGAAACGAGCGGACTTTCGATATATCCTTGCGGACAGAGACAGCCATGTCACGGAAACGGCATGAGTTTCAGCGATATGGCGCCACGGTGGCGCTTGGCCTGATCGTCGATCTGGCCGCCGCGCGCAGTGCGTTGGCGATTGGTGTCCCGATTGAACTCGCCGCCGTTATCGGTGTGGCCTTTGGTGCGATCTTTAACTTTGTCGTTCTCGATCTTTGGGCCTTTGCCGGGCAAAAGGCGAAAGGCGCCGGCTCGCGACGGCTGCGGTATCTGGGGGCGCTTGGTGTCACCATGGCAGTTCGGGCCGCGGCGGTCTGGGTATTGGCCGCCCTGCTTCCTGCACAGACGGCGCCTATGGTGATCTTGTGCCTGGCAGTCGGCGTGTCTTTCACCGCCAATTTTTTGCTTTCAAAACACTGGGTTTTTCAACGCGACGATCAGCCCCAATCAACATCTGGAGAATGATTGGATGTCCCCCAATACCGACACCGAATATCAGGACGCTGTGCCATCGCTTGCCACCGTTGATGACGCGAGTTGGCAGGTGCCGGACTTCGATAGCCTAGAGTTGAGCCCGAAACAGCATGACGCTGTGCTGGTGATACCTGTCCTGAACGAGGGCGAGCGGATTCAAGGGCAGTTGCGCAATCTTGCCGCGCTAAACCACCCGATTGATATCATTATTGCCGATGGCGGATCTACCGACGGCTCACTGGAAGAGGATTTCCTGCGGGACGTGGGCGTACGCGCACGATTGAACAAAACCGGGCCCGGAAAACTCAGCGCCCAACTTCGCATGGCTTATGCGTGGGCGTTGAAGCAAGGGTACCAAAGCATCGTGACCGTGGATGGCAACGGGAAAGATGGCATGGATGCCGTTCCTCTGTTTTTGCAGAAATTGTCGGAAGGCTATGACTATGTTCAGGGCTCGCGCTATCATCCGGATGGCGCCCACAAAAACACGCCACTCGAACGTACGATTGCAAACCGCATGATCCATGCGCCGATGCTGAGTCTGGCATCGGGCTCGAAGCTGACAGACACAACAAACGGCTATCGCGCCTATTCTGCGCGTTATCTTCTCAATCTTGCCGTGCAGCCGTTCCGTGACGTGTTCAACGCTTATGAGCTATTGTTCTATCTCAGTGTGCGCGCCGGGCAGCTTGGGCTGCGTGTCACCGAAGTTCCGGTGTCACGCAGCTATCCCAAGAGTGGCAAAACGCCCACCAAGATCGCGGGGTTCTCCGGCAAGCTGAAAATACTGCAGCAAACCCTGGCCGCCGCGCTTGGACGGTTTACGCCCAAAAGCTGAGAGCTTCTGAGAAAGTGTCTGCCCCTCAGTCAATCAGTCGCATCAGTAGGCACCCCTTGTCACCGTCAACTGGGGTACGTTTTGTCTGATCGTAATCACGGTCGCCTCGTTCGTACTCTTTCAGGTCGGCGGCGATGATCTAATTGAGGCCAGGAGCCTGACTGAGTACAAACATGGGTCGCGCATCCCGTTATCGTCATCGCTGATGTTAGTGAAACAGCTCAGATCTGTACCGGTCGTAACCGGCCCGCTTCCCGATCGCAGCAGCGGACTACGCCTTGGCACGGTACTCAGGGCATTCTGTCATTACGGGGTGGCTTTGTTCCGGTGCACTCGGACACTACAGTGATCGATACATCGCTTTTAAATCGTTGACAAAAACGCAGACGATACAAACAACTGTATTAGCCCTACTGAGTTTAAACCTGTAGAACCGTGGAACGAGAAGTTTGAAATCATGGACATAAAACCTCTTGATATCCCTGAGATCCAGTTGATCACGCCAAGGCGTTTTGGTGATCATCGCGGCTTTTTTGAGGAAACCTATAACCGCGACAGCTTTGTCAACCATGGCATCGAAACAGTGTTCTTGCAGGACAACCACTCGTTGTCTGGAGCTGCAGGCACAGTGCGCGGTCTACATTTTCAAGCCCCTCCAAGAGCTCAGGCCAAACTGGTGCGCTGCGGACGTGGTCGGTTTTTTGACGTCACCGTAGACATTCGAAAGGGCTCGCCTACCTTCGGCCTGTGGGTTGGTGCGGAACTCAGTTTTGAAAATGGGCGGATGTTGCTGGTTCCGGTTGGATTTGCACATGGCTTCATGACTTTAGAGCCGGATACGGAGATCGTCTACAAGTGCTCAGACACCTACGCTCCGGAAACAGAGGGCGCCATTCGGTGGGATGATCCTGATATTGGAATTAGTTGGCCCCTCGATATGGCCGAACCAAAAATTTCCGATAAAGACAAAACAGCCCCATTTTTACGAGACATGGATTCCCCGTTTACGATTGAGGATGGTTAATGAAGATTATGGTCACGGGCGGCGCGGGTTTTATCGGCTCTGCTGTTATTCGGCGCGCGATTGCCGATGGGCATTCAATCGTGAATGTCGACTCTCTCACCTACGCGGCCTGCTTGGATAACGTCGCTTCTGTTTCAAATACGCCTGAATACGCGTTTGAACATGCGGATATCCGGGATGCGGCAGCTATGTCTGGAATTCTGCACCGTCATCAGCCTGACGCGATCATGCATCTGGCTGCCGAAAGCCATGTCGACCGCTCGATCGATGCCCCTGCGGCCTTTATCGACACGAATGTGACCGGGACCTATGTGCTGTTGGAAGCGACCCGTGCCTATTGGACCGATGCAGGCCGGCCCAACACTTTCCGGTTTCACCATATCTCGACTGATGAAGTTTTTGGCTCCTTAGGCGAGACCGGCTTTTTCACCGAAGATAGCCCATACCAGCCCAATTCGCCCTATTCGGCCACAAAGGCAAGCTCTGATCATCTTGTCCGTTCTTGGCGCGAAACCTATGACCTACCGGTGGTGCTGACCAATTGCTCGAACAATTACGGTCCCTACCAGTTTCCGGAAAAACTGATCCCCGTGGTGATCCTGAACGCACTGTCTGGCAAACCCATCCCAATATACGGGGCGGGTGATAACATCCGCGACTGGCTGCATGTCGAAGATCACGCCGAAGCACTGTTGCTTGTGCTGGAAAGAGGCAAACTGGGCCGCAGTTACAATATTGGTGGTGAGAATGAGATGACCAATCTCGATCTGGTCAGGATGCTCTGTACGATTCTGGACCGGCTGAGACCGGGAAAAGCACCCTATTCCGATCTGATCACATTTGTCACCGATCGCCCCGGGCATGACCGCCGCTATGCGATTGATCCGACCCGAATTCGAAGTGAGTTGAACTGGCGTCCGTCCTACACTCCGGAGACGGGTCTTGAGCAGACTGTGAAGTGGTACCTTGAAAATGACAAATGGCTCAACGCGTTGCGGACCCGAAGTGGAGTGGGCAAACGACTCGGGATTGCTCGATGAAAGCGCTGGTCTTCGGCAATCGCGGTCAGGTGGCGACAGAGCTACGCAGACGCGCGCGTTCGCATGGCGTTAGACTTGAAGCGTTGGATCGATCTCGGGCAGATCTGTCTGATCCAACAGCGTGCGCTGAAATTGTCAGCCGCACAGATGCTGAAGTGATCATCAACGCCGCCGCCTATACGGAAGTAGATCGTGCCGTGGAAGAACCTGGCCTGGCTCAGTTGGTTAATGGGGATGCACCGGGTGCTATGGCACACGCCGCTGCGGAACGGGGCCTGCCCTTCCTCCACATCTCGACCGATTATGTCTTCGATGGATCCGGCGAGTTCCCTCGGGCCATCGAAGACCCGACCGGTCCTCTGGGGGTGTATGGCCGAACCAAACTGGACGGAGAGCGCCAGATATCCGAAGCCGAAGGCTGGCACGCCATTCTGCGTACAAGCTGGGTGTTTTCCGCTCATGGTAAGAACTTTGTCAAAACCATCCTTCGGCTGACCGAAACCCGAAGCGAACTGACCATTGTTGCAGACCAGATCGGAGGGCCAACGCCTGCAGCTGATATCGCCGAGACCCTGTTGGCAATTGCGAAGGCTGGAACTTCAACCGAAGGCGGACTGTTTCATTATTCGGGTACTCCAAACGTTAGTTGGGCCGATTTCGCCCGTGAGATTATTTCACAAGCGGATCTGACGACTCAAATCAAAGATATCCTGACCGTGGACTATCCGACTCGGGTCGCCAGGCCCCTGAACTCGCGTCTCGATTGTTCTCGCCTAAAGGAAGTCTATGAAATCCCACAATCCGATTGGAAAGCTGGCCTGGCCCAAGTTTTGGCCGAACTGAATTCCGCAGACGACTGATATTTGAGAGGATTATCTATGCAGCGCAAAGGTATTATTCTTGCCGGTGGTTCTGGCACACGGCTTTACCCAATCACGATGGCGATCTCAAAGCAGCTGCTGCCGATCTATGACAAACCGATGATCTTTTATCCACTCAGCGTTCTGATGCTGTCGAACATCCGAGAGATCGCAATAATCACTACGCCGCAGGATCAAGAGCAGTTCCAGCGCCTATTGGGCGATGGTAGCCAATATGGCTTGTCCCTGACCTGGATCACGCAGCCCTCCCCTGATGGCCTGGCGCAGGCCTACATCCTGGCCGAAGGGTTTCTGGCGGGCGCTCCATCTGCAATGATTTTGGGTGACAATATTTTCTTCGGCCATGGCCTACCCGACCTTCTGCGTCTTGCCGATGCGTACGAGCAAGGCGGTACAGTATTCGCCTATCGCGTGGCAGACCCAGAGCGCTATGGCGTCGTTGATTTCGACGGAAACAAAGCGCGCGCCATCATCGAGAAACCCAAGGTGCCGCCTTCACACTATGCGGTTACTGGGCTGTATTTTCTGGATGCTGACGCTCCCGCCCGCGCGCGCCATGTCCAACCTTCCGCACGCGGAGAGCTCGAGATCACCTCACTGCTCGAGACTTACCTGGTCGAAGGGCGGCTGGACGTTCAGACCATGGGCCGGGGATTTGCATGGCTGGACACAGGTACTCATGGGTCTTTGCTGGATGCCAGTAATTTCGTGCGCACCTTAACGGACCGGCAAGGCATGCAAACCGGGAGCCTGGATGAAATTGCCTGGGTGAATGGTTGGATTGATGATGAGGCCTTGGTCGAACGCGCAAAACTGTTCGCGAAATCCACCTATGGCGAATATCTTGAATTGCTTCTGAAATAGTGGCCGAGGAAACGAGAAGGGGTCTGCGGCTCCACAGCCTTCGACGGCTTGGGTGCTGATCTGAGGGCTGGCTGAGGTCGGCCTGATACGTCAACGGCAGCGTCGGTGTATCGCCGACATATGCTCGCCCCAATGCTGGCTCTCTGAATGCCTGAGTTGGTTAACTTTTGTCACTCGTTCGTCAGCTGTGCGAATCATTCCAATAGCCTCGTCTCGGGATCAAAACTAGCGAGCTACATACTGACGGCAAGCCACGCATAAGCAGAGCAGGGAATTGAGTTGCAACTTATAATTGTTTGCATTTCTACTGCAGGGAACAATGTCAGGTAATATATCCAATTGTGCTTTAAATATGGCGGAAAAAAGTCGATTGGGCCAAATTCACACTTTGAGATGTCGTTAGAAACTGTATAAACTTGTTCACGTACATAGGGCACAGTTTCGTAGTATGTAGTGCCAATAGCGTTCCGAGTGTGCGGGGATATTTTTGGCCCCATGGGTTGCTGCGTAATAGTGAAGCCGGTTTGGGCTTAAGGTTAAAGGTTGATATGTCTATTCAAGATACGAACATTCGCGCCGATGCCAGGACCTGTGGTTCTGTTATTCAGACCGGTCAGACAGCCAGAAATACACCTCAGCTCTACCGCAATGTGTTTAAACGCCTGTTAGACTTGGCAATTGTCTTGTTAGCTTTGCCAATAGTGGCGCCCATCATTCTGGTTCTGGCTCTCTTTGTTGCTCGCGATGGTTCAAACCCATTCTATGGACAATCCCGTGTTGGCCGCGATGGCCGGACTTTCAAGATGTGGAAATTGCGCTCGATGGTTCCGAACGCACAGTTGATGCTTGATGATTTTCTGTCAGCGAATCCCGCTGCCCGCCGCGAGTGGGACGAAACGCAAAAGTTAAAGGACGATCCCCGGATCACACCTTTCGGTAATGCGCTTCGCAAATCTTCGCTGGATGAACTACCGCAACTGTGGAATGTGCTGACAGGAGAGATGAGCTTGGTTGGACCGCGTCCAATGCTACCTGAACAGCAAAAGTTGTATCCGGGTGAGGCATACTTTTCGCTGCGTCCCGGCATGACAGGGTCCTGGCAAGTATCCGAGCGCAACGCCAGTTCATTCGCAAGTCGAGCCGAATTCGACACCTCTTACGCCAGAAATCTGAACCTTAGAACCGATCTGGGTATTCTGTATTCCACGGTAGGCGTAGTCGTCCGAGCCACAGGAATCTAGGCAACTTTTGCTTCGCTACAATGCAGTTTGTTCCGCGCCAATCTACGACTCCCCTAGGCTGACGCAATAAGCTTTCCTGCTTCAGATTGTAGAATGTTCGGAAACCATCGATCAGCCCTCCTCAACTTTGAGAATCCTTAGCCCAAGGCTCGAAAGCGGTATTTTCCTAGTGTTACAAAGTCCCTGCATCACAGTGATGGGGACCGTGTGCAGCAGAAGCTCAAAAAATTGACACGCACTCGCCACTTTCGTTTGGCAATATCTACAGTGCGACATAAACTCAAACCGGTTTATTAATGGATGGTTCTACAGTGAATACTTCTGCCAGGGACGGCGATATCGCAATCGTTGGCATGGCCGCGCATTTGCCTGGCGCGTCTTCGATTGACACCTATTGGTCCAATCTGCGCGAGGGGGTGGAATCGATCCGCCAACTCTGTAGAGAGCAGCTTATTGCAGACGGGGAAACCCCGCACCTGCTTGAGCGGCCTGACTATGTTCCCTCCGCCGCACCTTTGGATCGGTTCGAGGAGTTTGATGCCGAATTCTTTGGCCTCTCTCCGAAAGAAGCCGCGATAATGGACCCGCAGCACCGCCAGTTTCTGGAGGTCGCTTGGGAGGCGCTAGAAAACGCCGGCCACCCACCAGAGAATTTTTCTGGACCTATCGGAGTGTTTGCCGGTTGTGGGATGGGCAGCTATTTCTATTTCAATGTCTGTTCCAACCAGGATCTGGTTGATGACGTAGGCATGTTCTTGCTGCGCCATACTGGAAATGACAAAGACTTTCTATCGACACGGCTAAGCCACATCCTCGACCTCAAAGGGCCGAGTGTGAATGTGCAGACGGCATGCTCGACCTCGCTGGTTGCGGTGCATTTCGCGACCCAGGCTTTGCTGACCGGTGAATGCGATATGGCGATTGCCGGGGGGGTCACAATCGAACTCCCTCACAATAGGGGTTATGTCTACAAAGAGGGTGAAGTGCTGTCGCCAGACGGCCATTGCCATGCATTCGATCATCGCGCGCAGGGCACGGTGTTTGGCTCAGGCGCGGGCGCTGTCATCCTGCGCCGTCTGTCCGATGCCATTGAGGATGGCGATCACATCTGGGGCGTGATCCGGGGCACGGCGATCAACAATGATGGCGCGGCCAAGGCCGGGTATCTGGCACCCTCCGTTGATGGTCAGGCAGCAGCGATTTCCGAGGCCCATGTGATGGCCGATGTTCAGGCCGACACGGTGGATTACATCGAATGCCACGGCACCGGCACCTATCTAGGTGACCCTATTGAAGTCGCCGCGCTGACGCAGGCGTTTTCGGAAACCACGCAGGAAACGGGGTTTTGCCGGTTAGGATCGGTCAAAACCAATATCGGCCATCTGGATACGGCCGCCGGAGTGGCCAGCCTGATCAAAACCTCGCTGGCACTGCATCACAAGCAGATTCCACCCAGTCTCGGGTATGAAAAGCCCAACCCTGCGATTGACTTCGAGAACAGCCCATTCCGCGTGAATGACACTCTGACCGATTGGGTATCGCACAAAGGCCCGCGCCGCGCCGGGGTGAATTCGCTGGGCGTTGGCGGGACCAATGCGCATGCCATTCTGGAGGAAGCGCCCGAGCGGGCTGCATCCGAGCCGTCGGATTGGCCGTTTCAAATCCTTACGGTTTCTGCGCGAGGCAAAAAGGCACTGGACGCCAACAGCACTGCTTTGGCTGAGCATCTGCGCGCCAATCCCGATCAGGATTTGGCCGACATCGCCTGGACCCTGAAAAACGGAAGACGCGGGTTCGAAAAGCGGCGCGTCATCGTCGCTGAAACCCATGAAGACGCCGCCACGATCCTTGAGGAAAATGATCCACGTCGGGTTTTCACCCATACGGTGATCTCGGACGCGCCTGAGCATGTCTTCATGTTCCCCGGCGGCGGTGCTCAGTACGCCGGGATGGCACGAGACCTCTATGAGACCGAGCCGGTCTTTGCCGACTGGATGGATAGGGGTCTGGATATCCTGCAGGCCAAGCTCGATTACGATATCCGCGCGATCTGGTTGCCCGAACCGGGTCAGGAAGAGGCCGCGGATGAGCGACTGAAAACGCCCTCGGTGCAGCTGCCGCTGATCATGATCACCGAATATGCGCTGGCGCAGCTGTGGATGGAATGGGGTGTTCAGCCCACCGCTCTGGTCGGCCATTCGATGGGCGAAAACGCCGCCGCTTGCGTGGCTGGTGTGATGTCATTCGAGGATTGCATCGGTCTGGTGCACCTGCGCGGGCGTCTGTTTGACACGGTGCCCGCTGGCGGCATGCTGAGCGTCCCCCTGCCCGCCGATGATCTGAGACCGCTGCTGGGAGACGAGCTTGATCTGGGCGCCGTCAACGCCCCGAGCCTGAGCGTTGCAACCGGACCTCAGGCAGCACTGGACGATCTGGAGGAACGTCTGCGCAATCAGGGTGTCGACTGCCAGCGTATACCGATTGATATCGCCGCGCATTCGCGGATGCTAGAGCCGATTCTGCAGGAATTCGGTGACTATCTGCGCTCGATCGAATTGAAGGCACCGCAGATCCCCTTCCCCTCGAACCGCAGCGGCAATTGGATCACCGAGGCCGAGGCCACGGACCCCGAATACTGGGTCGGCCATCTGCGCAACACCGTTCATTTCGCCGACTGTATCACCACGCTGTCTGAAAACCCCGAACGTATTTTCATCGAGGTTGGACCGGGCAAAGCGCTGGCTTCGCTGACCGGCCAGCATGACAAGGTGGACGCCAATCAGGTGATCGGCAGCTTGCGCCATCCGAATGATGACGTGGCTGACGATGCCTACTTCATGGCCATGCTGGGCCGTATCTGGGCGTTGGGCGGAAGCTTTGATTGGGGTCAGATCTGGGGTGAGGCACGCCGGAACAAGGTGGCCTTGCCGACCTATGCCTTCCAGCGGTCACCCTATTTCATTGAGCCCGGCAAAACCAAGGCGGATACGGCCAGTCAATGGCTGATGCGGACCGAGGATGCTGACGACTGGGGCTATCGCGTCGCCTGGACGCCAAAATACGCGGCCTGCGATGTCGATACCACCGGTAATCTTTCGGATGCGCCACAGGAAAGCTGGCTGATCTTTGCGGATGAGGCCGGGCTCTGCGTCAGTCTGGCTGCGCGGCTGAAGCAAGCAGGACACAATGTTATCACGGTTAAACCGGGTGATGCCTTTGTCCGCATCGATGATGATCACTACCAACTGGCGCCTGAGCGGGGGCGTGAAAGCTATGATGCACTGATGCGCGATCTGATCGCGCAGGAACGTATCCCGACCCGGATCGTGCATGGCTGGCTGTTGACACAGGAGGAAACCTTCCGACCCGGCGGCAGCTTTTTCCACCGCAATCTGGAACAGGGATTTTTCAGCCTGTTCTTCCTGGCGCAGGCTATTGGCGATGAAGACCTGCCGATGCCCCTGCATCTCCACGTGCTGAGTTCGGGCGCGTTGCAGGTTCGGGATGAGACCCTGCCCTATCCAGAAAAAGGAACCGTGACCGGTCCGACCCGGGTGATCCCGCGCGAATTCCCTGGCCTGACGTGCGCGTTACTGGATATCGACCTGCCGCAAATCTCAGGTAAACGCCGTCCGCCTTCCCTGCCGGAGGGCCTGGCTGATCAGATTCTCGAAGACCTGCTGGCCCCACCGGCTTCGTTCACCGCAGCAATCCGGTCTGGGAAGCGGTTTGAACTGGGGTATCGCCCACAGGTTCTTGCAGAACCCTCTCTGGATGACCTACCGCTACGCGATGGCGGTACCTACCTGATCACCGGCGGCTTTGGTGGCATCGGCCTGACATTGGCCGAGGCGCTCATTGGCAAGGTCAATGCCAATATCGTCCTGCTTGCGCGCGGTGAACTGCCACCTCGAGACCAGTGGGACAATGTGCTGAGCAACTCAGCCCCACGGGATAAAACCGCCCGCCGCATCCGCGCAATTGAAAAGCTTGAGGCAGCAGGCGGCAAGGTTCTGCCGATGTCGGTCGATGTCAGCAATGTTGAACAGATGCGCCAATGCGTTGAAATCGCAACACAGGAATTTGGCCAGATTAACGGTGTGATCCATGCAGCTGGCCTGATCGACGATGCGCCGATCATGACCAAGACCATGATGGAGATCGAGGATTTATTCACCCCCAAGATCCACGGGACACAGGTCATCGATCAAATCTTCCCGGACGGCGCGCTTGATTGGTTGGTTCTGTTCTCGTCCACCTCGACCGCAACGGCACCAGTGGGTCAGGTCGACTATGTGGCCGCCAATGATTACCTGAACGCCTACGCTCGCTCCCGCGCGGGTGGAAAAACGTGCGTTCTGTCGGTCAACTGGGGTATCTGGGCCGATGTCGGTATGGCCGCAGACGCGATGGAGGCCCGGAGCGGGTCCGTTGAGCCCGCACCCGTGACTTCGGCAAATATGCCGATGCTGGATCAGGCAAGCTTCGATGACACTGGCAACCGCCTGCTGAGCGCGACCTACAATGCTCATGATCGCTGGTTCCTGAATGATCACCGCACCAAGGCTGGCCATGCTTTGGTCCCTGGTACCGGGTATCTGGAGCTGGCCTCCGAGGCCCTGCGTGTTCAGGGAGAAACCGGTCCGTTTGAAATCCGCGATCTGTATTTCCTGCGGCCCCTGTCAGTATTGGATAGCCAAGATCAACAGGTCAAGCTTCTTCTGCCACGCAGCGATGTTGGCTATGATCTGACCGTTGAAAGCGGCACGGATGCGGCTTTCGAGCTCAACGCCCAGGCCCGACTGTCACTGTTGCCGCTGGTTGCGCCG
Source organism: Ruegeria sp. O11 (assembly GCF_056535285.1). NCBI lineage: Bacteria > Pseudomonadati > Pseudomonadota > Alphaproteobacteria > Rhodobacterales > Roseobacteraceae > Ruegeria > Ruegeria sp. O11. The sequence continues at coordinate 34,565 of NZ_JBQERS010000015.1, read as the reverse complement.
AAGCCTCTGGATATCGCCGGTATAACGACCCGCTGCGGCACGGCACATCAAGCAGAAGGCACCGGGCGCCTGCGCTCCTGTCAGGAGGCGCATCTGAATTTCGGACCGCACTGGCGGGTTCTGACATCAACGGCCCTGGGGACGGGCGAAGGATTAGCCCATCTGTCTCTGCCAACCGAGCTGCAGGCGGATATCAATACAGGCTATCACTTGCATCCCGGCCTGATGGATCTGGCCACCGGTTGGGCAATGGAGTTGATCGAAGGTTATCAACCGTCTCACCTGTGGGTCCCAGTCTCCTATCGCTCTGTGCGCGTTTACAGCCCCCTACCATCAGAGATCGTCAGCTGGGTCCGAAATGCGGGCGACAATCGCGCCGAGGGTGAAACCGCTAGCTTTGATGTCACCGTCGCAGCGCCCGACGGTACAGTTTGTGTCGAGGTCGAGGGTTTCTCGATCCGCCGGATGGAAAGCGCCGCAGATTTTGCGTTTAGCGAAAACATCCCAGTGATCAGATCGGAACTGGATACTCCACCACCCCTGTCCCCGGCCGAAGAACGCCTGCGCCATAACCTGTCACAGGGCATTCCGGCAGCTGAAGGGCCGAACCTGTTCTTCAAAGCGCTGGCTAGCGGGCAATCGCAGGTAATCCTGTCATCGCTGGACCTGGATGGCCTGATTGCTCAGGCTGCCGACAGCGGTGCTGCTGCCGAAAGCACGGATCAGAAATTCCAGCGACCCGAGTTGGATTCTGACTATGTTGCGCCAGAAAATGATATCGAGCGCCGGCTTGCCGGGTTATGGCAAGAGCTTCTGGGCGTTGATGAAATTGGTGTTGAAGACAGCTTCTTCGATCTGGGCGGGCATTCTCTGATCGCCGTGCGCCTTTTTGCACAGATCCGTAAAGCCTACAACGTGGACTTCCCGATTTCGGTCCTGTTCGAGGCACCAACAATCCGAAAATGCGCCGATCTGATCGCCGCTCGCGGTGTGTCAAAAGACGGGGGCGACGGAGATACAGCGGAAACTGCTGCACCGGCCACACCGGAACGCCGTTTTAGCCATCTGGTACCCATGCATTCCGGCGAAGGCGGAACCAAGACTCCTTTCTTCCTTGTGGCGGGCATGTTCGGTAACGTGCTCAATTTGCGCCATCTGGCACATCTTGTCGGGACCAACCGGCCCTTCTATGGCCTGCAGGCCCGTGGCCTTTACGGGGACGAAGATCCGCACCACGATCTGCGCGAAGCCGCAAAGGATTACATCGCTGAGATGCGGCAGGTTCAACCTGCGGGGCCGTACATGCTCGGTGGCTTCTCAGGAGGCGGCATTACTGCCTATGAAATCGCGCGCCAATTGACGGAAGCTGGCGAAGAGATCGCTGCGTTGGTTATGCTCGACACACCATTGCCTGTGCGTCGTCCTCTGACAAAACGCGACCGCCTGATGATCCAATGGCTGGAGCTGCGCGACAAAGGCGCGAACTATCCAATCCAGTGGGCAAAAAACCGGATCGCATGGGAAATCGAGAAGCGCCAGCCGAAGGACGAAACGGCCGAATCCGGGCAGCAATTTCATGATACCGAAATCGAGGCCGCCTTCCTGGAAAGCGTGAACCACTATCCCTTGCGCTCCTGGGACGGCCCATTGACCCTTTTCCGACCGCCGCTTGTCGGCGAATGGGAAGTCGCGCCCGGTAAACTTGTTCACCATGAACGTTATTATCTGACCCATGACAATGACTGGACGCCCTGGGCCCAGAACATTGAAGTGTTCGAAGTGCCCGGAGATCATGATTCGATGGTGCTGGAACCGAACGTGCGGGTGCTGGCGGCACAGATGAAAACCTGCCTTGAAAACGCCGAACGCCAGATCATGAACCTGCGACCTACTTTGCAGGAGGCGGCAGAATAACCATGTCTGATCCCGTACTTCTGACTGTTGTCCTGAACTACAAAACGCCAGATATGACCTTGCGGTCCATTGATGCCGCAAGGAAGGCTATCGAGGGGATCGCCGGAGAGATCATCGTTGTAGACAATGACTCACAGGATGGGTCTTTCGAGGCCATCTCAGCGCATGTTCAGGAACACGGCTGGGATCAAGGCAATCGCGTTCGCGTCGTCCAATCGGGCCATAACGGAGGTTTTGGCGCAGGCAATAACGTTGGCATTCGCGCGGGCCTTTCGGATTGCAAACGGCCCGATTACGTCTACATCCTGAATTCCGATGCCTTTCCCGCCCCGAATGCCATCCGCATATTGCTTGATCATCTGGAAACCACGCCCGAAGCAGGTTTTGCAGGCAGCTACATCTTTGGCGATGACAACGTCCCCCACCTGACTAGTTTCCGCTTTCCTTCCATCGCAAGCGAGTTTGAAAGCAGCATCAACTTTAGTCCCGTCACCCGGTTATTCAAAAACCGGATCGTTCCCATTCCCATCCCCTCCAAAACCCGCCCCGTTGATTGGCTGGCCGGAGCGAGCCTGATGATGCGGCAAGGCGTTCTGGATGAGATCGGTCTTTTTGACGAACAGTTTTTTTTGTATTTCGAAGAAACCGATCTCTGCCTTCGCGCGGCACAGGCTGGGTATCGCACCGATTACGTGCGTACCAGCGAAGTAATGCATATCGGGTCAGTTTCGACCGGCATGAAAAACTGGAACCGGGTGCCAGACTACTGGTTTGACTCGCGCCTGCACTACTTTGTTAAAAACCACGGGGCCTTTTACGCTGCCTCCGCTACCTGCGTGCATTTGACAGGTGGCTTTCTGCACTGGCTGCGCTGCTTAATTACACGCAAGCGAAGCGGTGTGCCGCCCCATTTTTTGCGAACTCTTGCTTGGCATGATGTGTCCGCTTGCTTGCGCGGGCCCTTGCGCAAACGCAAACAGGACGCCCAGCCCAAGCCCGTTATTGGAGAATGAAGATGTCTTTCAGCACATTTCTGATCGGCCATGAATCCCTTGTCATTCAGTGCGGGGAAATGCTGCTGGAGGCAGGACACAACATTCAGGGTGTAGCCACACGCAACACAGATGTCGAGGCATGGGCCAAGTCGCACTCACTGCCCCTCTATGCGCCGGGCCGCGATTTGCCGGATCGGATCGAAGGGGTGTCTTTCGACTGGCTGCTCAGCATCGCCAATCTTGATCTGTTGTCGCAAACGCTGCTGAATAACGCCCAAAAAGGTGCCGTCAATTTCCATGATGGTCCGCTTCCACGCTATGCAGGCCTCAACGCGCCGGTATGGGCCATTCTGAATGGGGAAACACAACACGGGATCACCTGGCACATGATCTCGGGCGGCGTGGATGAGGGCGGGATCGTCGCCCAAAATCTGTTTGATATCAACGCCTCCGAGACCGCCCTGACCCTGAACACCAAGTGCTATGGTGCGGCGATCGACAGCTTTGCGGATGTGATCCGGGCACTGGAGGCGGATCACCCCCCTGCCCCGCAAGATCTGTCGCAGCGCAGCTATTTCGCCAAGAACGACCGCCCCGAGGCGGCGGCCCGGCTGGATTTCACAAAACCGGCGCAAGAGTTGGCCGCACTGGTCCGCGCGCTGGACCACGGGGATTATTGGAACCCGCTGTGCCGTCCGAAGGTTGAGCGCGATGGCCAGATCTGGCTGGTCGGCGCGGCCAAAGTGAGTGATCAGCAAACCGATGCGGCCCCCGGTACCATTCTTGCTAGCAGTTCTGAAAGCGTGACTGTTGCGACCAGCGATGGTGCACTTGAGATCAATGATCTGCGCAACACTCTGGGCGCGCCTGTGCCGATCGATGGCATTTTGAATGGTGGCAGCGCCTTGCCCGCATTGACCGCAGAACAGGCGATATTGATCAATCAGCATATCGCCGATGCTTTGTCATCCGAGCCGGAATGGCGCACACGTCTGGAAGCACTGCAATCCGTCGACATTCCTTTGGTCAACACGGCAATGCCGTCCGGTGCCCCCCGGTCACAAGCGCTGCATGTACCGGATGACCTTACAGATGGCACGGCCAAAGCTGCCCTGGCAGCCCTGATGGCGCGCCTCGGCGATAGCTCGACCCTCGACCTGGCACTGCATCTGAACAACGCGACGCCCTACCTCAACAGCTGGGTTCCGGTACGTTTTACTGCGGAACAGGCATTTTCAGAAGCGCAAGAGAGCTTTAGCCAAGCCATTGAGAACGCCCAAGGGTTGGGCCAGTTTGCCTGCGATCTTCCGGCACGCTTACCCGAGGCGGCGGCCCTGCAGACACCGGTGGTCGGATTGTCGGATGAGGTGTCCGTCGGGCTTGTTCCAGGTACCAGCCTGACCCTGGCCATATCCGGAGGGCAGACTGTTTTGTTCTCCGATAGCGGCCATATCTCCGAAGCGGCTCTGCATTTGTTCGCTGCCCGGTTGGAGAGTCTGCTTTATTCACTCTCTGATCCAGTCAATGCGCGCCTGCCCATTGCCGAGCTTCCCATCCTGCCAGATACGGAACGTGTTCAGATTCTGCAGGATTGGAACAACACCTCCACCGTCTATGACGAAATCACCTGCGTTCATCAGCATTTTGAAGCTCAGGTCGGACGCACCCCCGACGCTCCTGCACTCGTCTTTGAGAACCTGAGCTTTTCTTATGCAGAACTGAACGCCCTGGCCAATCAGGTTGCGCACGTCCTGCGCGAAATGGGCGTGGGACCCGACACGCTTGTGGGTCTTCATGTCAAACGCTCTCCGCTTTTGCTGATTGGTGCCTTGGGCATTCTGAAGGCGGGCGGGGCTTATGTCCCGATGGACCCGGCCTACCCTGCAGATCGAACGGCGCTTTACCTTGAGGACAGCGGCGCAAAGGTTGTTCTGACGGAATCCGCGCTTGCGTCGGCGCTACCGGATCACGGTGCTCAGGCTCTGCTGCTGGACACAGATACGCGGCTGGAAACTGCACCCACAGGTAATGTCGACAGCGGCGTGACCTCGGAAAATCTCGCCTACATGATCTACACTTCCGGCTCGACCGGGCGCCCCAAGGGGGTCATGGTCGAACATCGCAATGTGTCCAACTTCTTCACCGGCATGGACGACCGCATCAGTCGCGATCCGGTCGGGGTCTGGTTGGCGGTCACCAGCCTGTCCTTCGACATCTCGGTGCTGGAACTGTTCTGGACGCTGGCGCGCGGGTTCAAGATTGTTCTCAGCGATGACGAAAACCGCGCCCTCGTAGCCGGTGATACGGCCCCCGGAAAATCCATCACCGGCAAAGGGATGGAGTTCAGCCTGTTCTATTGGGGCAACGACGATGGCGTCGGGCGCGACAAGTACAAATTGCTGCTTGAGGGCGCGAAGTTCGGTGATCAGAACGGATTCTGCGCCGTCTGGACACCTGAACGCCATTTCCACGCCTTTGGCGGCCCCTACCCCAACCCGTCGGTCACCGGAGCCGCTGTGGCCGCGGTGACCGAGAATATCGGGGTACGCGCGGGCAGCTGCGTCGCGCCACTGCATCACACGGCACGCATTGCCGAGGAATGGGCGGTGATCGACAACCTGACCAACGGGCGCGCGGGGCTGGCCATTGCCTCGGGCTGGCAGCCCGATGATTTTGTTTTGCGACCAGAGAACACGCCGCCAGAAAACAAGCCCGCGATGCTGGAGGCGATCGGAACCCTTCGTCAGCTCTGGGCCGGCGAAACAGTGGAGTTCCCCACCAAAACCGGCGAGATGCACGGAGTGGTCACCCAACCGCGCCCGGTTTCCAAAAAACTGCCCGTCTGGGTCACCACTGCGGGCAATCCGGACACCTGGCGCGAGGCCGGGGCCATCGGGGCCAACGTCCTGACCCACCTTCTGGGCCAGAGCGTACAGGAGGTTGCCGACAAGATCGGCATCTACCACACCGCCCTGCGCGAAGCGGGCCATGATCCCGAAGACCACACGGTCACCCTGATGCTGCATACATATGTAGGTCAGGACCGCGAAGAGGTGCGCGAGGTCGCGCGCGAGCCGATGAAGGATTACTTGCGCTCGGCTGCCGGGCTGATCAAGCAATATGCCTGGGCCTTCCCGGCCTTCAAGAAACCGAAAGGCGTGTCGAACCCATTTCAACTGGATCTGGGCAGCCTGTCTGATGAGGAACTCGAAGGCATCCTCGATTTCGCTTTCCTGCGTTATTTTGAGGATTCCGGCCTGTTCGGTACTGTTGAGGACTGTCTGAACCGGGTTGAAGAGCTGAAACGCATCGGCGTGGATGAGATTGCCTGCCTGATCGACTATGGCATTTCGGTCGATCAGGTGATGGAGGGGCTGAAGCCTCTGGCCGAGGTGCTGCGCCTGTCCAATCAGGATACAGAACTGGCTGAGGATGACTATTCCATCGCCGCCCAGATCATCCGCCATAAGGTCAGCCATCTGCAATGCACCCCCAGCATGGCGCAGATGATCCTGATGAGTGACGAAGCCAGATTTGCCTTGTCCAAAATCAAACACATGATGATCGGCGGTGAGGCCTTGCCCGGTTCATTGGTCAAACAGATCAACAAGCTTTCTCCGGCACATATCGAGAACATGTACGGGCCTACGGAAACGACAATCTGGTCGACGACCGAAACTGCGACCGCTGGAGAGGGCGTGGTGAATGTTGGAACCCCAATTGCCAACACGCAGATCTATGTGCTGGACAAAAACAACACCCCCGTCCCCATTGGTGTGGCCGGTGAGCTTTACATCGGAGGCGCAGGCGTAACCCGCGGTTATTGGTTGCGCGAAGACCTGACCGCCGAGAGGTTTGTGTCTAATCCGTTTTCGGATGACCCGAACGCGCGGCTGTACCGCACCGGCGATCTGGTCCGCTGGCGGACGGACGGACGGCTCGACTTTCTGGGACGAGCGGACCATCAGATCAAGCTGCGCGGTTATCGTATTGAGTTGGGAGAGATCGAAAGCCTGCTGGATACACAGGCCGGTGTGCGACAGTCGGTTGTCATCGCGCGCGAGGACACGCCAAATCTAGTGCAACTCGCGGCCTATTTGACAGTCGATTATCCTGTGGATGAAAAAACATTGCGTCAGGCGCTGGCTGCGCAATTGCCGGACTACATGGTGCCGACACATTTCGTGACGCTCGACAGCTTCCCGCTGACACCGAACCGGAAAGTCAATCGCAAAGCCCTGCCTGCCCCTGTGGCGCTGAAACCCCGCGATGCGCAACCTGTGACCGAACCTGTCTCGGGTGGCTCGACAACACAGAAAGTTGCCGCAATTTGGTCAAGGATTCTGGGTGTCTCCGACATCAGCGGCAGGGACAACTTCTTCGATCTGGGCGGGCATTCCCTGCTGGCCGTACAGGCGCATCGCGAAATCCGCAAAGAACTGAATGTGCCCGGGCTCAGCATTACGGACCTTTTCCGGTGCCCTACTCTCGCAGCACTCGTCGAAACGGTCGAAAAGAAGTCAGGTTCTGGTTCGGCCGAGCCAAACCCGGCCCCACCATCACCGGAAAAAGCCAGCAGCCGCAGCAATGCCATGGCCCGTCGACGCGAAATGCGGGCTCGCAGAAGATCGGCGTGAACAGATGTGCAACTATAAAGGCCGAGATTCGTCGGATGCTCGGGCCGGATTTTGGTATCGGGGTTACCGACCCCAAATCTCCAAGCGCAGTTTTACTGCCTGAGGAAGAATCTGCGATCAAAGGTGCGGTCAACAAACGTCGATTGGAGTTTGCGGCCGGGCGTGAGGCCGCGCGTCGCGCGATGGAAGATCTCGACCTCACTCCGGGCGCTATCCCCATGGCCGCCGATCGCAGCCCGCTTTGGCCTGATGGAGTGGTCGGCTCGATCACCCATTGCAATGACATCTGCATCGCGACCGTCGCACACAAGGCTTCCAAACACGGTATCGGTATAGATATCGAACCTGACAGGCCTTTGCACCCCGACCTAGAAGAGGTGATCTGTACCCCGTCTGAACGGGCGTGGTTGGATACCCAAAACATAGAGCAGCGCGGACATCTGGCAAAACGGACTTTCTGCGTAAAGGAGAGTATATACAAAGCTCTCTACCCGCTGATCGGACAAGTAATCGGTTTCCAAGACGTGGAAATCCTGTTCCCGTCGCTGTCAGACAGTCCCATTGTGTTGACCATGCGTGATCGGACAACGAAGCTGAAGTTCAGGCATACAAGTCGAGCGCTCGGCAATAATATCTTTTGTTTCGCGGCAATCGACAACGCGGCTGCCGAATCCTTGCGCGGACTAGGGGGCGCCTCGTGATCAAACGATATATTCCCGCCAGTATCCTGGTGGCTGCGGCCACCATAGCCGGTGTTTTGCGCATTTATGGTGCAAGGCCGATTGATGTGCCCACTTTCGAAGCCTTGTACGACAGGCCAGGACCTGCGCCCACCATACCGCAGAACGTTTTCCATCTGGGGCATAGCCTGGTTGGTCCGGACATCCCTGAAATGCTGAAACAGCTGGCGGATGAGGACCACGACTACAGCAGCCAATTGGGCTGGGGTACACCACTGAGAGCACATTGGGATCCTCATGAAGCCATTAACGGCTTCGAATTAAGAAACACGCCAGCGGAATACAAAGACGCGAAACAAGCGCTCTCGTCGGGAAAATACAACACGCTGGTGCTGACGGAGATGGTCGAAATCAGGGCCGCCATCAAATACTTCAACAGCGCCGAACACCTTCACAAATGGATCCGGCTTGGCCGTCAATCCAATCCGGGCATGCGCATCTTTTTTTATGAGACATGGCACAACCTGGACGACAGGGAAGGTTGGCTGGATCGGATAGACAAAGATCTTGAGCGCTATTGGTTAAAAGGCATCCTGCGTGTGGCTCTTGGCTACGAGGAGACCCCCGCCCCGGTCTATGTCATTCCTGCCGGTCAAGTAATGGCTCGCTACGTGCGCGAAGTTGAGCGCCGTGGTGGTGTCGGGCCAATAACAAACCGAGACGACCTGTTCACCGATACGATTCACCTGAGCGATTATGGCACCTATTTAGTCGCTCTTGTCCATTACGCTGTGTTATATCAGTCATCCCCGGTGGGTCTGCCACATGCGTTGAGCAACGCAGACAATACCGCTGCAGCAGATCCCGGCCCCGAAGCGGCAAGACTGATGCAGGAGATTGTCTGGGATGTTGTGACCAACTATTCGCCCGCTGGGGTCGGTCGCAACTGATCCGCATTGCATATTTGGACAGATCACATGAATCATACGCGATCCGTGCCGCGGGAACACATCCGCGTGCCGGATCAAACTACCTTCTTGCCGACTGGGATCGCTCGGGACATGATCATGACCGATGTGACACCAAACCCTAAACCCTGCTGACGCCACGATCGGATCAATGCCTAATTCATTTGCCTATATAATGCTTTTGGTCTGGCCAATCATCATGGTCGTTTTGTTCAAGAGATTGCCCCCCCAGCGCGCACTGGTCATCTCGATTCTGGGCGGCTACGCAATATTGCCCACTAACACCTATTTCGACCTGCCGTTTGTTCCAACGCTGGACAAACACACTATCCCAAGCCTGACCGCCTTGGTGCTGTGTCTTACCATGGTGAATCAGAAAATACGATTTCTCCCAGATTCCCGCCTGGTCTCGGTTTTGATGGTTGGGTTCGTCCTAAGTCCGATTGTGTCGGTGACGGGCAACCTTGAACCGTTTTTTGCAGGACCCGTCGTGCTGCCAGGATTGTCCGCACGCGATGCGATTTCAGAACTTCTTAAGCATGTGATTATCTTGATCCCATTTGTTCTGGGCTACAATCTTCTCTCAACCCCCAACAACAAGCGGGAGTTTCTGACACTCTACATGACTATGGGTTTAATCTATTCGATCCCGATCCTCCTTGAAGTTCGGCTAAGCCCCCAGCTGAACAATTGGGTTTATGGGTTTTTTCCAGAACTCTGGGCGCAACAGATCCGATTTGGTGGTTTCCGCCCCAATGTGTTCCTCGGCCACGGGTTGTTAGTGGCGTCTTTCATCATGATGTCCCTCTTGGCAACCGCCGCGCTACTGCGAGGGTCGATCGGCAAAGAACGTTGGCGTAAGTTCGCTGTCCTCTGCTATCTGTTTTGCATTCTCATATTATGCAAAACGGTGGGTTCAATTCTGTTTGCCGTCTTGTTTGCGCCAATCGTACTGTTTGCCCGCCCACATGTGCAACGATGGGCCATGTTGGTCTGCGCCGCATTTCTCTTAACGTATCCAATCCTGCGTGCGGCGGATGCAATACCAGTTGACCAGATTCTTGACGTTGCCGAAATGATCCAGGCTGAGCGCGCCCAATCCCTGAACTTTCGCTTCGAAAACGAAAGGATGTTGCTCGAACGGGCTGCCGAAAAACCGTTTACCGGCTGGGGATTTTGGAATCGCAACCGGAACATGGATCTCGATACTGGACGTATTCTGACGGTCCCGGACGGGTATTGGGTTTATGTCATCGGAGTTCTGGGGTGGTTCGGGTATATCTGTATATTTGGTCTGCTGACTTTCCCCCTCCTCCGGCTATGGGCTAAGCGCAAAGAATGTACCGGTTCGCCGGATGAGTTTATTACGCACGGCGTTGCAATCATGATGAGCGTGAACTTATTGGACTTGATTCCAAACGCCCCCATTAACAATTTGACTTGGATCATGGCGGGTATGATCTTGGCAAAACCCACTGTTATTGTGCAGACAAATGCAGATGAACCCACCGAAACTGTCCCCCAGCCGGATCCAGCCAGTGTTACGCATGTACGCACGCCACGTGGACAGAAACAGGCTGGCGCCTCCGAACAACTGAAGGGCTTGCACAAGAAACGACAGCCCAGACAGATCAAAAACTAAAGGGTCGGTTATCAGCTGGGAACACCCGTGACGGGCACGTTAGATCCAACATTGTAGGTTTTTGTTTTTCTGGCCCGGCGCTGAGGTAAATTCTGGATGTCAGTGGACCGGCAAGCTTGGCCCGGCCACCAGATCACATGGTCGATCAACACGATGAGCTGAACCGGTTAAGGAACGGGCAAGGCGGTCATATTTCGTCAACACCACTACGTCACCGTCGCGGAGCTGATCCAACATCTTATCCAGCTCTGGACGTTCGGCTTTGGCTCCGCTTACTCTCTCAGAGAACAAGCGCTCCGCGCCCGCCTCAGTCAGCGCGTCGGTCTGAGCGTCAAGGTTCTGCTCTGTGGTTGATACGCGAGCATAACCGATGATCATGCCCCATGATGACAAAAACCTTCCAAAACCCCAAATGTTTTGTCACGGGTTTTTGGAACGGCTAACAACTTGATTGTTCGTGCAGAGATTGAACGTGACAAAAGCGACCGTTTAGGAACGGCTCCCATACATAGCCTTTGACTACTGCGATTAGAAAGACTTCCTCGGAAGCTACAAACGCATACCTGTACGACGCCACAACTCATCTTTGGCACCACGGAGCATTTCTTTTATAACTGGGGCAGCACCTTGATGAAAAGAATCTTGCCTTTCTCCAAGATTTGTATTGCTAGACTTCTGAATGCTTAGAACAGGATTCGAGACTAGGCAGATTTGATCAGTAAATTGCTTCCGAAAATGATGCAGCGCGCCGTCGATATACATTTTTCCACCCTCTGGATGTCCGGCCGGGCGCTCGCTTACCAATTTCAAATAATCCCTCAAGGGCTGTATTCCACGCTTGTGTACTGCGTAACAATGCGCCCATTTAAACCCGGCGGTTGTTTGGTAAACTGGTTTAGCCGAATTTCTGGGATGGGACGTCAAAAAGTGTCCGGGGAACCACATTGACCACTCGTGCTCTTCTACCTTCGATAGAAGGTAATCTTGGTAATAGGGTTGCCGCAAGCATGATCGAAATATCGCGTCATCTTCGAGCACTAAAATTCTTTCAAACCCATTACTATGCGCGTCTTCAATATTCTGTAGGTGACTGTAGAAGTTCCCCCGAACCCCTTTCGTTGGAAACCCACCAGCATCTTCACAGATGGGCGCTTCGGGGATGAACAGCTTGGAGCTAAGATCATGAACACCCAGAGCATTAATTTCAGCCCGGACAGAATCAAGCCTGTCGGGCCGTGATGGAAGATTAATGACGTATATTCTATCGAAAAAATCGCCAAATTTCTTAGTTACAACATGCTCTTTCATGGAGTGCCCTAGACGCCTGCGGCCCGATCAGGGGCCTTATACGCGTAATCCTTCCTGATCTTCCAAAAACCATTGGTATGTCTGTGCAATACCGTCCTCGAGTGCAATGCGTGCCTGCCATCCAAGTTTTTCTAGTCGACTAACGTCCATAAGTTTGCGCGGTGCCCCATCAGGCTTAGCTAGGTCAGTCACTATTTCATGTTCATATCCAATAATCCGAGCCACCGTATGAGCCAAATCTAGAATAGTAATGTCTGATCCAGAACCCACATTAATGTGGCTCTGCATCGGCTCGGTTTCGCTATTGTAAATATCCTGAGGGAGTTCAAGCACAAACAAGGACGCAGCGGCCATGTCATCCACATGCAAAAATTCCCTTCTTGGAGCACCGGTACCCCAGATCACCACCTGTTTTAAATCCGCTAACTTTGCTTCGTGAAACCGGCGCATCAAGGCGGGTAAGACATGAGCGTTCTCAAGGTGGAAGTTATCTCCCGGACCATACAAATTGGTAGGCATAACAGAACGATAGTCACGACCATATTGCCGATTGTAACTTTCACACAGCTTTATGCCGGCGATTTTGGCAATAGCATATGGTTCATTCGTTGGCTCCAACACGCCGGTTAATAATGCGTCTTCACTCATTGGCTGAGAAGCCATCTTTGGATAAATACAGGATGAACCTAATTGCAGCAAAGTCTGGACACCCGCAACGTGCGCTTGATGGATCACATTTGCCTCAATCATCAAGTTTTCATAGATGAATTGAGCGGGATATGTGTTGTTAGCATGAATCCCGCCAACTTTGGCTGCGGCAAGAATAACTTGATCGGGGCGCTCCTCCTCCATGAATTGCGCTACCTGCTCTTGATTTCGGAGGTCGAGTTCCGATGAAGTGCGCGTGATAAGCTCTATATTAGAATGTTTTCCGAGTGCACGAAGAATGGCACTACCAACCATTCCACGATGGCCTGCAACATAGATTTTCATCACCTAGCCCTCAAAACTCACCGGTAGCTCCATACCGTGCTCTTTCAATAATGCGTGACGGCGAGCGGTTAAGAGGTCTTCTGCAACCATCTCCGCACACATTTCTTGAGCAGTAATCTCTGGAACCCAACCTAGTTTTTCTCTTGCTTTAGTCGGGTCACCCAGAAGGGTATCGACTTCTGCAGGACGAAAATAGCGCGGATCAATACGCATGATGATATCTCCAGAACTCACAGCCGGAGCCAAGTCGGAGCGCGCCGAAACAACAGTCGCAATCTCTTCCAAGCCATTCCCAGAAAATTCCAGTTCAAGTCCCAACTCTTGCGCGGACCATGTGATAAAATCGCGGACCGAGTATTGGAGACCTGTCGCAATAACAAAGTCTACGGGCTCGTCTTGCTGCAACATCATCCACTGCATGCGCACGTAGTCTTTGGCGTGCCCCCAGTCGCGCAGGCTGTCAATATTGCCCATATAAAGGCAGTCTTCGAGACCTTGAGCGATGTTTGCTAAGCCGCGCGTAATCTTGCGTGTCACAAATGTCTCGCCCCGGCGGGGACTCTCGTGATTGAAAAGGATACCGTTGCAGGCATACATTCCGTATGCTTCCCGATAATTTACAGTTATCCAATAGGCGTAAAGCTTTGCTACAGCGTAGGGCGAACGCGGATAAAAAGGCGTCGTTTCACGCTGAGGAACTTCTTGCACTAATCCGTACAACTCCGAGGTCGATGCCTGATAGAATTTAGTTTTGCTTTCCAAGCCAAGAAATCGCAGCGCTTCTAGCAATCGTAGAGTTCCGATCGCATCAACATCCGCCGTATATTCCGGCGCCTCAAAGCTCACGGCAACGTGCGACTGTGCGCCAAGATTATAAACTTCGTCCGGCTGGATTTCATTCAATATCCGGGTTAAGTTTGAAGTATCCGTCAAATCGCCATAATGCAGTACCAAATTTCGATCAATTTTGTGAGGGTCCTCGTAAATATGATCAAGGCGGGCTGTATTAAATTGCGATGCCCGGCGCTTAATCCCATGGACCTCGTAACCCTTGCTCAACAAGAACTCAGCTAGATAGGAACCGTCCTGGCCAGTAACTCCCGATATTAGGGCTGTCTTTCTTTTCAATTTCTTCTCCACATCCAGTCTTGCGCATTTTGGCCGTCAGAAACGTCGGGGGTCTTTTCCGACTTCTGCTCTCCAAAAGCAATCTATCGCTTTCGATCTCACCGACGCCTGATTTGACCCCTGAGCCACGGCAGAACCTCGTTCAGGGCAACCTGCGGAGCAGGAGCTTCGCCGCCTTGAGCGAGAACCTGTCCGCGTCTAACCTTTGTTTCGTACTTTTTGATACGAGACAGGCGCATGGGTGTATTATGGCTGAGATCACTCGGAACTGCACGGGCTAGACAGAAGGCTATGCTTGGGTGCCGCCTTTCATGGGTCTGAACTTGTTGACTCGGCCCGCGCCCGTGCTGTCGACATCGGGCGCGCTTGATGTACATTAGATGCCCAGACGGGCAAGACGAGGATAGACTCTGCGGAAAACGACTGGGGGCAACCAGTTTTCCAAGATTTCGTGCCGGCGCGATTGGCGGTCGAACTGATCTTCGGTACCTGGGCGCGGCTTGAAAATAGTCGAATGTGCCTTACGGCTGGGGTCCCAGGTGGCCGTGTAATAATACAGCGCGATAGACTGGCGGGGTTCACCGTCGGGGTGGTTCACCTTCTCGGGGTTACCATGGACGTGTCGGATCCTGTCGAAAAACAGCACATGCGGTTAAAGGTCGGCACGAAGCTTTTGATCTTGGAGCTCATATCGTTGCTCCAGATCTCGAACGAACCACCCCATTCTTCACGCCAGTCATCGTTGAGATAGATCAGAACGTTCAGCCGGCGCTCGACAACCATTTTCTTGTGCAGGTTGAAATCTGCATGGATATCCAGATGCCCCCCGTTTCTTATCCGGTGAATGCCCGCGCCGAAATAGTAGGGGTCGGGAATCAACCCCTTGATTCCGGTCATTTCCTCCAGAAACAGAATAAACGGGCGGGAATTGAAGGCGTGGAACAGCTCGCGCGAATAGGTCGGTAGACGATCAGGATTGTACTGGGTTTTCAGGTTCTCTTGTGCCCGCTCAAATGTATCACTGTCTTCGCCTTCTTCCAGCGTGGCCACATCCCTCTGAACTCTGCGCAAAACCTCTTCGGGAAGGAAATTATCGATGCAAATATGGTTGTAAGGCTCACCGCTCTGATATTGTTCAGCAAAAGGGGCCGCAGCCGCGCGGGCATTGTCAACAGTGATACTCAGACGCTCAGGATCAATTTGATAGATCGCCATCTTCTTTTCCTATCTTAACAATAACGAAACTCGAATTACCGGCCAGCCTGTGCTGATATAGAGCAAGGTGGGTACAAAGGTGTTCTATCAGAAAAATGGAGGGATGCGTCCTATTCCGCAATGCGACATATCCATCCAGTTCCGACGAATATTCCAATGGGGTCAATGGGGCGCAACTGCAATAAAAGTTTCGCGATATGCAACAATCATATCCAAGGCCAAAATGGTGAGCTAAGCGAATCCTTACGCAGAACAGGGCGAATGTGTATCGGGTCTCCGGGATTTAAGGTCCGTCGCCAAATTGCGGTGGTATTACTCCAATTCTGCCCATATTAATTGCGTTGTAGTTTATGAGTTCTTGCCAGTCGAAAAAGAGTCATTCCTCTTTATGCCCAGGTTGTTCATTATCGGTACCGGTTACGTCGCAGATTTGTATCTGCGCTCGCTCAAACTCTACCCTGAGATCGAGATTGCAGGATGCCATGACCGAGACCCTGATCGAATGGCGCAATTTTGCTCGCACTGGTCGCTGCCTGCTATGGACAGCTTTTCGACCCTTCTGGATCAGCCCGCGCCAGGGGATATTCTGCTTAACCTAACCAATCCATCCGCACATTACGAAGTGTCGCGCGCGGGGCTGGAGGCCGGGTTTCACGTCTATTCGGAAAAACCGCTGGCGATGCAGATGGATCAGGCGCGCGCGCTGGCCGATCTGGCTGCCAGCCGCGGGTTGCACCTGGCCTCGGCGCCGTGCAGCTTTTTGGGAGAAGCCCCGCAGACCATCTGGGCCGGCTTGCGCGCCAATGTAGTCGGTCAGGTTCGCCTGATCTATGCTGAGATGGATGACGACTTCATATCTCAGGCCCCCCATCAGAAGTGGTTCTCGGAAAGCGGTGCTCCCTGGCCCGCCAAAGATGAATTCGAAGTTGGCTGCACCCTGGAACATGCCGGCTACTACTTGGCTTGGTTACTGCCGATGTTCGGGCCGGTCCGCACGGTTGTAGCGGCGTCAGCGGAGCTCGCAGACGTTTCGGATGTGACACCAAACGCAGCACCGGATTTTTCAGTCGGAACATTGTTTTTCGAAAGCGGCGTGGTGGCGCGGCTTACCTGTTCCATTCTGGCCGAGCACAACCACGAACTCAGGATCATCGGCGATGCCGGCGTGATAGAAATGGACGAGTGCTGGAACAACTCCGCGCCCGTACGTATACGCCGCCGTTTCTCCTTGCGCCGACGACTGATCAATGCACCACTGGCCCGACGGCTCCGGCTAAAGGGGCCGACCCATGCAAAGCTGGGGCGCAAAGGGGCTGCGGCAATGAACTTTGCCCTGGGTGTGGTCGAGATGCGCGATGCAATCCGCAAAAACCGCCCTTGTCGCCTATCCCCAGACCTCTCTCTGCATATGAACGAGGTCACACTTGCCTTGCAAAACGCCGGCGAACACGGTGGTTCAGTAGCGATGCAGTCCCGCTTTGATCCGGTGGAGCCCATGCCTTGGGCCGATAGGTTGGCCCGCTGAACCATGCGCGACATCTCAGTCATCATCCCTGCCAATAATGAGGAAGCCTATATCGGCACCTGCCTCGAAGCCATATTGGCGCAAGTTACATCACACCGAGCCGAGGTGATCGTGTCTGCAAATGCCTGCACCGACGCCACGGTCGATATCGCACGCAGCTATGCGGACCGGTTTTCCCAACAGGGTTGGCATCTGGTGGTTCTGGATTCAGACATCGGCGGCAAACCGGCAGCGCTTAATCGCGCCGACGAAGTGGCCTCGGGTAGCACACGGGTTTATCTGGACGCTGATGTTATCATGTCGCCGCCGCTATTGGACGGGCTGGCGCACGCGTTGAATCGTCCCGATCCTGCCTATGCCAGCGGTGACCTAAAGGTCAGCCCGGCGCAGAGCTGGATCACACGGGCGTATGGTCGGATCTGGACTCGCCTGCCCTTCATGACCGAAGGCGTGCCGGGTGCCGGGCTGTTTGCCGTCAACGCCTCGGGTCGCGCCCGATGGGATGTATTTCCACAAATCATCTCGGATGATACATTCGTGCGACTGCAATTCACCCCTGACGAACGCCTTCCGGTCGCCGCATCTTACTCCTGGCCATTGGTCGAGGGGTTTTCGGCGCTGGTGAGAGTGCGGAGGAGGCAGGACGCGGGCGTGGCCGAACTTGCGCGTTTATACCCCGGCATTCTGGAGCGCGAAGGCAAAGCTACGCTGACGGCAGGGCAACTGATGCGCCTCGCCTTGACCGATCCGGTTGGTTTTGGGGTCTATGTTACGGTCAATCTGTCGGTGCGCACTCGTAATGATGCTGCATGGAGCCGGGGTCGGTGAAGTGGCGCATGACCCAGATACACGGGGGCTCCGCCGCGAGACATTTTTCGGGCAGACATCTAGTATGCAGCCTAACAGTTGAAGGAAGCATCAGTTGATGACCCCGAATGAAGCGCAGTCACAGTCATGGGATGTGATCGTCATCGGTGCCGGGATGGGCGGTGGCATGGCCGGGCGACGCCTAACTGAACGCGGTCTTTCGGTACTATTTCTGGAAAAGGGTATTGCAGGTTACAGGTCTGATCGTCAATCGGGTAGCAACTCAAGCGATCCATTGACGCGCAGACTGCGCGGCTGGTGGCCAAAGCCGGTAGAAGCACACGATGGCGCATCCGTTTCGCGGTATTTCGCCCCACTAGGCTGCGGGGTCGGAGGCTCTTCCGTCTTCTATGCTGCGGCGTTGGAACGCCCCGAACCGCATGATCTGGACGAGTTGCCGGGCATGGATCACCCCACTGGAGGCTGGCCCGTAGGCTTCGACGCATTTCTACCTTACTTCGATCAGGCTGAGGATCTGCTTTATGTGCGCGGCGGCAGCGATCCGCTCTCGACCATCCCCTCGGTCAACCTGCGCCCACCCCCCGAATTCACCCCCGAAGAAGTGGCGATGATGGCCGATTTCCGCGAGCGAGGTCTGCATCCCTATTACTCGCATATTGCACAAAAAGGGCTTGAGGGTTGCATCAATTGCCTTGGCGGAAAATGTCCGCGAACCTGCAAGATGGATGGCCGCTCGGCCGGAGTAGAACCGGCGCTGGCCAGCGGCCATGCCACGTTGATAACCGAATGTGATGTCGAAGCGCTGGAAGAAGATCAGCCCGGCCAAATTACCGGCGTCCAGGTTCACCATGAAGGTGAGTGTCACACTCTGAGGGCTCGAACCTATGTTCTGGCCGCTGGTTCGTTTGGCTCACCCAGCCTGTTACTTCGGTCGACCGGGCAGTCAGCCGCGGGATGCGCCAATTCAAGCGATTGGGTTGGGCGCGGGCTGATGTTTCATATCGACAATTTCTTTGCCGTCTGGCCCCGGCGCGGGGTGAAACCCATCGGCAACAGCCGGGCCGTCTCTACCCGCGATTTCTATGCGGTGAAAGGTGAGCGTATGGGCCTGGCGCAATCCATGGGGTATGAGGCGAATTACGGCACCATCCTGCGCTTTCTGCTGATGCAGTTCGAACGCTCGCGGTTCGCCAAACACAAAAGGCTTCGACGCCTTCTGAACATCCCTGCCCTTCTGGCCGCCGGATTGTTTGGCAACGCCGACGTATTCGTCGCTCAGATGGAAGATTTTCCTGTCCGCGAAAACCGGGTGGTGCTGAACTCTGAGGATCCCGAAGTATTCACCTTTGAATACACCGTCGCGCGAGACGTCTATACCCGTCAAATCGGACTGCGCAGGGCGATCCGGCGTGCAATTGGCTGGTGGCGGATGATGTTCCTATCGATCAAGCCAATCGTCAATGTAGGTCACCCTCTGGGCACCCTGCGCTTTGGCACCGATCCAGCCACATCCGTGCTCGATCCCGATTGTAAGGCGCATGATCTGAAAAACCTCTATGTCGCGGACGGATCGTTCATGCCGACGTCCATGGGGGTTAACCCAAGTCTGACAATCGCCGCCAATGCTTTGCGGGTGGCAGATATTATCGCCGATCGCACGGACGGATCGACACAACACACGGAGGCCTCATGACAGATACAAGCCAGCAAATACGCGAGGGTATAGCCGTTGTAACCGGAGCCGGCGCGGGCCTTGGTCGAGAATTGAGCCGAAACCTGATTGCCGAAGGTGTTCGTGTCGCCGGTATCGGGCGCAGCCCCGCGCCGCTGTCGGATCTTGCCGTCGAATTGGGTAACGCGTTCATGCCAGTCACTGCTGATGTCGCCGACCCTGCAGCCGTCGCGCGGGCCTTTGAAGAAATCAAAGCCGCGGCAGGTGTGCCGACAATCCTGATCAACAACGCTGCAGTCTATCCTCGGCGGGACATTCTGGATGAAACACCAGAGAGCTTCATGCAATCAGTAAACATCAACCTGGGTGGCGTGTTCTATTGCTGCCACGCCGTTCTGCCTGGGATGGTCCAACGTGGTTATGGCCGGATTGTGAACCTTAGCACCTTTGCCCATATCGCGCCGGCTCCTACGGCTGCGGCTTATTCGATAACCAAGGGTGCGGCGCAGACTCTGACCAAATCACTAGTGGCTGATCTGGGCGACCGGTTCCCGGATATCGTCATCAATGACTGGATCCCAGGTGCGCTGAAAACACGAATGGGCATTCCTGACGGAATTGAACCGGCAGACGCCGCCAAATGGGGTGTTCGCCTAGCGCTGTGGCATGACCCGATGCTGACCGGGCGCCTTTTCGACCAGGACATAGAAATTTTGGAACCAATCTCACTGAAACGAAGGCTTCTGAATAAGCTCATAGGAGGAAAACGCGTACCACTGCGCCTTTCATGAAAAAGGCGCTGTTTCCGGCATTCATTTCCGAATGCTCTGATGATCTCAGAATTGAACTAAACAGCCACCCTACTACTGGAACCGGGCCTTTCGACTCACTCAATCGAACAACTTTTGGTAATCCGGCGTTGCAGCAAGAATGGGTTTTCGGCGTCCTGAATTGAAGATCACCAAAGCGCCCGTGATTCAATCCTTTTGCCATGAGGCTACAAGTTCCCGTGCCTCAATCATGTTGTCCTCGATGGAGCAATAGGTCCAACCTCCGTAACGTCCGATGGAATAAACACCGCGCGCGTTGAGTATTTCGTTCAGACGTTGAAACTCTGATCTGGCCTGCTGATTGATATGCACATAGGCCGGATCCATGACTAACGCGTGATATGATACCAGTTCGTGCCCGTCGACCAGGCCTTCGTTGGCCAGATCCTCCAGCACACGCGCTCGCGTACCTTCGACATCCACTTCCGCATCGCTAGCCAGACCAACCTCCACATAAAGGCTCATTCGATCGGCATCGAAGATGTTGTCATAGAATCCAACGCGGTAGAACACACGCTCACGATTAGGATAATACACCCAATGCACATCGCGCGGTCCCTTCCGGTCAAAGCCCAGGTTGAACACAATCACCTTGTTCCAGGTAAACGCCTCTTCCTCATGGTTCAGCCCTGCGATCTTGGCCAAACGATTGAATGGCGCGGATGAAACCAGCCGCTCGAAACCAATCTCACGACGAGTAGTGCGTGCAACCTTGCGCTCCAGATCAATCTCGATCAGCGCTTCGTTCAGGCAAATTGCGTCGGGGTTCACAGCGCTGGCTATTGCATTCACATACTCGATGGCGCCGCCTTCGGGATAAGTGAATGTGGCGTTGTAGCTCTGGTTATCGGGCGTCTTCATGTTTCGAATGATATCGTCGACATCCGCATGCGGAAAAAAGCGCCCCATAGCGTCCTTATCCAGCGAGCTAAGGTCGCATGCATAAAGTTTCTCGTTATAGGGCACGAGAAACTTTTCGCTGATGCTTTTGCCGAAGCGGCCATAGATCATATCCAGGAAATTGCCTTCCGCATTCTCATTGGGTTCGGCGAAATACAGGTCGTGCAAGCAGTCGATGAAATCTGCTTTTGGCAGTTGGTGGATGTTTTTCTGAAATGGGAAATCAATCCAATCTTCGCCATAAGCTATGTAAGACTTCTTTTCGCACGTAACGATCTGCTGACCCTGCATTCGTTCACGCAACCACGCTTCGATCTCCGGATTCTTGAAATGGAAAAAATGTCCGGAATAGTCCCAGACAAACCCATCCTGTTTGATGGTTTTGCAATAGCCGCCAATGGAGCTATCTGCGTCAACAACAAGGTAATCCGCATCACCTAGGGCGGCAGCGGTAGACAATCCGCTAATGCCGGCGCCAATGATCAATGTCTGGGTCTTTTCCATGGACAAATTCCTACATTCAAATGGATGGGGTAGTTGGCTCAGGCGCTGCGCCGGTTCTGAAAGGCTTGGATCGCTGCCTTGTATCCTTCGACGGTTTTGGTCGCGACCGCATCCGGGCTATAAAGCTCGTTGCAATCGGCCCAGGCCTGCCGCCCAAGTTGCACTGCGAGATCGGGATCGTCCAACAATCTCTGACATGCTTTGACCATAGCTTCCAGATCCTGACTGGGAATCAAAAGACCATTGCGTTCATCTTCTATCACTTCAGGAATGCCGCCCACAGCGGTGGTGACCAAGGGACAACCCAAAGACATGGGCTCCAACAACATATATCCCATTGTATCATATTGGGCAGCGATCAACGTCAGATAGTGGCTTGTCCTCAAAGCCATCAGATCTGAATGGGTCATCTGCCCTCGGTAATCGACCCGCTCGCGCAGCTCCGGTGGAAAGTTCTGCTCAAAGAATTCCTCAAAATAAATGGTGCCGCTCTCGTTTTGGATACCCTGATCCGGCCCGATGAAGGTGAGTGTCAGATCCGGGTTGGCCTCTGCAAGCTGCGCAAAAGTTCGCAGGACCAAGTCTCCACCTTTGATACTGTCGAACCTCCCAACGAAAAACATCTTGTTTTTATCGCAGCGATCAACTTGCCAGGTTTTGTTTTCTGAAGCCGAAACAATTGGAGTTGGAATGATGGTACTGTTCTCCAACTCAAGCCCATAGTGTTTCTTGACCGCATTCAACGTGTCGTTACAGTTTGCGGTAACATAGTGGGCAGATCTGATGGCCAACCCCTCATGCTGCGCGCGTCCTTCATTCATGGAAGATGCGGACATAGCGTCTTGGAAAATGCCGGTCAGAACGAATGGGCCGTGCAAGCGCACAGAAACAGGGACTATGTTTATCAGCGATACTTCGGCGCCCATACCGAAAGATTCCTCAACCTCGAAGACATCAATCCCTTTTTCATCAACCAGTTTACGAATGGCCAACGCGATCTGGGCCGAATGTCGCAGCGCATTATACGGGCGAGCGGTCAACTTTGCCTTCAATCGCTGCCAAACCTTTGAAAACAGAGGGATCTGGATCTCTTCGAGATCAATAGTATAAGGATCTTTCTCACCAAGGTCAGGAGTCAGAATATAAACTTCATGCCCAAAAGCCCGAAGCGAAGAGACGAGTTGCGATGTGTAGGTCACTATTCCTGAAGCGGCGCGCCCGGGTGGCCATGAAGAGACGTAAATTGCGATCTTCATTGGCTGGTCGGTATTTTCTTTCATATCCAAAAAACTGAGCAAACGGTTCTCTGCCCATCTCCTTTTCCGGGCCTAAACAAAATCTTTCAAAGTTGGAGCAACTACCACCGGGCGGCGGGAGCTGCGCACGTGGATGACTCGTAGCAGGGACTCAATGTCCATGCTAGATTTCAGTTGCAGTTGTCGTTGCCTGTGGCACAGTATCCACGCTGTATTCTAGCTGTAGTTGCAGTGATATGCAGCGAATTTCTCGCCAAGGAAAGCACCCCGGAAAAGGGGACAATTGAATAGGATACGAATTACTGTTGCAAAGGTTGGATTGGGAGATCGCGACGGCTTGTCCACACAGCCTGATCCCAAATAATATTATATCATGAAAAAGAACATTCTTCTGACCGGCGGTGCCGGATTTATCGGCTCGCACACCTATGCGGCTCTTGTGGATGCTGGTTACGCGGTCACCATTCTCGACAACTTCGAGAATGCGCGCCGCGATGTGCCTGATCGTCTGTCACAGATCACGGGCGAGGTTGTACCTGTAATCGAAGCCGACATCCGCAACTGTGAAGCTATACAGGCTGCCTTTGAGGCTCACGTTTTCGATGCAGTGGTGCATTTTGCAGCACTCAAGTCCGTACCCGACAGCGAGGTTGATCCTGTGGGCTACTATAATTCCAACTGCACGGGCTTGATCAATATCGTAGACGCAATGCTCGCAAATGGAGTCGAAAATATAGTCTTCTCATCCTCGGCTGCGGTCTATGGCAGTGCAGCCAATATGCCATTGACTGAAACCAGCCCATGTGCGCCGGATAGCTGCTATGGCGCCACCAAGCTTATCGGAGAGGAATTTTTAACCCGCGTTGCCAAAGCTCATCCCAACGTCAAAACCGGAATCCTGCGCTACTTTAATCCTGTTGGTGCACACCCTTCCGGACTGATTGGCGAAGACCCGTCGCAGCCGCCTGGCAATCTCGTTCCGGTGATCGCCCGCGTTGTGCGGGGCGAATTGGATGCCCTTTCCATCTTTGGTGGTGATTATGATACTCCCGATGGCACCTGTATCCGCGACTACATTCACGTCCTTGATCTTGCCCGTGGCCACGTGCTGAGTCTTGATGCACTACTGAACAAGGGTGAAAGCCATCTTGTAAATCTCGGCACCGGACGCGGGAACTCGGTTCGTGAAGTTCTGAATACCTATTCGGACGTGATCAGCCGCGATATTCCTCACAGTATTGTGGATCGCCGCCCGGGGGATCCACCCGCCTCCTATGCAGCGACAAATCGGGCGCGCGAAGTTATCGGCTTCGAGGCGAAACACAGCCTGAGAGACATGTGCGAAAGCAACTGGGCTTTTTCAGCAGATAAGCAAAGTGTGTTTTAGAAGGGATTTCTAAGAGTTATTACGGTGTGCTTCGTCTTCGCCAGTTTACAGCGCAGGATCATTCACGCACGGCCTTGTCTGGCTTCAAGGTGCGACCCACTAGCACGGTTGGACAGCAGACTGGACACCTCTGACTTAGCGTGACGGTTATCAGGAATAGACGACAGCGTATCTGATGGAAAAACGAGACGGCTTGATCGGGTGCCGATAAGATCCACTGAGTGCAATCTACCGCCTAGAGAACTACGTTCTGTCTTCCCGCTCACTGTTTGTCGCGTGAGGTTTACCGATGCTTCCTTAGTCAGAGAGCTTAACGAAACAAAATTTTCCGCTTTCACTCATTTACAAAGCCAAGATTGGAACTGACGACCTAGTACCGTTTTCTGAATTGTAAGCTAGATCTAAGTTATAGCGTCCCACAGTTCGGCCATTCCCCATCCAACCCCAGCACCGACCAGTACCAAGGGTACGAGCCGGATTTCATGAAGAAGTGAAACCCAGTTTTCGCGGCGTCCCATAACCAACAACATCGCTACTTCCGGAATGCGATGTAGTGCAACAACGAAAAGCGCGACAGTTGTGGACTTAAAAATCCAAATCGCGATGAAAAGTCCAATCCAGACAGACGCCGCGCTCACCAAGCTAAGAACCGTCATCTCTCGAAACCGACGTTTTGCGCTGTAGGCCTCACGCAACAAACGTGGCCCGATTAGGATCAGGCCAACAGACAGAATTTGAATCATCCCTGCAACATCCGCATATCGGTCGTCGTAGATTATGTGCACCAGAGTCGGTGCGAGCGTCATCAGCGCGCCCGCTCCGAACATTGCCAATCCGTCAAACAGAATGCGGTAACGATAGTAGCGGTGGCGAAGGGATGCTGACTCGCCATCTTTGTGCAATGCCGTGAAAACCTGTAGCCCCATCTGAGCGTGCACCGTGTTCAGGAACGTCTCCAGCAGGTCAACGATCTGGCGGGCAATATAATAGAAGCCAAACGAACTTGCCGACATTGCAAAGCCCAGAACAAAGCGATCAGCCATCACACTCACTGCAGTCAGAGCAGAATGCCCGATGATCCACTTACCGCGCTCGATGATCACACGAAAATCCTGAATGCTCCAGTTCAACCGCATCGGAGGACCGATAAACATTGTATAGCTTAGAACGACTGTAATGAGCGCGCCCGCGAGATTGCCCAAAACCAGCGCCCAGATACTACGCAACCAAAAAGCCAGTCCAATGGTGATGATGGTTGTCAGAACTACCCTGATCAGTGTCTCTTTGCTGACCTGCCGAAACTTCATCTCGCGCTCGTAAACGAACTTTGCTGGCGAAGCGAAACCACTGATGATGGAGAACCCGCCGATTGCGGCAATTGCTAAAGGCAGCGTCGGATCTCCATAACTGGATTGGGCATCAAACAGCTCTGCCTCCTGGCCCCAGGCGATTCCAAAACCCAGCAAGAAGCAGACCAACAGGATCAATACCCCGCGCAAAATCTGCGCCGTCCAGCAGGATCGCAGGAACCCGTCATCCAGCTCGCCCTCGCGGGTCAGGATAAGCGACCGCACCCCCAAATCCGAAAACATCTCGAGAACGAACACAAAGGTCATGACAACGGCAAAGACACCAAAAATCTCGGGCGTCAGAATGCGGGTCAGCACAATGGTCGAGAGTATCCGCGCCATCACTTGCATCGCGAAGACCATCGTCGACAAAGCCGCCGAAGCCATAATCTTACGCCGCAGACTATCGCGATCGGACAACAGTCCGGATATGCGCTGGGTATGGAACTTCATGCCATTTCCGCCACTGCCTGACCCCGTCGCATTCTACAACTCGAGCAGGTTGACTTGGGTGTTGCCTATCTGGCCAAAGATATCCCGAACCAACTCGGGTACAAGCACCGCTTTGACGCCACAAAATGCTATTTCAATGGCACTGGTCTGGCCGGTACGAATTTGGTTTTTGAACATTTTCTCTTCAACACAAATGGCTATTTATATTCAATGATCTCCATCGGCACAGCCCGCCTTCTTCGCCAAACATAAGTCAACATCCCGACGACATTGGGCAGCTTGGACAGGGTTATGAACACTGCCTGGTGGAGCGCCGACCGACTAGACAGTCCTTCGTGCCTCAGCCCTAGCGTGGTACGTAGATAAGACAGCACATAAACGGCCAGAACCACGACAGTAACCCACTGTGACACGAGCAACCCACCCAACGCGATGATCGGCAAGAAAGCCCCATAAAACCAAATACGCATGCGTCTGCGAACAAAATACTCCGGGTGAAACTTTCCCACATGCGCAAAGCCGTGACCCGCACGCACAGCACGACGCCACCATTGCCAGAACCGGGTCATTTCTACGTCATGTTGGGTCATGTTCAGAGGTAGGCGCTCAATTTTCCAACCGGCCTTGAGCGTACGCAAACAGAATTCTTCGTCTTCTGAAGCAATAAACGTATCGTCGAACCCACCAACCTCTTCAAAGGTTTGAGCGCGCACCATCATATCACCGCCGCAGGTCTGGATCGGGCCTGCGGGACGATGCCACTCGAAATCGCAAAGCGCGTTATAAACGCTGGCGTCCGGGAAAATTTCTGCTCTCCAGCCTGTGACGATGCCAAGTGCCGGATCGGCTGCAAGCGCTTCTGACGCGGCAGTGATCCAACCTCCGACAATTGCGCAATCGCCATCGATAAACTGAACGAAATCGAATGAAGTACCTGTTGCCTTCAATGCCGCATAGCCGACATTTCGCGCCCTTGCTGCGGTAAAAGGTTTGGTCAAGTCCAGCTCAACCACATGCACCCCGGCCTTGTGGGCTTGTTGCACGCTATCATCAGCCGAGTTTGAATCGACATAAACCACGGCGGTCACCTCCCTTGGGATTGAACCGAGGCAGCGAACCAGACGCTCTCCCTCATTTCGACCGATCAGGACCAGACCAATGGTCGAATTGGAAACATCATTTTGCATCACAAATCTCCGATTGCTCCGAGGTAGCGGTCTGAAAAAGTCGTGCCAAGCGGCAGGCTTCGGTCTGCTGATTGAAATCGGCGGTCACCTTGGCCCGACCCGCTTGCCCCATTCGCGTCCGCGTCTCCGCATCGTCCAGCAAATCGCGCAATCGCTCGGTCAGTGCATTCACATTGCCCGGCGGCACCAGATAGCCACTGACGCCATCCTCAACCAGTTCAGATATCCCCCCCACGCGAGTTGCCAACACCGGCAGACCGCTGGCCATCGCCTCCATCAAGGTCACCGGAACGCCTTCGGCAAAGCTTGGCAAAACCAGAGCGTCAGCTTCAGACAAGATTTCTGCTACCTGGCTTTGAGACATATAACCCGTGAAATGCACCACGGAGTCCAACCCTAGACAGTGCGCCCGCGCTTCTAGATTGGCGCGTTCCGGCCCATCCCCAATCAATGTCACACGCAGTCCGGGAAAGTTCTGCGCGATTTCTGACAGTGCTTCGAGCAAAACCGGCACACCTTTGACCCCTGCCAACCGGCCAACAAAGGCCAGATGAGGGCCCTCACGATCCGCGCAGCGGGTGGCCAGGTATTTCTTCGGGTCAATCCCGCAATGGATGATATTGAGTTTGTCCCAATGCTGTGGATCCGAAAAAATCATGCACTGACTGCGGCAAAAATCGCTGATACAGGCAACAAATCTAGCCTCGGCAATCTTGGCGTCGATGCGCCAATGCTTCGGCTCGAAGAAGATATCCGGCCCGTGGATCGTAAAACTGAAGGGGATCCCGCTGATCTTGCTAGTGAGCATTGCCACCGTGCAGGTTGCCCCGGCGATGTGGTTATGAATATGCCGCACGTGACGGCTCTTCAGATGATCGGCCAATACGGCGGCCTCGGCGAAATAGAAGAGCTGATACAGCAGCCCCCTTATACCCGCCGACCGGGTTTTGAGCGCCAGTTGCAATGCCGATGCATATCGACCTGGCGCTTGCAGCAACGCTTTCAGATGGCATCGGATCAAATGCAAAGGAGATTTCGCTGCGGCGATTACGTAAAAGGTGTTCTTGAACTCCTGCTGTTGTTCGAGGCCAACATGGTGTTCAGCGCCCGTCTTGCGGATTGAGCAGGTTTCCACTCCGATCCCTTCTGCTCGAAGCGCAAAGATTTCGCGCTGGATAAATGTATCGGTCGCGCGAGGGTATTCACCCGTCAGATAGGCGATGGGCGCTGCAGGGCTCATGATGTCTGACTTTCAATCTGCGCCTGGCGCATGACCTCAGCGAAAGGCGGTTGCGGCGCGATATCGAGCTTTGCATGCAGCCGGGTTGTATCAAAGCGCAACGGCTTCATCCGCGCGTGCAGAGTGGCGGGGCGTAGCAGCCCAGGCAGCTTGTTTCCCAGCCCCGGAATCTTACCCAACACAGAACCCACAGCGCTGAAAAGACGCCAACTGACCGACAGCACCGAGCGTGGCCACCCCCCCTCGCGCAGTGCTGCGACATAGGTGGCCCGGTCCGGCCGGTCGTCATCTATAACGTTGATAACACCGACCTTTTGAATCGGGGTCTCTGCAGCTTGCACCAAAGCCTGCGCGGTGTGTGCAACATAACTGACCGGGACCTCTCCGGCGCGCTCCAAACCGATCAGGATCGGCCCTACAGGATAACCCAGATGACCGTTCCACAACCGGCCCGGCCCGAATACTGCTCCTGGCCGCATGATCCACAGATCGAACTTCTGCGCTTCGGCAACAGCACGCGTCCGCACCTCTTGCATCAGCTTGGCCTGACAATAGGCGTCACGCATCTGTGGTGCTACCTCAAGCGGGCTGTCCTCGGTGAGGACCGCACCCGCTGCCAATGCCCGACCGTCATATACTGACATCGAACTGACGAGCACCAGCCGTGGCCCTGGGGTGCGGGTAGCCATCGCGCCAAGTATCGATTCGGTTGCAGTCAGAGTCTCACGGATCTGTCGATCAGCCCTGCCTCTCATTATTGCCGCCGCATGAATAATAGCATCCACGTCGGACAATTGTTTCGTCAGCCTGTCCTGCGCATCAGGTTGTGTCAGGTCCAACCTCATCACGGTGATGCCGGAATCAGTGTTCCAGGCCCCGGGCTCGGTTCCCTCAGAACGCATCAATGCCAGCACCTCGTGACCAGCGGCGCGGGCTGCATCGACCGTGTGACGCCCAATAAATCCACCTGCGCCGGTAATCAAAATCTTCAGACCAGACATGATGTTATCTCCATCAGGGCGCCCCATGGAGTATCATTCTAAAACAATTTCTTAACCGCACAACACCAACAACCTGACAACAAAGAGACCAATTCAAACCCTTGCGTAAACCGAGAATCTGTCTTTTTCGAGAGTTTTATGGAGTAAGCTTAAAAAATTCGCATGGGGACGCCCGAATCTTGGGCTCAGGGCCGACAACTGATAGATGACGGGTGCTTCGAGCGTGAATGCCGTGAGGAACTCCCTGGACGCCCGCCGTATCGGGTTGCCACTCACCGCCAGTCCTTGAATCTACCAAACACCATCTCATTTCGGTTGCACCAATAGAAGCGGCGTTTCCAGTGTCAGACCAATTTCGCGCGTTGCATCGGCCTGGGAGGCAAGCACGTACCAAATTGCCTTTCAACGCTTCATTGAACCAATCTGCGGTGCACCATAATCGCAATGCAGTCTTTCAATCTTCGACGAACTGCCAAGCATAGCCCGTGCAGCGATGAAATCGCCAACCCGTTCGGTGACCTTTGAATGGCTGCAGCGGCAACCAAAATCACTAGGAACAGAGAGAGGAATCTAGCCCAAACCGACTGTCTTTTGACAATGCAACCATCCCTGCAAAATGTTTTGAATTTGGTCGTGGAACTCAACACGCACCAGGAATTCGCTTTGTTGCAACGAACGCAGTGTTAGCAAAACGCCTTCCGCGGCTCCCTGAAGGCCACCTACAATGTACGTTAATTCACCTGTTGGGCTGACAATTGATCGACGCCGCTATCTTCGACCAAAACGGCGCGACGCAGCAGAACGGCACACAGAATAAGTCCAACAAGGCCACCGGTTGCCGCATAGGTGATCATCGCGAAGCCCAATGTCGCACCTGAAATGAGAGCAGCACCGCTGAATGCCACCCCAGCCATCATACCAAGCAAGATTAGTCCGACTATCATCACACCCTTCATCCCTCAATGCGCCCCACGAACGGTGCAACTCGGCGCCAGATCAGCAGATGATAAAGATGTGTCACAATGATGTCCCATCCCCACATGAACTGAAACCAATCAATTACCGATCACGTTAGACAGGTCTAGTTATCAAAGGGTAACTTCGACACAGTCCGCAAGAAATCGCGCAAAGTGGGTTGAAAGCCAAGCGAAATATGGCTGAAATAGCGTGGTGCATGTTCGGCACCACGTGATTGCTGCCGCAAGTCAGGGACAGAAGAGAATAATGATGAAATCAGTTTACGCATTGCTCGTTTCGGTGGTTATCGGCCTTTTGGCATTGCCAGCGGTGGCGCAGGGATATCGGTTTCAACCGGGTGACACTCTGCGCGTCGAAGTATTGGAAGACGAGACCCTGAACCGCGACATTCTGGTAGCTCCTGACGGTCAGATTAACGTTCCGCTGGCAGGTTCTTTGCGGGCTGGAGGTCGGACGGCCGAACAAGTGCGATCAGAATTGTCCGAATTGCTGGCACCTAACTTCGCTTCGCCCCCTAATGTCTTTGTGTCTTTAGGGGAACTCAATGTCCCGCGAGAGCCGCTACCCCCGCGCACGATTGACGTTTATGTCATCGGCGAAGCTGGATCGCCCGGCAGGCACGCTCCTGTGCGTGGTACAACACTTTTGCAATTCTTCGGTGAGATGGGTGGATTTTCTAGATTCGCCGCCACAAAACGGATAATGCTACGTCGTACAGACAGCGCAGGTAAGGAAACTGTTTACCAGTTTAACTATGATGCGATGTTGGACGGCACAGGAACAGGGGGATCGACGAGGCTGGCCGACGGTGATGTGATTGTAATCCCACAACGGCGCTTGTTCGAATAACCCCTAAAAAGGGGCAGGGCAGTGAAACTAAAGCTTGGTTTACAAACAGCACTTTGTGGTGCTGTTTGTATGTCGGTAAACACAGGTAACCGTGCAATCGCTCAGGGTGTTGAGTTAGACCCCGGCGGGCCGCAAATGACCTTTGGCATTGCTCAGCGTTTTGAGACAGGTCGCAATTTGACACTTGATGTCCCCGAGGAAGGTCATGGATCAATTGCCTCGACAATCCTGTCTTTTGGGCTGTCCAGTGAAACTCCTATACAAAGCCTGAGTCTGGATGCCGTTACCGCCTTGCGTTTGAGCGACTTGCCCGATGAAGGCAGCGATGTTGATATCGGCGATTCCATCTTTGATTTTGGTTACATTCGAGACGGAGCCAATGCGGGGCTCGACTTCGGGCTCGACTTTTCAAGCTATGATATTGGGCTCTTTCGGTCGCTCAATGACTTTATAGATGAAGATGGTGTAGTCGATTTACCTTCCGACTTTGGCGATTTAACGGGCGACGGGACTCGCAGGGAATTAAACTTGGCCTTCCAAATGGACTTTGGTCGTCAAGATTTGGTCAACTATTATTTCCGCATAGACACGCAGAATCTTGACTACGTAGATCAGACAAGTCCGGATCTATTCGATACTGATGTAATTAGCGGCGGTGCGGGCATTGGCTTTATCCTGTCACCGGTCACAACTGCCGCGATTGATATCAGCGCAGAGCGATACGAAGAAGATAACCCGGATCAGACTGACCGGAAAACCAAAGATATTGTTTTTGGGTTGTCTCAGGAAGTCACCGAACGGTTGCGGTTGGACTTCGCGTTAGGGTACGTGGATATCGATGAGCGAGAACTGATTTCCGGCGATGACTCTGCCTCTGGCCTCATCGGAGGATTTGGTGCCGAGTATGATATGCCTAATGGCGCAGTGTTTTTCGATGCTGAAAGCGAGTTGGCGTTGGCTGGACG
Source organism: Ruegeria sp. O11 (assembly GCF_056535285.1). NCBI lineage: Bacteria > Pseudomonadati > Pseudomonadota > Alphaproteobacteria > Rhodobacterales > Roseobacteraceae > Ruegeria > Ruegeria sp. O11. Next base: position 2,161 of record NZ_JBQERS010000015.1, on the reverse strand, counting down.
CCTTAATTCATTCCGTGTCGGTCGCAGCCTTGAAGTGCTTGGCGCTGAGCTCTCGGCCAGCTTGGGTGTTGCGCATACAGATGGTGGAAAAACAGAACCAATCGGGTCGTTGACATACAGTAATGAATTTGGCGACAACGAACTTCGAATCTTCTTCGATAGGGATATCGTCATCACAGATGACGAGGTATTTCGCGACGAATATATTCTTGACGTCGGCTATATCTGGGGCCTTGGACCATCTTCACGTTTCGGGCTTGGTGCAACGCAGATTTTCCAAGATTCTACTGAAGTAGATCCTCGCGTTGAACGGACAGACTTGAATGCCGTATACAGCTACGAGCTCGAGTCTCAATGGATTATAAATGCCGGTCTAAACTACAGTGTCCGTGATGAAGAGGGCCTTGGCCGAGCTACCAGTCCTCTGGCGTTTTTTCAGATTGGTCGAGAATTCGCTTGGCGGCCGTGATCAGCTTTCACCGTCAACTGCATAGGTGGCCTTGCCAGATATTCGGATCCACCATAGTCATCGGCTGCAGTTGTTAATACATATGTTCTGCATTACCGCCATGGTGAATCTCTGCTTTGGCTAATGTTCAACTGGGCCTGTTGATCTTGCAAAGATACATTTATTCCATTCCCAAATTTCTCTTATGGATGTTCACACTCTATATCGTGGTGCTTGCGTACCAGGATTTTCTGCTGGGTGGGAACTCCTGGAAACAGGGTGACTGGCTTATCAATAGCGTCGATACGACCGTGCGTCGGGGGATAATGGGCTCATTACTGCTACGAGTCTCTCAGACCTTTTCCATTGACGTTGTGCTATTGGTAGTGTTGCTGCAAATCTCCCTACTGTTGGCCGCGATGGGTCTGCTCACCCAATCAATCAGAAGATCCGATACACCCGCGACCATTTGGCTTCTGATTTTGTCGCCGGGCTTTTTCATCAGTTTCTGGTCACTTGATGATCAGGGCGGCTTGCGAAAGGAGCTGATCACCTTTCTGGCATTTACCCTTTTGCTGTTTGCCACCAGCCGCCTGACACCCAACAGGATTTTGATCTACGTTTCGGCATTCGTATTCGGCTTTGCTGTTCTAAGCCACGAAGGCAACCTTTTCTTCGCCCCCTTCTTTGCGTTCTGCTATTATCTTCTACTATCTAAATCCGCCATTTCACTGGGCGATTTCATCGCTCTTCTGGTAATCTTGGCCGGCGCTTGCCTAACTGCCATAGTCGTCGCGTTCGGCTTCGACAAAGTCACCGATTACATGATTGTCTGCAGACCCGTGCTAGCAGCCGGTGCCGACGCCGAATTGTGCGAAGGGGCCATCAAAGCACTTGAAATTCCTCTAAAGGAATACCTGACAACGACTTTCTGGATGCTCCTGTCACCCCGAATCCTGTCCTTCGCAACCCTATACGCGCTGACTGCGATCCCGATCATCATAATAGGAAAGCACCTGGTTGGGGCGAGATTGTTTATAAAACCCTACTTGGCCTCGGCGTTACTTTTCCTGCCGCTCTATGTCGTCGCGGTGGATTGGGGCCGATGGGTCAGCTTCCATACAACCGCCGTAGTCTTCACGTTGTTGATCGCCCTAAGTCTAGGCCACCCGAAGGGGTCATCGCCGCGGGAACTGCCACCGCGCCCTTTCCAGTTCTTAATGATTTTTTTCCTGTTCTGGGGGTTCTCACATTTCGTGGACCCACTTTGGGGTGGCATGGCTTGGAAAACATTTCAGGGCATGTGGCATTTGGATGGTTTTGACTAGGGTCAGGGTTCATAGCCAATAGATGACGGTTGCTGCGAGCGCGATGGCATAAAGGAATACTTTGGGGCAGCGGTCATAGCGGGTTGCGACGCGCCTCCAGTCCTTGATCCTCCCGAACATGATCTCAATCCGGTTGCGGCGTTTGTACTTGCGCTCATCATATTTGCCCGGGGTCTTGCGCTGCTTACGGCCGGGGATGCAGGCGCGTATCCCTTTGTCTTTTAACGCTTCTCGAAACCAGTCGGCGTCTTAGCCGCGATCCCCGAGCAGCCAGTCGACTTTTTGGGAGGCTGCTGAGCAACGCCCGCGGCCCATTATTTTTGGCGGCCATGTTGGTCGCCGTTCGATGTGCTTTCAGGTAGGTCGCGTCGATCATCACGGTCTT
>NZ_JBQERS010000014.1:0-117230 GCF_056535285.1 Ruegeria sp. O11 | reverse complement strand
GGCGTCGACAAATACTGGTCCCCCGTCAACCGCGTCGACAACGCATACGGTGACAGAAACCTCATCTGCACATGCCCTCCAATGTCAGAATACGAAGAAGCCGCAGAGTAAACTCTCAAAACCCCCGCCAAAAAAGCGGGGGTTTTTTAATCTCGTACAGGTCAGAGCTTAATGCGGAATGCTGCAAAGCCATCTGCACCTTCTCCCGCATCTTCGATGACAACGCCTTTAACATCATTCATGTAGTCCCGCGCTTTTGGCCCGGTTTCAAACAATACGGTCGTGTCGGTGAGCGGCGCAAATGACCAGTTGGCATCTGCTTTAGGATCAATTGTACCCTGCTCGACAATATAGCGGACGATGACATCCCGGTTGGTGTCCGGAGCCTCAAAAACAACTGTGTCACCCTTTGCGCCGGGGAAAGAGCCCCCGCCCGATGCTCGGTAGTTATTGGTGGCGATAATGAACTCCATGTCATCCGTGACCGGTGCACCATTAAAGGCAAGGTTCACGATCCGGGCTGCATCTGGATTAAGTTCTTCGCCTTTTGGACCAAAGCGGGACGGTTGTGAAAGGTCGATCTGATAGGTCACACCGTCCATCACATCGAAATTATATGATGGGAATTCCGGGTTCAGCAGGATCGCGTCTTCAGAACCTACCTCAACCTGATTGAACATGCCCGCCGAACGTTCCAGCCAGCCTCGAACCTGCGCCCCGTTTACCCGTACGGCACGAACTGTGTTTGGGTAAAGATAAAGATCGGCCACGTTCTTGATCGCAACGTCACCGACGGGAACATCAGTGTAGTATTCCGGGCCGCCACGGCCGCCAGCCTTGAATGGCGCCGCTGCCGAAAGGATTGGCAGACCCTCGTGCTCGGTGCCTTTCATCATCTCTTCGACATACCATTTCTGCGCGATAGAAACGATCTGCACAGACGGATCATCGGCAACCAATGCGAAATAGCTATGCAATGGGGCCGAAGTCTTACCCACAGCGCGGCGGACGTAGGCCAGCGTTTCGTCGTGATCTTTCGCCACCGAGTCGAGAACCTTTTGATCATCTCCGACCAGCGCAGTTATTGACCGATCTTCGTTGCGTTTGGAGATCGGCCGCGCCTCGGAAGTGGTGGTGACCACACGCCAGGCGTTACCATCTCGTTCCAGCAACAGATCAAGCAGGCCAAGATGCGATCCCCAGAATCCACCCATGACGGCGGGCTTACCCATCAAAGTTCCGGTTTTCACGTCAATACCGGGACGGTCCGCAAATGTTGGAGATGGGAAGACCAAATGGTTGTGCCCGGTGACCAAGGCATCGATACCGTCAACACCGGCAAGAACGACCGAGGCATTCTCCATTCCTTCCGAATGATCGGCATCACCTATACCTGAATGCGAAAGTGCTAGGATCAGATCACAGCCTTGCTCTTTCATCTCGGGTACGTAAGCCTGCGCTGTCTCGACGATATCGCGGGCTTCGACATTGCCTTCAAGGTGTTTGCGATCCCAATTCATGACCTGCGGCGGAGTGAAACCGATGACGCCGATCTTGATCGGATGTTTGGCGCCGTCCCCCATTTCAATCTCGCGATCAAGAATGGCATAGGGCTTCACCAGAGTTTCGTCATCGCGCGGGCTGGCCCCTTTTTTCTTGGCAATATTGGCCAGAACCACTGGGAAGTCGGCCCCGGCAAGCGCTTTATCAAGAAACTCCAGACCATAATTGAACTCGTGGTTGCCCAAGGTGGCAGCATCGTAGCCGACCGTGTTGAATGCAGTGATAATCGGGTGGCTGTCACCCGCCTTCATTCCGCGCTCATAGGCGATATAGTCACCCATCGGATTGCCCTGCAGAAAGTCGCCATTGTCAACAAGAAGCGAGTTAGTCGCCTCTGATCGGATGTCGTTGATAATAGATGCCGTGCGTGACAGGCCCACAGTGTCCCGTGGTTTATCTGCATAGTAATCATAAGGGAAAACATGCACATGGATGTCTGTTGTTTCCATGATCCTCAGATGAGCCTGATTGTTGGCAGCAGACGCAGAGAACGGATGCAGAGTAATCGCAGCTGCACTGGCTGTCGTTGTGGCAAGAAACTTACGGCGAGAGAGCTTACTGCTGGAAAAGGGCATATCACACCTTTCTGGAAATATGTTCGAAACGCTTTGTAGATGGCGATTGTAACAAAGATGAATAAAGATCACCTAAGCCGATCAAGCATCGAACTATGGTTAAGATTGACGATACTGTGCCGACAAACCCTAAGAGCGTAAAGCTCATCAAGGTCTCAATTTGGAATTTATTTTGTGGCATTAGCCAGACCAAAACTGATGAAGCGCAGGCAGTTACATGGCAAATCGACAAACACCCCCGAATTACAAGTCCTTAGCGATCAGCGCATAATCGATTTGACGCGAAACGGGTTCAAGCTTTCGCTGAACTGTTCGATAAATTCCAAAGTTACCAAAGATGGTTGTTTCAATATAGGGCGCACTAAGGAAAGTGTATGAGGTAACACCGGTACGAATGGCCTGTAGCACAGTCCAAGATGGGCATATTGAACCGCATCCAGTTCGCTCACTACTGAGACTCCCACGCCTCTTAAGGCGAGTTCACAAGCTGCTGTAAATTGCCTGACCTCGACGTGAGAGTTCAATGAGATATTTGCGCTTTGGAACGCTTTCGATAGGCGCGCAAAAAAGTCGCTATCACGGCGGGTGTGAATGACTTTCTCGTTCTCAAGCTCTTTGGGTGTAACTTCCGAAACGCTTTCCAGCTCGTGACCGCTCGGAAATACACAAACCGTGCGTAACTGCACATCTGTATTTTGCACGGCAGGGTGGCTGATAAAACTGTCGGTGATCCCAAAATCATATTGCTCACCGATCATCCATTCAAGAATGCGCTCGGGCCGATCCGGCTCGATTGTCATGGTGACGCCGGGGCGGTCTTTCAGAAATTCGGCGACAACTTGCGGCAGGTGGCTGGTTGCAAATCCGGGCAGGCAAGCGACGCGAATATGTCCCGCCTTTCGTTGCGTGATGTCCTGACTGACGTCGGTGATCTGCTTCATCAGTTCCAGAACACGCTCTACGCTGGGCTGCAAATACCGAACTTCCTGCGTCGGCACTAACCGCCCCTCGCGGCGATCAAAAAGCTGAAACCCAAGTGACTTCTCCAGATCAGATATTAATCGGCTCACAGCTGGCTGACTGACCCCAAGATCAGTGGCTGCAGAAGTGATCGATCCATTGGTCGTCACTGCCATAAGGGCTTCAAGCTGTCTGATTCTCAGGGTTTGTCGCATGTTTGAACCAGTATTTCCCAGTTTTTCGCTCACGAATATAATGCCGTGTTATTTTTTTTATCAATACTAAGGTCTTGAATTATATTTCTGTAACGCTAACGTCGTGAAATCGTCATGTGTGCCGTTTACCCGTAGCGGTCGGTATTCAACGAAGCATCGAACCTGATGCATGGGAGGAATCATGAAAAAGAGATTTTTCGGCGCTCTCGCCGTAGCAACTGCCTTGTCCCCTGTAGCGGCAATGGCTCAAACCGAAGTCCAGTTCTGGCACGCCTTTACCGGCCGACTTGGTGATCTGGTGAAAGCCCAGGTTGAAGAATTCAACGCCAGCCAGGACGAGTTTGTCGTGGTTGAAAGCCACAAAGGTAATTACTCGGAAACGCTGAATGCAGGTATCGCCGCGTTCCGCGCTGGCGAACAGCCCCACATTCTGATGGTATTCGAAGTTGGCACCGCAACAATGATGTCGGCTGAAGGCGCCATCAAACCAGTCTATGAAGTGATGGCCGAAAGTGGCGCGTCATTTGATCCCGACGCGTATATCGGCGCTGTAAAAGGGTATTATACCACTACCGATGGCGACATGTTGTCATTGCCCTTCAACTCTTCCACACCCGTTCTTTGGGTCAATCGCGATGCGATGGAGGCAGCAGGAGTCGATCCTGATACCGATCTTTCCACTTGGGAAAAAGTTGGCGAGGTTCTTGATCAATTAAAGGCAGGAGGTGAAGAATGTCCGCTTGTCACTGCTTGGCAAAGCTGGGTTCACTTGGAAAACATGTCAGCCTATCACGATGTACCATTTGCATCGAAAGATAATGGTTTTGCCGGTCTGGACACCGAATTGATGCTGAATGGTCCGGTGCAAGTGGCCCACCTAAGCGCAATGGGTGATTGGGCCAAGGACGGTAAATTCATCTACACCGGTCGCAGAAACGAAGGTGGAGCCAACTTCCGCGCCGGAGAATGCGCCTTGTTCACAGAAAGCTCGGCGGGCTACGCGGGCATCAGCTCGGAAGCTGAGTTCGATTTTGACGTGCGGCCCCTGCCCTATTGGGAAGGTGTTACAGCCGAACCTCAGAACACCATTATCGGTGGTGCCTCCCTGTGGGTGATGGAAGGGCACGACCCCGAAGCCTACAAAGGAGTTGGAGAGTTCCTGAGCTTCCTGTCATCGTCAGATGTACAGGCCAATTGGCACCAGAATACCGGCTATCTTCCGATTACTGCAGAAGCGGGAGATGCAACCCGCGCGGCAGGATTCTATGAAGACAATCCCGGCACAGATATCGCGGTAATTCAGATGACTGCGAAAGAACCAACCGCAAACTCAAAAGGTCTGCGTTTGGGGTCATTCGACCAGATTCGCGGAATCATTGACGAAGAGCTCGAGGCCATCTGGTCTGGTGACAAGACGGCTCAGGAAGCTATGGACAGCGCTAAGGAACGTGGCGACGCGTTGTTGCGCCGGTTTGAATCAGCCAATCAATAAAAATGATATCATGCGGGCCTTTAACGGCCCGCATTTCTTTTTTGGTGGGACACTAAATTGGAAAAACGCGTCACCTTTCGGGGTTGGTTGCTGCCCCTGCTTCTGATCGCACCTCAGGTGATCGTCTCTGCCATATTTTTCTTCTATCCAGCGGCGCAGGCAATCTGGCAGTCGCTGTTTATTCCTGACCCGTTCGGGCTGTCATCTCAATTCGTCGGGCTCGGCAACTTTGAATTCCTTCTCAGCGACAAATTCTATCGTGCATCCTTCTTAACAACCGCGATCTTTTCGACGCTTGTCACCTTGTGCTCGATGATTCCGGCACTTTTTCTTGCAGTCATTGCCGACAGGTTGATCAAAGGCTCAGGTGTTTACCGTACCTTGTTAATCTGGCCCTACGCAGTCGCACCAGCTGTTGCTGGTGTGCTTTGGCTTTTCATGTTCAACACACGCGTCGGAGTTGTTTCCTGGTATCTTGGCCAACTCGGCTATGATTGGAACCACGTTCTGAATGACGCCGAAGCAATGGGGCTGGTCGTTGTCGCATCCGCGTGGGGGCGTATCAGTTATAACTTTTTGTTTTTCTTTGCGGCGCTGCAATCCGTGCCAAAGTCAGTCATCGAGGCAGCCGCAATCGATGGGGCGCATTTCTGGCGCCGGTTCTTCACAATTGTTTTGCCACTGCTGTCGCCAACGGCCTTCTTTTTGCTGGTGGTCAACGTCGTCTATGCGTTTTTTGAGACATTCGGTGTTATCCACACAATCACCGGAGGTGGTCCGCAACAAGCAACAACGATCCTGGTCTACAAGGTGTTTTCCGATGGGTTCGTCGGGCAAGATCTCGGGTCTTCGTCGGCTCAATCCGTCATCCTGTTGATCGTGGTTGGTTTGCTAACGGTGATCCAGTTCAAATACGTCGAAAAAAGGGTGCATTACTGATGGCGGCCCAGCAACACGGAATGGTCGAGAAACGAGGCGCGGGTATCTGGCTAACCCACGCCTTTATGGTCCTGGGCGTCCTGATCATATTCTTTCCGATCTGGCTGGCTTTTGTTGCCTCAACAGTATCCCAGCCTGAAATCGTCTCGCCCCCTATGCCGATCTGGCCGGGTGATCAATTTTGGGAGAACTACCGAGCAGCCCTTTTTGCCGGCGTAAACGTGCCCGTCGCTACCATGCTGTTCAACAGTCTGGTGATGGCTATCGGTATTGCCGTTGGCAAGATTGTGATCTCACTTCTGTCGGCCTTTGCAATCGTCTACTTCCGCTTCCCGGGGCGAACGACCTTCTTCTGGCTGATCTTTCTGACACTGATGTTACCTGTCGAAGTACGGATTGTTCCAACATTCGAAGTTGTGGCGGGTTTTGGCATGCTAAACAGCTATTCCGGGCTGATTTTCCCATTGATCGCCTCAGCCACTGCCACTTTCCTGTTCCGGCAATTCTTTCTGACAATCCCGGATGAACTTGCTGAAGCGGCGCGGGTAGACGGTGCGCGGCCGATGCGGTTTTTCGTCGACATTGTAGTGCCGATGAGCAGAACCAACATCGCGGCCTTGTTCGTCATTCTCTTCATTTATGGCTGGAACCAATACTTATGGCCGTTGCTCATCACCACGGATCCCGAGATGAATACCATTGTGATGGGCATCAAACAGATGTTCCCATCCGGCGATGATGTGGCCGAATGGCCCGTCATCATGGCAACCTCGATATTGGCCATGATCCCACCGGTCATTGTGGTGGTGTCGATGCAAAAACTGTTTGTTCGCGGCCTTGTCGATAGCGAGAAGTAAGAAATGGCAACTGTAACCCTAGAAAACGTCAAAAAGAGCTTTGGCACCACAGACGTCATTCATGGTATCGACATTGATATCGCAGACGGCGAATTCATCGTTATCGTCGGGCCTTCAGGATGTGGCAAATCCACGCTTTTGCGCATGGTGGCAGGTCTTGAAACCGTGACTTCGGGTGAAATCCGCATCGGAGACGAGCGGGCAAATGACAAAGAACCGATGGATCGGGATATCGCGATGGTATTCCAAAACTATGCGCTATACCCGCATATGTCTGTACGCCAGAACATGGGATATGGACTAAAAATTGCCGGGTTACCTAAGGCGGAGATCGATCAAAAGGTGACCGAAGCAGCAAAGCTGTTGCAATTAGAACCTTTGCTAGACCGAAAGCCCAGACAGTTGTCGGGCGGGCAGCGGCAGCGGGTTGCAATGGGACGCGCCATCGTTCGTGAACCAGCCGTGTTCCTTTTTGATGAACCGCTTTCAAACCTTGATGCGAAACTACGCGTTCAAATGCGCCTGGAGATCCGCGAGCTTCAGGAAAAGCTGGGGATTACGTCCCTGTATGTCACACATGATCAGGTCGAAGCCATGACGATGGCAGACAGAATGATCGTAATGAACGGCGGGATCGCCGAGCAAATTGGTACACCTCTGGACGTCTATGAATCCCCAAAAACCCTGTTTGCGGCTCAATTCATCGGCAGTCCCGCGATGAATATCTTTGACGCGCAGCGTGTAGGTGGAGTGATCAAAATTGAAGGCGTGGAAATTGGTCCATCTCAAGGCCCAGATACCTCTGTAAAACTGGGAATCCGGCCAGAACACCTGTCAATGGATGAAAATGGCCCGCTGGAAGCCGCAATTCAGATGGCTGAACCTTTGGGCGCAAATACGCTGCTACACGGTCGCCTGACAGGCAGCCAAGATGTGATCACGGCCAGCCTCCCCGGCGTACACCCAATCGAAGGGCGGCATCCTGCGGTAAGGTTCTCGGTCGCCCCCGAGCAGATGCACCTGTTTGATCCGGATACCGGTAAGCGACTTGAGGTTTGATGGCCCTCTGGGCGGTTTTATGGTCGTTGGTCACTCAATATGTCGGTGCACAAAGCACCCCTAACCCAGATACCGAAGCGCAAGCTTGCGTGTTGTATCAATGAATCTCTGATTTCGGAGTTCAGAGCCTTCTTCCGACAGTTTGTCGATTACCCAACCCATGTAGGTCGCCGCACGCAGCAATAAAAAGAGATCAAGCGCGCTGTCATCCAGGGGTCGTTCAGACCGGTAACCCGCAAGCAAAGCCTCTTTTAATTCAGGATAGTCTGGCTCCTGCAAATTCTTGAGTAATGTCGTAGCCAGATCAAACAGGCGAAACCCAAAGCCACTGTCGTCAAAATCAATGAGTTGAAGACGATCTCCATCAACCAGAATGTTTTCGCGCACCAAATCCGCATGGATCAGACCGTAGTCCAACGTATCTTCCAGTTGGGTCAATTCGGTCGCCATCTTTCCGCGCAAAGCCTCAAACAATTCGCGGTCCTCGGCAGACAAAGTCGGGTTTTCCCAGAATCTGCCCCACAACGGGTTATCCCCCAGCAGTCCATTCCGATCCCAGGAACATCTGTCAAAATCGTCAGGTAACGCCCACCTGTCCGAAACGTCATGCAACCGCGCCATTTCACGCCCGATGCCTAGGAATAGTGAGGTTCGGTCTTTCGTCCCCAGCGGCTGACCCGTTGCGCCCATTGGCGCACCGTTCAGCCAGGACAAAACGTCAATTTGGACCCCATCAACGATATGCAGAAAATCTCCTGACGCCGAGGCAATCGGTGCTGGCACATGTAATCCGCCGCGCGAAACCGCATCCATCCACTGTAGTTCCGATCGCAATTCCTCATTGGTACGATACCCCGCTCGATGCAATCGCAGCGCATAAGAGGAACCATTGATATCGACGCGGAAAACCTGATTTTCACGGGCCGCGATCAAATGGTAAGATGCACCCTGCATCCCCCATAGCTCCAACGCCCGATTAACCGCCAAATTCATGCGTCTAGCGGAGTTTTGGCCAGAACTTCGTCCAGCGTATCAAACAAAAGATCTGCGCTCTCGATCGAGAACGGCATCGGTGGACGTATCTTCAGCGTGTTCTTATGCCGCCCCAGCTTTGAGTGAATGACGCCCCGTTCCCGCATGCCATTGATTACTCGATCTGTGAATGCACTGGCGGGTTGCTTCGTTTCCCGATCCAGTACCATCTCGGCGCCGAAAATCAGACCTGAACCGCGTACGTCACCAATGAACTCATGCTTTTTCGCTAATCGAGTCATCCTCATACGAGCGTGCGCGCCGACTTTTCTGGCGTTTTCAAGCAGGTGCTTGTCCTCGATTTCCTCCAATACGGCCATGGCTGCAGCGCAAGAGACCGGGTTGCCCCCGAACGTATTGAAATAGCGATAACCTTTTCTGAATGTTCCCAGGATTTCCGAGTTGGTGACAACCCCTCCGATCGGATGGCCATTCCCCATCGGTTTACCCAATGTCATGACATCCGGTACCACGCCCATCTTCTGATGCGCCCACATATGCGTGCCTGTACGACCAAACCCGGATTGAACTTCGTCGCAAATCAGCAGGCCACCTGCCTTACGCACAACCTCGGCAGTAGGCTTCAGCCAACCGTCCGGATTATCCGGGAAACCTTCGTTCAGAAAATACGGGCAGACAACCAATGCGGCAAACCCGATACCTGATTTTTCATGCTCGGCAATCTGTTCAGCTACAGATTCTGCAAATCTCATCCCCTCGGGATCAGGGTTGCGATAGCTGTCTGGCGCACCGACAAAACGAAAAAATTGACCAAGGCCAAACCCAACCGTCGGAACATTTGATTTGCTAAGCTGGCTGACGAGTGAGGTATTGCCATGATAAGTCGCATCTGTTGCGATGATTCCACGCTTGCCGGTCATACTTTCGGCCATTCGCAAGGCAATATCGTTGGCCTCGGAACCAGTGCAGGTCAGAATGGCGGTATCCAGATGGTCATCCACGGTGCTGGTCAGCTTTTCGACATAGTCGAGAATGCCGTCATGAAGATAACGCGTATGAGTGTTCAGTGTACTGGCCTGACGACAAATCGCATCGACCACGCGCGGGTTGCAATGCCCAACATGTGGCACATTGTTGTAGCAATCCAGATACTTGCGCCCGTCGGCGTCCCACAGCCAAACACCCTCGCCCTTCACGATGTGAACTGGGTTGTCATAAAATGTGGAGACATTCGGACCCAGCAGTCGGGCGCGATCTGCGATCAACTCAGCGTTCGATCTGGTCAATTTTTACCCTCCAGATGAGGTTACACTTTGCGCACAACGCCCTCAGCGACCCATTCGTCAAACTGAGCGAGAACGGCATCCGCAAAGGCCTGATCATTGATGTGCGCGTCAATCTCGGTTGTATTTACGACCGCAGGCATCACATTACGTGCCTCGTCAATCAGGGCGGCAAGACCCTCGGGATCGTACGCCTCCTGACCCTCACGATCCCATTCCTCAACTCCACCAACCGGTATGAAGAAATGGGTCGGACCAGTGGCTTGTTCTAGACGTTTTGCCATCTCCCGGATACCGTTGCGACGCTCATCGGCGTTGAACACGGCACTCTTTATCAGGCGGTTATGCTCGTGGAACGGGCGGTCGGAAAACTGCGGGGGGATGTCTTGCCAACCCGCAAAATCCAGCAAGTCCAGCGCGCCCGGAGCAACCATTTGCGGAATTCCGGCCCGGCCCGCATTGGTCAGGCGATCTTCGCCAGATGAGACCAGCGAGCCTGCCAACATATTGGCAAATTCCTGCATGCAGAAATCCATCACGCACGCAAAGGCGCCTTCGCCCGCGAGCTTTTCGAACGCCATACCCCCCATCCCAGTCGAATGGAAAACGGCCACATCAAAACCGCGGGCTTCCAGCTCCGGTTTCAGGATCTTCATGTAGCGCAAACAGCTTGAACCCAGTGACGTCATACCCACCACCGGGCGTTCGGCCTTTGGTGGCTCAACAGCACGCGCCGCACCAAGTACAGCCCCCGCAGCCTGCGAAAGAGAGGAACGACAGATCGCGTTCATCCCGTACAGGCCTCCGGCCCACAAGATCATCTGGATGTCTGGTGCTAAGCGATGTGGTGGGATCAATGGGGAAAAGCTGACGGTCGACACAATGTATTTAGGCACTCCCATGGGGATCGCTTGCGCACAATCGAGCGCCAAATCGGTTCCCATTGTGCCACCGGTTGCCAACATGGCATCAAAGCGCCCTTTGGACAGGGCGTCGCGAACGACTTTGGCGGCCCCTTCTGACATAACGCGAAAAGCCTTGTTTTCATCGCCCAACGCGATCACGTCTTCGATGGTCAAATCGCATGCTGCAGCAACATCATGTTTGGAAATGTCCGTGGGTTGGGACGGGTCGCCCAATACGGAAACGTCCATCGTCAGAACATTTCCCCCCTGCGCTACGATGCATTCCTCTAGATACCGCATCTCTGGGTCTTTGGTGTCGTAGGTCCCGATCAACAAAATGGTTTTGTCACCCATGGGGGCTCTCCTTTGAAGTTCCGGGATCAGAGTTGAATCCACGCTGTTTTCAAATCGCTGTATTTCTCCAGCGCATGAAGGGATTTGTCGTGGCCATTGCCGGATTGCTTCACCCCACCCAAGGGAACAGTGAGATCCGAACCGCCATATGTGTTGACATGCACCACACCCGAGCGGATGCCTGCCACCATCCGGTGCGCACGGCTGAGGTTAGATGTCCAGACACCAGCGGACAGTCCATATTCTGTACTGTTGGCCAGTTGAATCGCCTCTTCCTCTGTTTCAAACGGGGTCACGGCCAGAACTGGGCCGAACACCTCGTTTCGAAACAGAGTGTCAGTCGAGCGGACTCCCGTCATAACGGTCGGGGCCATATAGTAACCACCAGTGTCCTTTAGAATTTGGTCACCACCAAGTTGTAGTTCAGCACCTTCCACCTGCGCCTTTTTGACAAATTCCAGGTTCGCATCCAATTCGGACAGGGAGTGCACCGCTCCAATGTGGTTGTTCAGGTCTAGAGGGTCCCCGACCTGCATCGCTTCGGCGTTCTCGACTAACTCTGCGACAAAATCGTCATGAATATCTGCCTGAACAAGCAAACGTGACGCCGCAACGCAAATCTGACCTGAGTTCCGGAATATCCCCGCGGCTGACACTTTCGCCGCCTGCGCAAGATCAGTTGCATCATTGAATACTATGTTCGGGGATTTTCCACCAAGTTCAAGATAGCAACGTTTGAGGTTTGAACGCGCCGAATACTCAAGCAGCTTACGCCCCGTTGCGCCCGAACCCGTAAAAACAAGAATGTCCACATCCATCGACAGCGCCAGGGTCTCGCCCACGACCCGACCCGAGCCTGTGACGACATTTAATACGCCCTCTGGAATACCCGCCTCGACCGCCAGTTCAGCCAGTTTCAACAGCGTCAAAGATGCGCTTTCCGCAGGCTTCAGAACTACCGAATTCCCCGCCGCCAGGGCCGGGGCCAGCTTCCACGCTCCGATCATCATCGGCATATTCCAAGGCACAATCGCCCCGACGACGCCGACCGGCGCATGGTGGATCAGCCCAAGGACATTTTCGGCAGTGGGCGCGATCTGGCCATAGACCTTGTCTATTGCCTCGGCGTAGTAGCGGAATGTTCCAGCCGCAGACATGGGTTCGGCCTTCATGGCCATCGTTATTTCGGTGCCATTGTCACGCACTCCCAGAACCGCAAGCTCCAGCGCATGTTTCTCGATCAGATCGGCAAGCTTCAGAAGGATTTTCTTACGCTCAGATGGTGCGCGCCGTGCCCAACGACCATCTTCAAAAGCCGCCCGCGCGGAAGCGATGGCCGCATCCATATCAAAAGGTGTACCCTCGGCAATCTGCGTCAGAACTTGACCATCAATCGGCGACAGAACATCGCGTGTTCTGCCTTCATTCGAAGGGACAGAACTCCCATTGATAAAATGGTTTCGGGGCGTCAACACCTTGCCGCGAAGAGCGTCGATTTCTGACTGGATCATTAAAGGATTACCCTTGTTGGTTTGGGTGGTCGGCATCAACAGGCTCAGCCGTAGGCTCGGGCCGCAACTTGTTTCTGAACTCGAAATACAGAGTGCGGAAATGAAGGATCAGGATCAGCAGTATCAGGCCAAACAAGATCGCTGCGATTGGCCGGTCGACAAAGTCGAGTGGGGTTTTCACCCGCGCCATGGCGCTACGAAGTTTCACCTCCATGATACCACCAAGAACCATTCCAAGAATGATTGGCACAATCGGCAAATCCAACCGTTTCAGAATAAGGCCAAAGACACCAAAACCCGCCGCAAGCGCACAATCTGTTATCGAGTTCCTCAGCGAATAAACACCAACAAAAGACAACACCAATATCATGATCCCCAGAAAGCGAGTTGGTATCTGGATAATCTTGAGAAGCAGGTTTGTCGAAAACAGCAGGAACACCAGAACGATAACATTCAACAAGATCAGCGCCATATACAGGGCCATCACAAAGTCCATCTGAGATTCAAACAGCTGAGGGCCAGGAATGACGTTGTGGACATAAAACACCGACAGCATCATCGCCGTCAGCGCTTCACCCGGAATGCCCAACGCAAGCAGCGGGATCATCGCAGCACCCGGCACTGCGTTATTGGCCGCCTCGGATGCCACCAGTCCCTCGGGTGATCCATCGCCAAACTTATCGGGATCCTTCGAGGATTTCTGAGCATAGGTGTATGACAAAAACTGCGAGGTGAATTCGCCAGTGCCTGGCACCATACCCATGAGAACACCAATGCTTGAAGACACCGTCGCGACGCGCTTGACGCCCAAAAGCTCTTTCAGGCCCGCAAAAATGCTGCCGCTGACATGCGCTTTACCGGGTGCATGGTTCTTTTCCAGAAGCAACAGCAACGCCTGACTGATCGCAAACAGGCCTAAAACCACAACGATCAAGTCGATACCTGAAGCAAGCCAACTTTGGTCAAATGTGAACCGACGCGTGTACTTGACCGGTTCCAAACCCACAGTGTTCAGAAAAATACCAAAGGCGGCCAGCATTCCCGCTGCAAATATCTGTCCGCGGTGAGCAAGCACCACCAATATAATACCCAGCAAAGCGGCTAGAAAAATTTCGCGACTACCGAAATGCGGCGCGATCAACGCCAGCACCGGCGACAGGATCATCAGACAGATGATCGAGAAGACCCCACCAAAGAACGAGGCCGAGTATGCCAGTGAGAGCGCCCGGTGCCCCTGCCCGCGTCTAGTCATGGGGTAACCGTCGTACGTTGTCAGCGCGTTCACGGCCGTGCCTGGCGTGTTGATCAAAATCGCCGGGATTGCGCCGCCATACATGGACGACCCGTATATTCCGAGCAGCAATGTCAGACCGACAATCGGCTCAAAAGCAAATGTTGCTGGCAATAGAATTGCGATGGCAACGGGCGCACCAACTCCGGGAAGAGCACCTATTATGACCCCGCCGATTGACCCGATCAGCAGCGCAATAATTACCTGCCATTGCGCCAGGATCGAAAGACCAGAAAATAGAGTTTCCATTTCGAACCTCAGAGATATGTCAGCGCAAAGGCGCGAACGCTGTCGGGCAGATATTCATAAACAGCACCAGCAGGGATTTTGACCTGCAGGAAGGCTCGGAAAACGACAGTGACAAAAACGCCGAACAAAGCCGCGATGCAGATTGTTCTCGCGTCCCGAAACCCAGTTCGTAACGCCAGAAAAACAGCAAACAAAACGGTCGACGGCAGGTATCCCAAAATGGGAACCAGCATCACGTAAACCAAAAAATATGCGACATATTCAAACGATCGCAGCCAGAACCCGACTTCTGTCCAGCGACCAAGAAGACGGGGGGACATGGCTGAGCTCAGCCAGTGAAGGAACCCAAAGATGACCATCGCCCAGAGCGAGATCATTGGCCAGAGGTTGGGTTGGGCAAACCATTTGGTCCGCTTTACGGCTTTGGTCTGCTCGCCCAATTGCGTCAGAAGAAAAACCGAAAAACCAAGGAAGAGCACTGCGAATACAACATCACCAGGTCGGCGATACCGTTTGAACATGTCCTGTAAGGTCTTCGCGATCATTTAAACCTCTCCCCTGATTGAAAAAGGCCCGGCAGATTTGATGCTGCCGGGCCAGTTTCATGTTATTCGCCCAGAATCTCTTCGATTTTGGCGAACGAGGCTTTGTCTTGTTCGATCTGTGCGTTGGAGGCATCTGGATCCTGCCAGTAGATCAGCGCACCCGTTTCCTCGGCAAGCTGCTTGGCCTTATCGGAACTCAGGGCCTTTTGCGCGGCTGCGGTGATCTTTTCACGTGCATCGGCTGGAGTGTCTTTGTGCACGAACAGACCGTTCCAAAGTGCCAAAGGCAGATCAGGGTTAAGTTCAACAATGGTTGGCGTGTCAGGAACCAGCGATATCCGCTCTCCTCCGATGCTGGCCAGGACGTTCACCTGATCCAAGCAGGGAAGTATGAGTTGAAGCGTGGTGTTGATCACATCCACATCGCCCGAAGCCAATGTGTTGCAGTCCAGTGCGTCGAAAGCGGCTTCGCTCGCGAAATCAAACCCGCTGCTGACAGCAGCTGCAAATGTTACCTGTGTGGGTGGCAGCACAGAGCCGAAATGCCCCAAGGCAACGTCGTTTTCCTTACCGTGCTCTACCAATTCCGCCCAAGTCGAAAAGGGCGCATCCTTGCTGGATGCGATCACAAATGGGTAGGTCAGGAAAATGCCAATCGGGTCAAAGGGATTGGGGTTCAGCTCGGGAATACCAATGTCAGGGCCGATCACCGGTACACCTATGACGAAAGAGCCCACCGTATATCCATCCGCCGGAGCTGTAGCCACTTCAACCGCGCCGGGGAACGGGCCTCCGCCACCGCCGGGCTTGTTAACCACTGCTGCGGGAACACCGTACATCGCCTGAAATTCGTCGGCGATGAGGCGGGTAAGCACATCCTCAAGGTCACCCGGTGGCCATGGCACAACAAAAGAAACGGGTTTTTCAGGATATTCAGCCAAAACAGCGCTGGCACTTAGGGCCATTGCTGCGGCAGTAGCCATGAATTTTTTCATTACGTCCTCCCAAGCGGTTCATATATTGAAACACAGTATCAATTTTTTTATTGCTGTGTTAAGCTTTATTGTTGCTGTGTTAAGCTCTTTCTGTCAAGATAATTGTGAAACAAAGGACTGGATCATGGGGACTGCACTGAAAGTACTGAAACTTTTGGATAGCTTTTCTCTGCAACAACCTGAGCTTGGGTTGTCGCAGATTGCTCGGATGAATCAGATCAACAAGGCGACTGCACTACGGTATCTGACGAATCTGGCGGATTACGGCATGGTCGAACAGGACCCACAATCCAAACTGTATTCGATCGGTACCGCCCCCCTTCGTTTGGCCAATCTACGAGAGGCCGCCAAACCACGGCTGACAGCGGCCCGAAAAATTATGAAGGCGCAGGTGCTTAAAGTGCATGAAACGATGCACATGTCACTTTTGAAATCCGATCTACTGCAAACCACTTTGGTTGAAGAAACACAGGCTCATTCCGTTCGCATAAGTATCGGCGCCTCTGAAATTTTGCCTTTGCATGCGACCGCCTCGGGCATCGTTTCACTGGCGTTTGGCCCCAGAAATATATTGCAACACGTACTGGATGGGTCGCTACCAATCTATTCCGAACACACCCTGACAAACCCCGATCGCCTGATGGATCTGGTCGATGAAACACGGCACAAAGGGTGGTGCGAAAGTGTGAGCGGCTATGAAACAGGCGTACACGGGTTCGCCGCACCAATCTTCGGCGAGGAACAAACCGCGATTGGAGCCATCGCCTGCGTCATTCCGCAGCCTCGGGTCACATCGGACTTGCGGAGTGCCGTGCTCGACGCACTGAGCATTGCCTCAAAGGAGATCACATCAGTCTATGGCGGACAGTTTCCTGCCACCTACCGCCTGAATCAGTTGCAGACCAGTTGATACCGACACGACGACAGAGAGAGCCATGAAAGACTCAAACTTCCTGAAAGAAAACAACGCGCGATATTTCTGGCATCCGATGGCCCATCCGGCGGACAGTCAAAAAAACCCTCCCACGATTCTAAGTGGCGGTGAAGGGGTCAGCATCGTGGATGTTGATGGCCACCGGGCACTGGATGCAGTCGGTGGTCTGTGGAACGTGAATCTGGGCTATTCCTGCGAACCAGTAAAGCAGGCCATTGCGGACCAGCTGAACGCCCTACCCTACTATTCCACGTTTCGTGGGACCAGCAACGACAAGGCAATCGAACTATCCTATGAGCTTGCGCAGTTCTTTGAATCTGATGGCCTGACACGCGCGTTTTTCACGTCGGGCGGTTCGGACTCGGTAGAGATCGCCCTGAAAATGGCCCGCCAATACCACAAAATTCGCAGTGAGGCCGGCCGCACCAAGTTCATCAGTCTGAAGCAGGGTTATCACGGCACCCACTTTGCAGCTGCGTCGGTCAATGGAAATCAAAAATTTCGCGCAGCCTACGAGCCCATGTTGCCGGGATGTTTTCACGTCCCCGCGCCTTGGACCTATCGCAACCCGTTTGATGAGACCGATCCAGAACGGCTAGCGCAGCTTTGCGTAAAAGCGTTAGAAGCCGAAATCGCATTTCAGGGTGCAAACACCGTTGCGGCGTTCATTATGGAACCCGTTCTCGGCGCAGGGGGAGTGATCCCACCACATCACAGCTTCATGCCCATGGTGCGCGAGGTTTGCTCAAAACACGGTATTTTGTTGATTTCGGACGAAATCATCACCGCCTTTGGCCGAACAGGCAGCGAAAGCGGCGCGCGGCATTGGGGCGTGAAACCAGACATAATGACCACGGCCAAGGCGATTACAAATGGCTATTTTCCATTCGGTGCAACGTTGATTTCTGGCGCAGTGGCTGAGGTGTTTGAAACCGATACAACTGGTCTGGCGTCGGTTGATCAAGGGTATACATATTCGGGCCATCCAGTCGGCGCGGCGGCAGCACTTGCCGCACTGTCCGAAATTAACCGCCTTCGGGTCTGGGAAAACGCCGCCGCACGCGGAGACGAACTCTTTTCCGGATTGCAAAAGCTGACCGAAAAATATGACGTCATCGGTGACGTGCGTGGGGGTGAGGGCCTCATGTGTGCGCTAGAATTGGTCTCAGATCGCAAAACAAAAGCACCAATCGCGAAACACTTGCCTCTACAAGTACAAAAAACAGCCTATGAAGACGGTGTAATGGTTCGTGTGTCCGGCAACAACATCATCCTGTCACCACCTCTGGTGATCACTTCGGAAGATGTAGCCAAAATCCTCTCGGCGCTTGATACCGGACTGGCCAGTCTCTGACTTGTCTACTGACCTCGTTTTTTCCCAGGACGGGGTCAGACTTTAACCTCTTGCAGCTCCTCGAGAAGATCCAGAAGTTGATCTAGCTTTTCACGCCCCAGTTGCGCTTCGATATTGTTCGATATTGCAAGCGATGTGGCGAGATTGTTCTCTAATATCATTCGACCCGCGTCGGTGATCTGCACCATAGTCCGGCGCTTGTCCTCGTTGTCTTGACGGCGCGTAATCTGCCCGTCTGTCTCCATCGTCCGTAGAATTCGGGTCACACTGGGTAAAAGCAGGCAAGCCTCATGTGCAATAGTGCTTTGCTCCACCTCTCCCAACTCATCCAGTACGCGCAGAATTCGCCATTTCTGTTCAGTCAGGCGAATACCCTGCAGCATATCCCGGATGGGTGCCATAACAGTTTCACGCGCGCGCAAAAGCGCAATTGGAAGAGATCGGGCGGTACTTTTGGTATGAGACTGAGTATTCATATGACCTTCTTAATCGCCAATTCTTGGTTTGCAAAGTTTAACAAGGCAAGTTCCTGCGACCGTGCCTGTTATTGTAGATTTATCTGTAACTAGCGCCCGCCGCTTCGGAGAATTTCCAGCAAGCCCTTTCAAGCGAAATGTTCCAACTGCGGCCAGTTAAGGCCACGATTTGGACACTATTATGGCTATTATCTTTTATTGTTGATGTTACGATCCGCTATTGGGAGCTATCTGAACCATGGTGCCAGCCGAAAACTCGGTCGCTATCGTTATGCCTTGCCTGAACGAGGCGGCAACGATTTCTTCCTGTGTAATCAGAGCGCAAAAAGCCTTGCAGATACTCGCTGAGCGATACCAGATATCAGGCGAAGTAATCGTTGCAGACAATGGCAGCACGGACGGCAGTCAAGCCCTAGCTGAAAAGGCCGGTGCCCGGGTCGTAAACATTCAAGAACGCGGTTATGGCGCTGCCCTTATTGGTGGTTTTGCCGCAAGCGACGCCACTTATCTGGTGATGGGCGACAGCGATTGTTCCTATGATTTCGTCGAAGCGGTTCCGATGATCGAAAAGTTGATGAATGGTGCCGAATTATGCATGGGCAACCGGTTTCGTGGCGAAATCAAGCCAGGCGCAATGCCCTGGAAGAACCGTTATATCGGCAACCCGGCCTTGTCGGGCATTCTTAGAATTTTGTTTCGCACTGGTATCGGTGACGCCCATTGTGGCATCCGCGCCATCCGGCGAGAGGCATTGGAGCGGCTCAACCTATCTTCAACCGGGATGGAGTTTGCTTCCGAGATGCTGCTGAAATCTGTGCTGCGGAAGCTGAATATAGCCGAGGTTCCTGTAACCTTGTCCCCTGACGGACGCGGCAGGGCACCACATTTAAATCCGTGGAGAGATGGGCTTCGGCACCTGATATACATGTTCTTGCTCAGCCCAACCTGGCTGTTTCTGGTGCCTGCACTGGTCCTGTTCCTCGCAGGATTTGCAATCACCGTTCTACTGCAACTTAGCGGAGATCAGGAAATGGCGCTGATCGGTGGCTTCAGGATCGGCGATCACTGGGCGGTTGCAGCGAGTGCAGCCATGGTCCTGGCCTTTCAGACGGTGGTGCTGTGGCTGGCGGCACTGATGTGCAGCTATCGGGATGGGCTTCGACTGCCAACAGAACGCGCTCGGGTATTGTTGGGATATTCGCGCTTGCAATATTGGATTCTGGCCGGGCTTGTCCTGACATTTGGCGGCTTGGTATGGGCGGCCACTATCACCTCTAGCTGGATTGCCTCGGACTTTGCGGCATTGAACGAGATGCGCACGTTGATCGCTGCGTTCACGATGATTGTTATTGGGGTGCAAACGTTTTTTTCCGGGTTCTTGCTGTCTATGATTGCGGGCAATCGCTCGCGTCATTCAGCGGTTCTACCCGAACGAGGGAATGTCTCTGCCAATCCCGATCTAATGGCGTTGAACCAACCAACATGATCTTCGGCTGATCTGCCTATTCCATTGGATCTGATGGTTACCGCCAACGCGCGGCATCCGATCGCAGCGTATCAGCCTTACACCGTTACAAGCTTCCCACGTCGGAGCTCGAGGGTCTCGGGCGCCAACGAGCGGCGGAACGCAGGGGCATGACTGACCAACAGAATCGCCTGAGGTAATCCCTGCAAAATTTCCAGAAGCCGTGCTTCATTCTTGGCATCAAGCGCGTTGGTCGGCTCGTCCAATAGTAACGCTTCAGGCTCCATCGCGAGCACGGTGGCAAGCGTCACCAACCGTTTTTCACCACCTGATAATTTATGCGTGATACGGTCACGCAGATGCATCAGATCCAGATCGCTCAGCACTTTGTCAACGATGTCAAGCGCTTCGGTCGTGCTGCGCCCAAGATTGAGCGGGCCAAAAGCGATATCTTCCGCCACGGTCGGGCAAAACAACTGGTCGTCAGGGTCCTGGAACACCAGTCCAATACGGCGGCGAACCTCGTGAAAGTCAGCCTCGACACACCTATCCTTACCAAAGATGTTCATGCGCCCAGAAGAGGGCGCTTGAAGGCCAAGGACAATGCGAAAAAGTGTGGATTTTCCTGATCCATTTGGACCTGCAATCGACAACCGTTGACCGGGCTCAAGCCGCAGCGCAACCCCGTCCAGAACCGGGGCCTGACCCGGGTAAGAAAAGCAAATGTCTTCGAGATTAAGGATCGTCATTGAAAATCCAGAATAAGAAGGCTGACACAAATCGCACTCATCATCGTCGCAAACCGATAATCCCGTCGGGTCAGGTTAAATTCCTGCAACAACAGAAGCCGGCCCGAAAACCCTCGGCACTTCATCGCGTCCAGAATGCGCTCGGAACGTTCAATGGCGCGGATCAGCATCATACCAACCAGATAACCAAAGCTGCGATAGGTGTGCCAGTTGGTGCCCGGTCGGAAACCTCTGACTTTCATCGCGCCGCGCAGACGCAGGTACTCTTCGCGCAGCACTTCGATATAGCGGATCGTGAACATTAACAGATGCACAAGCACCTCCGGGCAGCGAAGTTTGTGCAATGCATGACCTAATGTGACAGGCTCCATGGACCCTACCAGGACCATCAGCGCCAATATCACGGCGTTTGCCGTCAGCGCGATCTCAATGGCTTTCCAGAACCCCTGCCAGCTTGCCGCAAATCCAAAGAGGGTGAACATGGTGTCTCCGGGCATGGAGAATGGCAAAAGCACCAACATGAAGATGATAAAGCTGTCCATCATCGCCATACGTTTAAGAGTTCGGCGAATGGGCAACCGTGACATCAGCAACAGCCCGATCGAAACTGAAAGCGCGATCAACAATGAGGGGATTGAACTTAGTGCAACGGTGACGGCGGCAAAGAGACATGTTATCGCGATGCGCATCCGCGGATCCAAATCCGCGATCACCCCGTAGGGCTCAATCCCACCTGCCTCGGCCAGAGTTTTGGCCTGGGGTTCCAGCGCATGTGCCATCAGGCGGCCAACTTGCGACGTGCGGCGAAATAGAACCCGACACCAAAGAGACCAACGATATACCCGATGCCCCCCAAAATACTTTGCATATCGTTATGTTCGCGATAGGCGGCAATTTCTCGGCGCAAGGGGCGGGTTTCGTCGCGCACCACTTTAGCAATCGCGGCGCGTTCTTGATCGGACAGAGACGCAACCATCACGGTTCCAACGCTTGCAACAGTCGTCGGCTGAGCACCGATCTCGGCAACCTCAACGGCAACTCCCATGATTTCGGCCACCTCGTTTGCGGACATGGTCACTTCAGCCACATGGCCCGCGCCGAGATCGGCCTTGAAGGTATGCGCAACAGGTTTTGTGGGGATATACAAAAAGAACCCGTCTCCATCGGTAACGGTGTGACCTAGTTCAGCACCATCGGGGCCGTAGACGAAAACTTCCTGGTCGCTTGCCATATCGCCATTGGAAAACCCCAGCTCACCCTCGATCGCTTCGCCAGCGGGGAAAACCCCCGCGATGACCTTGTGTGCGAGGGCCGAAATCGGTGTGAGCATCAGCGTGGCAATAACAACCAGTTGTTTCATGTTAAAACCGCCTTTTTGAACAGTTCCGGTTTCACCTTGCGCGCCAACATCACGGCAAACCCCGTAAGCATGGCTTCAATGCCCATAACCGGTATATGGGCGAAAAACACCAGCTTGGCCGCAGGCAGGAACGCCTCACCGGACATCGCCAGTGAAACGGCAACAAACGCGGTTGTGGCTGCGACTGAGAACGCCCCCCCGATACCGCCCCAAATCGCCCCCTGAAAGGGTGAGCCTCGGGCGGTGAGGCGGCCAAAGATCATCCAGGTCAGTACCGCCGGAAGGGCAATATTCAGCGTATTGATCCCAAGCACAGTCAATCCGCCAAATCCAAAGAATACAGCCTGTAACAGCAGCCCTACGAACAAAGCTGGAAAGGCGGCCCAACCGAGCAAAAGCCCGGCCAGGCCGTTCAGGATCAGATGCACAGAAGATGGGCCAATCGGCACATGAATCAGCGAAGCAACGAAGAAACTGGCTGACAGAACACCCGCTGTGGGAATGCGATCCAGATCCAGCGACTTCAGCCCCATTGCAATCCCGCCTGCAGCAGCGATCGCACCGCCGACTACGACAGGGTTCGAAAGAGCACCATCTACAATGTGCATAAGGGCTTACTCCAGATCCCAGGCGCGGATCCAGATTACGGCATCCTGGCTCAGCTCTTTACCTTCATGCTCGGTTTTCGGACCAGAGCCCAGAGCAGCGAAACCCCAGTAACCGGCCTTGGGTACACCAAAACTGAAATAGCCATTCTCGTCCGAAATCGCTACCAGCGCACCACCTGGCAGCGGTGACACTGTCGGTGCAGCGGCGCCCGTGCCTTTCAGGTCAGGGGCGGCGGCGATGTATTCGATCTCAATCTCGACCCGTGCAACTGGTTTGCCCTCGCTCAGCACGCGACCCGTGAAAGTAGAGCCCGCAATGATGTTGTAGGGCTTGTTCAGCGGCAGGATTTCTGTTGCCAGACCTTGCGGCTGATCCCAGTCGGTGGGCAGTTCATTTCGGTTCAGATAGGCCTTGGTGATCTGCTGGATATAAATGTCCTCAGATTCTTCGTAGTAAGGCGCAGGAACGGTCACCACCACATAGTCGCCCGAACGCTTCACCGGGACCGAGCCTTTGAACGCCTTGGCGCTGTTGTCTGGGCCGTCAAATGTGGTTTCTTCCAATGTGTCCAGCAGATCGGTTTTACTGCCGTTGTGGATCACATAGAATTCTTCCGGTTTTTCAAGCGTCATCACATGACCGGCTTCAAACGGGTGCCAGAATATCAGCTTTACCGGCACAGCACCGGGTCGCTCGATAATCGTGTTTTCTGTGTATTCCAGTAGGAAATGAGCGCTCGCAAACGTAGGCATCACTGCAGCAGCTGCGGCTGCCAAAAACAACTTCTTCAAAACTCAGTCCTTCTCAGGTCGCGCCTTCCCCGGCACATATTTGGTTTTGACTTGGGGAGGGCCCGCGTCCGTTCGTCGACCGAGACAAACGGATACAGCGCACACCCCGTCGCCGACAATGAGCACCCTTTCCGAGGGCGCGTGTTCGGCAGGTCTCCTGACTTGCGGGTCAGGGCGCTATGCTGGCCTTCCCGGGATATCCCAGTGGCATTGTCAGCCGCGCTCGCCGCTTACAGTTGCGGGGGCAGTTGCAGATTTGGCGCGAAGAGCGCCGCACTACATTCCCTATTGCTCCCAGAGGAATCCCCCGGAACCGAACATGGCGTGTTCATGCCAGAACATGCAAAGCGCGGTCAACAATCGTTTCCGTCACTAAGCGGGCCATTTGCGAAATTTGAGTACACACATGCGCTCGATCAGTATCGGATTGATCCTGACAGCTTCATCACAGCCGTATTACAGCCATCTTATCTTGCGTCATGTCATGCATGGTGTAGCCGATACCGCCGGTGTTGTACCCTGATTGACGGCGACCCGCGAATGGCATCCAGTCGACCCGAAAAGCAGTATGATCGTTCACCATTACGGCCGTGGCGTCCAAATACCGCACAGCTTGCATTGCTGTATCCAGGGATTTGGTAAAGACCGACGCCTGAAATGCAAAAGGAAGGCCGTTTGCAGCGTCGTATGCAGCACTAAGATCATCATATTCATAAACACAGACAACCGGCCCGAAGATTTCGGAGATGGACACGCTCGCATCAGCGGGTGGGTTTAGAAGGACAGTCGGTGCATAGGTCGTTCGGCCCAGCCGTTTACCCCCTGTCATTACGCGGGCACCTCCCGCAACCGCTTCGTCTACCCATTGTTCTACTCGATCAACTTCACCCGGACGGATCAGTGGCCCACATTCCACTCTGGCGTCACGGGCATCACCCACCTTCAACGCTGAGGCGGCTTCTGCCAACTTTCGAGCGACCGTTTCCGCCATCCCTGATGGAGCAAAAACACGCTGAACCGAGACACAAACTTGACCGGAATGATAAAATCCACCCTTGGTCAACAAGGGGATCATGGCATCAATGTCGGCTGTCTCATCGATGATAACTGGCGCCGCTCCGCCGTGCTCCAACGCGCATCGCGTCCCCGGCGCCAGCTTCGAGCGCAGCATCCACCCGACACGTGCCGATCCGATGAAAGAAAAGATTCCGACGCGCGCGTCCGTGATCATCCGTTCAGCTACATCATTTTGGCAAATCGCCAGATGGCACCACTCCTTTGGCAGGCCAGCCTCATACAGGATGTCGACAAATGCTTCGCATGACAGTGGTGTATCAAGCGCCGGTTTGACGAGGACCGGGCATCCAGTGGCCACAGCCGGGGCCACCTGATGTACGATCAAGTTCAACGGATGGTTAAACGCGCTTGCGGCAACCACAACGCCGATGGGTTCACGCTGTGTAAAGGCAATCCGACCCGATCCTGCTGCTGTCAGATCCATCGGTATTTCCCGGCCCGCCATCTGCCCGATTTCATGGATACACAGTTCGACACCATCAATAGCACGTGCCACTTCGATGCGCGCGTCAATCAAGGGTTTGCCACCTTCGCTGGCGATCAGCATCGCAAGGTCTTCCGCGCGGCCGGACATGATCCGGGCTGCATTCTTCAGAACCTCAATCCGCCTGTAAGCAGGCAACCAAGTGCCCCGATCACGGTGCAGACCGTGTGCCACGTTCAGCATCACATTGATATCGTTCCAGCTTTTAACCTCGACACTACCGATTTTGTCAAGATCAAACGGGTTCAGAACTTCAACAACATTACTCATATCAGACAGACCTTCGCCGCAAGCTCATCAATGAGGACACGTTGGTTTTCACTGTAATCGACCGGCAAGTCGATCAGATGCACACCACCTGCTTCAAACGCTTTTTCAAATGTAGGCACCAGATCTTCTGTCCTTTCAACCCGATGACCCGCAGCACCATAGCTGTTGGCGTATTGCACAAAATCAGGATTCTTGAATTCCAATCCCCAATCATCAAACCCCGCATGCGACTGCTTCCAACGGATCATTCCGTACGAGCTGTCATTCAGAACAGTAACAACCAGATTGAGGCCAAGACGAACGGCGGTTTCAATCTCCTGGCTGTTCATCATGAACCCTCCGTCACCGCAAATGGCCATGACCCTGCGTTCGGGATATAGCTTTGCTGCCATCATGGCCGAAGGTAAACCTGCCCCCATGGTGGCAAGCGCGTTGTCCAACAAAACCGTATTGGGCTGATAGGCCTGATAATTTCTGGCGTACCAAATTTTGTAGATACCGTTGTCCAAAGCGATGATATCGCAATCCCCCATGACTTTGCGTGTGTCAGCTACAAACCGCTGGGGGATGACCGGAAAGCGCGGATCAGCAGCGCCTTCTGATGTGTGTAGATCGGTCTCGTTTTTGACCCGCTGGAAGTAACTGCGGTCAAATTCCAAAGGTCCTTGCAGGAACTCACCCAATTTGGAGATGGATTGCGCCAGATCACCAACCACTTCGACTTGAGGGAAATAAACCTGATCGACCTGCGCGGCCTTGTAGTTAACATGGATCACTTTGGTGCCGCCCTCTTCCATGAAGAACGGCGGTTTTTCCACAACATCGTGGCCCACATTGATGATCAGATCAGCGCGTTCGATGGCGCAGTGCAGATAATCACCATCCGACAGAGCGGCTGTGCCCAAAAACAGTTCGGACCGCTCATCCACGACACCCTTACCCATCTGAGTATTGAAAAATGGAATCTGAGTATCGTTCACGAACTTGCTCAGTGCGCTGCGGGCGTGTTTTCGGTTAGCCCCGGCCCCCAAAAGCAAAAGCGGCATCCTGGCAGCGCGGATCATCTCAGCCGCTTCGGTCAGAACTGCATCACCGGCCACGGCATAGTGACGCCGATGCGGTTCAAGAACATGCTCAGAAGTCTCTTCGGCTGCAATGTCTTCCGGAAGTTCCAACAAAACCGCGCCGGGGCGTTCCTCTTGCGCGACACGAAAGGCTTCACGGATCAATGAGGGGATAGTGTTGCCGTGTACAATCTGTTTGGACATTTTACAGATCGGATCGAACAGCCCAACAATATCGACAATCTGAAACTGGCCCTGTTTCGACTTCTTGATGGGTTTCTGCCCCGTGATCATGATCAGTGGCATACCACCCAGATGAGCATAGGCCGCTGGCGTAGCAAAGTTCGTAGCCCCCGGCCCCAGCGTCGCCATGCAGACTCCAGCCTTACCCGTCAGACGTCCATAGGTCGCAGCCATGAAAGCCGCTCCTTGTTCGTGACGCGTGAGAACCAACTCTATTTTTGAGGTTCTCAGAGATTCCAGAACATCCAGGTTCTCTTCTCCCGGAACAGCAAAGATGTACTCAACACCCTCCGCCTCAAGCGCTGCGACCAGCAGATCAGAAGCTTTGTTAATTGGCGATACGATTTGGTCATTGGTAGACATGTAATCTCCTGATTTCACGACAGATCGGTGAGCTTGGGGTGGCCACAAAACTAAATGTACCACCATTTTGAATGAGGTTAAGGTCCATCGATTAACCACCGGCTTGCAATCGCTATCGCTTGGGAAACAGCTTATCCTCAGAATTGGGTTCCGCGCTTATCGACTAACAATCACAACTGAGTGGTCCTTCGCTCCCTGCTCCACTGTCTGCAATTGGCAATACGCAAAATGAACCACTCCAATGGAGTGCAGATCACGCGTCGACCCGAGCGGAACAGTTGAAGAAACATTTTTGTCGGCGCACCCAATCCCTGAATGCTCTGACTGATTGAGGGGCGTTTCCGCACGATCCTGAACAAAGATATATTGCCAAAATAACCCGCACAAACGCTCAAAAACGAGACAACACCGGGCGACCACGGGAAAATTACGCCACATGGCCCTGTCGAATTGGGTGATTACCCAGACGTGAATTACAATGAGCCAAAGAACTGCAAGGCCAACGAGAGAACTGGATAGCTGCAACATGTTCTTTGGCTCGTTCTTGGTTCGACTTAGGCCCAGCCTAGGTGCGCTGCAATCAAGTCGATGGCTGAATATTCAAACTAGATTGGAACTGGAACGTCCATAATCCAGCACAGAGCTCATCACGTATTGGTGAAGTGATATCTACGCGGTAACAAAATGAGCGCGGAGACAGAACAGCGTAATCCGTCACTCTCGAAACACCCTGTCCTTTACGCGTATGACTGGCTTCGTCAGATACTCCAGCATTGTTTTTGGTTCGGACAGCATATCAACTTGAGCAACCATACCCGGTATCACGCCCAGGTTCTGCCCATCCGCATCCGTCAACGCTCCAACCAGCCATATCTCCACGACATAGACCGACGTTTCTTCATCCGGGGCAAGTACCGTACCCGCACCGATGCGCGTTACCCGCCCGTCCAGTGCACCATAGCGTGAAGCGTCATATGCCGTAATACGTACCTTTATCTCCAGATCAGGTCGAATAAAGGCAATGTCATCCGGCGCGACAAAGGCCTCGACTGTGACGGTTTCACCAATCGATACGATTTCAACTACGGTCTGACCCTGCTGGTCCACTCCGCCCAAAGTCGAAATCAAAACCTGATTGACAATGCCGCGTGTCGGTGCGCGAATTTCGGCACGTGCGAGGCGGGTCTGAAAAGCTGGAATACGGGTTTCAAGCGGAGCCAGTTTGTAAGCCTCTCCATCTGAAATGGTCCACCGCTATGTTTAAGAAACGGAGTACCAAGAATAGCAAACAAGCGACCGAAGCCAGAAGAGATTGTCTAAACCGGCCAGAAATGATGTTCTCCTTCAGAATCACTAAGAACAGCCAGTAATCCTGCAACACAGCGCCAATATTGCGGGTCTTATCCGCCGGATCCACGGCACGCGCATCCAGACCATCCTGCATCACCGCCCCGGTATCAGGTTCATACAAACCCAAGATCAAGCGCGCCAGATTGCTTTTCCCAGACCCAATCGGGCCCTATATCGCTACTTTTCCGCCCGGTTTGATCGCTAAATCGATATCCTTAAGAATCGAACCCAACGCGCCATCGTAAGCAAAACTGACACCTTTGAAGTCAATCTGACCTTCGATCCTGCGCCGAGACAAATAGCGCCGACCAGGCTGACGCTCGACCTCTTGCACCATCATCGCATCGATCTGGTGATAAGCCACGCGCGCTTTGCTCGGACGTGTCAGTACCTGCGCCAACTGGGACAGAGGCAACAGGGTTTTGCCCGTCAAGATCACGCAAGCGATCAGTGCTCCCATGGAGATCACCGCGTCCCGGATCAGGAACACAACGAAAAACACAATCGCGACCTGCGTGATCTGTTGAACCAGAAAGGTAAGTTCACCGTTCCCTATGACAGCAAACGCGTCCTGCCGGAACTATCTGCCTGCGCGCCTACCGTCTCCTCCCAGCGGGCGCGCATGACCGGTTCGGCACCGGTCGTCTTGAGCGTTTCCAGCCCCGTCTGAGTTTCCATCAGAACTGATTGTTTGATCTGACCATCAACACTAGATTCACGCGCATATTGGCTGAGGAATGGCTGCGCCAAATGCCCCGAAAGCAACGTAATCTGCACAGCAATTGCCGGAACCAGCGCGAGAGGACTGCCGATGGCTCAGATCACACCGATAAATACAAATAGGAAGGGCAAATCGACCAAAGCAACCAGAGAGGCTGAGGTGGAAAAGTTACGTACCACCTTAAAGTCCCGCAGGATAGAGGCCATTCGCCCATTCTGACCCCCACGTGACTTAATCTTGAGCGCCATCAACTGATTGAACAGCCGTTCTGCGATCTTCCTATCCGCCCGTTTCCCTGCTGTGTCAATGAAACGCGACTGTAGATTTTGGATAAGAAAGCCAAAACAGCAACACAAAGCCCACACCAGCAACCAAGGCCATTAGACTGTCGACCGCTTCATTCGGCAGGATGCGATCATAGAAAACCATCGTGAACGGAGAGGTCGCCAGTCCAAGTACGCTGGTTACCACGGCGGCCATAAACCCCACTCAGATCGCTGAACGCAGCCCAGAACCAATGCCCCTGTGGCGCTGAACGGTCCTCCTCCGAGCGGCGCGATCGCGTGGCGCGCAGAACCCCGCGCGCTTTCCTCGGGCGTGGATCCTGTCGCCGCAAAATCTGCAGCTCGGATGATCCAGTACAGACATCAATCACTGGAAATCGATCCCTATCCTTTCGATTCAGCACTACAAAAGGGGAGCCCTCGGCAAAGGCCCAGAACCGGAAAGAGGATCGGATCAAGCTTCAACAACCGCGCCTTGCCGAAATCCGCCCTGTAACCCGCCACCTCCAACGCACTTACAGCGTCTTCGACGGTATAAGCATCAGGCTTGCCCTTAAAAACCCGAAATAGATCTGCCTCGGGCAGACCATGGCCTAGATGTTCCGTTAATAGCCGGAGATGATTGATCAGCGGGTCGGATGTGGCAGAATTCATCGGGACTGTCACAAGGTCGGATCGGTAGGCTGAGCGACACCCAAAGCGTCCAAGATGTCACCGGTGACCGCCAGCACAGCATATTCGGCGCGACGCGCCTGAGCTTCAAGTTGAATTACCCGCACCTGTGCAAGGTTCAGTTCGCGCAATGCATCCAATATCTGAACCAATGTGCTGCGCCCAATATTAAACTGATCCCGTGCAGCATCCAGCGCCTGCTCATTGATCTCGACCGCGCGTCGGGCTGTCGCTAGCCGCCGTTGGATTGAATTGGTCTCTTCCAGCGCCCGAGACAGATTACGCTGCAACTCGCGGCGCAACTCCTCTTCATCGGCTTGGCTTTGTTGAAGATTCGCGCGCGCCGTTTTCACGTTGGCCCGTGCGGAACCACCTTGGTAAATCGGAACTGTCACGCCCAATCGAGCCTGCGCCCCATCGTCAATGAACCCCTGATCGAAATCTGTCTCAAGGATCGCGGACAGGGTCGGCCGAGTCGCCCGTTCCGCGACGATAACTTCTTGCTGGCGCACCTGGCTAACGGCAACCTGAGTCCGTAAACGTGGGCTGCGCTCAACCATCTCCTCCGCCGAAGACCCAGCCAAAGCCGGGGCCGGTGGGATCGTCGGAATAACACCGGGACGGGTCCTAAAAACTTCTACCCAGTTTGCGGTTGCCAGTTCCACTTCTGTCTGCGCTTGTGCCAGTTCTGTCTCGGCATTTGACCTGCGCCCTTGCCCGGCCAGCAGATCTGCAACAGATCCAGCCCCCGCATCAAAGCGTGACTGGAGGTCGTCAACCAATACATCCGTGCGGTCCAGATTCTGCCGAGCCTGCTGTTCGAGGCGACGATTGCGGTCCAGATTGACTATGGTTTCGATGGCCTCGAAACTTAATGCGTTCAGCTCTGACAACTCACTTAACCATGTCTGCCGGGCTTCGATCTGGCGCAATCCTACGCGACTGTTGACTTTGCCCCCATCATAAATGATCTGGCTCAACCGCAGGATTGGAACCGGATCACCGCCAGACGTCAAAGACGTCTCGGCTTCTATCTGCGGCAGAAATGCCCCCTGCTCTGCGTCGATTCGAGACTTCGATGCCAGAAGGTTCGCGGTGCCTGCGGCTGTCGTGGGTGAGGTCGCGACCGAAGTTCGTACCAGCTCGGCAAAATCAGTACGTGCAACGCTTCCCTTCAGATTGTTCCTACCTGATGCGGGTGCTTCCACCGGTTTTGCAGTCGGATCAAAGGACTGATTCCCCTGAATATCTTCAGTGCAACCTGCCAAAACTATCGTGGTTATCAAAACCGACAACCAAGCCTTCATGGTGCCAATGCTCCTGGTA
Organism: Ruegeria sp. O11; assembly: GCF_056535285.1. Lineage (NCBI taxonomy): Bacteria > Pseudomonadati > Pseudomonadota > Alphaproteobacteria > Rhodobacterales > Roseobacteraceae > Ruegeria > Ruegeria sp. O11. Next base: position 85,852 of record NZ_JBQERS010000014.1, on the reverse strand, counting down.
TTAATTCTGCGCCAGACAACAAATCATCGGTCAATATCCTTAACAAAGTGCTATTCAAAGTTCTCGTTAAAAGGGTACTTAGACGGAGAAACAATCTTATGCTTTGCACGCATATTTAGATTAAAGCGTGACAACAACTGCGCACGTGCCGCCCCTAATGTACCATCTGCACGCAGCCAAAGACCGCTTCCTTCGACCTGCAGTGCATTGTCGACTGCATCGACCAGTTCCTCATCCGTGATCGCAATGTCCAGCCAGATATCATCAATTCAAGCTTCAAATCACGGTTGACGTCATCTACCTGCGCCACAATCGACCTGTCGAAACCGCCACCCGCATCCAGAAAATCGGTGCTCGAGCCCAGTATGAACCTTTGGCTCTTTTCTAAGTCGATACTGATCCCAAAAAATCGCAGGCTAACCTTAGTAACTGTAGACGCCTTCAAAAAGCAAAATACGATCGCCTGGATCGGTCAAAACTGAATTGTTTGTTGCACGGGGCATCATAATGTTCGGAGCTCGCAACTCATAATTCGCCTCAAGCACGGCGCCAAATTCCGATCCCAGATTGTTTGTACGATAAGATAATATCACAAGTTTTGGCTCGGCGCGGAACAACGCCTGATACAGGGCAGATTCTTCGCCTGCAGATTTCGTGTTGTTGACAGCTTGTGCATCAAGCCAGAGGCGCGGCTCCATGCGACGACTGGGAATCATGCCAATGCCGTCAAAATAGGTGTCCTCTTGCTCAAGTAGTTCTTCTGCTTGCTGAACCAGCGCAAGTTGGTCACGGTTATCGTGGGCCAAATATTGAACATTTCGCAGTGTGCTCAGCACAGCAACAATTACCAGAATACCAATGACACGCGAATACCACGTTTCTGACCGCCGCATCAAACGGGCGACAGCGTCGGCACAATAGAAAGCCAGAAACGGCAGCACCATGACGAAAACGTACGGCCATGTTTGATTATGAAAAAAGACCAATGCAGAAAGCACTAACGTAAAGGTATAATATACCCGTGCAGCACTATCGCATTTGGCAAATCGAGAGGCCGCAACAAAGAGCCCAAATATCACCAAACCATATTGCAGAGAATTTCGCTATAGCGTTTGCCAGACGAACGCATCAAGTCCTTCGTAATAACTGCCCCCGTTGAACGCGAGTTCCGCTGGCCCAAAGAAAAGCACGGCAAGAACCTGTGGCATCGCGGCGCCCCCTAACAGGACTCCGTAAACTGCTATTGCGGCTGCCCGCCCCAGTAATAGCATTACCCCACGCTTCACCGCGCAAAACGACCGAAAGCGATAATACACGCACGTTGCATAAAAGCCCCACACGCGCGATTTGGAATGCTCCGCTGAACCCCTGATTGGAAACAAAATTCAATCAGCGCATGACAGTTCGTAAGAAGTTTTTGGCGATTATTCCGGCACTGCAAACCGACTACGAGTGCGATTTGCGAATGCCACCAATGACAACATCACCGGGACCTCGACAAGCACCCCAACGACGGTTGCCAGCGCCGCACCCGAATTCAATCCAAACAAGCTGATGGCAACCGCAACCGCAAGTTCAAAGAAATTCGAAGTTCCGATCATGGCGCAAGGAGCAGCAATTCGATGCGGAACTTTCAACGCATAGGCCGTACCATAAGCCAAGAAAAATATGCCGTAACTCTGTACCAATATGGGCACTGCGATCAGCACAATTACAAATGGCCGGGCCAAAATCGTTTGCCCCTGCAGGCCAAACAAAATGACGACAGTGGTGATCAAACCCACAACCGACCAGGGCTTTATACCTGCCGAAAATGTATCGATTGCATCTTGCGACCCAAGCCACCTGCGCGTGATCAACCCGGCTATCAAGGGCAGAACTACATAGAGTACCGTTGCCAGCACAAGTGTTTGCCACGGAACCGAAATCTCTGTGACGCCCAATAAAAATGCTACTATTGGCGCGAACGCGACAACCATGATCAGATCATTCACCGAGACCTGCACCAAAGTGTACGTTGCGTCCCCTTTTGTAAGTTGCGACCAGACGAAAACCATTGCAGTGCACGGAGCAGCCCCAAGCAGGATCAGGCCCGCAGTGTATTGAGCCGCGTCTTCAGGTTGTATCCATGGGGCGAAGACGAACTCAAAGAACAAAACAGCGAGGATCGCCATGGTGAAAGGCTTTACCAGCCAATTCACGACAAGGGTGATGATCAGGCCCTGAGGCTGACGCGCAACGCCCGCGACAGCACTAAAGTCAACGCCAACCATCATTGGATAGACCATTGCCCAGATCAACAACGCCACAACCAGATTAACGCTCGCCACCTCTGCCGATGCGATAACCTCGACCAGCCCGGGCACTGTCTGGCCAATTAATACACCCCCGATCATGGCAAGCGCGATCCAGACGCTCAGGTAGCGTTCAAAGATACTCATAAGATTGCCTCATTGGTCGGTGCTGTAAGTTTACAGGATATGAGTGCAGAAAGGCCGATCATGATTGCTGCGGTGCCCAGCACAAATGGAAGCCCGCCCAATTGATAGGTGACGCCCGACAGAACGGTACCGATCAATCGGCCCGCGGCATTGGCCATATAGTAAAAGCCTATATCCATCGTGACCCTTTCAGATTTGGTGAATGCCAGGATCAGATAGGAATGAAGCGAAGAGTTGATCGCGAATATCGCCCCGAAGAACAGCAAGCCAATTACCAAAGTGACAGTCAGCCATACCGGCGCCCCTGTAGACAGCAGGGCTGCGACAGTCAGAATTGCTGGGATGCAGAATAAAGCAGCAGCCCAGTCACGTGCGGCGCGTATCAAATCTCGTTCAGAGCGCTCGGACGCGCGCAGGATTTTTGGCGCACTGGCCTGAACCGCACCGTATAATATCACCCAGATGGCCATAAACGTGCCGATCATAAAGAACGCCGCGCGGTTCGCTTCCTCAGTGCCATCGGAAAGCACGGCATAAAAATAGATTGGAATGCCGACGACAAACCAAACGTCCCGCGCGCCGAACAAAAAGACCCGTGCCGCCGAAAGCCAGTTTACATTGGCCGAATTCGAAAAGACCTCAGAGAACTTGGCGCCCTTTCGCCCATTGGGAAGACCGACTGGCATGAAGGCAAGAATAGCACCCAAAACCACAGCCAGTATGATCGCCATAAGTAAAACGGCCCAATTGAAACCCAAAGTCGCCAACAGCGCCGCCCCAAACAAGAATCCAATACCTTTCACGGCATTCTTTGATCCTGTCAGGATAGCAACCCATCGGAATAGACCGCCACCTTCGGTTGGGGCAAGCAGTTTGACTGCCGATTTTGACGACATCTTTGCCAAGTCCTTGGCGATCCCACTTGCCCCCTGAACAATCATCACAAATGCCACCGAGACACTCATGGCCCATTGCGGGTCAAGCTGCGTCAGCGCAAGCAATGCCACGATCTGCAGCGCCAGACCTGCATAGAGAGTTGCCGCGAGCCCAAACCGGGCTGCAATCCAACCCGCAGCGAGGTTGGTCACCATTCCAGCGATCTCGTACAAAACAAACAGGTAAGCCAACTGCACCGGTGAGAAGCCCAGAGTATGAAAGTGCAACAACACCAGCATCCTGAGCGCGCCATCGGTCAGCATAAACGCCCAATAGGCGGCCGTTACGGCGATGTAGGCCGGCAGCCCATCGGGTCTTTGCGTCACAATGATGCCCCGACCATCAAGGCAACATCGACCAGGCGGTGCGCATATCCGAATTCATTGTCATACCACGCATAGATTTTCACCTGAGTGCCATTCACCACCATGGTTGAAGGCGCATCAACGATCGAAGAGCGTTGGTCGTTTGTATAATCTGCCGACACCAAGGGTCGCGTTTCATAACCTAGAATACCGCTGAGTTGCCCTTCAGCGGCAGCCTTGAACAAGCCATTGACCTCCTCAATGGTTGTTTCTCGTTCAACTTCGAAAACACAATCTGTCAGCGACGCATTCAGCAATGGAACACGCACGGCATGGCCATTCAATCGACCCTTTAGTTCCGGATAGATCAGCGTAATGGCCGTTGCTGATCCAGTTGTGGTTGGGATCAACGAATTCAATGCCGAGCGGGCACGACGCAGGTCCTTGGCTGGACGATCTACCATTGTCTGCGTGTTGGTCACGTCATGAATCGTGGTCATCGACCCGTGCCGGATTCCAAGGTTTTCATGAATGACTTTTACGACCGGAGCGAGACAATTGGTCGTGCAGGATGCTGCAGTCACAATGTGATGCATTTTGGGGTCATATGTATCTTCGTTGACACCATATACAATGTTAGAGGTCGGACCGTCCTTGACCGGTGCAGAGACAACCACCTTCTTAACACCGGCTTTAAAATACGGGGCCAACTTGACCTCGGTCTTGAAGGCACCCGTGCAATCGATCACCACGTCGATGCCATCCAGTGGGAGTTTTGTCAGGTCGTTTGTTCCGACGAACGGTATGTGCGTTCCATTGATGGTAATGCTTTCGTCATCATGATCGAAAGACCCAGCCCAACGGCCGTGCACAGAATCAAACTCTAACAAGTGCGCGTGCATTGCGGCGTTACCTACCGCGTCGTTGATCCATGCGACACGTGCCCCTCGTTCCAAAAGCGGCTTCAGGGCAAGCTTTCCCATCCGGCCCAGACCATTCACTGCATAAATTGTCATGTTGTACTCTCAGCGGCAGATTTGCCGATTTCATCGATGGCGGATTGCAAAGCGAGGCGATCAAGGCTTTCGACCGGCAACGCAGAAAAGGCCTCAATCCGACGTTTAAGTGCACCATAGGTGTTTTGAAACGCGAGGCTCTTCTCTGCATGGGTACCCTCGGCCTTGACCGGATCCACCATGCCCCAATGACCGCTAATCGGTTGGCCATCCCAAGCAGGGCATTCCTCGTTTGCCGCCTGATTGCAAACCGTAAAAACGAAATCGAGGTCTGGTGCATTCGACCCCGAGAATTCAGCTATGTTCTTTGAACGCAAAGCCGAGATATCGTGGCCTTTGTCTTTCAGCACCTGAATGGCAAACGGGTTCAATTCAGAGGAAGGCTTGATCCCTGCCGAGAATACATTGAACCGATCCCCTGCAATTTCACGAAGCAGAGATTCCGCAAAGATAGAGCGGGCTGAATTTCCTACGCAGAGGAACAGTACGTTGAATTTCCGATCATCCTCGACGTATTTTCCCAAATCGAAGGGCATGCACAAATCAGGTCGTCCGAGGCAGCAATCCAAGAACAAGTAGTCGAGCATTTCCCGCACAGAATGCATATCAATTGAATAAAGCAAAGAGGTTCCAACCCTCTGCTGATTTATGATCTGAGCGTTCTGCAGTGCACTAAGATAGCTCGACATGGTGCTGGGCTTGATATCGAGCGCCGAACCCAGCTCTCCAGCCGGTACCCGATCAGGATATCGCCGCATAAGCATCCGAAACACCGCTAGCCGATGTGGATGGCCTAATGTGTTAAGTTGGTTTGAGATGATTGATTCCATATTTCGGGAAATAATGAAATTATATCTAGAGTGCAAATACTTTCTATGAGTCAGGACTTCCAATGCAAGACAGACATGCTAACCAAAGGAACAGTGTGCACCAACCAAGGCTCTGAACAGAATGATTGCAAATCTAATGATGTATCAGCGCCCGCAGCTGGCAGCGGCCCATGATCGTTATTGGCAGCTGATACTTCGGAACCTAAATGAATTAGGTATAGATGGCCCCGAACATCTCTCTCAGAACGCAGAAGAGTTTTTTGTCTGGAAAAACCCGAATTTGGTATTAAGCCAGACTTGCGGCATGCCGTATCGCATCTGGCTGCATGACTTGGTCGAGTTGGTCGGCACACCGGACTACGGGCTTGATGGCTGCCCCCCAGGATATTATCGTAGTGCACTTGTCGTGCGTTCCGATGATGCCCGACAGGACATCGTAGAATTCAGCGAGTCAATCTTTGCGTTTAATCAGACATTCTCGCAGTCAGGTTACGCTGCTCCGTACTGGCATCTACGCAAGCACGGTTTTTGGTTTCAAAATCGTCTACATACGGAACAGCATGTGAAATCAGCTCAAGCGGTCGCCTCAGGACGTGCGGACATCGCATCGCTAGACGCTATGTCCTGGAAACTGATGGAGAAGCATGATGCGTTCGCGCAGGAATTGCGGGTTCTGGATTGGACCGCGCCGACACCTGGATTGCCGCTTATTACCGCGAATGGAAATGACGCAGACTCCATATTTAGTGCAGTGAAATCTGCGATCGAACTCCTTGATCCGCTCGATCGGGGCCTTCTAGGATTGCGTGGTATCGTCCGAATTCCAAAAGACAAATACGCCGAGATACCCAACCCACCTTGATTTGAGCGTTTATCGAAGCTTCGGATCAAGGATTGGAAGGCAATCTGATTCAACCCGCGAGCTTGTAGCGATGAATCAACTCAAACCGCCCATCTTTGCGTTCACCACACAACGCGATCTGATCAACAACAAACGGAACCGGCAGTTCAGGCAGAGACCTCAATATCGTTTCTGTCCAGACCGGAATATCTAGCTTGGGCAACCGTGCGGTAAGGGTCATGTGGAATCGGAAATCGTCCATCACATACGGGTAACCCCATTTGGTCAGTAAGGCATTCTGACGGGCGCTCATCCCCGGTCGCCGCCGCCGTTCAAGTTCTGCCACAGACAAAGGCGCTCGGAATTCATCCAAGTCTTGGACGCAGGCCGCAGCGACCTGTTGCAACGCCTTAGATTCACTGCGTGGTATCAGCGCCAAAAAGCGGCCAAGTCTGGTTAGTTCCAAACCATCGCATATCGCTGGAGCAAGTCCCAACGCCAACTCAGCCACGCGCATGTGCAATTCCTCGGCTGTGCTGTCACCGGCCAACCGAAATGGCGGTTTCAACGTTCCGTGAAAGCCGTATTTGCGCGGCGTCATCGTGATTCCATCCAAACCGGGAAAATCGAACAAAGGCGCTTCACACGCGCTGATAATGTCCCAACCCAGCCAGGATGCCCCGAAACGGGCCAACGGGCCGTGGGGGGGAACATAGTAGATCGCAAAACGAGTATACGACATGAACTCCTCTTATCCTGCATCCTCTGTGATAGCGATGTGTCAGGCATTCCGTGGCTTGCCAAGGTGCGATTGGCTTTGCCTGATCAGGTTTTAACCGGGGCTGTGACCACCGAACAGGGCGTGGTTGCAGATACTCAAGAATGGGAGCACCACCTTCGCGCTGACCTCTACACTGTATTCTATGCACTGCACATTGGGTCTGTGCACCGCGCCCTCACCCCCCTTTGCTCGGCACCTGGAGCGATCGCAAAAGCGCTGTTTAACGGCAGGTAACTTTGACTAATCGCAGGTAGAAAAGGGTTGTCTCTAGGGCTTTAAGAATTTCGCCCACCTTCTCATTTCCCATTCCCTGCAATTTTGAAACTTAGAGGGAATGCACCGGGATTCGAGATGGCCTAAAGGATTTTCATGTAATATGCGGCAATCCGGCGCTTGAACTCCGTCAATCTAATGTATACGAAAGTATACTATACTGATCCAGCGACAATTATGCCGCCGCGAATATCGCCCCATAGCATGCCAGAGATGCGGAAAAATAACATGAGCCTCTACAACGACTACTTGACCGAGATCGAAGACCGCAAGCAACAGGGTCTCAGCCCCAAGCCCATCGATGACGGTGCAATGACCCGCGAAGTTATCGACCATATCAGAGACACCGGCAGTGCGCACCGCGATGATTGCCTGCACCACTTTATCTATAACACCCTGCCCGGCACCACGAGCGCCGCGGGTGAAAAAGCGCGCTTTTTGAAAGAGATCATTCTGGGCACTGTCGAGGTTGAAGAAATCAACGCAGCTTTCGCCTATGAGCTATTGAGCCACATGAAAGGCGGCCCGTCGGTCGAAGTGTTGCTTGACCTTGCACTGGGCACCGACGAAGCGACAGCGCGCGATGCGGCTGAGGTGCTCAAGACTCAGGTCTTTCTTTACGAGGCCGATACAGATCGCATCAAGTCGGCCTATGAGGCAGGCAATGCCATAGCTTCAGACCTTCTGGACAGCTACGCCAAGGCAGAGTTCTTTACCAAGCTTCCTGAGGTCGACGAAGAAATCAAAGTTGTCACCTATGTGGCGGCCGAAGGCGATATCTCAACCGACCTTCTAAGCCCAGGCAATCAGGCACATTCCCGCGCTGATCGCGAGCTGCACGGCAAATGTCTGATTTCGGAAGACGCTCAAAAAGAAATTGAGGCACTGAAACTTAAGCATCCAGATGCACGTGTCATGCTAGTCGCTGAAAAAGGCACGATGGGCGTCGGATCATCGCGCATGTCTGGGGTTAACAACGTCGCCCTTTGGACCGGCAAGCAGGCAAGCCCGTATGTTCCGTTTGTCAACGTCGCACCCGTCGTGGCGGGAACGAATGGCATCTCTCCCATTTTCCTGACCACGGTAGGCGTGACCGGTGGGATCGGTGTGGACCTTAAGAACTGGGTCAGAAAGACGGACGAAGACGGCAAGACGATCCTGAACAATGACGGCAACCCGGTGCTGGAACAGAAATACTCGGTTGCGACCGGAACCGTTCTGACAATCAACACAAAGCAAAAGAAACTATTTAGCGAAGATGGCAGCGATGAACTGGTCGATATGGCCGGATCATTCACACCGCAAAAGATGGAGTTCATGAAGGCTGGTGGGTCTTATGCCATCGTGTTCGGCAAAAAACTGCAGACTTTCGCCGCTGAAACTCTGGGGATCGAAGCACCGCGTGTCTTTGCGCCTTCGAAGGAAATCAGCGTCGAGGATCAAGGTCTGACCGCGGTCGAAAAAATCTTTAACGCAAACGCACTGGGTGTAGCGTCCGACAAGGTGCTGCACGCAGGCTCTGACGTGCGGGTGCGCGTCAACATCGTTGGCAGTCAGGACACAACCGGACCAATGACGGCACAAGAACTTGAGGCCATGGCCGCCACGGTCCTATCCCCGTCGGTCGACGGGGCCTATCAGTCGGGCTGCCACACTGCATCGGTCTGGGATGCCAAAGCGCAGGCCAATACGCCCAAATTGATGGCCTTCATGCACAAATTTGGCTTGATTACCGGTCGTGATCCGAAGGGCGTCTATCATGCGATGACGGATGTCATCCACAAGGTCCTCAACGACATTACTGTTGACGATTGGGCAATCATCATTGGTGGTGACAGTCATACCCGGATGTCCAAAGGTGTCGCGTTTGGCGCGGACTCTGGCACCGTGGCACTAGCTCTGGCGACAGGTGAAGCAACCATGCCAATCCCTGAATCAGTAAAAGTGACCTTTAAGGGCAAGATGGCTGATCACATGGACTTTCGCGACGTGGTTCATGCAACACAGGCGCAGATGCTGGCACAGCACGGTGACAATGTGTTCCAGGGTCGGATTATCGAAGTGCATATTGGAACGCTGTTGGCGGACCAGGCCTTTACCTTCACCGACTGGACTGCGGAAATGAAAGCCAAAGCTTCAATCTGCATATCCAACGACGAGACCCTGATTGAGTCACTGGAGATTGCCAAATCGCGCATCAAGATCATGATCGAAAAGGGCATGGAGAACGATGCCCGGATGCTCAACAGCTTGATCGAGATCGCGGACAAGCGCATCGAGCAGATCAGGTCGGGTGGGAAACCCGCGTTGACACCCGATGAAAATGCCAAATACGCTGCCGAGGTCATTGTCGATCTGGATGAAATCGTTGAACCAATGATCGCGGACCCAGACGTCAACAATGCGGATGTCTCAAAGCGTTATACCCACGACACCATCCGCCCGATTTCATTCTATCGCGCTGAAAAGAAAGTGGACCTTGGGTTTGTAGGGTCATGCATGGTGCACAAGGGTGATATCAAGATCGTCGCTCAGATGCTGCGCAATCTCGAGGCTGATCAGGGCGATGTCACATTTAAGGCTCCGCTCGTCGTGGCCGCTCCGACTTACAATATTGTTGATGAATTGAAGGAAGAGGGCGACTGGGAAATTCTGCAGAAGTATTGCGGATTCGAGTTCGACGATGCTGCACCTAAGGTCCAGGCCCGTACCGAATACGAAAACATCCTTTATCTTGAACGTCCGGGCTGCAACCTTTGCATGGGCAACCAGGAAAAAGCGGCCAAAGGGGATACGGTTCTAGCCACATCGACACGCCTGTTCCAAGGCCGGGTAGTTGCGGATTCCGAAACCAAAAAGGGTGAATCCTTGTTGGGCTCAACTCCTGTTGTTGTCCTATCGGCAATTCTGGGACGTACACCAACGCTGGATGAATACAAAACAGCAGTTGAAGGCATCGATCTGACCAAGTTCGCACCTCCAATCCAGAAGCCCTTGGCTGGTCTGTCCGTACATTTCTAGATCGGCGATCAACATCGGGAAGACGGTGGAAGATGCAGGGGTGTTGGTCTTTGTAGATGCGGTGCAATTTGCGCCGCATCACTTGGTCGACGTTAAAGAACTGGGCTATGATTTTCTGGCCTTCTCCTCGTACAAGTTTTTCAGACCGCATTTGGGTATTGTCTGGGGACGTCTGGCGTTGTTGACTTCGCTTTTCCCCTACAAGGGGCGGTGCGTGTCGGATGCAAACCCGAACCGATATGCGATGGGCACCCCTCAATACGACATGCTGGTGGGCCTGTCGGCGACTGTACGCTATTTTGAGGAAATCGGTTGAGCCACTGGAGGCAGCGGCGGAGATATGGATCGCAGGGGTTGACCATGGTTGGTCGTCGGATCAGAACAGTGGCGATCTGGGTTCACTGCCCTGCGACAAGGCTCGGTTACCTGACTACACCAGGTCAGCATATTTCCGTTCAGTCGACTTGGACCTTGAGGGCTTCGCCATGGTTTGTGGCATCTGGAAACTTCCTCAGGCGCAAGGACTGAGCAACAGGGAGAGATGAGATGAAAATCAAGCCTTTTGGCGTTGAGATCTGGATGAATGAATTCGAAAACCATTGCGAGTTCAATCTGGCCGAAACCTGTGTTGCATCTCTGACAATCGAGCAGCTTTTGGAATTGTCTGGCAAGAACTCCGACGTTCTAGATGACCTCAGACCAATGAAGCTGACCTATGGCGCGATCGAAGGGTCTGACCGATTGCGTGATGCGATTGCGACGCTTTACGAGCGGCAAGAGCGCCGAAATATTGTCGTCACACACGGGGCGATTGGGGCCAATGCACTGGTCCATGAAACGCTGGTTGAACCGGGCGACCATGTGATCTCGGTCCGACCGACCTATCAGCAGCATTATTCAATCCCCGAGAGTTATGGCGCCACCGTTGATATCCTTCAGCTGAGGCCGGAAAACGGCTTTTTGCCCGATCTCGATGAGTTCGCCGCATTAATCCGACCAGACACAAAGTTGATCGCAATCAACAACCCCAACAATCCGACCGGCGCTTTGATGGATGCCGGCTACCTGGAGCAATTCATTGAGATTGCCCGGCGCAGTCAGGCCTATGTGCTGTGTGACGAGGTGTATCGTGGCACCAGCCAAACCGGTGACGGATTCTGCCCCGCGATAGCGGACCTCTATGAAGGAGGTATCAGCGTGGCTGGTATGTCCAAGACCTTTTCGCTGGCAGGATTGAGACTGGGTTGGATCGCAGCGGCAACGGAGGTGCTGAAGGCGGTCTCCATCCATCGCGATTACAACACGATCAGCGTTGGAATGCTTGACGATTATTTCGCCGCCCTCGCGCTGGAAAACAAATCCCGCATTCTGGAGCGCAGCCACCGCATTACCCGCGGAAACCTACAAATCCTTGATGATTGGGTATCGAATGAACCCAGGATTTCTTATGTCAAGCCACAGGCGGGCACCACCGCGTTGCTTAAATACGATTTCGATATGTCGTCTCGCGAATTCTGTGTCTCATTGCTGGAAGAAACTGGGGTGATGTTAACACCTGGCTCAGTTCTGCATATGGAGGGTTGGTTACGTATCGGTTACGCCAACAACCTTGAAATTCTCAAGACCGGCCTTGAAAAGGTCAGCGGTTATCTGAAGCGGCTCGAAGAGAGAGGCGTTCCCTTCGCCACAGAAACCATCAATTGAAATGGCCAATCCAAGAAAAACTCTGGAATGCAATGCAGATCCACCCACGTTTTCTGTCTGCATTTTTTTTAAGTTAAATTGACGGTTCTCTAAAGAACCGTGCAGAAGGCCTCGTTCAAAGCCCCGTACGTTTTTCGAATTGCCCCGGGCCCGTATGTAGTCGCCGCATTGAATTTGTTGCGTTGTCTTTTGGATCAGTATCATTACGGTGATCGTATTTCTTACTTGGTTCGCACCTTTTTGCCCAACTGTTTGCTTTGATGCGTTCTTGGAGGAACCCAACAATGAACACCAAACCGAAACAAAAGCGCGGTCTAACAGCCTCTGCTGTAGTTCTGAGTGCGCTGTTGAACAGTACTGCCTTCGCCCAACAGACCACAGATGCGGTCGCACCCGAAGCAGCCACCGCCGGTGCACTGGATAAACTGTCAGAGCGTGCTGAAGCCGCCTTGGTTAAGCGCGATACTGGGCAGCCCGTTGTCGCTTCAGACTGGATGGTCTCGGCAGCGAACCCGTTGGCTGTAGAGGCTGGCGCTCGTGTTTTGTCAGAAGGCGGAACTGCAGCGGACGCCATGGTCGCCGTACAATCTGTACTTGGATTGGTAGAACCTCAGTCTTCGGGGCTGGGAGGTGGTGCATTTCTTGTCTGGTTTGATGCCGAAACTGGTGAACTGACCACATTGGATGGCCGCGAAACCGCTCCAATTGAAGTGAACCCACGCCTGTTTCAGGATGCCGAAGGCGAAAAACGGGGGTTCTATGACGCGGCCATCGGTGGCATCTCGGTCGGCGTGCCAGGCACCCCTGCCCTTATGGAAGACGCACATCGCCGCTGGGGCAGCGCAAACTGGCCCTCATTGTTTGAGGATGCAATAGACTTGGCCGAAAACGGGTTCACAGTTACGCCCCGCCTTGCAGGTATGATCGAGTGGGATGCTGAGCGACTCAGTCAAGTGCCGTCAACAGCCGCATATTTCATGCCCGATGGCGCAGCACTACAGGTTGGCGATCATCTGCAGAACCAGGCCTACGGTCAAACTCTACGTAGTTTTGCGGTCGAAGGGGCCGATGCATTTTATACGGGTGAAATTGCCGAGGATATTGTGGCAACAGTGCGTGGAGCCGTACGCAACCCAGGGGTTCTTAGCATGCTGGATATGGCAAACTACCGTGTGGTGGAAAGACCTGCGGTCTGCGCGACATATCGGAGCTTTGAGGTCTGTGGTATGGGACCGCCATCATCGGGGGGCCTAAGTGTCGGGCAAATCCTCGGCCATTTGCAACCTTATGATATTGCCGCAATGGGCCCCGAAAGCCCAGAGGCATGGCGTCTGATCGGGGATTCCTCGCGGCTCGCTTTTGCTGATCGTGGGCGGTATATCGCAGACAGCGATTTTGTTCCAGTTCCGGTTGGTGGCCTGCTGGACGAAACCTACCTGAAAGACCGTGCATCTTTACTAGAAGGCCCAGCGGCGCTGGATACCGTCTCACCTGGACAACCTGAGTTCGACCACGCGCTGCTTTGGGCCGACAATATCGATATGTCGATGCCCTCCACATCTCATATTTCAATCGTAGATCGCTATGGAAATGTGTTGTCGATGACCACGACCATCGAAACAGGTTTTGGTTCACATTTGATGACCAAGGGCGGCTTTCTGATGAACAACGAATTGACCGATTTCTCGTTTGCCACACATAGTGATGGTGTCCCGATTGCAAATGCAGTTGCGCCGGGAAAACGACCAAGATCATCGATGGCACCGACGATTGTAATGCAGGACGGAGAGCCGGTTCTAGCGGTTGGATCTCCGGGCGGGTCACGGATCATCGGTTATGTGGCACAGGCTATTATTTCCGTATTGGACTGGGACATGGATGTCCAAAGCGCCGCAGCCGCTCCTCATCTGATCAATCGGTTTGGCACATATGATCTCGAAGAAGGGACGGATGCCGAAGCCCTGGCTCCGGCGCTGGAAGAAATGGGATTTGAAACCAACAGCCGCGCACTGACCAGTGGATTGCATATGATCAAAATTAGCCCGACAGGATTGGAGGGCGGCGCAGATCCGCGTCGCGAAGGCATCGCATTGGGCGAGTAATCGCATCGATAATGCAAAGATGGAAAGGCGGCTGATCAACAGCCGCCTTATTAAATCGGACTATCGACTGTCAAAAACACATCGCTGCGGGGGCACTCAATCGGTAGGAGGTGCCTTAAAAACCGGTCGGTTTGGGTCGCCCCCTTGATCAGCGCAACATTCGTCCTGAAGAAATTCGATCACTTCCCACAGGCGATTATATTGCGGTACACAACGGAGAATACGCCCTTCACGCTCTTGCGTTATCAAACCCGCGCTAACTAAGCTTGCGATATGATGGGTCATGGATGAATGCGGAATGTCCAGATCTTCCCTGAGAACCCCCACCGGTAGACCTTCGTATCCTGATTTCACCAACCTTTTGAATATCTTAATTCTGTGGCTATGGCCAAGCTCTTTCAGCACTTTGGCAGCATCATCTATCTGCATTCTCACCTCACAATCTCAATATTACGATATTACCCGTAATACCTTGACACAAGTTTGAATTGCTATTATTTCGATATTTCTAGTAATATAATAGAGTATGACATCATGTCCCAATCAACCCTGACTGCTGTGCAGGAAACACTCAGTATGTTCACCTTCCTCGCGGTTGAACTGACATTGCTTTTTCTGATCATCAGCTATGGCGTCGGCCTGCTGCAGGCTTATGTCTCGCCCGCGCGCATTCAAGCCATCCTCAGTTCACGCAATGGTCGTGGCTATGTAATTTCAGCTATGTTGGGTGCAGTAACCCCATTCTGCTCATGCTCCACCATCCCATTTCTGAAAGGACTGCTCAGAGCACGGGCCGGATTTGGGCCGATGATGGTCTTTTTATTCTCCAGCCCTTTGTTGAACCCTATCATCATCGGTTTGTTCGCTGTCACGTTCGGCCTCAAAGTGACCCTGGTCTATTTTGTAATCGCCCTCGGCGTTTCGATATTCGCCGGTTTCGCACTCGAAAAACTTGGCTTTGAACGCTTTGTAGAGCCCGCCGCATATGAGGCCCCAGCCCCATCCGCTGGATGTGGGGCAAGCCGATCGGCCGAGATCAAACCCAACAGCCAATGGGGGCGGGTATGGAAAAGCACCTGGAAAGATTTTAAAACCGTGCTGCCCTATTTGTTAGTCGGTATATTAATCGGATCCATGATTTACGGTTTCCTGCCCACCGATCTGATCACGAAGTATGCCGGGAACGATAATCTGCTAGCAATCCCGATATCCGCCGTAATTGGCATCCCGCTTTACATTCGTGCAGAAGCGGTCATCCCGCTGAGCGCCGCCCTTGCTGCCAAAGGCATGTCTTTGGGTGCTGTAATGGCGCTGATCATCGGTAGCGCTGGGGCAAGCCTAACCGAAGTCATCCTGCTACGTTCTATCTTCAAACTGCCCATGATCGCGGCTTTTCTATTTGTCATTCTGTCCATGGCGATGATTGCAGGTTTCTTCTACGCTTTCACACCGTTGGGCAGCTAGACTTTCGAAAAGTGGACTATTCGAGGCAGTACAGGCAACTCCTACCGACTGGCCCAATTAAGCCGCTAATGCATGATCTTACCCTCTGAGCTATCAGCCCAATGACGGGATTCAGCTTAACGGCAAGAGCGTAATATCTTGGCGCAAAGCCCTAATTCGAAGGCAGAACCAATTGAAAAAGGATCCTTTTTCAACAGCTTAACGGGACGCAATCCAACTTAACTTAGACTGCGGTCTGAAGTTCCTGCCAGCGGTGACAGGAAACGGAATGGCCGGCTTCGCATATCTCCATCTCAGGCTCTTTCTGTCTACACAGGTCTGTCGCAAAGGGGCATCGTGTGTGGAACTGACATCCTGTTGGGCGGTTTGTCGGCGATGGGATCTCACCCTCCAACCGCTGCACTTTTCCTTTATCATCGGGGTCCAGAGAAGGGATCGCCGAAAACAACGCCTTCGTATAAGGATGCCGAGGTGCTTCAAACAACTGCCGTGTCGGGGCACTTTCCATAATCTGACCAAGATACATTACCGCCACATGATCGCAGGTATGTGCGACCACGGACAGGTCGTGGCTGATAAACAGGTAAGTCAGGCCCATTTCATCTTGCAACGACTTAAGCAAATTCAAAATATCGGCCTGAATCGACACGTCCAAAGCCGCAACACTTTCATCTGCAATAACAAACCGAGGTCTGGAAACTAGGGCACGTGCGATCGAAATACGCTGACGCTGTCCGCCGGAAAACGCATGTGGGAAACGGCGCAGGTGTTCGATATTGAGCCGACACATCGCGGCCACTTCGCGAACCCGCTCGTCCACCTCATCGCGCGACTTGCAGAGCCCCATAACTTCAAGAGGTTCAGCGATAATGTCGCGCACCGTCATGCGTGGCGACAACGCTGCGTAGGGATCCTGAAAAATCAACTGTGCCCTTCGCCGGTATTCTTTAAGATCTGCTCCGGCCAGATCTCCAAGGTCATAGTTTACTTCGCCATCATCATAATGCGCTGAACCGCCTGTGATCGGTACCGCGTTCAACAGGGCACGACCAAATGTCGTTTTTCCAGACCCGCTTTCACCGACCACCCCAAAGAACGACCCCTTTGGGATGTCGAGAGTAACATGATTAACCGCCTTCAGGACCCGCCTATTGAAGAGTTGACCACCCACCGGGAAACCAACCGAAAGATCGCGTGTTTGGATTAGGTATTCAGAACTCATTCACTTATCCTTCAGCGCACAAGTGACACGCGGTGCGGTGATTTTCGCCCGTATCAGACCATTGCGGCACAACAGTGCGACAAATGTCGCCGATCACCTTGCCGCAACGGGTGTGAAAGACACATCCCGCAGGCCGTTCCAGAGGTGACGGAATATCTCCTGGAATCGGCATGAGCGGTTTCTCCAGGTCATCCAACTGCGGCAGGGCATCGATCAGACCTTTGGTGTAGGGGTGATACGGGTTCCGAATAACTTCGCGCACCGGTCCCTGCTCAATCATCTTGCCCAGATACATCACCGCCACTTTGTCAGCGGTTTGTGCAACGACGCCAAGATCATGAGTGATAAAGATAATCCCCATGCCGAACTCAGCCACGAGGTCTTTCATCAGGTCTATTACTTGCGCCTGAATGGTTACATCCAACGCCGTCGTGGGCTCATCCGCGATCAGCAGCTTGGGTTTGGTCGATAGGGCCATGGCTATCATCGCCCGTTGCCGCATACCGCCGGACATCTCAAACGCATATTGCCCAAACCGAGTGGATGCGTCAGAGATACCGACCCGGTCCAGCATCTCAATTGATAGCTCTTTAGCCTGTTTCTTGGACAAGTCAGTGTGGATCAACAACTGCTCAACCATCTGGCTACCGACTGTCATCGCCGGCGCAAAACTGGCCATGGGTTCCTGAAAGATCATCGAGATCGACCCACCCCGTACAATTTCCATATCGCGGGGCCGTTTCAGGCTCATAACATCCACTGGGCCGCTATCAAGATGCAAGGTAATCCGACTTTCCGGAGAATAGACCGCATTTCCCGGATTAAGCTTCATCAGAGATTTCGCAGTCACGGACTTTCCAGAACCACTTTCCCCTACAAGGCCCATGACTTCGCCGGGCGCCAGTGAGAAAGACACATCATCTACCGCAGTGATCAAACCTTCGTCGGTCTTAAATTGCAGCGTAAGATTTTCGACGTCGATCAGGCTCATTTGCGGGACTCCGAATATGGATCAGCGGCATCACGCAATCCATCACCAACGAAGACGAAAGCCATGACCAGAGCGATGAAGAAAAAGACCGGAATAAAATACCAATGATAGTTCAATAAAACGTCCGCCTTGGTCACGTTCTGGAGCATTACACCCAATGAATTGACCGGATCCTTAAGCCCTAACCCAATAAAACTGAGAGCCGTCTCGGACAGGACAACATACGGAAACGAGATCACCAGATCGACGATGATATAGCTGGTAAAGCTGGGAAGGAGATGTCGCCGTATAACGTGCCCTGCAGATGCTCCGCAAAGTTGAGCCGCCAAAACATATTCCTGATTACGCTCGGTCAGCAGATGCGTTCGCACCCTTCGCGCCAGCGTCGGCCACCCGACCAATCCCAATATCAGGGTAATAACGAAAAATCGGGTCTCAGCCGACCACTCGGGCGGAATAAAGGCCGCAATAGCCATAAAGAGCGGGATCGAAGGCACCGTCCTGACCGCGTCGGTAATCATCTGGATCACGCTGTCAATCGCGCCACCGTAGTAGCCAGCAATCCCCCCAATCATCAGCGCAAGAACGAATGATATCACAACTCCCAAAGTTCCCACTTGAAGCGACGTCCAGACTGCATGAAGCGTACGCGAGAAGATGTCTTTGCCCGCACTATCAGTTCCGAATAGGTGAACGTATCCTTGCTCCATACCGAACAAATGGATGTTGCCAGGGATAAATCCGAATAGCTTGTAGCTATCGCCCTTTACGAAGAACTCCATATAGCGGCGTTCATCCTCGTTGACCTTCTCAACCCATCGAAAATTTGTCGCCAATGATCGTTCGCGTGTCACAGTGTGCAGGAACGGACGTATGGAACAGCCATTCTTGTCGCAGAATTTCGGGATCTGAGGTGCCCCATTCAAGTAATCCTTATCCCGACCAGCGACTGTCGGATCATAGGGTGACAGGAAAGGTGCAAATAGACCTGACAGGATCAATACAACCAGCACTGTAGCGGCAATCATGGCCGCACGTTGTTTTTTGAATCTGGCCCAGATCAGTTGGCGCTGTGAAGCCGTAAAGTAAGCTTCTTTTGCCTTCTGATCGTCAATTTTCGTAGACGTTTTTGCAGACATGGGCGTTACCTCAGAATGCTCTTGCGTACGCGCGGGTCAATTACAGCCAACAGGATGTCGGTCGCGAAGTTCAGCGTGACGATGGCAGCCGTCAGCAGGAATATGATCGCACCAGCCAGCTGCTGGTCATTCGACCGTGCCAGCGCCTCAAGCAGTAGAGATCCAGCTTCGGTGAGTGTCAGGATCAGGGCCACAATGGGCAGTTCATTGAAGATACGGTTCAGGTCGAACCCAAGCGAGTTGACGATCGGCCCCAGCGCATGGCGTGCGGGATAGCGCCATAAGAGTCGGCGACCATATATCCCGCGCGCGGCGGCGGCGGTCACGTAAAGCTTGCCGATCTCGTCCGACATCAGTGCACGAACGGTTTGCAGAGCAAATGCGGTTGCCGACCATCCCAGAATGAAAATCGGCAGCCAGGCATGCTTCAAAAGATCCACAAACTTGGCCCATGACCATGGCGCTTCACGATATTCAGGGCTGAACAGGCCGGTCAGTGTCTCTCCGAAATACACGGTGGAAAATAACATCACCATTAACGCCAGCAGAAAGTTCGGCATTGCCAGACCCAAATAGCTGACCAGTCGCAGGGAATTGTTGAGGAAAGCGTTCCTTGACGCCGCCGAGATAATGCCCACCGGGATTGCGATCATATATGCCAGTGTCAAAGAGCCCAAGCAGATCCACAAAGAGATCCAAAACTTGTCACCTAGAAGTTGCGCGATATTGACGCGCAAAATGCAGCTATCCCCGAAATCACCGCGGAAAGCGCCGCTTAACCAAGTAGCCCAACGTACCAGAAAAGGACGATCAAGCCCCAGCCTTACCCTCTCAGCCTCGATATCAGCCAACGTAATGGCCGAGCCCTGCGTGTTTTTGTAGGCGAGATAGCGTTCAGCACAATCACCCGGCACAAGCTCCATCAGTGTAAAAACGATGAGCGAGACCAACACGAGAGTAACCACAGCCATCACTGCGCGCGTGGCGGCAAAGCGAGCGAATTGGAGCATTTCTTAGTTCCTGGCTAGCATGTGGAAAGGGGCGCTGACGCCCCTAACCGTTGTCTTAGATTGAAACGCCTATCACTCCGACAGCCACCACTGGGCAGGGCGGTACGGATAGGTTCTGTAGAACTCGTAGGACTGCGTTTTGAATTCAGTGAAGTTCTGCAGGTTGTTCGAATGATAGATCGGGGCCGGAGCATTAACTGTACCAATGAACAGCATCTCCCCAGTCATGATCTCGACCATCTTCTGCGCAGCGGCGACCGAGGCGTCTGATCCGGGCGCACTAGATTGGTAGGTGTCCAATGCCGCTTTCAGATCAGCAACCCAAGCTGGTGGTTCCACACCATTTTCCCCATTTGAACTGATGTACTCCGCCCACAGCATACCGGTACGCACGTCGAAATACCCGTCAAACGGCGGCACCCAGATTTCACCATCGCCAAGAACCGAACCGGCTGGCTGGCTTTTGAGCCACATGCCCATGTCCAGAGTGTTTGCCGATTGCGCGGCACGGAATTCATCCGAGGTAACCTCTTTGATTGCCGTGTTTACGCCCACATCTTTCCAGTTCTGTGCGATCAGTTCCACCAACTGAGCCGATGCGGATTGCGTCGAGAACTGCCAGTCCAGCACAAACGGATCACCGTTTGGCAGATCGCGGAAACCGTCTCCGTTCTGATCAACAAGGCCAACTTCATCCAGAAGAGCATTTGCTCGTTCCTGATCAAAGTTGATCTCGTAGTTCGACCACTTTTCGTCGATGAAATCCGGACGCGGAGAAAAACCAATATACTGTGTTGGCTCACCAAGGCCGAATGCGGTTACCTCATTTAGCTGATTGCGATCCATCGCAACCGACATCGCTGTTCTAAAACGAATGTCATTGAAGATCGCTCTTTTAGCTTCATCCTCAGCAGTAACGTTGAACGTTAGCACCGGGTAGCCAATTGCCGGTTTCACTTCTAAAGTGTAGTTCCCGCTTTCCTGACCTTCCAACAGAACCGGAGCAGATGTCAGGTTTACCCCCTGCGACTTGTAATCCACCTCGCCGTTCAACAGTTTAAGGTTCCGTACCTCTTCATCTGGAACATAGGTCTCATCCATCTCAGAGATATAGGGCAGCTGGTTTCCTGCCGTATCTACCTGGAAGAAATATGGGTTCGCAACGTAGTGGCGCCCCTCTGTGCTTTCCTTGACCAGAATGTGGCTTTCCAATGTTGGCATCGCATCCTTGGGCAGACCTGCCAGTTTATCTCCCGCAGTCAGCATCGGAGATGGCGTGTCCATCCAGTCGGAATTACCGTAATAAGCTTTAATCAGCTCATAACCGTTCTCATATCCAAGTGCTTGTGCATTGGCGTCCGCATTTGCATCCAGAGCCGGATGGAACTGTTCAAAGAAATGCTTTGGCTGGAAGGGCTGAACATACGTGAAAGAGAACGTCTCGGTCAGACCCGGCTTCGGCGCTGCCAGCGTAAAACGAACGGTAGTATCGTCCAGCGCCTCAACCTTCATCGGTTCACCACCTGCCAGCGCGTAGTCCTTCGCTTCGGCTATAACGTTGGTGTCCATCATCAGGTTATCATACCAAAAGACAACATCTGCAGATGTAAATGGCGCGCCATCCGACCATTTGTGACCTGAACGCAGATGAACCGTCAGCTCGGTGAATGCGTCATTCCATTCCCAGGACTTCGCAACATTGGGCACCAAGGTTTGCAAGTCGTCGGAATAGCGAAACAGATTGACGTGGCGCACAGACAAGAAGTCGGATGTACCGCTTTCCGTAGCGTTGGACAGCGCGTCCAGCTGGCCGCCATACTGGCCAATGCTGTCGTAGGGTACGATAACCAGTGGATCAGCTGGCAAACGATCCGCAACTGCTGGTAGGGCTTCGTTGCCTCGGATCATGCCGTTAAGATCTGCGATAGATGGGTTTTCCGAAAATCCAAGCGTACAATTTCCTGCGGACTGGAATTCAGACAGATCAAATTGCTGAGGATATGCCCCATCCGTCAGGCCTTGCATATCTGCCACCGTCGCAGTCGGACAATTTGCCCAGGCAGCACTTCCAAGAGTCGCAAATGCTGCTCCGGACATCAAAAGCTTCTTCATGATAACCTCCCTAAAGATAGCTCTGTTTCTTAGTTTTCTTCATCTATGGCGGCATTAGCATCATCTGCACTTGCGCCATTGCTGGTTCCACCCCTTTCAGAAGCGACGTGGACCCTGACCTCAGCCTCATGCAGAGCCGAACCAAAGTTGGCGGGTGGGGCAATATCTGTGACCAGATCAGTCACTTGATCAAACCGACAAGCGATATTGGCCGCTCGCGCTCCAAATTTTGTGTTGTCCGTTGCGACAATCGTACGGGCGGTGTTGTCCAAAAGCGCGCGTGTCAGCTCGGCTTCCAGCAGATTCGAGGTCAGCACTCCGCCTTTCAGAGACAAGGCATCGGCACCACAGATAATGGCGTCATAGCTATACTGACACGCCAGTTGCTCGGCGGCACGCCCAAAGCTTCCGCGTTCTGAGCGGATGACTTCGCCTCCGGCAAGAATGGCGCGCGTACCGTTGTGATCTGCCAAAGATGCGATAACCGACAGCGAATTGCTCACTACCAAAAGGTCCTTATGATCGCGAAGTTGTTCTGCAACATGCGTCATGGTCGAGCCTACCGAAACGAATATCACCATTCCGTCTTCGATGATCTGGCTGACCCGATTTGCAATAAGGGTCTTCTCTTTCGCATTATGTTCGAGCGCCCCAGAGAACATTGGCGTGTCCTGCGCTCGCGACAGATACGTCCCTCCGTGAACACGTTCGACCATGTTTTCGCGTGCGAGCGCTTTGACAAGACGGCGAACGGTTTCTTCGGACACATCCATGACCTGGGCGATTTGGGTGTTGCGTGCAGAGCCGCCCAACCGTGCCAATACGTCGAGAAGCTCCCGCCCTCGATGTGGTATGTTTCCACTATCATCGTTCATTTTTTAACTTCGCCATAATTCCATTTATAAATCCACAAAAAAAGTAATAGTTTTGTGACAATTTTGGTTTTTCACAAAAATATATATCTAATTCAAACATAAACGGTCACGCCATCAACTGCCCAACAGTCGAGGCATTACGGCACAAAATGATTGTTGTATTACTTCCTGACAGCTCAGGACGCCAAAGCGATCAATGCCACGCCGACTGCCATAATGATTGCAGCCATGATTCGACGGACCGGGTGACCTTCACCAAGCAGCAAATACCCAATCAGAGCCGCAAATATCACGGATGTTTCCCGCAGAGCCGAAACGGCACCAAGAGGCGCGAAGTTTTTTGCATAGAGGACAAGACCGTAGGCTGTCATCGAAACGAATCCACCCGTGAGCCCAATAACCCATGTCTTAGCAGGTAACTTCAACATCGCCCTGCCACGCCTGATACCAACAAAAGCCGCTATGAAAACATGCAACAGAGAGTGCCAAGCCCAGTACCCAAGCGTATTTTCGGACAGGCGGACTCCGACACCATCGACAAGCGAATAGGCTGAAATACACACACCGGTTCCCAGGGCGAATCCCAATGCCGCTCGGCCAACGCCCTGTCGTAACGCCGCCCAACTGGATAGCTGAATAGCCCCCGCGATCAGCGCTATGCCCAACCACGCTTGTGCGGGTAGCACCTCACCCACAAAAATCATTGCCCAAAGCGAAACCAATGCAGGCACGATGCCGCGCGCAATCGGGTAAACCACACTGAGATCGCCATGTTTATATGCCTGACCGAGCATATAAAAATACCCGAAGTGGATCACTGTTGATCCCAACAAATACGGCCAGCTTTCAATGGCTGGAAAAGGCAGATAGGTCACCAAGATCAGGCCCGGGAAAACATGCCCAAGCGCGACCAGCCCCAACGTCACTGTTCGGTCACCGGCAGCCTTAACGATCGTATTCCAAGCGGCATGCAAAACTGCCGCCGCAAGGATAATTATGATGATACCCGTACTCAAATGACGTGTATCAAATCAGCGCATTAAACAGGTGGCGCAAATTTTCGCGTGTCAGTTCCACTGGATTGCCACCACAAGACGGGTCAGAGATCGCCCCTTCCACAAGCGCATCCATCTTGTCTACAGTTACGCCCATCTCGGACAACTTTCGCGGAATATCAAAACCGTCATTGAAGTCCTGCACAAAGCTCTGAAAGCCCTCAAATCCCCCATCAATACCCAGATAACCGGCCGCCAGATTAAAGCGATCGCGAATGACGTCCGCATTGAACTTGAGAACCTCGGGCATGCACACAGCATTTGTGGTGCCGTGGTGAGTGTTAAAGATCGCGCCGATCGGGTGACTCAAGGCGTGAATAGCACCTAGTCCCTTCTGAAAGGCCGTGGCCCCCATGGCTGCAGCACTCATCATATGGGCCCGTGCCTCAAGGTCCGTACCGTCTGCATAGGCACGCGGCAAATTGTTGATGACAAGGCGCATGCCTTCCAGTGCAATACCCTGACTCATCGGATGGTAATGTGGTGAGGAGTACGCTTCAACACAATGAGCAAAGGCGTCAAGACCGGTGCCAGCCGTAATGAACTTGGGCATGCCAACGGTCAATTCCGGATCACAAATCACAACCGAGGGCAAGACTTTCGGGTGGAAGATGATTTTTTTGACGTGGGTTTGTGAATTCGTGATGATGCTCGCACGGCCAACTTCAGAACCCGTACCCGCAGTGGTTGGTACCGCAATGATGGGCGCAATTACATCGGCATCCGCACGTGTCCACCAATCGCCCACATCTTCAAAATCCCAGATCGGACGCGTTTGATTGGCGTGGAATGCCACCATCTTACCGAGATCGAGACCGGACCCGCCGCCAAATGCAATGACCCCATCATGGCCACCCTCTTTGTAGGCGTCCACACCCGCCGCCAGATTCAACTCTGATGGGTTCGGATCCACATCAGAAAATAAACCGCGACCAAGACCTTCCGCTTCCAGGATATCGAGCGTGCGTTCCGTGATCGGCAGATTGGCCAGACCTTTATCCGTCACCAATAACGGGCGTTTTATTCCGAGATCCTTGCAGGCACCCGCCAACTCAGAAATGCGCCCAACGCCAAATTTGATCGCGGTCGGGTAAGACCAGTTTCCCGTGATGCTCATTCTCTCACCTATTCAAGTCAAAGGGTGCATGCACCCAACATGTGATGTCTGCGTTGCCACAGAGATTATTTGGTCACCTTTTTCAGGTGATAGCTCTTTGGTCGGGTTAAGTTGTGATAACCAATGACCGACAATCCGCCGCCACGTCCGGTGTTTTTACAACCCGTCCAGCAAAGCCCGGGATCAAGATAATCTGCCCGGTTCAAGAATACCGTGCCTGTCTCGATCCGATCACCTATATGGGCAGCCCGGTCGACGTCCTGCGTCCAAAGACTTGCTGTCAGCCCAAATTCGCTGTCATTCATCAAAGCAACGGCTTCATCGTCTGAAGACACTTTCATGATGCCAACAACTGGGCCAAAACTCTCGTCACGCATGACGCGCATATCATGATTGACGTTTGTCAAAATCTGCGGCGTCAGATACGCGCCACCATCATCTTCGGCAAACAGATCGATATGCGCGACAGCTCCATCTGCCAGAGCCTCTGATATCTGCGCCCGGACTTCTGCAGCAAACCGCAAATTAGCCATTGGCCCGATCGTCGTCTCAGCATCTAAGGGATTTCCAAGCTTGTATCCCTTTACAATCTCGACGGCCTTCTCAACAAATTGATCATAGAGACTTTCATGCACATAGATACGTTCGATGCCGCAACAGCATTGGCCCGAGTTGAACATCGCGCCATCGATCAGGGTATCAACCGCAGCGTCCAGATCGGCATCCTCCATCACATAGCCCGGATCTTTTCCTCCAAGCTCGGTCCCGACCCCAGTAAAGGTTCCTGCGGCAGCTCTCTCCATGGCGATACCACCACCGACAGAACCTGTGAAGTTTACAAAATCAAACGCATTGCCTGCGATCAGATCATTGGTCACATCATGGGTCAGGAAAACATTCTGGAATACGTCGTCCGGTACGCCTGCAGAATGAAATGCCTGCGCCATACGTTCCCCGACAATCAGTGTCTGAGTTGCGTGTTTCAGCAAAACCGCATTGCCCGCAATCAGTGCCGGAGCCACCGTGTTGATCGCGGTCATGAACGGATAATTCCAAGGAGCTACAACAAAAACCACACCGTGCGGAACACGCTTTATATAGCGTTTGAAGGTCGCATCCTCGCCCACTTCGATATCAGCAAGGCTTTCCGGGGCAATAGATGCCATGTGGCTGGCGCGTTCATTGAAGCCACCAAACTCGCCACCATAGCGCACCGGGCGGCCCATCATTTTTGCGATTTCAGGAACGATTTCATCATTCATTGCCCCGACAGCGGCAACCCCTGCCATAACCAAATCGATCCGCTCTTGTAGCGGGCGCGAAGCCCAAACTGCCTGTGCGCCTCGGGCTCGCTCTGCCGCAGCAAAGGCCTCATCCCGTGACAGAGCCACACGTTCTGCATATACCGACCCGTCAATCGGTGAGATACATTTCAAAACCTGATCCATGCCAGTTCTCCAGATACAGGGATTCCACCCCGTCTATTCAAAGAAAGTCCCATAAACCCAACGAGCGATGTTCCGAGGGCAATACGGAGCTATGCCCGCTCAAATCCGCGCGCGATCTCGTAGTCAGTCACAACACGTTCAAATTCTTCGATCTCCACCTCAGCAGCGCGCACATAGTGGTCGATGGCTTCGTCGCCCAAAGCCGCGCGAAGCATCGTAGATGCGTGTAACGCGTCACGCGCTTCGCGAAGATTACCCGGAATCATCCCGGATTCTCCCTGATATACGTCACCTTTGGTTGGAGCTTGAAGCTCTAGGCCCTGTTCAATACCTGCAATACCTGCGGCAAGCATGCCTGCCATGGCAAGATAGGGGTTCATATCAGAGCCGGGGATCCGGCACTCAATACGAATAGCTTTTGTACCATCGCCACAAAGTCGGTATCCGGCAGTACGATTATCCACCGACCAAATGATGCGGGTCGGTGCAAAAGTACCCTTCATGAACCGTTTGTAGCTATTGATATAGGGCGCCATGAAGTAGGTGTAATCGGGTGCATACTTCAATAAACCGGCGGTATAGGCCTTCATTACCTCAGACATGCCTAAGCTGTCGCTTGGATCATAGAATGCATTTGAACCTTCTTTCCAAAGCGATTGATGAACGTGAGACGAACTGCCTACCTTGTCATGGTGCCATTTTGGCAGAAATGTCGCTGCATGGCCTTGCTGCCACGCGATTTCTTTGACGGCGTGTTTTGCGATTGTGTGATAAGCCGCCGTGTCCAATGCTGAGGCATACTTGATATTCAGCTCTTCCTGACCAGTCTCTGCTTCACCTTTCGAATTTTCCACCGGAATCCCAGCATTCCACAGATGATTGCGGATCGGGCGCATCACATGTTCTTCTTTGGTGGTTTGGAATATGTGATAATCTTCGTTGTAACCCGATATCGGCGCCAGATCCCGAAACCCGCTTTTGCGGATTTCATCAAAGTTCTTTTCGAAGAGGAAAAACTCGAGCTCGGTCGCCATCTTCGCATCATATCCAAGCGCATTCAGGCGTTTTACCTGTGATTTAAGCATCGCACGCGGGGAATGAGGGACCTCCTCATGGGTGTGGTGATCAAGAATGTCACACAGCACGAGTGCCGTACCTTCCAGCCACGGTACCGGCCGTAGCGTGGTCAGATCAGGTTTCATAACATAGTCGCCATAGCCCCGCTCCCAGGAAGTCGAAGCGTAGCCATCCGGCGTTCCCATCTCCAGATCAGTTGCCAGCAGGTAATTGCAACAGTGCGTTTCCTCATAAGCGCCCGCAACAAAATGCGCCGCGTGAAAACGTTTCCCCATCAAACGTCCCTGCATATCTGCAAAACAGACCAAAACAGTATCGATTGCGCCGTCTTGGACCTTCGCTTGAAGGTCCTCAAAAGTCATCGTTCCGCCCATGACAACTCCTCCAAATGAGCGATTTCCTTTATGGCAGGTTGAAGAAGCGTCAATAGCTCTTCCGTGATCTCCGCCACATCCTCCGGAGAGCGCATCAGATCATTGCGCACTTCGATCATGACATTCGCCAATCCACGGGACTGGGCGTGCAACCTGAGCGAATGTGTAACCCCATCGCCGGGTCCGTAAGGTTCATTTCGTTCTACTCGACGATGCGAAAGTAAAGTTTTCCGCGCCAGCATCGCGTCGGCCAGGCGACTGTCTTCATCATGCAACAGCCCGATTTCGACCGCACGCTTTGCGCCGTAATATGTCGGCGTAAAACTGTGTATCGTCACAACCACCGGATCGTTGTTGCGGGCTTCCAAAACGCCTGACACGGCCGCACAGAATGGTCCATAGACAGACTGTATTCTTACCTCGCGCTGTGACTGGTTCAGATTCTGATTTCCCGGAACCTCAATCAGCTCGGACCTTTCCGGTATCGCACTTGGCGCATCCGGTGGACGGTTACAGTCGTAAACCAACCGCGAAACCCGCAATAGTATGGCGGGCGCATCCAGGGCGACACTCAAGGCCAATGTAACTTCACGTGCACCAGGATCCCAAACCGCGTGGCTCAACCTGTCTTTTTCGGCAAGGCCCAATTCGTCATAAGCTTCGGGTATTGTGGAACTTGCATGCTCGCACAACAACACGACACGACCCTTGCCATTCGGATTCAATATCTCAACCGGGTCGATCATGCGCCTGCCACCTCCCTGTACAGGTTTGCACCAAGGCTGAACTTTGTGCCACGACGCACCACATGAACGACAAAACCATCAGCATCGCCGCGCGCACAAATTCAAATAGAAATCTGCCATTTACCATCTAGCGTCCCAGGGTCATGGCCAATAGCTCGGCATGCAATGCAGGCGTCGCGGCTGATATCACACGACCATCCGAATTCAGATTAAGCGGATTACCATTCCAATCAGTAATCACACCACCGGCAGCTTCGATGACAGCCGCAACCGGAAGAAAATCGTAAGGTTGCAGGTCATAGTCAATAACCGCATCAACGTGCCCCATCGCAACCAGGGCATGGGGATAGCAATCGTAGGCAAACCTTCGGGTTTGACCGGAATGCATCAAATCTCCGAACAAATCAGGGTGATCACGGTAAATCTTATCTCCTTCATTCACGAAGAATACTGCGTGGCTCAAACTCTCTGTTCCACTGACTGAAACCGACTGGCCATTTAGCATGGCCCCTTGCCCTTTGATACCAAGCAGACATTCATTCAGTGCGGGCATTCCAATCACGCCAAGCAAAGGTTCACCCTTAACAAGCAAACCCAACAAGAAGCCAAATAAAGGATGGCCTGACAGAAACGAGCGGGTGCCGTCAATCGGATCGATGATCCAGACATGATCACGATTCAACCCCTCGGCACCCTGTTCCTCACCAAATATTCCATCTTCTGGAAAGTGCTCAGCCAGATAGGCACGCACGATGGTTTCGACGCCTTTATCTGCCTGAGTCACAGGGCTTTCATCGGTTTTGAATTCAACGCCCAGGCGGCCACGAAAATAACCCCGAGCTGCGTCAGCGGCCAAAGCTGCAATCTGCGTCGCATGCTCTGCATGTGTTTTCCCGTCCGTAGTCGATCTAACCATTTCTGAAGGGCTCAACATTCAATACGATCCATCTGCAATTACTGCTTTGATACCCCAGGCATCCAGTGATTGCGCGAGTGCCTTACTAAGCGCTTTATCGGTCACAATATGACTAATCTGGCGCGGGGCGGGTCCTACAAAGGGCGCAGATTCGCTGAGTTTGCCGTGGTCGAATGCAATCAGAATCTGGTCGGCACATTCCGCCACGATCTGCGCAAGCTCTGCCTCTGCATTGCTGTGATACAAAAAGCCTCGGCGTAGTGAAACGGCATCCGTACTGAGGATCGCCATGTCATATACCAGTCGCTGGGCCTGTCTGTGGGTTACGTGACCAAACGCACCACGCTCATTGGCCTGCATTTCTCCGCCAAGAATATGCACCCGGTTACCATTCACGTTGACCAGTGTCTGGGCCACTCCAATCGAATTGGTAGCGATTGTCAGGTTTTGATGCCGTCGCAGTTCTTCCGCGACAAATGCAGTGGTCGATCCAACATCGAGAAAAAGGGTCATGCCGTCAGAGACTCGCGTACTAACGACATTGGCAATCAGCCGCTTTTCTGTCGGGCGCTGAGTAATGCGCCGAAAGAAGCTGGGGTCGTTCTGTGTGCCCACCAAATAAGCACCACCACGCACGCGGGCCACCATTGCGGTTTTGGAAAGGGACTTGATTGTCCTCCGTACTGTTTCCTCGGAAACGTCGAGCGCTTTCGCCAGATCTGTGTTCCGCGCAGAGCCACCCAGGCGCCTTAGCGCTTCAAGAAGCTCAATTTCTCGGTGTGTCTGCGACATCCGCTTTCCACAATATCCCTCACAGTTTCCACGTTATCCCACAATTTTTTGCAAAAGCAACAATTCTTGCGTCCATATGTTGATATTTGATGTTTAATGTGGATTTTGACTGGGCGTGCAGCGCATTCTTTGCTCGGTACAAGCAAGTTAGAATCACAACAGCTAGATTCCTGACATCAACTGAGCCGTCGGTCAATTCATCTGGAGCGTCAAACGATGCACGACAAAAGAAACGTCCTTTTTATTATCACCGACCAGATGCGGGCTGATTGTGTGTTTGGTGCGCTGGCGAACCACGTTGATCTACCCCATTTGCGGGCGCTGATGAAAGACAGCGTCACCTTCACCCGTCATTTCTCAGTTACAAATCCATGCGGGCCATCGCGAGCATCGCTGCTGACGGGGCAATATGCGATGAACCACCGCTCGGTTCGAAACGGCACGCCTCTTCGCCACGACACGCCTTCGATCGCATCAGAGATGCGCAAGGCAGGCTACCTTCCTATGCTTTTTGGATATACCGACACCTCGCAAGACCCGCGCGTATTTGACGCCAATGATCCGGCACTGCGTTCTTACGAGTTTCACCTGCCAGGTTTTCAGGAAATGCTGGAAATGCGCATGGAGATGTCTTTTCCCTGGCGATCACACCTTAAGAACAAAGGATATGTTTTCGACGACTATTTTGATGTTTTTAAACCCGTCTCGCCAACCGGGGACGCCCCGAAACTGAATGATCCTGCGCTCTATGCTGCAGAAGACAGTGACACAGCATTTCTGACTGACCGGTTTCTGGAAACCATGCCAGCTTATGCAGATCAGGACAAAGGATGGTTCGCCCATCTTACTTATCTACGACCACATCCGCCGCTGGTCGCACCAACCCCTTACAACCAAATGTATGATCCGGCCAAACTGCCGAATCCAACGCGCCATGCTTCAGCACAAGCAGAAGACGCGCTCCATCCGTTCTTCGCACCTGCCAGGGCAAACAATACTGTCGCAGGATTTGTTGAAGGTTTCCCCGAACTCGAGCCAACTGACGAGGTCGTCGCGACCCTTCGGTCTATCTATCTGGGCCTCGCAACCGAAGTTGATCACCACATCGGTCGTGTCGTGCAGTTTCTGAAAGACAGCGGCCAATACGACAACACATTGTTGGTAGTCACAGCCGATCATGGCGAGATGCTGGGTGACCATCATAGTTGGGGTAAGATGTCGGTCTATGACGCGGCATACCATGCACCCCTGATTGTCAGGATGCCGGGCGGTGTCGAAGGCGCACAGATCTCGAAGCCAACGGAGAGCATCGATATTGTCCCAACGATCCTCGATTGGGTTGGGCAACCAGCTCATGACGCAATGAATGGTATGACTTTGATGCCGCTTCTTGAAGGGAACCAACCCGAGAAATGGCGCAAATATTCTTTCTCTGAGCTCGATTTTGCGGACCCAATCGCGCCAACCCTTTGGCAGAAGACGCTTGGCACGGACATCTCGGACAGCTGTCTTGGAATTCTGCGCGACGATCGGTTCACGCTTGTCCAATTCGGAGCCGACCTACCACCCCTGCTTTTTGACCACAAAGGCAAAGGCGAAATGGAAAACGTCGCAGAACGACCTGAGTTTTCGCAGGTCCTCACCCAAATGACGCAGGAGATGTTACGGCATCGCATGCGTCACATGGACAAAACCTTGTCCAATTGGATGATTACTTCGGACGGGCCCCTCCATCCTTCGCAGCTGGCATCACAAGTGGAAAAGAGTGGGAAAGCCTCTTAATTTTGCCGCGTGGTGCTCAAATGGTAGTAGAGTCAGCAATCAGGCGTGAATTCTTCCATTAGATCAGTCATCGTTTACAGGAATTGCGGCCTCAATGCTGATCTTGCTCAGACCTGGCGCAACAAAAATCATTCTGGAACAACATGAATGCAGAGCTTTCCCCAAGGTTTCTGCTCACTCTGCCCTTTGACGGTACTGTCTTTGATCTCAGCGATTTTTGCGGTCAAAAGAGTTTGAATGGAGCCGATCTATCAGAATAGCTTGCGGACAAACCAAACCATACAAACTCCAATTGTAAATTTTCAATCTATTGCGCTAACCTAACTGCATGAGCCCGCTCCATCCGGCCAAGCCAACTAGCATTTTTCTCATAATGACGTTCTTGAACGTCTTGTTTTTTGCGACGCAGGTATATGCCCAAGAGCGTGTGGCATTATTAATCGGCAATTCAAACTATGAAGCCCCAGAAATGTCATTGCGCAATCCCGCAAATGACGTCGCAGCCTTGAGCGATGCATTGGAGGAGCTTGGATTTGCCGTCATCCAAGCCACGGATCAGAACGCAAGGGCCATGCAAAGGGCGGTAGAGCAATTCGGCGTCGCAGCGAAGGGTGCTGAGATGGCGGTCTTCTTCTACGCCGGACACGGTGTTCAGATCGGAGGAGAAAACCATCTGATTGGCACAGATTTTGCAGGCAACGATCTATCGGCACTCAGGCAAAGCTCGATGACCCTAGATTTGGTGCGCGATGTGATGTCCAGGGCCGGACCAGATATCGGGATCTTGCTCTTGGACGCTTGTCGCAACAACCCGTTTACCGAAAGTGGGATGGTCGAAAATGGGTTGGTCAGAATTCGTGGCGGAGCCGGTTTGCTGATCGCTTATGCCACTGACCCCGGCAATGTGGCCTATGATGGATTGGAAGAAAACAGCGTTTTCACCTCGGGTCTTCTCGATCACATTGCGACACCCAATCTGGACGTTCGACTGATGTTGGGTCGCGTACGCCAACAGGTCGTTCTTGAGACAGATGGACGCCAAATTCCCTGGGTCGAGGAATCCGTTCTGGATGAGTACAGCTTTGCGCCGGTTCTGACTGGCAGTGCCCCTAAGGACGAATACACTATTGATCTGGAACATTGGCGGCGCATCGCCTCCAGTTCAGATGCACAGGATTTCGAGGGATACCTAGAGGCCCACCCGGAGGGATTGTTTTCTTCATTTGCGCGCGAAAGGATAGCCGCTCCCCTACCGGAACCAGCAGCTTTGCTGGCGCCGATCAACACCTCGCTAACCGAAGCCGATCCCTACAAAATTGCCTCGGCATTGGTAGCTCTGGGGTATTTGAATGACCCCCAAACGCGCGATCTAGGCCCGGCATTGGACAATTATCGTAGCCAATTGCCAGAACGCGAAACTGCCTCGGCTGACCGCCTGCTTCAAGACGCGGCGCAAGTGTCGATTTTTCTGGCCACCACCACGCTGCAAAGACTACGCACCGATATTGTGGCGTTGCGCAGCCTGGAACGCACGCTTGGTATCGCCGAAGATGCATTGCGGCAAATCGAGGATATTGCCCGTACCGACGCAAATGCCTTGCCCATTTTGCAACAGGCGCGCAACGACATTTATGATATCTATCGATCGCGCGGAATCATCTTGCGCCGGCTGGACCAAAGCCGAAGCTACTACGAAGAAGTTCTAAATCGCGCTGTCATCTTCTTCCCTCCTGGCATCGATGCGTCAATAATAAGCAAAGCATCGGCACCGCGGGATCTGAACATCGCCGATGCGCGAATGACAAACGACGCAGCTCTTTTTTTGCGGCACGTTTCGCAGGCAGAAGATAGTAGAAAAGGAAGTTACCAATGGCTGACCGATCTCATCCCTCCCGAATAGGTGTTGCACTTGTTGCGGTATCTCTTGCCCTCTCGGCTTGCGGGGATAGCAGTCACTCCTCGGCCCCTGCGACTGGCTCCACGGGAGCAACACAGGCTGAGGCCGATCTAGCGAAACAGGCCGCGGCGATGCAGAAAACAATCCTGCAAGGTGCCATCGCAGGTGGTGTCACCGGTGGCGCGATCGGATTTGGCCTTGGCGGTAGTGACGATATTGGGACAGGTATTTCAGTTGGCCTCGGGGCGGGTGCCCTGGCCGGAACCTACGTCGCCTTCGTTCAGCGCAACTATGCTGGCCGCGAGGCACGTCTGAGGCAAATCAAAAAAGATCTGGATCGCAATGCCAGTGAAATGCAAACGACGCTGAACGTTATGAACCAGGTTCTTGCGGCGCAAAGAGCCGAACTTGATGCACTGAACGCCAGCGTAGCAGCGGGCACAGCCGATCAGGCGGAGGTCACAAAAGAGCTTGCCGAGGCTAATGGCAATCTTGCTCAGATGGAGCTTGCAATTGACGGAGCTACCAAACGTCAGGCTGAATTCAATGAGGCCCGGAACCTGACGATTAAACGCGGTCAGACCGCCTCACCGATTGACGGAGATTTAGCAGCCCTATCGAACCAGATCACGCAAATGCGCGGGATCGCAAACGATCTGGCATCTTCGCTATGACGAAAGGCACAGCAACTCGTTTCGCCGCCCTGCCCTGCCTATTGCTGGCCGGATGTCAGACCACGACCGATCCGGCGGACGGCGGTTTCTTTGCCGGAGTCTCAGGTATCACAACCGGAGCCTATGATGATCGCATCGCTGCTGCCGAGGGGGATGTGGCCACCGCAGAGGCGCGCAACGAAGCCCTCGCCGCGCAAATCCGGAATTCTGAATCCGAATTGGCACAGTTGAAGTTGGATATTCTACAACAGCGCGATGCAATCGGAGGGGGCGACGCCGCAACGGCTGCCCGCATCGACCGTGTGCTGAACGACACGCCTACCGGTGCAACCCCGGATGATAAACTGGCAGCATTACAAAAGAGCATCGCTGAAGCCCGCGCCCTGAGTGCCGATCTTGCCAAACTGTCGGGTTGATCCGCCTCAGCGCATTAACCCTGGCACCCACCAAGAGCCCAGCGGCGGAGATTGACCTTTAGACCACCTCCATAGGGGTGTTGTTTGGTAACATTCCCGGCCTCGGGGCGATTCACGTAGGTCTGTGCCTGATCGCAAAGGGCTTCGGGTGTCCATTGATGGCAATTGGAGCAGTTCTGGTCTTTCCACAACTCGTCCGGCAACCCCTCGATTGGCGGAAATTGTGGCGTGCCCACCACCAGTTGATTGATGGTTTGACCGCGTACATACGCGTTTCCAAAATCAAGCAGAGAGTCCAGCGTAACCAGCACATCTACTGACGCATCAACCCCGCCTTGGGGCTCTGACACGTCGGAATCGGGCGCAGTCTTACGTGTCACGGATTCCTGTCCATACCTCAGGGCCGCCAGACGGTCCTCCGCTTTGCTCGAAAACACACCTTCGGGAAAGCTCTGCAAATACACTTCGTAGGCGTGAACGGTATCGTCGGCCAGAGCGAGCTCATACATCAGGCGTTCTGTCTCGTTAGCCTCGGCAACTTCCTCCTGCTGCTCCGGCGCATTCGCTCCAAGCAGCGGGGATGTCCCAAAGGACTCTGCCATAACCGTCTGCAAAAGACTGCTAGCCTCTTCGGCACGCGAACTATTGGGATACGCCCGCAAGAAGAGCATGATTTGAACAGGGTCGCGTGTGGTAATCGCTTCCTGCCACAGTTCATCTTCACTTTGATTATTGGCAATTTGCGTTTGGATCTGCGGTGAGAATGCAAAATCCTGTGTCAAAGACGATGTATCCCAAGGGGTTTGCAGGCCGCGCGTTTCTTGCAGTACGTCAACGCGAACTTTTTTGAACAACTGTTCGATGGCCATGCCCGGTGTTTCGATATGTTCTGCCAGACTGAGTGTGAACGGGCTGTTGCCTTTTTCGCCGTCCAGTGCAACCCCACCGGGATCGGTGGCATAGGCAAGAAAAGTGCCCGTCGGGGCCTTCATCTCGGCCAGGCCATTGTCATCCATGTTCGAAAGACTTTCGAATGGATTGTTCCGACAAGCGTCAAGAATGACAATATTGGTCTTGTTATGTGCTGATGCCATCTGATGCAGGACAGAACGCGCTTCCACTGCCATCAGATCCAGATCGGCCGGATCACTGAGTGAGATATCGACCGGTAGCAGGTAATTCGAACCAAAGGACTGTACGCCATGTCCGGCATAGTAAAAGAGCCCGACCGCATCTTCACCACTTTGACGCAGGTCGCGGCCAAACTGGGAAATCGCCCTTTTCATCTCAATCTGATTACTGTCCGTCAGATTTCGGACATCAAAGCCAAGGTCAGTGAGCTTTTCCGAAATCAGCTTTGCGTCATTGACCGGATTGTCCAACGGCGAGACT
The DNA here is from genome assembly GCF_056535285.1 of Ruegeria sp. O11. Lineage (NCBI taxonomy): Bacteria > Pseudomonadati > Pseudomonadota > Alphaproteobacteria > Rhodobacterales > Roseobacteraceae > Ruegeria > Ruegeria sp. O11. The sequence goes on along the minus strand of NZ_JBQERS010000014.1, from coordinate 49,103 downwards.
GAACCATAGGCAGAATTCCCAATCACAAGCGCAATACGCGTCTCGGCCCCTACCTGAGCGGCCCATGATATCGATATCATCGCAATCAGAACGTAATAAATGCGAAACACGCCAGATCCTTTGCCACCATCATCCTAGCATATCCGTGACGCCGAGACATCAAGCCAGCTAGAAATTGGTTATATGTGTCTTTTGGCTTTATTATGGCCACGGACTGACATATTCCGATTTGAGTATCAAGCAAAGGAAGAGGTTCACACATGCCACGCTCAACCTTGATGCGAGTTCTTATTGCCATCGCGCTCTTGGTACTTTCGAATGCCGCATCGGCACAGAGCGCTGATCCATTTGAGCATGGCTGGACGCTTGATGCCGAAACCTCCGAATTGCAGTTTTTGTCCGTTAAGAAAAATTCGGTGGCTGAAAACAGTGGATTTGCAACACTCACAGGTGTGATCAACCCGGATGGTGCCGCAGAGATCAGAGTTCTGATGGACAGCGTCGACACCAACATTGATCTGCGCAATGTGCGCATGCGGTTTCTGTTTTTTGAGACCTTCAATTACCCTGAGGCTGTCATCACAGCGCAGCTTCCACCTGAAAAGTTGGTTGACCTGCATCAGGCACGTCACAAAATCATTGACCTGCCCTATACCTTGTCGCTGCACGGCGTAACAAAGGACGGTGTCGCGCAGGTTGCCATCACATTGGTCGACAATGACCGTGTCGCTGTGGCAAATACTACACCGATTGCAATCGCACTGCCCGATTTCAACCTCGAGGAAGGGCGGGGCAAACTGCAGGAGGCTGCGGGCGTTGACATCCTGCCCTTCGGTTTCGTCAGCTTTGGCTTCGTGTTCGACCGGGCGCAAGCCGGCACCCCTCCGCAACTTGTCGCGGCATCGACGATCCCCGGGGCCGCAGCGCTTGAAACCAAAGGCAATCTTGACCGCGAAGCCTGTGAAGGCCGCATGGAGATTCTTTCGCGTACAGGCAACATCTACTTCAATTCGGGCAGCGCCCGCTTGTCAGATGCGTCCATCCCGCTGCTGACCAACCTGCACAATATCGTTGATCGCTGCCCTGAACTGACGATCGAGATCGGAGGCCATACAGACAGTGACGGCTCGGATTCAGCAAATCGGGTGCTCAGCGAACGTCGCGCGCAGGCCGTCAACACCTATCTGGTCAATCAGGGTATCGCACCCGAACGTCTTGTAACCGTCGGTTATGGTGAAAGCCGTCCTGTGACTTCAAACGACACGGCCGAAGGCAAGCGGCGCAATCGTCGGATCGAATTTGTGCCGGTGAATTAACCGAAATTGAAGAACAAGGGCTCAATCCCCGGCCAGAATAATCGGTTTGAAACCGCCGCTGCGCCATTGTTGCAGGGCTGAAATGAAATTTGGCCCTGGCACACCGTCGATGGTACTGGAGTAGTAGCCGGCTTTTTGCAGCAGTTTTTGCACTTCCATCAAAGTATCCCGCGTCCACTGATCCGAGGCCAGTGACAACTGGTTCACAATCGTGCCGTTATCTTCTGCCGCACCCCGCAGCAACATGCGGGCTGCTTCGACGGGGTCTTGTGCAACGCCACGCCCCTCATCCAACAAGATCGCCGCCGCCAGATACCCCTGATATTCACCATCGCGCGCGGCTTTCTCAAAGTAGTTCAGCGCCTCTGTTGGCTCTCCGGAAACCCCATCCTGCGCCAGCACACCAAGGTTGAAGGTTGCTTTAGCTGATCCACCTTCGGCGGCTTGCTGCAATAGCGCGATCGCGCGCGCCTCGTCCTTAGGCACGATATTCCCTTCGAATAGTGTCACAGCCAGATTGATCATGGCGTCAAAACTGCCGCCTTCTGCCGCGCGTTCGTAGAGAGACAGCGCCATGTCTTGATCCTGTGGCACCCCTGTTCCGCTTTCATGCAGTTGCGCCAGCGAAACCATCGCCCGCAAGTCACCTGCCTCAGCCGCCTGCTTGTAAAGCGTAACGGCGCGATCCACATCCCCTGCAGCAATGGTTGCCCGCGCCAACAAGGCTACGTAGTGCGACAGATCAGGCGTCTGCGCAGTGGCAGCACTGCAGGCCTGTATAGCCGTCAATGCGTTTTCCTGAAGGCGGCTGAATGGCACCCCAGGGATGCTGGCCGTTCGGTCTCGGGGATGGGTCGCAAGACGTTCACATATACCGCCCGGGGTACTGTCTTCGGGGCGCGGAATTGATGAAATTAAGCGCTGCGCCTGACCGGCATGAGCACCGTTGGGGTATTGCTCCAGATAGAATTCGAGCAGCGGGCGCATGCGGCTGCGCTGTGCAAGTTTCCAAAGACGCTCGGCTTGCTCGTCTTCCTCTTCGACGGTCACCGCGCGGGTCAGCGTTTGCGCTTGCCCTGCCCGGTCCAGAAATGCCACGACTTCGTTCACATGTGCGCCTTGCGGGTAGCGATCTATGTAAAGCTGCATGAGCGAGGCATCCTGCGCATTAGCCGCAACCTGCCACAGCAACGTCTCCTCCGAGGCAGTAACGGGGCTGTTGTCAAAACGGAACTGCCGCGTCAAAGACGAGTTGTCCCAAGGAATTTGACGTCCCCCCGTTGAAGCCAGAACATCCTTACGGACCGAAATCATCAAATCCGAGATGTCCTGTCCGGGCGTGTAGATATGGCTCAGCAACGCTTCGGTGAAAAAACTGTTTCGACCGGTGCCGTCATAGGCCACGTTGTCAGGTTGGGTCGCGTAGGCAAACATGAAATCCGCGGCGCTGCCAACACGTGCCAGCCCATCACCGCCAACCTCAATCCCGGTGCCTACAAAAGGATTGTCGCGACAGGCATCAAGAAAAACCAGTCGAATACCGTCTGACCGTTCCATTCGGCTAACGAATTCGTCCATCTGAATCGTCTGTTCCGGAATGTCATCCGGTTCCGTGATCTGAGCATCAACTGGGACCAGATAATTGCGCCCGCCCACTTGAAACCCATGGCCTGCATAAAAAAGCAGCGACACATCGGAATCCGCCGCAGTTGCACCGTAAGATTCTGCGAGTGACAGCATTTCATCATGCGTCAGATCGGTGCCCAGAAACACCTCAAACCCGAGCCCTTCAAGCGCGATGGCCAGATCGGACGCATCGTTGATCGGGTTGTCCAACGGGCTCACCGACAGGTAGTCCGAGTTGCCGATGACTAGCGCAACACGTTTGTCAGCCAGTGCGATTGAAGCACCGAACATCAACAGTAGAAGCGCCGCGAGGCAACGTTTCAGGTACACTGGCTAAGTTCTCCGACGTCTTAGAGACCGATGGCGCGCGTCAGTCCGATTTCCGCCTGACCAACAGCCGCCACTATCGTTTCTACCTGCTGGTTCTGGATGATGGCAAGTTCGGGGTCGCTTGCTCTTATCAACGTGATAGCTTTTCGGATCTCCCTCTGAGCCTGACGAATTTGACGCCGTGCCTGCTGGACAGCTTCGCGTCGAATCGCGTTGCGTTCCTCTGCGGTCGTGGCAAACGACAGACGGCGGCTGGCTTCTTCGCCAGTTTCGCGGATACCGGCACTGGCACCGCGAATGATATCCCCAACGGAATCCAGACCCGGTGGTAGGCCCTTAACGATCCCATCTAGATCGGCAGCATACTCATCCATCGCTTGGGCCAGACAGGCAAGATATTCGCTAACGCTTTCACCACTACTGGCACAGGATGCAATCTCTTCGTCAAATTCCTGCGACACATTTTCGACCGTCCCTAGCGCGGCTTCTGCCTCGGCGACAGTTGTCACGGCTGTGCCTCCGCCACCTCCGCCGGTGATTGTAGTGTCGACGGTCGGCGTAACCTCAATTGTAGGCGTCGGAGGAACTGTAATAATCGTGCCGTTTGTAATGACGGCCGCCCCCGGCAAAGCGGCAATCGTATAGACCTGCCCGCCGCTGCTGGTCACTGAACTTCTGCCCAATGTAAAGGTCGTCGCCCCGGGTGAAGTGCTGGCGAAATTCAACGGACTGAAAACGCTGGAAGTATTCAGCGTATCGGATGCCGGACCAAACCGATAAAGCGATGGCCCACCATAGACCGTACCCGTCGTGGAGGCGCTAGATGTCTCGCCGGCCGGGACGGCAACATCGTCAGGTATGGCGAAGAGCACGGGCGAAGTTGTGTAATTCGCAGGGTTTGTGCTGCCTGTTCCCGGTGCCCACACGCTGGTGAAATCCCATCCCTGAGAAGAGGCGCGTCTGTAAAAGCTTTCGGTGTTCTGCAGCTGCGATGTGCTCAGTGCAGTGCCACCGTCACTGGTGCTAACCCCCGTAGATTGGCTATCCCAGAATGAAGCCGTGACCGACGCTGAGGGATCGTTAAAGACGACCAGACCGCCGAAGGTTGTCGACGCCAACCCGCCAGAGGTTATGTCGCCAGTCGCAAATGTGCGTTCGATCGTACCGACAGTTCCAAAATCAGGGTCTGTTTCGTTGTCGACCACAAGGCCACCGATGGTTACGGTATCATCAATATTGACGGCCGTAATGTCTGATGTGGAGTATGAATCTCGGATAATACCCCTGTTAAACGTCACCAAACCCGCGCCAATAGCGTCTCCACCACCCGTTTGACTGGACAAAATGACGGGGCCGGAACTGTTAGACCTTTCGATAGTCCCGACATTGTCACCGACTAGTCCTGCCGCGGATAAGAATGTACTGGACGCGTCGATAGGAAAGATGGATTCGACTCTAGCTGTACTAAAACTGTCTTCGATTGTACCGATGTTCGAAACAACCAAACCTGCCGCTACAGATCCGCCACCCGCGCCTTCGGCAGTAACCGATCCATCGACTGAGACTCCGCTTATCAAACCGTCGTTGAACACAGCCAAAACAGCCGCGGTTTCGCCATCTATATCTGCATCGGTTACGGACAAGTTGGAAACTGATCCCGATGTTTCGATTATTCCGAACATGGCAGTGCTACCGCCCCGATCAATGTTCAACCCATCAATCGCAAACCGATTTCCGTCCAGTGACCCCGAGAAAGTATCGATTGGGTCAAACCCTCCGGACCAGCCGGATGTGACAGACGCATCGATGTTATTCACCAATTCAAAGCTGTCAGCATCCAGCCCCGTGCTATCTATTCCTTGCAGGCCATATACATCCGTCAACCGATAGGGGCTGGCGGCAGTTCCGCTACCACCCAGCGCCCTCAGGAATGTGGCCCCGTCCGTGATCGAAAAATCGCCCGCCGAAAAGGACGGAATCGCGCCGCCGTTCTGATCCCATGAGCCGCTTTCCAGAGTGAACGACGCAACATCGATTGCGCCGCCAGAGCCGGTTTCAACGTCACCAACCGCATCGATCGTTAATCCGCCATCAGGCGCTGTAATAGCGGCGTTGATATCAATATCGTTGTCCGCACGTAGGGTAAGGTTGGAAGAGCTAGCCCAGACAACAGCCTCTTCGACAGTGATGTCCCCCGCTTGGCCGTCAGGTCCACCCAAATCCACTGGCGGGCCGCTGCCGGGGATAAGCTCTCCGGTTCCGGCAGTGGTGATGATAACATCACCAAGGTCGAGGTTGGCAACGATCGTCGCCGGGTCGACTGTCCCGAGAGCGCCGCTCGAATTGATAAAAATATTAGACGGGTCAAGCAGCAACGTCCCATGAGAACCGCTGGGCGCGCGCGTATCGGTCAGTCCTCGGTAGCTGAGCTCGATTTTACCAGAAACCTCGACAAATCCGCCATCACCCGCCTGTTCGCCCCCGCGGGCTGAGTTGAAGCCTGAGAAGATCGTAGAATAGTCAGACCAAACGATGATGCGTCCGCCATTGCCCTCCTCACCACCATCGGCGGTTAGGGTAGAGCTTGCGTCCACACTGGTTGTCTGTGCTGTCTGCAGCGTACCGCCACCCTGATAGTCTCCGCCCACCAAGATTGTGCCGCCATCACCACCACCAGCCCCATCAGCGCTCAGCGTGGCACCGGCTAATGCAATCGCTTCGCCCGTGATCGTGATTGTTCCACCATCTTGCGCACGAACCCTTGGCCGCAACGAGGTTTCTACAATCGTCTCGCGGGCCGAAGTGTCGATTGTTCCGCTGATACGAACCACTCCACCGCTACCACCTAAAACAACTGCGCCGGAAACGCCTCCGACGGATTTCGCCTCAATCACTCCAGACATGTTGATCACCTGCCGCGCGGCATCGCGCGCGCTGGCTGCTTTCAGATGAACCAGACCACCCTCGGCCTCGATCCGCCCCGAATTGGTGACCAAGGCCTCCATCGTGGCATCATCGCTGTCCGATGGAACCGCCACCTGCAAAAACCCATCGCCTGAGACGTCAAGGGTTACCTGTTCACCAGCACCCAAACCGACCTTGCCCAATGGCACCCTGATCAAGCCCGAGTTAGATACCTTGCCGCCGATCAGCGCCGCATAGCCACCGGGAACGATGGAGATCGTTCCGGCATTCTCAACCGAAGCTGAATTTCCGTTACCTTCGAAACGATATCTCCCGTTCAGGAAATCATCATCCGAGATAGCGAGGGTCGAGGCTACAAATCCGCCTGTGTTTACATGACCGTTCGGCCCGATGAAAATGCCATTGGGGTTGACGAGAAACACCTGCCCGTTCGCATTCAGCTGCCCGTGGATTTGGCTAGTGGTATCACCCGTCACCCGGTTCAGGATCGCGCTCTGCTGTCTGGGCTGATGAATGTTAACCGTCGAATCGGAACCGACCGAAAATCCGTCCCAGTTCACAATAGCGGTGTCTGAACTTTGAGTTATGTCCAGTTGTGTGCTGCTGGGCTGTGAAATTGTCGCACTGCCTGAGGCCACGGAACCACCTGTCGGCAAGGACTGCGCCATCGCAGTCGTGCCCCAAAGCAATGCCGTGGCTGAAACTATCGCAGTCCGAAGTATCTTGTCGGTGCGCTCAGAATCTCCGGCTCGCAACGATACTGAAGCGGTTTCCATCAGCTCCCAGGTCATCGCGTTCACCTCTCCCATACTCAACTCGTAACGAACCCGACTTATAGGTCGAGTTTTCAATGATAAACAAATCAGCGCCGATCCCATAGGAATAGGCCGTGGTGGTGCTTTGCTCAAATATCGTAGGCTGTTCTAATCCCAGTTCCCCATAAGCACCAAAGATATAGGGCTTCAACAGCAGCGGAACTCCGGCGAGTTCAATCTGTTGAGATCGTCCCACTTCGGACCGCACGACCCAACCATCATCACCACGTAGCGAGCCCGCGTCAAACGTTGACAGCTCGCTGGAGCTGGCGACGCTGAACTGCTCTGATGTAACCAGCGGATCGCCAAAACTAGATTGAATGCGGCCGCTTAGATTCAACGACCAATTGGCATTTATCGGGCGCTGATATTGACCGGCCAAAACGAGTTTGGTGAATTCGGCACTGGCACCCTGCCGAGACAAAGGTGCTTCATCAGGCCCGACCGATGTGCTGGCTCCAAATGCATCTAACCCACGAGACAGGATAGCACTGCCGCGCAAGAATGCCCCGTTATCATAGTTTCGCGTAACATCTAATGTTGCGCGCAAGACGCTTGTATCGTCGTCGTATACCGGGACTGAATCTGATCCGATCAGCAAATCTTGAGAATCGCTGATACGGTCAAAGATCAGCTGCGATGTCAGATTTAGCTGCCTCGATCGAATCCAAGGATAATACAGCCTCAGAGACAACCTCTCGAATTCGCTTTCATTCGGAACAAGGTCTGTTTCGGGGCGCGCCTTACTGGATGTTACTTCTGCATTAAACGTCAGACCATCATAGCCAATCGGGAATACGGTACCTGCCGCGACTATTCGGTATTCAGGATTACTCGAGAAAAACCGCGTAGGGGACCCGCCCACATTGAAGTAGAAGGTCTCTCCAAGATCGAGAAAACCGTTCATCTCAAGCCCCAGGCTCAGGTTCACGGGACCAAGCTCATCCGACAACGTGTTGTCGAACCCAAATGAACCGGTAATTTCTTTGAATTCTCCGTCCAGTGTTAGAATCGTTCCGCCATTGGCGTCCCCAGCTGATAGTGTCGATGCCAGCCGAACTCCAAATGTATCACCCGCTAGCAATAGTGCCCGTTCAATCTCTTGCAGCCTGATACCGCGTTTGCCGATCAGTGGTTCAGTGATCGCCACCACCCGGTCGCGAACTTGTTCGGGAACCTTCCGGGCATCGATACGCTCGACAAACCCATCAACCACAACAATGCGAAGGGTTCCACCGTCGCGCAGAGTCTGCTGAGGCAAAACCACACGACTTAGGACAAACCCGGCATTGGCGTACGCACTTTCCAGACGGTTGGTCGCCGCAAAGATTTCAGACGCCGCGACGCGCTTGCCCGACAACCGCTCAACAAAGGCGGTATTTGCACTCTCCATCTGTGGCAGAGCGCCTTCGATATCGACCCGCCCAACCGTCACGAATAACCGGTCCGCGCCCTCCGGGATCGGAGCACCCGGATCCCGCGCCACAGTCACTGGCCCAGTGCTTTGCTGATTTTGTGGCTGAAACGTCGAAGGTGCAATGTTGGACGCGCTTTGCGCCCAGGCGCTATCCGCAAGAATGTTCAAGCTGCCGGCAACAAGTGAAAATATCACACCGATATTTTGGAGGCGCTGAAACTTCCTAGGCAGTAGCTTCGACATTGGTGACCTTTGGTGAAGGCGAGAAACAGTACTCAGAAAAACCCAGCGTATACGCCAAAGCAAGATTGTATTTACCATTTACGAAAACTCGTTGGAATTACTGTTCTGGGTATCACGTTTAGTGGCTTTGAAGTCCGTGTCCCACTTCACATAACGCGCAACTACAGCAGACCTTGTTCCAGCCACTCTTCTATCTTGTCTCGACTGACTTCGAAATGCATGGAATCCTCGCGCCCCCATGCAGCCCCCCAGACCCAGCCTTCCTGGCGGAAAAAATCGGCAAGGATAGTGAGGCCAAGTTGAGTTTTTCCATCGCCCAAAGTGTCCAGCACACCGTCGATGTTCAGATCAACAGCCAGTCCATAAGCATGCGCCGAGGCTGAGGATGTCGCTCCTCGAATTCGGCGGACGCACAAAGACCCTGCCGTATTAATACGGGCAAATAAATCAGGATCGGTTCGTCGGATATTGTCGAATACAGTGCGCAGGGAATCGATTGCAGGTTTCAGCATCCGCACACGAACAGGCCCCACTTCTTCAAGGATCAGCAGACTTTCCAGACGCGGATTAGTCATTGACTGGCAACTGTCTGTCAAGTCCTCGCGCGGCAGACCAAACGTCTCTTTCAAGAATGTTGAATTTGCCAGCTGAAGTTGCTGATTTACCTTCTTACGATTGGCAATCAGAACAACCTGAGCATAGGCATCGATGATGTCGTTTGGTGTGGTGCTGTCATAACCATAATCATCGGCTCCGTCGGCACCTTGTTGCAACAAAGGTCCACCGCTTTGCGATCGGGAGATTTCCAGAGATAACTGCTCAATCTGATTGCGCATGTCTTCGACTTGCTGGCTCAGCATTTCAATCTCGATCCGAGCGCCTGAGTCGATTGCGGGCCCCTCAAAATCACTTTCAATAGGGACTATTTTGGGGAAGACATACCAGATGATCGGGGCAAGGATTATCGCCACACCAAGGATTATCGCTGGAACGGTGCGCATCTGCTGTGTTTTCCTGTGTCTCACTGCCTTTGTGCATCAACCTAGAAGTCGACGGACAGGATGTCACGTCTTTGCCCGAAATTGTTAATCTCATATGTGACTTTCTTCATTGTCGCTGCTCAGAGGCAGGGGTACTCTTTGTCTCAAATATGGAAGGACTTCAGTAATGCCTGCATTTTCATCGACGAAAACTATCGGGGCTTCGGCTTTTGCATTTGTATGTGCGACACAATTTGCACTGGCGCAGTCAAATGAACTGACAGCCGACGAAATCACCGACGCATTCAACAAACAAAAAACACGCGGACTTGTGATCGTGCCCTCAAATTCCGGCACCGAAACTACACAAGACACCGCTGAAACCACTGTTGCTGCAGCGCCCGCCGAGTATCAGCCCGTCGCAACAGAAGATCAGGTCAACATTCAGGTTCGTTTCGATTTCGCCTCGGCCGCACTGCGGGACGATGAAAAACCGAAATTGGCCTCGCTCTGTCAGGCGATGAAGAACGTCGACGTGAATGTCTTCCAGATTATCGGGCACACCGACAGCGCAGGATCTGCGGAGTACAATCAAAACCTGTCTCTGTTGCGCGCAAAAGAAGTCAAACGCTTTCTTGTCAGCGATTGCGGCATCTCGGACCAACGCCTTGAAGTGCTCGGCGTCGGTGAAGCACAACCTCTGAATAAGGATAACCCGCGTGCTGATGAAAATCGCCGCGTTGAATTTCAGGCTCTCGGCTGATTTAGTCTCCTCTGATAACAACTAAATTCGAGGGCGGCATGACTGAATCCCGCACAGGTGACCTGTTTCAGCCGGGCGATCTGGTGAACAATACCTATCGGATCGAGGCGATCCTTGGGCGGGGTGGAACGTCAGACGTTTACCGGGCACGCTCCGAGATTTCGGGGCGCCTTGCCGCACTGAAGGTATTGAAGGCCGAATTCTCCAGTAACGACGATTATCTTGTCCTTCTGACCCGAGAAGAAGAAATTCGCGACATCCGCCACGACGCGGTTGTGCGGTATTCTGAAAATAACCGCACCGCCGACGGACATGTCTATCTGGTGATGGATTACGTCGACGGACCCGGACTGGACCGGAAGCTGGCCGAGGGTCCGATGTCTGCGCCTGAAATTCTCACTGTGTGCAAACGGGTGTGCGAGGGATTGGAGGCCGCCCATGCCCGCAATATCGTCCATCGCGATCTGAGCCCGGATAACATCATCCTGCGTGACGGCGATCCTGCACAGGCGGTGATTATCGATTTCGGTATTGCCAAGGACACCAATCCTGGCGCGGAGACCATCGTGGGTGGTGAATTTGCCGGCAAATATGCCTATGCAGCGCCCGAGCAGTTGTCGGGTAAAACCGATCAACGCACAGATATTTACTCTTTGGGCGCGTTGCTACTTGCAAACTTCCGGGGCGAAAAAGCAAACTCAGGGCGCAACCTGCTGGAGGTTGTCGAAAGCAAGAAAGAGCCCCTGGACACAACAAATGTGCCTGAGCCTCTGAAATCCATCCTCGACAAGATGACCGCGCCGGATCCAAATGACCGATTTCAATCGGCCGGTGATGTACTAAGGGCGCTTGCCTCTGCACGATCAGAACCAGTTGAGAGGGCAATCCCTGACACTGATGAAGATGCCACTATAATTGTTCCTAAAAGTAGCGCTCCCGCACCTGCGATGGCCGCGCCTGAATCCACGCCTACTCAGGAAGTGCAGACGCCGAAGCCCTCTCAGCCTGCAACCGCAATAAAGTCACGGACAGGGCTTATGGCGACTTTGGGCGTTGTTATCGTCGGAGGGGCCGGGATTGGCGGCTATCTAAGCGGCACCTTCGATGGACTGTTGGGCCCGTCATACCCCGCCGTCGCGCCCTACACATTGGTAGCGGACAAACGCGATGGGCAGCCCCCCCGTGCGGTCGGGTTCGTACCATCGGAAGAAACTCGGGATGCTATGACACGCGAGATTACCGGAGATGGCGGTACGGTCAATTTGACATTGGCATCGGGCGACATTTCAGAATCCTGGGGAAGCGCCGTCAGCGATGTCGTAGACGCGGTGATGGACCTGGAAGAATGGCGTCTGGTCGTGAACGGCAATGACGCCCAGTTGACCGGACAGACCACGAACAAGGCCCTGCACACAGAGTTGGAGCAGCTTTTTTCCGCAGGATTACCGGCTGGGCTGCAGGGAACAGTCGATCTGGAACTTGAACCTCTATTCGTTACAGCAGCAGAGATCAGACCAATTTTGGCAGGCTTGGCCGATTGTGGCACGTTGCAATTGGTTGACCCGCCCACAACCGGATACGGGCTTGAAACCCCGGTTCGGGTGAGCGGCACACTGGCGTCTCAGGACAGCTTAATCGGGCTTGAAACCGCTTTGACGGCGCTTGTTGGCACACGACCCGTGGATTTGGATCAGATTGCGCTCTTGAATCCTACCCTGTGTCTGATCGAGAATTATCTTCCAACTGCACCGACAAGCGATATTTCGATCGCATTCTATAATGGTGAACAGGGTAACGCGCCAAATCCCAATGGTGATTTTATCGTCGGCCAGAACCCGGTGATCGACGTCAAACTGCCAGATGATGCACAGGATGGATTTCTGTCTGTTTCAGTTCTTGATGTCTCAGGAAACGTATTCCACCTGCTGCCCAATGTGACGCGCCAGGAAAACGGCATCCCGGCCTTGAGGGAAGGCCAAACAGGACCCATGTCAGTACGCGTTGCTTATTCGATACCTGAGAGCCAGGAAAACGGAGGCATTGCTTTCGAGGTTGACGATTCCACCTTGGGCAAAAGCAAAGTCATCGTGTTGCATAGTGACAAACAGTTATTCGACACCCTGCGACCAACAACCGAATCCGCAGCAGGATATGCCGAAGCGCTGCGCGAGCAAGATCGCAACGTCGATACGCAGATCCTGTCGCTGGACAGCCGTATTCTGACTACCCTGGAACAATAACCTGGCCTCGAACTGCAAGCCATTGGTCATTAGCGACGCCTGAAGGCATCATTTGCCTTCAGGGAATGTCGACAACAATCACCGAGATATTATCTGCGCCACCCCCATCCAGAGCGATTTGGATCAACTGATCTGCCACTGTCTCAATCGGCATTTCGGACAGTGCTTTTTCGAGCATCGGAAAAGAAGCATATTTGCTTAATCCGTCCGAGCATATCAGGAACCGGTCCCCCGGTTGAACTTCGCCACGGATCTTGTCCAATTCCAGCTCATCCCCAACTCCCACCGCACGGTTGATGGCGTTGGATTGAGGGTGTTGCTCAGCCTCGTCCCAGCTCATCTGACCGGCCAAAACGAGATCAGCGACCACGGAATGGTCGGTGGTCAGCATCTGAATTTGATTGTTCCGCAACAAATAAATTCGGCTATCTCCGGCCCACAGCCCAACAAAATGGCTATTTGCCAACATCATGCAGGCAACAGTCGTGCCGATGGTTCCGCCACCGCGTGCCTCGGCCTCGGCGCGGATCGCCAAATGGGCCTGCCGAAGCACATCGCGCAATGTGACCATCCGGTCTGACGGTGGCAGACCCGGGGGGATAGCCGCAACCATATCCGCAACAAGCCGACTGGCGTAATCACCCGCCTCGTGACCGCCCATCCCATCCGCAACCAGCCACAATTTTTCCTCGGGCAGTGCAAGCACCGCATCTTCATTGAGCTTACGCTTGAGGCCAACATGGCTGCGGGCGCTGTACCGAACGCGGTGACTTGAATTCATATTGGCCTTGCCTCGGTCCAGACTGCAGCGTGAAGGTTGAACAAACCTTGCATGTTTGCCCCTTCCGGTAAACCTTCGCAGACCATCATTCGAGGCACACCACCGATTTCAGTGCTCCAAATTGTCGGCATCCGAAAACGATCAGATACTAATCCCGAAGCAAGATCGGGCAGCAGGCCGTCGGATACTTCTCCGCGCGTCAGTACCAAGGTGTTGCCTTGTGCACGAACCGGGGCTGTTGGCTCCTGCACTGGAACGATCAAAGCCTCAAGCTCCTTAGCCAACTTGTCACGGGTCATGTCGTCCTCGAGCGCAGCCAATGCGAGATCTTCGAGCTGACCGTAAATCTCCGCAGCCCGAAAATGAGATAGAATAGCAGAACCCTCGTTCGAAATCGCTGCAACCAATGTCAGGGGAAAGCGTCGCCCTACTCTGTCCACTGAAGGCATAAGAACGCCCAGCATTTTCTGCGGACCTGCCAAGCCTGGGGCAAGGCAGAAGCGCCAGATAGGCGCCGACATGTAATGCGAATCCCAAGCAGGCCCCAGCGACTCGGACGCGGCAAGCATGCTGTGCTGTATCCAGGTGTCCCAGGGCTGGACAAACTCGGGTGCTACCCCGAGCCGAAAGAAATCTCCGACCGAGGGCATCTTCCCGAATGCGCCAAATCCAGCCTTCGGCATCAGAAAGACTTGGGGCAGCTGAATTTCTGCAGCGCCGGCAAGGCAAAGGGGTTGATGACCGATCCTGATTGCAGCTGGAAAATCGCGATGCGACCGCCAACGTTGAATATTACCTTCTTGCGGTCTGACACGTTTGTGCGCCGCACCTCGGCTGCGTCAAGTAACCGGAACCAGGCCCACGGTCCGTCCTTGGACAAGACGCTTTCAATGTTGCGCTTTTCCGGTTCAAAGCTAACGCGCGCCAGCCCAACCTGACCCGGCCAGGCAATGGCCATCGGTGACGGAAGCCCGCCACGATGACGGAACTCCAGCGTCTGACCGTCAATCTCCAGCTTCACGCCCTTGGCCTTGGGGTCCAGCGCTTCGGGCATGATCTGAAACTGTATCCGCGGCTGGGCGCCAGCTGCAAAAAACGCTTCTCGGATCTCGGCTGCATTCTGAAACTGGGTCAGTACTGCCTGACTGATCCCCAGATCGGCCTCATTTACACTGGTTTTCCAAGACCACGGCCGGGTACGCATATCCACATGCTTCGCGAGGTTTTCGTTGAAGAACGTATCAATCAAACCTTGCGGTCCAAACAGCTTGCTGAAATCACCCATGGCAACATCCGCGCCCGATCTGCGGTTGAACGGATAACGATCGGTCACAACCTGTTCACAGAAGGGCAGTACATTAGCCTGCCAGCGCGCATTAATAGATGCGCGCGTGCTGTCCGACGTGATTCCCGATGACCCATCGATGATCTGCAATGCCCAGCGTTCCATCGGGCCAGGAATACGCGCCGCTTCCTGCTGGAACTGCTGCAACGCCTGACCGGATTCCGCGCCAGTGACACCACTGAAGGACATCTTGTTCAGTTCTTGATACACACCGGTCAGCGATCCCATCAGAAGATCAAGCTGCGAGGGTTGTCCCTGTTGCTGTTCCACCAACTGATGCAACCAAGAGAACCTATCTTCGACATATTGGCCCGGTTCTGGCACCGGCTCTGATGAAGTTGCACCGCTGGACTTGGCCAGCGCTTCCAGCAGGATTTGTGTCTGGACTGAGGTTGCGGATTGCACTTCCAGGCTTGCGGCATTTGACAACCCTTCGTTCAACGCATCCGTATTGGGCAGGGCTGAACGGCTTTCTGTCAGTTTCGTCTCGTCAGAAATCGAATTTAGGATGTTCACGATAGGCGACGTCGGGCCTGACAGTACGTTGGTCACCTCAACTGCATGGCTCAGGCTTTCCATGGGAACGATGTCGATATCGCCTAGCATGGCGTCATAGCGCGCGATGTAGTCGTTGTAGTACAGGTCCAAAACATCTCGACTAAGCGCCGCAAGGGCCAGTTCGGTTTGCTCGGCTTCTCCACGAGGACCTAGAACCCAGCTTTCCTTTTGTACCCGTTTGGCCACTCCGACCGCTTCGCCCAAAAATACGTCGTTGAAACCTTTGTAGGTGAAGATCCCCTCGATCCCGTCATTTAACGGCTTCCCAGACGACCGGACCAGAACGCGACCAACCGCAGGGCCGCCAACTTCGGTAATGCGCCACTCCGGCAAGGCCGTTGCAGTTGGGCTGGATATGATCCCATTATACACCCGCTGCGCCAAGGGCAGCTCCGATAGAATACCTTGGATCTGTTCCACCATCGGCCCATTCAAGGCAACGGCCTGCATCGGCTGACTCAGCAAAGCTTCAAGGTGATCATTCAGATCGGCGCGAAATTCCTCACGAGAGGGGCCAGGGAACGAAACCGTCCAATCGATATTCATCCATTCATTGACGAGGTTCGGGTTCATCGGACCCTGCAAGCCCAACATCAGGTAAACCTTGAGCGCTTCATATAGAACATCGGGATTGTTGATATTCGCGCTCATCTGCTCCTCTAGACGCAGCAGCAAGCGCGGTAGGAACCGTTGGTTCAATGCGGCGCGATAGGTCTGCGCCGCCTGCGTGCCAATCACGTCACCCTGATACAGACCATATGTCAGGCGCGTTTCCGGATCCGGATCTGACAGTGTCGGATTCGCAGGCAGATCGCGCAACGTATTCAAAGCCTGCACGACAGGTACAAGATCGGTATCTCCCACCGGGCTGGGCGGAAGCGTTGCTGCAGCAGCCTGATAGGCGGACACACCTTCCTGCGCCTCGGCAATCAGCTCGGAATTTCCCGAGAAGCTGCGCACAAGCAAAGCGCCAACCGTCACGGCCGCCATAACAGTCGCGGCGACCGAAACCCATTTGGTAATCCTGTACCGGCGTTCAACCTTATCATCAGCACTGACCAGACCTGCTTCACGGAAAATCACCTGATCAAACAATCTGGTCAGGAAGTACGAGCGCCCTGAACCCTGCCCCGTACCAATGGCCTGACGCCCGATCCCGAAGGTCCGGGCCATCCCCAGCATCAGCCGGTCAATCGGGGTGCCTTCCTGCGTTCCAGACGTGAAATACACTCCGCGCAGCATGTGGCGATGCTGATAGCGGCTGTCCTGAAAAACCTCGGTTAGAAATTCATGCGCAACCTTCCGGAAGGATGCCACCTGCATCGGGAAACCGGCAACCAGAGCGCGGCGCTGTGGGTCGGTTTCGGTCTGCATCCGTTCCAGCGATTGGGCGTTCAGGCGGCCCAGCAGCGAGGCGAACTCTTCATCGAAGGCAGCAACAGGAGATTGCTCGGATCGAGACTTGTCCAATGGCAGCGTGAAGCCCCACACCTGTTCACGATCTTCCTTGCCCAGATTGTCGTAGAATTCGGCGAAACCGGCAATCAGATCAGCTTTGGTAAACAGGATATAGACCGGAAAGCGCACACCCAACTTCTCGCGCAGCTCCTCAAGCCGACGGCGAACGGCTTTCGCGTGCTCTTTCTGAGTGATTTCATCCTGCAGAGACAAATCAGAAAGCGAAATCGCAATCATCGCGCCATTAATGGGCTGGCGTTTACGATATTTCTTGAGCAACCCAAGAAAACCGATCCAGGCCGCATTGTCGACTTCAGCGTCACTTTCTTGCGTTGTGTACCGCCCCGCAGTGTCGATAAGAACAGCATTTTCAGTGAACCACCAATCGCAATTGCGCGTTCCGCCAACGCCACCAATCGCTGTTTTTCCCATTTCATCGGCCAGTGGAAAGTTAAGGCCTGAATTCACGATCGCCGTGGTCTTGCCTGCGCCTGGCGGGCCAATCATCACATACCATGGCAATTCGTTTAGATGGCGTCGTCCGTTCTTGGATTTACGCAGCGCCGCCATTGCCGTTTTCAACTTGCCACGCAGCTCGGAAATCTCGCTGTCGATCATATCGCCGCCATCACTGACGGCTTCGGTGATTTCTTCGGTTAGGTTCTTTTCGCGTCTGCGGCGGACAAAGAATACCGTCAGCGCGATAGCCAAAAAGATGGCAAATATGACGCCACACCAGATCAGGCGCGCCGCCACACCATCCAACGGGCGCCATTCATCCGATCCGATCAAAGGCCCGAAGAAATACAAGCTCAGCGACAGAGCAGTCGCGGTAAAGAACAGAACCGTGTAGATGGACAGGAAAACAAACTTCAGAAATCTGAGGACAATCATGGGGTTTCCTCCTGAACCAACAGGACTTCGATCCGACGGTTGGTCGCGCGACCTTCTCGAGTCGAATTGTCGGCGATTGGTTCACTGTCGGCCCGACCTTCAGCGCTAAGCCGTTTGGGATCGGACAAATCCGCCGCCATCTGGTTCATGACAGATTTGGCCCGAGCCAGTGAAAGGGCCAGATTGGACGGAAACCGAGAGGACCGGATCGGCACGTTGTCCGAATGCCCAGCCACGATCACGGAACCCGGTTCGTCGTTCAGCGCTACCGCAACCCGGCGCACCGGCTCGCGGAATTTATCCTGCAGATGATCCGAACCCGAGCCAAACATGCCCGAGCCTTTGATGCGAATGACCAGTGTATTGCCCTTCTCAAATACCTCGACCAATCCTTCGTCGATCTCGGGCTTCAGGAATTCTACGACCTTTTCCACCTGTGCCTGCGGTGGAGGCGGTGGAGGTGGAGGTGCACGACGCTGCAATTCGGTCACAGGACCCGCATCAATTACCGACATCTGTCCTACAAGATTTTCTGTTTTATTAGACAGCGCGTAGGACAGGCCACCAAACTCGATCATCAGCAAAAGGGCCGTCACGCCAAGCGCGATCCAAACCGGTTTCCACATGCTGAGCGCTCGATATGGCTTATCTTCGCCTTCCCAATGCGGAGCTAGGTCGCGTTCAACCGGGCCGCGCTGAGCCCGGATGATCCGCGCAAGACCTTGCCTAATCTGCAAATGCTTGTCCGGACCTCCCTGTTCCACCCGCAAGCGCCCTTCAAAGCCCAGTGACAGGCACATGTAGACGAACTCTAGCAATTCGATGTTGTTCGCAGGCTCTTGTTCCAGCCGCGCCAGAAGATCATAGAACCGATCGCCACCAACCGTCTCACGGTGGAAGGTCCCAACCAGAGACTGCGTGGCCCAGCTGGATTGCCCGCCCCAGGGTGTATTCAATACCACATCGTCCAAAGTGGCGCAGAGCGCATAGCGTGCGATCTTTACTGACTGGGCTGGGATACCCGCCTGCAATGCCGCGTTCTCGAAACTGCGCACTTCAGCTACCACGCTTTGGCGAAGCTTGTCGGGGTCCATGTGTTGCGCGCGGTTACGAATTCGACTGATGAGCGAAAACAAAGGCGAGGCACAGGCATTCAGGCGGTTCATGCCGGTGGTTGCCACCTGCCCTGTACCACCCTGCGACGTGCGCGGTTGCGAAGCCTGCGCAGGTGGTATGCCAATTTCTGCCCCGCCCGCCGCTGGCTGCTGAGGTGGAGTCTCCATCGGGTAACCTGCTGGTTGCTGAGACGCGGCAGGCTGCTGCTGCGTACCGCCGGGCTGACGCCGCCCACCCGGGTTAGGTCGGATCACCGTCTTGTCTGTGTCGTCCGGTTCGGCAAAAGGATCGTTGTCGGACATCGTTTACCTGCTTCCTCAAGGCCCCCGCATCTTACTGTGACCCACGCGGACAGCCCCATCAAATTGTTTCTTGGCAACCACTCAAGGCCTCGTCTTTCAAACGAACGCTTACTGATTGCGGATTGCCCAAAGTTCCATCTGCAGACCTGGGTACTGTCCTGACACGTGCACCGCGATCCCACCCGAGGTAGTCATTTTGCCCCAATACGGGCTGGCGGCGTCCAGTTCGAAGTACACCACGCCCGAATGATACGGAATTTGGCGCGGAGCAACCGGGAGCGGGCGCAGCGTGATTCCCGGTAAGGCCGAGTTCACCAACTGACGGATTTCCTCGACTGGCCCGGTCTTGGCCTGGCCCGCAAAATGCCTCCGTACATCCTCGGCTGGGATATCGGCATTGACTGCCAGAACGAAACCGGCATTTCCGATCAACTTGCGGTCGGCAATTACCCCTACGCTAATGCCGTATTTCCGTGGCTCCAGCGGGATCGAGATCGCCGTCTGCTCCAAAACTGAGCTCAGGTACTGGCGCAGAACGCGGATCACTGGTGCAAATGACTCGGTCAGATTGTCATGCTGATAGGCTGGAAACTGCACGGCTTCCTTTTCGGCACTCATAAAGGTCGCAAGCTCTCCGGCCAGTGCGGCACAGACGCGATAAACATGTTCAGGATGCACATTTTCGATATTTGCGAAATGGCGAACAAGAGGCAAGTTTCGGTTTATCACCATCAACAACAAGAAATCCGATATCTCGGCAGCACCCTTGGCAGGACCGCCTTCAGATAATCTTCCGGCCAAGGCCTGCATCCTGTGTGACAGCATACCCTCAAGCTCGTTCATGAAGCCCGCCAGTGCCGGAGCCGCGCGAACATCCATAACCGAGGGGATAAAGCCACGGTCCATTATGATTTCTTTGTCCGGACGCACTTCGATGATCCGGGCAATCGGAATGGCAAGCTTGTCGGCCAAATCGTCAACAGCCAGTGCAAACTGCAGGCGCAGCTTGCCAACACCAAGGGTCACCGGCTTTTTTTGCTGGCTCATCACATCCGTGATTTCCTGCTCTGCCGGGCGCAGACGGCTAACCGACTGTTCAGCCCCGCTCAAGTCTACTTCGGACGCGCCTTGCCGCCTTTGCGGAACCGTCAAATATACCACGCAATCCTTGATCGACTCGGGCACTTCCAGCGCCGGTGGATGATCTTCAGCCTGCGGGACGCGAAACACCTGCCCATCCGATGTCAGACCCGCGCAAGACTTGAGCGCGATCTGACCGACCTTGAGTACTTCGTCATCAATCTCAAGCGCACTCAGACCCCAGGCATAGGGCGTCATTCTACGCGCCAGCCCAGCCACCAGAGCCTCAGTATATCTGTCGGCCTGCTGGAAATGATGGGGCTGCAGAAACAACCCTTCGGTCCAAAGCACCTTGCTGTCCCAGGACAATGGCTGCCCTCCCTTGTTATCGCGCCCAATCTGGACGTTACTTCAGCTTCTCCAGCTGTTCCTTATAGGCACGTGCGAACTCGCGGCTGAATAGATCGTGGAAATCATTCTCTGCCTGATCCGAAATCTCCGCGTACATCTTCTCATAGACTTCCCAATATTGGGTCTTCTTACCCTTGAAAAGTGACCCAAGTTTGCCAGACCCTTCAATTTTTCCGGCCAAAACTTCGGGATCAAGACGAGACAGCACGCCTTTCAATGCCGCCTCCATGCCTGTCACCATGGCGATCTCATGCGCCTTAATGTCATTCAGCGCCTCCTCGGTCGCTTCTTCCGAAGCCAGATAGCCTTTGACACGAGGTTTCACGAGCGCTTCGATTGCCTGCTCTGGGCTGATCGAAAACTTCAACGGGTTGTTCCCACCTGCGCTGATCATCGTCTGATCGATCCGGAATTCGGACTTGATCGAGGTGCGCGTCATCAGGATCTCGCGCAGACCGACAATCATCGTTCGCAGCACACGGCCCAACCGGCCCATCGTTGCGGGCAGGTCAGCATCGTCAATGCGTAGATCATCCACCTCAAGCGCCTCAAGCAAAGCGCGCGCCGCCGACTGATCTCCAGTCGCGACAGGTGTAGCGGCCTGTACGTCCACTTTTGCTTGTTGCGGCGCAGGTTCGGAAGATGAAGCTTCGGGTTTGGAGATCGGTGGTGGTGCAGCAGCCTGCCCACCCGGTGTCGGTTTAGTTGGCGGCGGAGCCGGGTTTTGTGGTGCGCCCCCGAAAGGGTCTGTGGGTGACGCGCCTTGTGGCGAAAGCAGGTCATCATCCCAATCATCCGGGATCAGATTTGCGCCACTGCTTGGAGCTGAAAACGCATCCGAGGCTGATGGATTGTGCATCGGATCGCTGGGCCCCATTTCCTGATGCGCATCTTTTGGTTTCGCAAAAAATGGGTCGTCATCATCCAAGGGCGGCAACAGCTCATCCATCGGGTCAGGCGTTGAAATTTGGCCCGGCCCTTTCGGCGCATCTCCCCCCAACAAATCATCAAGGAAATCCCCGCCCGGTCCTGAGTCGTCCAACAGAGCCAACGGGTCCGGCGCATTTTGCGACTGCCCCGGCGAGACTCGATCCTGTTGCGTCGGCTGAGGAATCATCTCTTCGAACGACGGCAGATCGGCGCCGATTTCGACCACCATTTCATATCCACCTGCCGTCAGCACATCGCCGTTGTTCAGCGGTGTGGGCGTCCGGCCCAAAGCGATCTTGGAGTAGTTCAGAAAGGTCCCGTTAGTCGACAAGTCCACGATCACTACGTTGCCATTGTGATCTTCGATGACAAAATGGTTCTTGCTGAGCGTTCGCTCAGGGTCGGGGAGGACAAGGTCATTGGCCGGTCCACGCCCCACGGTCAAAGAACCCCCCTGCATCGACACCGGGCGCCCGTCGCCCGGCACTATGCCGGTGGATTGAAATTTCAGTGTGACCGTCATTCGTTTGTCTTCATCCTCCAACCAGAACGGTGGGGCAGCAAGGCGGCAGGATCGGACCACCGCAGGCGCAAGTATCCATCACCCGCGCCGCCGGTAGCTTGCCAATCAGCACCGTCGCCGATCCTTTCAATATAGGATGCGGAAATGCAGGTGTCGCCAAATCTGTCACTCGTGCCGCTGGCAGTTTTGAAACCAGAACGGTTGGACAACAAGGTGGCATGATCGGCATCGGTACCGGCGCAGGAGGCGGCGGCGCTGGCGGCGGTGCCGGCAGCGTGCATGCGTGCAGATCAGTTACACGGGCCTGTGGAAATCCCATGTTTATTCCTCCGTCCCTGGACCGGCACCGTCGCGGTCCAGATTACCATTCCCACCCCGAGCAATATCGACGCCGCGATCAATCAGCAACTGTAGGTAGGCATCAAAATCGCCTTCGTGATTGTCCATCGCAACAACATTCATTGCAAAGGCCACGATTTCCGCCGCCCCGAGCGGGGCTGGCATTGTCGCCAGATCACCGGTTCCCAGCGTGCCATCTGAATAGAGCACGCCGATGGCACAATTCACGGTTTCGTCATCCGGGTCAGCCAGATCAATGGTTTCCCCCGCTTTTTGCCGGTTTTCGGGCGTTGGGCGAAACACCCATTCCTCGGATGCAGCTAAAGCGCGGGTATTGTTGTCCGGCGCTTTGCCGATGTAATCGCGTGCGGCCAGGCAAGACCACCACACGCGCTCACGTGGCGGCAGCGCAACACCCAACAGACGCAGTACATCAATGTAGGCTTCCTTTTTATCCAATTCAGCCAGAACAACATCCAATGCAGCGCTGGCCGGGGCATCAAGTTCAACACTGAGCCGCGCGTTGGCGTCGGCCAACATCCGGGCG
The DNA here is from genome assembly GCF_056535285.1 of Ruegeria sp. O11. Taxonomy (NCBI): domain Bacteria; kingdom Pseudomonadati; phylum Pseudomonadota; class Alphaproteobacteria; order Rhodobacterales; family Roseobacteraceae; genus Ruegeria; species Ruegeria sp. O11. The sequence goes on along the minus strand of NZ_JBQERS010000014.1, from coordinate 26,164 downwards.
GCGGGCACCTGCGGGACCTTGACCATATCTGCAAATCGTTCACTCATCGGTCAGCCCCCTAGTTGATCATCGTCAGGCCGCCCTTGAGGGTCAGCATGGCATCGCCGTTTACAGTCGTCATCGGGCTCTTTGCATCCAGTTTGGCATTCGCCTGAACCTTGATCATCGTACTCTTGATTGTAATGCTTGTCGGATCCAGTTTGATCGATGACCCGCCCACTTTCAGTTCAATCGACTGCATAGCGGTCATCGTGATCTTACCGGATTTCGCATCGACCTGAATGTTGCCGGTATTCACGGTGGTTGTCTTGTTACCCGTCTTTACGGTTTCAGCGACATTCCCTGTGACCGTCCGGGTGGATTTACCCTCAATAGTCTCGGTCTGGTCAGTCTTGATCCCGATGGTCTGGCTGCCCGTTTCGATCGTAAAGGTGTGATCCCCTTTCTTGATCGTTTCGTCAACGTTCTGCTTAACCACTTGGCTCAGACAACCATCACCGCCATTCCCGCCCGTGTCCAACTCATCGTAGCCAATGGTGATTGTGGACTTGTTCTTGACCAGCTTTTCATGATCCTTCTGTGCCTGAAAGCGCACCAGTTCCGCGTCCTTTTTGTCCTCGAACATCAGTTCGTTGAACGTATTGGTGGCGCCACCTTTGGTAGACCGCGTTTTTATCCCAGATTGAGTTTGATTATCCGGCAGCTTGTACGGCGGCATGGTTTCCGCGTTATACAGCATACCGGTACAAATCGGACGGTCCGGATCGCCCTCTTCGAACTGAATGACAACCTCCTGTCCTATCCGCGGTATATGGACCATGCCCCAGTTCTTACCTGACCACGGGGTCACCACACGAACCCAGCAGGTTGTTTTTTCGTCCTTTTTACCCTCGCGGTCCCAGTGAAACTGAACTTTGATGCGACCGTATTTATCAGTCCAGATCTCCTCTCCGGATTTGCCGGTCACAATGGCAGTATGCAGACCCGATATCTCGGGCCAGGGAATGGTACAAAGGGATTTGAATTCGGTCTTGGCGGGCTGAGCCTCGAACTCGACCATGAACATTTCGCTGTTGTCTTCTGGAAACTCCAGCGCGCCAGTGTCCAGATCTTTATCCTTCTTCTCAAATCCGTATCCTTCGGTGGTCTGGAGGAAATACTTGGCACTTGTTATCAAATACTCCCCGTTCTGCTCTTTGTCCGGATGGTCTTTGAGCGTGAATTTCCGGCCTGTTTCCAGCGATCGAACCGAAGCCCGTGCCCGGCGTCGAGAAAACAATGCATCCTGTGCAGTCATACGCACTTTTGCTCTGGTATTACCCAGCCCAGTTTCCTTGTAATGCCCGGGCGTGTCGTACAACTCCAAGTCCTCTTTGAAGGAATGGCCCGGCTTTGTGCCCGTTTTCGAACGGGCGTCCAAAGATGCCGAGGGCTTTTCAAAATCAAAATCCCCGAGCGACACAACACCCGATCTGATCGATTCAGATGCAGCCCATTCTGTAATAAAGTCCCCCAGACGCTGTTCATAATCGTCACCGCCACGAAACTCTACCTTGGGCTCTCCTGTTATTGGCGTATGCGCAGAAGGGCTATCACACAGAACCAGCTTTTCGTTTTTACCGTCGGCGTCCGAACAATCGAAGTAATAATATATCCCTTCTTCCTGCATCAAACGCGAGATGAAATCAAAATCGGTTTCTCGGTATTGAACGCAGTATTCACGCTTGGGGTGTGTGTTGGTCAGGCTCTTTTTGTAATCCGAGATATTGTGATCTTCTTTGAAAATCTTCTCAAAAATCTCGACGACCGACATATCCTGAAAAATTCGACTATTGGTTCTCTGTGTCAGCAACCAGAACCACGGGCGCAGCTCGGCCAAGAACTGCACCAACCCGTCTCGCAGGGCCAGACGCTCTACCCGAACGATGGTACCGGTGAATTTGCGTTTTGCCCCGTCCTCTGCGGCCAGGTGAATCGTCATCACCTTTCCCAACAGCTTGTCCAGTTCAATCGTCGTCTTCTCCGACATGAATTCGACCTGAATCTCGGTTAGTGTTCCCAGCTCTTCGGTCACGATGGCGCGCCTGAGGACCAGATCGTCTTTGTCGTCACTACCCTTGTATGGATATGAACCGGTGATCCGAAGGGGCCACTCTTTACTTTGAAGACTTTCCGCCATTTACCATTCCTTCCAAATCTCGTTCGACACGCCGTTACAGATCGGCCAGCAGAGCCGCCAGTTCCGGGTCCATTTCATCTTCATCCCCGTCATCCCCGGCATCATCATCAAATGCCGAGAGAAAATCATCCAGACCGCCAGAGTCATCGTCCTCAAGATCCAGGTCGAAGTCATCGTCATCCAGATCCGATGTGTCGTCATCGTCAAGGGCCAGATCTGGATCGGAATCATCGTCCAGACCCAGATCATCGATATCAAACTCATCGTCCGAGGCCGCCTCTTCCGCCTCGGGCTCATCCGGCACATCCGGTGATGGCGCCGGAGCCGGGACGCCTGACCACGGCCCTAGCAGCTCCTGACCCGCGACCGAATTGAAGGATCCCAGCCTGATCTCATCCCGCCCTTTGACAGACAGCAGGGGCATATAACCGCGCTGAACCGAATGTTCGTGCTTGTCCAAACTGATATTGCGCTCGGTGCAGGGCAGAGCCACCTGATCGCCATAGCGGTCGTTTACGAAATGATAAGGCATTCCACCAAGGCTCATGACTGAACCCAAATTCATCGCTTTGCCATTCTGCTTGAAAGACCGTGCAAGTAAGATCGTCACCAGCACCGCTGGATTGGCCCAGAGCATTCCGCGCAATCCTTCAGCCTCGGTGAATTCCTCGAATTCAAACTCATAGATTGGTTCGGACTTGGCCCCGTATGGCCGACGTAGCAGAAAGCGTGGCGATGCAAGCCCTACGTGCCCGGCTTCAGGCATCATGCGAAACGTGTCCCAAGCCTTGACCACCAATGGGTGGCGGTCGTCTTTCTTGATGTCCAGATAGGCGGGTGTAATAGCGCTGATAAAGGGCGCATCCACATGTGCAGCAACCCGGCCCACGCGCCCGAGAAGTTCTGCATGAGGCGGTGTTTCCTCGAAAGTATAAAGACCGATCAGCGCGGAATATCCTCCACGTCCGTTCTCTTCATCTAGCGGCTCTTCGGTCAACAATCGTACAAGTCCGGTTTGGGCCAGATTCTCTTCGGCGGCCAGATCGGCGGCGATTTCTTCGGCGGAAACATCGTAGAGGATCACATCCAGCGTATCGTCGTCCTCTACACTGCGCGCGATCAGATCCAGACTGCGCCATTGCGCTTCTACCGACTGGAACTCCGGGTGGTGCAGAACCAGCCGCATCGCCGTACTTAGCGCGTCATCTACCGCAGTCTGCATTGCTGCGACATCGGGACTGGGTAGTTTGTGGATATGCGGCCCAACCACGCGCTTCAACAGATCGTCCACCGGAGAGGGTTGCGCCAATTCATCGCCGGTATCACCGATCAGCTTCTGAAAATCGCTCAGTTTCAGATCAGCTCGTACGGTGTTGCCACCCGAAGACTTGCGCGGTGGAACCACAGCCTGGCCAAATTCCTCTCCCCATGCGGTCAGCTGTTTTGCCGCGTGATCCGTCGTTGCTCCGGAACTCAATTGGCCTTTCAGGCCCGCCAGACCCTCAAAAAGCTCAACATTTTCGTACAGCTCATCGGGATGCAGGTCGTCGAGCTCATTCAGTTTCACCTCAATCCCTGCGCCATCCTTCCCGATGGGCAGCACAAGTGTGGTGGCGAAGCCGGCGATCACATCCTCAATCGTATCCGGATCCAGCAGGATCGGTTTGCGCGCGGCCAAAGCGTCCCCCGTCTCCATCTGGCCCCTCGCAGAACGGCCCGAGAAATCGCCAAAAACTGCTATACGAAAACGGCTACGCTTCAAGCGTTCAGGATCGGGCCTGTCGGCGCTCATCCGACCAAAAGCGAGCATCGGTTCCCCATCCGGTTTGGCCCCTTCCGAAGCGACCTCGTTATCGGTGCCCTCGGATTCGTCATCGTCCGACAGCAGATCGTCCAAATCAAAGTCATCTGCGTCATCGGAGGAGTCATCCTCGTTGAACAGATCGTCCAAATCCAAATCGTCGAGGTCTTCCTCGGATATATCCGCCGCGTCATCATCCTCAGACGCTTCGCTGCTTAGCAGATCGTCCAGATCGAGGTCATCCAGCTCATCAGGCACAGGATCTTCTTCATCCGTGTCGTCCAGCAGACTGTCTATATCCAAATCGTCCTGATCGGTCTCAGTGCCTTCAGCTTCTTCTGCTTCGCCGGTCGTGTCGTCATCGCCAAGCAGGCTGTCCAGATCCAAGTCGTCGAGGTCCGCCTCAGAAGTATCCCCAGCGTCTTTTCCTTCGGTCGCGTCGCTGTCTAGCAGGTCGTCGAGATCGAGGTCGTCGGTATCGCCTTCTGATACGGGACTGTTATCGTCTGACGAGTCATCTTCGAAAATATCATCGAGGTCCAAATCGTCCCCGTCTGCTTCCTCCGCAGTAGCCTCGGAACCCTCATCATCCAAGGCCAGGTCTCCGAGCAGATCGTCCAGTTCAACCTCATCCGAGGTCTCCTCCTCGGTCGCGCTGTCTGACAAATCGCCTAGTAAAGCATCCAGATCGTCACCGTCATCCGCACTTTGCTCGGGAACGTTCTCTGCCAGATCGCCAAGAACATCATCTAAATCTTCTGCGTCATCCGCGCTATCGAGATCCGGAATTGCTGCAAGGATATCATCCGCTTCATCATCCTGATCCATGTCCTCTGGTGCCATTTCGGCAATATCGCCCAAAAGATCATCGATGCTGCTGTCTTCAGTGTCCTCCTCGGGCGCAGCGTCGGCAAGGTCGGATAGTATGTCATCACTCTCGTCGTCGTCATCGGCCTCTTCAATGACCGGTAGCGAGGCCAACGCGTCTGCTGAGGAGGTATCCTCAAGCGCTTCGTCATCCGGTGCCAAATCCGCGAGGTCGCTCAGCAGGCCATCTACAGTGCTGTCATCCAGGGCATCATCTGGCGCAACATCAGCGAGATCGGACAGGATGTCACTGCTGTCGTCGATGTCCTCGGCTTCGACAACATCAGGCAGCGACGCCAGAGCATCGCTGGCTAAACTATCCTCGGCGGTGTCCTCAACCGGCGCCATTTCGGCAAGTTCACCAAGCAGATCATCAACACCACTGTCTTCAGACTCGACCTCCGGCTCTGCTTCGGCAAGGTCAGACAGGATTTCGGAATAATCGGTTTCGGTTGCTTCTTCTGTCTCTGGGAGGGACGATAGCGCCTCTTCAAGGGAATTGTCCTCGGCAACAGCATCTGAGGCCTGATCTGCGAGGTCGGACAAAATGCCTGCTGCCTCATCTTGCGCCTCGTCTTCTGCCATGTCTGGAACTGAAGACAAGGCGTCTTCAACCGAAGTATCTTCTACGGCCTCTTCGGGGGTTGCACCTGCCAGATCAGACAGCACGCCAGCGGTCATGTCGGTTTCGTCGTCGCTTGCAATCGCTTCCGGTAATGAAGCCAAAGCATCGACCAGGGACGTATCCTCAGGCGGGTCTTCGGGAGCATTGACAGATAGGTTCGATAAGACGTCTGACGTCTCATCCGGATGTTCGACGACCTCAGTTTGGGGCAGCGTCGCCAATGCCTCGGCCATTGAGTGATCCTCGGGAGCGTCCTCGGGGGCCAACTCCCGCAATGCATCCAGTGTCGACGCTGGGTCAGGATCTTCAACCGGGCCGCTTGCCAGCGTCGCCAACAGTCCAGGATCGGCCAGAATCTTTTCGATCAACGCCTCGGCTCCGGCCTTGCCGTCCATATAGGCCATGAGCGTGGCTAGCTGAGTGCGCGCGTCCAGTAGTTTCTGCAGCGGTTCAATCTTGGCCGCGATCTGGGCCGGGTTGAAATCACCCATCTTCTCAAATGTCAGGTCCACCGACAGATTGCCATCACCTGTCAGAGTATTGGGCACCGAAAATGCAACACGAGGAGCCATCGCCTTCATGCGGTCATCGAAGTTGTCGACGTCGATCTCGAGAAATTTGCGGTCGGAAATCGAGACGGCTTCGGCCTTGGACTTCCCGGACAGATCACTCAGAACTCCCATCACGAACGGTAGCTGAACCTTTTTCTCGGCCCCGTACAATTCGACATCGTATTCGATCTGAACCCGCGGCGCCCTGTTGCGTGCAATGAACTTCTGAGAACTGTTAGCCATCGCCCTGCCCTTTCAACTCCGCAACCTCGCGACGCAATGCTTTCACTTCGACAAGCAGTTCCTTAACGCGATCATCAACAATGTCCGTTTCGCTGCGTACCAGTTCACGAAGATGCGAAAACTCTTCAACTGACTCGTCTTCGACCGCTGACTGCATCGTATTGACCAGTAAACCAATGAACAGGTTCAACACTGAGAACGCAGTTATGACGATAAATGGGACAAAGAATAACCACGCAGTTGGATGTGTTTCCATCACGGGACGCACGATGCCCATCGACCAGCTTTCCAGCGTCATGATCTGGAACAGCGAATACAAAGACCGGCCCAGCGTGCCGAACCATTCGGGAAAATCGGGGCCATACATCAGCGTAGCCATGACAGCAAAGACATAGAACACGATCGAAATCATGATGATCACTGCGCCCATGCCCGGCAACGCATCAAGCAAGGCCTGTACCACAGCCCGCATCTGTGGAATGACTGACAAAAGGCGCATGGCGCGAATGACCCGCAGCCCTCGCAAGGCTGAAAGGCCATCGCGATTGGGCAACAGGCCCAGTGTTACGACCACAAGATCAAAGATGTTCCATGCATTTCTGAAGAAACTCAGCCGGTAAGCATAAAATTTCAGCAGCAACTCGGCCACGAAAATACCTAGGACGATGCTGTCAAACGTGGTCAGGAGATGGCCAACACTGGCCTGTATGGACGCCGAAGTCGACAATCCCAGCGTGATCGCATTGAAAATGATCACGCCAAGAATGGTGTTGGTCACAGCCTTGCGTTCAACAAATGCACGCACGGTGTCGCGGAGCGTTTCGCTCTTCTCGATACCGGTATCCAACATGGCCTCCTGTCGTCTAGCATCTGTTGGGCGCACAAGTGGCGCGCCCAACATGTCAGGGTTCGATCAACCTACAGCGTCGCTGATGTTGTCGATCATACCTTTCACGGTCTTGATGTTGGTGAACATGTTCTTGGCTTCCGTTGCGATGGTTTTCTTATCCAACGCCTTGATCTTGTCGATGATCGCGGTGTCGTCCACTTTCAGTCCATTGCCTTCCATCAACGCGTTCATATCATTTAGGAAATTCTCGCGATCTTCCAGCTTCTTTGAAAGTTCACTGGCCGAGCGTTTGACGTTCATACATTCAGCGCCCAACTTGATCCCCTCTTTGAGGGTCTTGGAGCCTCTGGCCGCCTTCATCAATTTGTCTGCCGAAGCGCCCAGATCATCCACTTTATGACGTGTCTTCGTCGTATGTTCGCGGTATTTCTCGCGTGCCTTCTTTGCGTCCTCCGCCTTGCCTTTCACCGCTTTCGCTGCGAAATCCAGCATATTCTTGGCGATGGTCTTGGGGTCTTTGCCCTTTGTAACTTCCTCACCCATCGCAATAGCTTTGGCGGTGAATTTCTTAATCGCCTCCAACGGCTTTTTCGGCGAAATACCGGATGTATCCGTGATACCTTGTCGCTCGGCCGCCTGCATGATGACAGATTCACGCAATTTCATGTAATTCTGGATTGCCTTATACAGGTCCTTGCGCAGCTTTTCCTCACCCTTGAGCTGTTGCTGAAGCTCCTTGCCCAGAGAATACACTTGCTTGGCAATGGTCTTGTAGGCCATCGCATCTGCGCCCGAAGATGCCACCAACCTCGCGACTGCGCCACTGATCTTGATGACGCCCATGGTTACCTTCACCGTGGTTTTTATGCGCGCCTCTTTCAGCAGCTTGTCTTTGTTCGCTTCGTCTTTCAGCTTCTTTTCGATCGCCACCTTGGCCGCACCTTCGGCGGAGGCCATGGCATTCTTGATCGACTGATTGACGCCCTGGATCAGCTTTTCCGCCTCGTCCTGGGATTTTTTCCCAGGCGTCTTCATCAACTCCCCGACTTTTTTGTCGAGCCGGACAGCCTCTTGAGTGATCGTCTTTTCGTAGTCGTCCAGCACCTTCATGCCGGCATCTTCCAGACGTTTCAGCGCGGTTGAGGGTACCGGTGCGGGCTTTTTCAGCTTACCCGATTTCGTGATCTCGAATTCTACATCAACCCGGTATTTTGGGATTTCGATGTATTCAAGCTTTGGCTTCGACCGGATCAGATCGACGACGTAAAACTTGTGCTTGGTAACTGTTGTCTTTGCCATCTTGGGACTCCTCCACTGGCGATAATCTATTGAGTTATGATCCGTCCGAATGGCGGCCTTTGTCAGTCAAACCCATAAGTGAATTCGCCGTCTGTGACCTCGATCACCACTTTTGAAACTTCGTGCCCTTCCATCATACGACGAAGGAACTCAGCCGAGATATCAGGCAGCATCGTATTGGTCACAATCGCGTCGATCATGCGGCCTCCGCTGTCCAATTCCTGGCAACGATTGACGATCTCTTCGACCACTGTGTCAGAGTATTCGAAGGGCACGCCATGAGCGTCCTGAACACGTTTTTTGATCCGGCCCAGTTGCAGTTTGGTGATCTCGCCCAACATTTCAGGGCTCAGCGGGTAGTAGGGGATCGTGACCAAACGTCCCAAAAGCGCGGGCGGGAAAACTTTGAGCAGCGGATCACGCAGCGCTTTGGCCATCCCCTCGGGGTCGGGCATCAAGTCGGGGTCCGCACACATATCCATGATCATCTCGGTCCCGACATTCGAAGTCAGCAGAATCAAAGTATTCTTGAAATCAATTACGCGACCCTCGCCATCTTCCATCACGCCCTTGTCGAAGACCTGAAAGAAAATTTCGTGTACATCAGGATGCGCCTTTTCGACCTCATCCAACAGAACTACCGAATACGGTTTGCGTCTTACCGCTTCGGTCAGCACACCGCCTTCGCCGTAGCCGACATAACCTGGAGGTGCGCCTTTCAAACTGCTGACGGTATGAGCTTCCTGATATTCGGACATGTTGATCGTAATGACGTTCTGTTCGCCACCATACAAAACCTCGGCCAGTGCCAGCGCGGTTTCCGTTTTGCCAACACCACTGGTACCTGCGAGCATGAACACACCGATCGGTTTGTTCGGATTGTCCAGTCCCGCACGGCTGGTTTGAACCCGCTTGGCGATCATCTTCATCGCATGGTCCTGACCGATCACACGCTTGGCCAGGCGCTCTTCGAGATTCAGGATGGTCTCGATTTCGTCTTTGACCATGCGGCCGACGGGGATACCTGTCCAGTCACCGACGACGCTGGCCACCGCCTGATGATCGACGATGGGCAGGATCAGGGGGATATCGCCTTGTAACTTTTCCAGTTCTGCATTCTTGGCCTTCAATTCGGCCAGCAGTGCCTCCCGGTCGACGGGTTGCGTATCCGGGGCTTCATCGGTCGCGGCTTCACCCTCGGCTGTTCCAGTTCCTTCAACCTCCTGACCACCCTCGCGCAGCTTGGCACGCAGGTCGAGAATTTCTTCGACCACCTTTTTCTCGGCGTCCCAACGTCCAGTCAATTCTGCCAGTCGCGCTTCCTCAGCCACTTTCGCGGCATTCACCGCTTCGCGCCGCTCGGCTACGTCATACCCTGCTGTCTCATCCCGCTCGATGATCTCTAACTCGGTCGTCAATGCCTCGATCCGCCTTTGGCTATCGTCGACTTCCGCCGGAACCGCGTGCTGGGATACCGCAACGCGGGCACAGGCGGTGTCCAGAAGGCTGACTGATTTGTCGGGTAACTGACGCGCGGGGATGTAGCGAGCCGATAGCGTCACCGCCGCCTCGATCCCTTCGTCCAGAACTTGCACACGATGGTGTTTCTCCAGCATCGAGGCGATACCGCGCATCATCAGCACAGCTTTTGGAATATCTGGCTCTTCAACATGCACGACCTGAAAACGCCGGGTCAGGGCCGGGTCTTTCTCAATGTATTTCTTGTACTCAGCCCATGTAGTCGCGCCGATTGTACGCAATGTACCACGCGCGAGCGCTGGTTTCAGAAGGTTGGCCGCATCTCCTGTCCCTGCGGCACCACCAGCACCAACCAATGTATGCGTTTCATCAACAAACATTACGATCGGCGCCGGGCTGGCCTGCACCTCGTCAATCACCTGACGCAGGCGGTTTTCGAACTCTCCCTTCATCGAGGCCCCGGCCTGTAAGAGGCCCACATCCAACACCAGTAAGCGCACATCCTTCAATGCCGGTGGCACGTCACCACGTGCAATCCGCAGCGCAAACCCTTCAACCACCGCCGTTTTACCGACGCCAGCCTCACCAGTTAAAATTGGGTTGTTCTGACGGCGCCGCATTAACACATCGACGATCTGACGGATTTCCTCATCGCGACCCACAATCGGATCGATCTCGCCGTTGCGCGCCTGTTCGGTCAGGTCAGTGCAGAACTGCTCCAACGCCTCACCTTTACCCATCGCGCCGGGTGCCATCGCACTGCTGGCCTCACCAGGTTCGGCCCCGCCCCCAACATTGGAACCATCCTGTGCGCCCAACGTATCCTCAGGAGAACCATCTGTGGCCTCAGCAAAGCTGTCGGCCAGATCATCCGCGCCTATCTTCGCAAGCTCGGGCGACATACTGCCCAGAATATTGCGCAGCGCGGGCGTCTTGAGCATGCCCAAAATCAGATAACCCGTGCGTACTTTGCTATCGGAGTATAAAAGCGAACCCCAGACCCAGCCGCGTTCCATCGCATCCATTAGATGGTCGGAGAGGTCCGAGATCGAGGACGCCCCGCGCGGCAGCATATCCAGACTGCGGGTCAGTTCCGACGCGATCTTGCCCGGATCCAGATCATAGTGCTGGATGATCCGGTGAATGTCGCTGTCTTGGCCATTAAGGATTTGATGCAACCAATGCTGGATCTCGACATAAGGATTGCCGCGCATCTTGCAAAATACAGTGGCCCCTTCGATCGCTTGATAGCCCAGCTTGTTTAGCTTGCCGAAAAGCGAAACACGGCTGATTTCCGTCATATTCAATACCTCTCGTTGGGTGCCAGTTCTTTGGCCTCGAATTCTTGTGTCGTGTAGCCGGGGTACAGAATCAGATCATCTGCATCCGGCTGGGTTGTGTCCGCTTCATTGCGGCTTTTGATCCAGCTTGTGTGACCCAGCTGCGTCGTGCCGCCCAGCGATGCGCGGGGCACTTCGTCACCGGCCAGAACCAGATTGATCTCCCAATCCAGAGTGTCGCCGACATAGGTGCGTAGGATCGCCTCTAACCGCTGCTGCGACAGGCCGCCGGGAAGCAGGCGTTTGTAGTCTTCTAGTGAAACCGGCCCTATCCGGATTCGAAATTTGGCCGACCGAGACCAAACCCGGCTCCCGATGCTGGTTGACTGTCCCAGACGAGCGGGCCCACCCAGTTGCCAGGTATCATCGGGCTCAAGTTCCAACCAGGATCCTACAAATTGTTGGATGTGTGCCTCGACGCCGAAATAGTCGGACAGTATCGCGATTAGACCTTCAGCTGTCTTGGTGCCCGATCCCAGATGCCCAGCGAAAAATCGGCGTAGAATGTCCGACATCGCATCGCGATCTACGAACGACTGCCCTTTAAAACCGGCCAAAGCAGCCACCCGCTGTTCGAACGGATCATCCCCACGATCAAAGCTGGGGGCCGGTTCGGCTGCTGACCATGCGCGGTACAGCAAGCTCATCATTCGGTGCGTCAGCATGTCGGCAAAAGCGACAAAAGTAGGATCGCGGTGATTACGTTGCCGGTCGCGGGCGAATTCCGTCAAGTGCAACGGCAAAGGGCCTTGCGGGCCGAAGAATCCAAAGAATAGGTTGTTCAGCTTGCCGGGTGCGTTTTCTGACGCCGGTTCAAAACGGGTTAGAGTATTGGGAGGAAAGGCCAGTGACACATCCTGCCCCAACCGCACTTTGTCTTCGCGCGGACGGCGGGATTCGCCCAACCTCGGTGCATCAGAATAATGCGCCTCGATCACCCGAAGTGCCTGAAAGACATGATGCCTTTCAGGGTCTGCCGCCAGCGCGGCAAGCAGGCTCAAATGATCCTGCCCAGGCCGGCTGCTGGTCGCCATCTGGCAATCTCTCCTCGTCTTTCGGTTTTCAGAACGGTTTCCGTGAAACTGTTGATCGTCGTATATTTACGGAAGAACCGTTCAAGCACGGCACCCAGAACATATACGCTGGTGCCTTCGTAAAAGCTTTCATCAAACCCCAACGTGATCTCCAGACCGCGCACGGCTGTGCTGAGCACTTCGTCGCTCATCCGACGCACGATTGGGCGACTGGTAACAGACGCCACGCCTTCCAACTGTTTTTCGGTCACCCGATTTCCCAGAGGAGCATAGATCCCCAACAACTCGCGCAGCGCGCCTGCACCGCCTTCCGCGCCATCACCAGAGATCGAAAGATAGTTCAGACTCAAATGGCTGATTAATTTCCAGGCTGCATCCCCCTGAGCCAACGTCGCATGAGGTCGAGTTGGGGTTACGGGTGTGCGTACCGATTTTACTGGCCCACCTTCTGGCAGATGGAACACATCTGTCCCTCCCGCCGCAAGCAGCATAGGAAGATCCCGGTTCGAGCACAGCGCCTCAACCGCCAACTGGTCAAGCGATCCGGGGTAAGGAGCCTGAGCCCGATCTACCAGCGTCAGATACACTTCAGAGCCCAGATAAGATGTGCGAACTCCGCGCAACCGTTCTTTTTCGTTCCGTTGCCGCATCCGACGCTTGACCGTGTAATAGGCCGAGTGGTTATCGCCCGCAGCTGTCAGATCGGTGTCGCTGTAGAACGGGCGGAAAGGAATGTCCCCTTCTTCATCGGACTGAATCCCGGTCACGCGATCAATCGAAAATATCTCATAATCCAAACCAGCTGTCCGGTTCGGCACAACATGGTGCTCGGTGTCCATTTGCGTGATATGAACCCGGTCACATCGGCGGTGAAACAGATTGACAGCCGGAACTGTGTTCAGCGCAAATGCCGCAGGCGTAACCGCCGGAGCGACATCGCGCATCCCGTCCTGCAGCAGGATATAAATATCAACATCACTGCCCGCCGACTGTTTCAAAGCCTGTTGCAAGCCGGTCAATTCGACGAACAGGAAACGTTCGGGCATTGCGAAATATTCCTGCAACAGACGATAGCCGTCAAAGGATTGGCGCGGTGTCGGCAGCAAAGCTTCGTCAGGCTCGAACCCTTTGGGGATAACATCTGCCTGGTTTAGGCGAACGGTCCAGTCCGCACGCCGATCTGTCGACCGCCCTGTCAGGCCCACGCATTGAGTCGCCAGCAATTCATGAAGCGCCCATGCCTTGCCGCTCTGGGTGTCCAGATGCAGCACAAGATCGTCCAAACCCAGTTCTGCCATAGGTTCGCCGTCGGTGCGTCTCAAACGCAACCGGATGCCAGCCCGGGCGTCAGTTTCCTTGGCCACACCTGCTGCGACCAGTTCACCGCGCCCGTCAATGTACTCGGCTTCGGTAATCTCAATCGGCCACAGCGTCATGTCGGCCGAGGTCCTGAATTCACACGCGGTCTGCTCCCCTTCTGCCAAGTAAGAACGCAACGTCGCACCACGTGGAATCGTATAGCCCTCTTTGAGGGCCGCATTGCCAACGTCCGGTTCAAACTGCGCAATCATCATGGATGGAGTCGGGGCCAGATAATGTGGATAGACTATTTCCAGAAGGTTCGACGTGAATGTCGGGAACTGCATTTCCAGTTCCAACTGCACGCGCGCCGCCAGAAAAGCGCTCCCCTCTAGCAGGCGTTCTACATAGGGATCGACAACTTCGATCCCTTCCATCCCCAGACGGGACGCGATCTTGGGATAAGCGGCAGCGAACTCTGCCCCCATTTCGCGAAGAAAGGCCAGTTCAGTTTCGTAGTGTTTGAGCAGGCGGGTATCCATCGCACTAACTCCGCTCGATCGCGACTTCGCCGGTCGTAATATCAACGCGACTGCGCAGGTAGAGCTCCAAAGGCATCGGCTGAGCCCACATTACAGCGCGTATATCGTATTCTACGTGCATTTCGCCCGATCCTTTTTCGGACCGCAAATCAACCGAGACCGAGCCCTTCATAATACGAGGTTCGAATACCTCGATCGAATCCGCGATAGAGCGTTGGATTCGCTGGGCTTGTCGCAGTGTTGAAAACGACCCCGAGCTTTCGCGGATGCCGTAATTCAGAACAGATTTCGACGCGTAGGGATAAGTATCTTCGTCAATCAGATCGGATTGATCTGTGGTATTGAGCAACAAGGACAGATCACGCTGAATGATTTCTCTCAGGCGGCCCACGTCGATCACACGAGAGTCGCGCCCTTCCTTTTTCTGATCCGGCGCGTCGTCCGTCAGCCGATCCAGAAGCGAAGGCTGCAAGCGTTCGGCAAGGGTCTTCTCAGCCATCTCCGGCCGTTTCCCCGGCCCCGGCGGCCACGTTCAGTACCAATTCGCGCACATCCAACAAAGCAATATCGGATTTGTCCGTGGTCAGTATGCGCTGACCCAGGCCGGTAAAGGTATCAGATCCCGCATCGACCCAACTTGTCGCACGCGCCAACCGAGCGGCATCGTCTCCGTATTCTGTCGTTCCCGGGTATCGGGTAGGGATCAACGCCGCAATTTCTCCACCACTGGCAACAGTCAAAGTGCAGGCCGTCCAGACGGCGTCACGCAGGTCGCTGGGTGCCTCGATTTCAAGTCGGGCAATCTGAGCAAACGGGAGCCAGAAATAGCGCCCGTTCACAATAACCTCCAGCACCGGACCCAGACGCATGTCAGCATCCGCGATCCATTCGAACGTTTCGCCATTCACGGTACCTGACGTTGCGGGGGCCGCGTCGAAGGCTTTCGCTCGCATCTCGGCAGCTTGTTCAAGGTTCCTACCCGCGGTCAACTTCTGGGCTTCAATCAGATGCGCCAGCCATTCTTCGGGCTCGCCAAAGATCATCGGAGTTTTCTCGGCCGCAAAGACCTTTTCGCGATACACTTCGCAAATGATGGCCTCGCGGTAGGTCTTGGCCATCATTGTGGCCGCCTCATCCATTTCCGCGCTCAGCTTCAGTTGAGTGATCGCGCGTTTCCAATCTCCCATGACGCAAAGTAATTGAAACAGGAAAATCCGGAGCTTAGCATCAGCTGGATTTGTGCGGATTTTATCTTGCAACGCAGTTAGCGTGGCAGTCAGATCGCCTGTTCTTAGATGTTCTTCCGGCGTCATGAAGCCCTCGCGTCGTCAGGATGTTAAAAAAGGAAACAGCCTTGGCGGAAAACATACCGCCAAGGCCAATTTTTTCTCCAAAAATCAGCTGACGTCGCCGGTTTCCAGATTCCACTTGAACTCGTTGCAGTCGCTGAGTTTGCCGGTTTTGAAATCGGCGATCTTGTACTTGATCGAGATGCCGCGATACGCAACGGTCCACTGTTCTGATGGGATCGATTCTTCGCCCCCACTAACCGAATAGCTGTCGACGATAGCGTCGCGCAGGGTGAAGATCAGATATGGCTCCATACCTTTCTTCTCATCGTCACCCGACCGGCACAGATGAATCGTCATCTCGCCGTTGGACTTGCCCGAAGCAACATAGGTCATGAGCTTGGCCGAGGCTTTGCTGAGCTCGGTGCTCAGCGTGACTTTGCCGAAATTTGCATTCGCATAACCACGCTGGGTGGTGCCCATGTCGCCCATATCCAGGGTGCGCGCGACCTCCCAGCTGATCTCTTTACAAGCGATCCAATCGGTATGTTGTTTTTCCCTGGCCTCACCGGGGAAGTCCATCTTGATGAATACGTTTTCCATTTTACCTTCCTTCAAGGGCTAATGATGACACTGAGATATTCGAGGTTTGAAATGGCGGCAGTGAAGCACTTCACCCGCCGCCACTTTTTTTTCGGTTTAACCGGCTTTTTCCGACGGAAGTTTCGAAACTAGGCGCAGAGACACCGATAGCCCCTCAAGCTGGTAGTGTGGGCGTAAGAAAAACTTGGAAGTGTAGTATCCGGGGTTCCCTTCTACGTCCTCAACAACAACCTCGGCGGAAGCCAGCGGTTTGCGCGCCTTCTCAGCTTCAGCAGAAATATCAGCGTTGAAGTCAACATACTGGTTGATCCAGTCCTGCAACCAGGATTCCATATCCTGACGGCTTTTGAACGAACCAACTTTGTCCCGCACCATGCATTTTAGGTAGTGAGCAAACCGGCAGGTCGCAAACAGATATGGCAGACGAGCAGCCAGATTGGCGTTCGCAGTCGCGTCAGCATCGTCATACTCGGCGGGTTTATGCAGCGATTGCGCACCGATGAAGGTGGCAGCGTCGCTGTTTTTGCGGTGGATCAACGGCATCATGCCATTCTTGGCCAGTTCCGCTTCGCGCCGGTCCGAAATCGCAATCTCGGTTGGGCATTTCATGTCAACGCCACCGTCGTCGGTCGGGAAGGTGTGCGCTGGCAGGCCCTCAACGGTACCGCCGCTTTCCACACCGCGGATCCGCGAGCACCAACCATATTCCTTGAAAGACCGATTGATGTTTACCGCCATGCCATAGGCCGCATTCACCCAGCTATAGCTGTCGCTATTCGCACCGGTGGTGTCTTCCTCAAAGGCGAACTCCTCGACCGGTTCGGTTTTGGAACCATAAGGCAGACGCCCCAAGAAGCGCGGCATGGCCAGGCCCACATATTTGGAATCTTCACTTTCACGCAGAGACCGCCAAGCAGCATATTCCGGGGTCTGGAAGATCTTGGTCAGGTCGCGCGGGTTAGCCAATTCTGACCAGCTGTCCATCTGGAACAGGCTGGGCTTGGCACCGGTGATAAGCGGCGCATGGGCAGCAGCGGCAATCTTCGACATTTCACCCAACAGTTCGATATCCTGCGGGCTGTGATCGAAATGATAGTCTGCAACCAATGAGCCATAAGGCTCACCACCAAACTGGCCAAACTCTTCTTCGTAGAGCTTCTTGAAGATCGGCGACTGATCCCACGCGGTACCTTTGAACTTGCGCAAAGTTTTGTGCATGTCCTTTTTCGAGATGTTCATCACGCGGATTTTCAGCATCTCGTCGGTTTCGGTGTTGTTCACCAGATAGTGCAGACCACGCCACGCGCTTTCCATCTGCTGGAAATCGGCATGGTGCAAAATCAGGTTAACCTGTTCGGTCAGCTTCTTGTCGATCTCAGCAATGATGCCTTCGATCGAGCGCAGCGCATCGTCCGAAATTAGACCAGTGTTGGCCAGGGCCTGTTCGGCCAGTGTTTTCACTGCGCTTTCAACGGCAGTCTTGGCCTGGTCCGATTTCGGGCGAAATTCCTTGGTCAGCAGAGCTTCGAACTCGGATGATCCAAATGCGGTTGCGCCTTCGGCGGCTTCTACCTTGGCTTCTTCATCGGCCATCTTTTACTCCTCCTCAGCAGCGTCGTTGCCCGGCTTGGGCTGGGCTGCCAGTGTCTTTAGCAGGCTGGGATCCTGCATAATTTTTGAAATCAGATCCTCGGCCCCGGTTTTGCCATCCATATAAGTCATGAGGTTGGACAATTGTGTGCGTGCATCCAGCAGCTCTTTCAGCGGTTCGACCTTGGCCGCGATCGCGGCCGGGCTGAAATCATCCATGCTTTCAAAGGTGATATCTACTGCCAGATTGCCTTCGCCTGTCAGGGTGTTGGGCACCGTGAACGCAGCGCGCGGCGCCATCGATTTCATCCGGTCGTCGAAATTGTCTACATCAATTTCCAGGAATTTCCGGTCCGCAACGGCGGGCTGCTCGACCTCGGATTTGCCAGCCAGATCGCTCATGACGCCCATGACAAACGGCAACTGTACTTTCTTCTCGGCTCCATAAAGCTCGACATCATATTCGATCTGAACTCTCGGAGCCCTGTTCCGGGCTATGAATTTTTGTGAACTGTCAGCCATCTGTTGCTCCTCGACTCATCCGTCAGCTTTTTGTTTCGATCCACGTTCCAGCGCCATCGCCGGAAACGTATCAAAATCCATCGTCATCATCATCTTTCAATCCGCCGATCTGGCGCACTTCGTCCAGACCTTCTTTGGCCATATCTTCGATAATCGTCATAAAATCTGCATTCACAAGCCGCTTTGCCCGTTCCAACAAAATCGGTAGCGGGCTGGAAGGTTCGCAGCGCGCATAATAATCCATAATGCGTTCCAACATTCGGGTAACGTCTTCGGGCGAGTTGACCGCACCACCGCCTGCAGGCGCAGCAGCTGGTCCTGATCCTGATTTAGCCGCGGGTGCATCCATTTCGTCCACGTCGTCATCTGCGGTGTCACCGACATCAGCGTAACGGGACATCGCCTGCTTGATGCTCTTCAATGCGTCAATCAAAGGGTCCAGATTCGGGCCTTCTCCCGGGGTCTTGTCAGCAAAGACAGCATCGATAGAGTTTACATTCTCAAGCGCTGATGCAACCGCTTCCGCGTTGGCGGAAAGTGTTTCTTCATCAGTATCCTTGAAAGCGGCGGCAACGCTGTTTTCGTCCGGGATGTCGTCCAGATCGGCCGGCATGTTTATGCTGCCATCGACAACATCCAGATGACGTAGGGTGATGCGTCCGAAAGTTCGGCTTTCCGTCAAGCCAGTGCGACGTAGCGCTCGTACCATACGTTCAGTCGAGGCCAGACCACGCACCGCGTTGATCCGCATCGTCGCGTCGCCATCATCTTCGTCCAACTCAGGGTGACAAGTATCCCAGAATTCATCCAGCAGAGATCTGACGTAATTTATCGAAGCTGAAAATTCAGTAAGACCCTTTGTATGCAAAACCGCTTCGGCCAGGTAGATCGCGGCGCGCAAATCATGGCTCTGTTCCATAACCGCTAGCGCTTTGGCCTCGACATCAGCCCAATCTTGTTCTTCAGCGGCGACGACCTCGTCGCCCATCTGACGTTCTTCCCCTGGCTGAGCCGCGATCTCAAGATCAGTAAATGCCGGATCATATTCCAGGTTTTCACCGCTTGGCTGATCTTCGCTTCTAGGCTCCAGATAAGATGATAGTTCCATACTCTCCCCAATAACGTGGCGGTTGTCTGCCGCTTGTCCGTTTGTTGGCACCGCTTAACGTGATATTCCCGACAACCGATATGAACTACTTCACACGATGACAAAGCTTGCAAACATTTCGCGTTTTATGCGCAGTCATTGTTATGAATCAGCCCCATACCAGGCCCAAAGTCAAACCTAATAAATACGTTTTTTTTACGACATGGTTTGGCCGCTACGCCGATAAGGCACGCTTTTTTCGTTTCGCAGACGAAGTTAGATGCAGAGGACTAAAATTTCCTCTTCTCGCATGCAGTCCGATGCTGCAATTATCATGGAAGGTCCGAACCCGATCGAACGGACCCTGGCACACCGTCTTCACAGACGACGCCTGCGGACGACTAGGAGAAATCGGCAATCGAGAACGGGAATAAAATGAAAACAGGGATATTTGCAGTCATTGCACTGACACTTGCAGCCATGATGGCGCAGGCTGACGAAGGTAAACTGTCCATTGAGTTGAACAAGTTTGAAACTGGCGAGGCTGGGGGCTGCCGCGCTTTCTTTTTGTTTCGCAACCAGACCGGTAACAGCTTTGAAGAATTTGAAATGTCACTGGCGATCCTCGACGGCGACGGAGTGATCGATCGCTTGCTGTCCATCGACGCAGCCCCCCTTCCGGTACAACGGACCGTTCTAAAGCTCTTTGAGATTCCCGAGATTGATTGCTCAGATATTTCCGAGGTGCTTTTACACGACCTGCCCGCGTGCAAACCTCAGAACGAAAACCCTGTGGATTGCTTCCCGCTATTAGCGTTGGACAGCAAGACAACAGCGAATCTGGCGCAATAAACCATGCCGGGGTTGGAAAATCTGGGCACCGGAGGCCCAATCATCGTCCTTCTTGGCCTACTGTCCTTGCTGTCGCTGACAGTGATCGTGGTCAAGGTTATCAGGCTCGCGCCGGTACGCGCTGGAGGGCCCGCTCGGGACGCGGCTTTTGTCCAATGGTCGGGCGGAGACAAAAAATCCGCGCAACAGGCCGTCGCCGCAGGTAAATCACCGGCGGACCGTGTTTGTGCCTATGCCATGCAAGCGCTTATCGATGGCTTCAAAGGACCTGCCCTGATGGCCGAGCTGACGCGTCGCGGCAATCAGGAATTCGCCGTAATGAACAGCTGGATTCGCGTTTTAGAATTGATCGCCATGATCTCACCTTTGCTGGGGCTTTTAGGCACGGTGACCGGAATGATTCAGTCGTTTCAGGAATTGGAGCTGGCGCAGGGTGCGGCTAACGCCTCGGTCCTGGCGGGTGGTATCTGGCAGGCGCTGTTGACGACCGCTGCCGGGTTGTTGGTCGCCATTCCAGCTGCCATTGGCGCCTCTTTGCTGTCCGGACGTGCCGAAGCAGGAGCGCAGTCCATAGAGAACGCTGTTGGCAATCTGATGGTGCTTGAGGAGCGCGGCGCGCATTAAGGAAGCTTCGATGTACAGCGATATCAGCCTGAACAGACGCAAGCCGACCCGGCCATTGATCTCTCTGGTTCCGATGATCGACGTAATGTTGATCCTGCTGGTGTTCTTCATGGTCACGTCGACTTATCTGAACCTAGACATGATTCCGGCGCTGGCACAGTCCAACCGCCCGGTCCCCTCGCAGGCAGCCGAAGCCGAGACTGAATCCGAAACACTGCTTATTCGCATCGGAACAGACGGTTCCCCCTTTCATCAAGGTAAGGATTTCACCCGGGACGAACTGATCAGCTTGCTGACAGTCCGCCTTAATCGGAACCCTGCGCTTCAGGTCATCATCCTGCCGACCGGAGGTGCTCGACTACAGTCGCTTGTAACTGTCATGGATATTGTCACAAGCGCTGGGGCCGTGAACATGCGCGTGGTCCGACTGGAGGCCCGCCAGTGAGGATATCTCGCCCTGCTCGTCGCCATCACCCCGAGACGATCATCGCCCTGATCGATGTGGTGTTCTTCCTGCTGGTCTTTTTTATGTTGATCGGCCGCATGGACGCCACTGCGCCGTTTGATGTAACCCCACCAACGGCCCTGACCGGGGCGGACATGCCAGCGGGAGGCATCACGTTATCCGTAGCGGCCGATGGGACGATGGCGCTAGACGGCGAAGAGGTATTTCTGCAAGATATTGATCAGCGCATTCAGTCCCAACTGGAGGCCGATCCAGACATTCTGATCCGGATCAACGCGCATCGCGACGCTGCATTACGCGACATCCTGCCCCGGATCGCCCAATTCGAGGCGATGGGTGCACGCGACGTAGTTCTGGTGGTGACACCTCCCGGGCCTGCACGGTGATCAAGGGGCCGTTCATATGGGGGGTTGGGTTAGTCTGCTCGCTTGCCCTTCATGTCGGCGGCGCTCTGGCCCTGATTTGGAGTGTTGAGCCAGACCCGGTGACGAAGCAGCCCGTGCCCGAGACCCGGATGCAATTGTCCGCCCATCAGGTCAAACAAAGCGAGGCTATCGAAGCACGACCGGAAGTCGAGGCTGCGCCGACAACGGATGCAATTGGGGCGCAGCTGGATCAAAGCGCGATACATCAATCGACCGCAGCTTCGAAGCAACTCCCACAGCAGACGCTTGCGGCAACCCAGGCGAAACCGGATGCTCTGGCAACGCTTGAAAATTTGGCCAAGCCGATACAGCAAGTCACCGGCGCGCCTCAGCCCTTACAAGCCGCAGCAGTGTCACCATCTCGGTTGGTCCCAGCTACTTTGCAGGCGAATCCGATCCTTTCAAGCTCACCGCAAGAGCAGGCTTTGCCCCCCAAACCTCCAAAACAGGAACTGGCCCAGCCTGTGAGACCCCAACCCGTCGCCCTAAAGCAGACAGTCCCTGATATCCCTTCCACCAACGCGTCCGAGGTGTTTTCAACCACGGGCAATGAACCGATCGACCCCGTCTCTCTGGCGGCGATCCAGAGTTTCATGCGACCCGAAGACGCCGGGAATAGCGCTCAGAATCTGCGGGATGGAATCGATGGGCTGCTGGCGCAAATCCCGTGTGCGCGGTTGCAAGTTCAATTTCAACCCGACACCAACACATTGCAGGTCATCGGTCATATCCCCGAAGACGGATTGCGCAATCCTGTACTGACAGCCCTTCAGGCACAAATGGGAAACAACATACGGGTTGACGACAAGCTTCACATCCTACCTCGCCCACAATGTGGTGCGCTCAGTGGCATCGCGGATGTCGGATTGCCGCAATCTACAGATCAAATCACCAATCCGCTTCTCATCGGAAAGTACATTCATGCGCGCGAATTTCACTATGTTAAAGGACAGCAGCTGATATTGGACCTGACCGGGGCGGATTACGACGCTTTCGTCTATGTCGATTATTTCGATGCCGAAGGTCAGGTGATCCACCTCAGGCCAAACGTGTCAACTCCAATGGCGCCGACGCCTGCAAAGGCTGCTTTGCAGATCGGCGCAGCGGAACCGGGTGACGCAGGCCTCTTTGTTACGATAGGGCCACCTTATGGGCAGGAAATAGCTGTCGCCTTCGCAGCGTCGGAACCGCTGTATCAAGACGATCGACCGTTGGTTGAACCTGCCGAGGGATATCTGAATTTCCTGAAATCACAAATTGCCGAAGCACGCAAAAGCAACCCGAACTTCAAAGGAGAATGGGTTTACTTCTTCATCACTACGACCGAGCGGTAGACATCGTCTTTTTCCATAAGAGTTAGTTGAGGCACACATCGATGGATACGTTTCGTATCAGCCACAAACCTATGCCTTGGCAGGTGCGCGGATACTCGTTTTCACCGCAAAGCACGGATCTGTTCGCACGGCAAGATTGCAACATAACTTCTGATGTGATGCAGATTACAGTCTGGGCCTAGGTTGTGTGGCAAACAACAATGGACAGAGAGAGTTTACCAAGCGTAAGCTTGGAGATGAAATTGATTAGTTCAGAGAGTTGGGAGGCTATTATGGCCCGAGTTTCACTGCCAATACTATTGTCGGGTACGTTCATTTTGGCAGGATGCGAACTGCCGTGGACTGCAGAGACACAAACCGTTCCATCAAGCCCCGCAACACAACCTGTTTCAGCGGCTTCGCCAACACCTACCCAAGTGTCGGCCCCAGTGGTCCAAACTGCTCCCGCACCAACCGAAAGCACGTTGATCTCCGGCGAAGAGCGCCAAGGCGACGGAGGTGGCGATAGCGGTGGAGGAAATGATGGCGGTGGAGGAAATGATGGCGGCAGTGGTGGCGGCAGTGGCGGCGGCGGTGGAACCGGCGGCGGCGGCGGCGGTAGCTGGAACTAGCGCAGGGATATAAAACATGTTGAAGCGTAGTCTGCTAGGCGCGCTCTTCGGGGGCACAGTCGCTTTGTCTGCGGCAAGCGACTCTGTTTGGGCGCAATCAAGTTCTGAGAGCACAGCGCAGATTACTGAAGCGCCTCGGATTGCAATTGTGATTGGTAATCAGGATTACTCCGAAGTCGTCGACCTTGCGAATGCGCAAAAAGATGCGCAAGACATTGCTGCTCTGTTACGGGAATTCAACTTTAAGGTTTACGACGGATACAATCTTGAAAAGCGAGAATTCGAGGAGCTTCTTCGAACTGCGGTTCTAAACATTCCTGATTCAGCCAACGTCCTATTTTATTATGCTGGCCATGGCATTCAGATTGGGCGACGCAACTACCTTTTACCGGTCGATGCAAAATTCGAAAGCATCTACGACGTTCCTTTGGCCACGATGACACTGGACCGGATTATCGACACATTATCCGCCAGAAGTTCAGCCCATGTAGCGATCCTTGATTCATGCCGAGACAATCCGTTCAGCGATATCAGGTTGGCAGCGGATCTTGATGCAAACCTGTTCGAAACGCGACCAGGCTTTGATGTTTTTAGCACGCCTTTGAATTCACTAGTCGCATATTCGACCTCACCCGGTGCCGTGGCCAGCGATGGCGACATCGGCCAGAACAGCCCCTATACTTCAGCCGTATTAGAAGCTGCACGGGCCACTCCATATGACAACATCCAACAATTGTTCCCGGTCATCCGGGAACGTGTCCACCAGGCGACGGGTGGGCGGCAAATACCGTGGGAAAGCTCTACGCTGGTGAAACCTTTTTACCTGGCCCAACACCAGGTTGAACAGCAACCCCAGGCCGTTCCGAGCGAAACCAGCCAGTCGCTGGACCTCGTTCAGCAGTTCGACAAAAGCATTCCGCTGATCCAAACGTTGTCGCAGGCGCTCGGGACCGAAATCACTGATGTTCAGATTGTCGAACGCCCTGAACAGGGTGTAATCGCACTGGAAGATACTCAGCAAACCGCCTCGATTTCATATTCTCCTGAAATTTCAGATGTCCGTGCGGTCGAGATAAGCAATAATGGCGTTCGGGACAGTTTTAGCGTTGAAGTAGTCACCTCCGATCAGGAACGCAAACGCGTCGACGTCTCATTGCAGCTAGACATTAACGCATGTGACATCGAAGCAGGTGATGCACTTGATCTCAATGGTGTCGGCGTATTTCGCCTTCCAAACGAACTGGACATCCCGGCCGGTCTGAAGGCGTGTGGCAAAGCTGTCGCCGAATATCCCGGCAATGCCCGTTTTCGATATCAGCTTGGGCGGGTGCAACAGGCCGCCGGGCAACTGGTAGATGCACATGCCAATATATCTGCGGCGGCACAAGCTGGCCACATACGGGCGAAATTTGCCTTGGCCATGCTACTCGACTCGGAACGGATCGACCGTGGTGTAACCAAGATTCCGTATGACCCTCAACAAGCGCTCAGCCTGCTGGAACAGGGCACCGCCGAACAAGACCCGTACGCCATGCACCGCCTTGGGAAGAAGCTGCTACGAGAAGGTGATACCCAACAGGAAAAGAGCCGTGGGTTTGAGCTTCTCGAGCGTGCAGTTGAACTTGGACACACATTTTCGATGAACGAGCTTGGACTGTATTTCCTGCGGGAAGACTCGGCGCATTACATACCGGAGAGAGGCATGCGATATCTCCGGGCGTCTGAATTGCGAAAAGACATCTATGGCTACGACAACCTCGCCTATGTCGCACTGCTTGGCCTCGGCGATAACCCTGTCGACTATGACAAGGCATTGCAATATTTCATGGCAGCCTCCGAAGGTGGTCACCCAACTGCCCCGGCCAGCATCGCGCGGATGATCTTGCGTGGCCAGCTTGAAGGCCGATCTCGCTCTGAAGCGTTGGAGTGGTATGATGTATCACTTGCAAGGGGCGATGCTTGGGGTGGGGCAAACGGCGCTTATATCATTCTCGACGGTCAGGTTTCTGGAAAAGGCCCGGCAGACGCCGCCCTCAGAGCTGCAAAAGCGGCGTTGTTGGCAGATACTGAAGCAGCCGCCCAGGCACAATCGCAGTTGGACAATGTACCACG
Organism: Ruegeria sp. O11; assembly: GCF_056535285.1. NCBI lineage: Bacteria > Pseudomonadati > Pseudomonadota > Alphaproteobacteria > Rhodobacterales > Roseobacteraceae > Ruegeria > Ruegeria sp. O11. Next base: position 540 of record NZ_JBQERS010000014.1, on the reverse strand, counting down.
CGAGGCCTTGGACCGTGCTCTCCAGATGGCACTGAACGAATTAGGTGAAAGTATCAAAGTAGACGGCCAGGTTGGAGCGCAGACTCTAAAATCTCTGGAAAACGCAACTGCTTTGAACAGAGTGCCCATTCCCTACGCCGCACTGGAGGATCCGAAAGAACGGCTCTTGCTAGCGGCAAGAGTGTACTGGGCCAGAAACCCGGTGCGTTTCGATTTATTTTAGCGGTATGTTTTGGTTCTGACCTGACGTTCGTTGCTTACCATGGAAAGCTCACCCGACCAAAAGGTTACACAACCAATTCCACGAACTACTATGTCGGGCATGGATGTAGTGAGCTCATGATACAATTAAGTGTCAGGCCGAATGTAAGCTCATGATCTCGCATATCTGCCCCATGATCCAATCGATCGAAGGGGGATGCAACGGATTGGACCTGTCGCGTATTAGTGCCGCCCCAGGTGCTCGTTTAGGCCACTTTCCGTTCGAAGGCGACCGGGCTTTTCCAGCCCAATGCTGAGTGCCGCCGTCGCGGATTGTAG
>NZ_JBQERS010000013.1:0-118611 GCF_056535285.1 Ruegeria sp. O11 | reverse complement strand
CCGTAGGGCAGCAGATCATCACTGGAAATGCCCAGCTTGGCACCGATCTCCTGAATCGGCTTCTTGTTTGCCTCACGGGCAATCTCAATATCGGATTTATAGCTCATTGGGCTTTGGACTCCCTGCAAAAGTAGGCCGAACGAATTCAGACCCGTCCGCATATGCGACCCGGGGCTGAATCAGATACTTTCTTTAAGGTAAATATTTATTCCCTTCGGTCAACCTTTGAATTTCAGAGACATTGAAGGAAAGAAAATTTATCGCGCGATGGCGCCATCGGATCACGCGTAACGTTTGCGCCCTGCGCTGAGCCCTAACAACCAATCCTCGACAATGCGTCGCTCGGGAAATGATTTTTGCGTTGGGTTCTTCAGAAGATAATATCCCGACTGCGTTCGTACCGATATGTCCTGGATTGGTCTGACCAACGCACCGCTTTCAAGCAGGGGGTCGACAAGATGGGCCCAACCCAGTGCGACACCCAAACCATCAACTGCTGCTTGTATAGAGAGAGGATAGGTGTTGAAGGCCACAGCGCGTTCCATCAATGAGGTGGAAATTCCATTGCTGCCAAGCCAGGTATGCCAAGTCATCCATTCTGCGTGGCTGCTAGTCACCTCAATCAGATCCAATTCCGGCAGCGCGGATAGTACTGCCGCCTTCGGATTACTTTTGAGATAATCAGGGCTGCACACAGGGAAAACGGTTTCCCCGAACAAAAGCTGCGCCTCATATCCGGGCCAATCCCCTTCCCCGCGCAATATCGTCAGATCCATAGAATCAGACAGGCACTCCGCGTCGCTGTCCGAAGACACCAGCGAAATACGGATGCGGCCATTGGATTTGTTGAACTTACGCAGCTGCGGCATCAACCAGAGCGACGCGACAGAGTTGGTCGCGGAGATCGACACCGTATTGGCCTGATGTTTGGCCAACATATCACGGCTGACGTCTCGCATCAGATCCAGCGACTTTTCAACGGTCGCCAGCAATATAGCCCCTTGCTGTGTCAGCGAAACCGACCGATGACCTCTGACAAACAAGGGTACGTCATAATGTTGCTCCAGCAGACGTACTTTGCGGCTGATTGCTGTTTCCGAAATGTTGAGCACCTTGCTGGCCTGCGCAAAACTCTGGGCCTTGGCCGCCGCTTCAAAAGCCAAAAGGTAGTCGAGCGGTGGAAGAACCTTCCCGGTAACTGGTGCTTTCTTTGGCATCTGACGGCGGATTCCCAATCTGAAGCGGATTGCAATCAAAGAACATTCGCCTGCGTCAACTGGAAACCGATCAGGCAACTGACTGTTAAGATAGTAAAAAAATGAATTAGCCTCAAGATTTTATGGGCAACGCCTCTCAAATTTCTGTTCTGCGTTTCGCGCAAATTTGGGCAGAATGCGCAAATTCGGGGCCGGAAGAGCCCTCAATCCAATATCGAACGTCACTCAGGGAGCAATCATGAAACTTTCAAACCTACTTTCTGCTGCAACCTTGGCAGCGGTAGCGGGCACCGGTGCGATCGCAGAAGACAGCAGCGATCCGATCGTCATCCCAATTCACAACTGGTCCAGCCAGATCGTTATGTCTTACGTGGTCGGCCAGTTGTTCGAAGAGATCGGTGATAATGTCGAATACGTCACGACCGATAGTCAGGCGGTCTACGAGTCGGTGCGTCTGGGCGACGTCACGCTTGAGATGGAAGTCTGGGAAGGCGCATTTGGAGCATCCTTCCGCGCGGCTCTGGAAAAGGGTGGTCTGCATGATGCAGGCGACCACGATGCCGTCACCCGCGAGGACTGGTGGTATCCGATGTGGACCAAAGAGTCCTGCCCCGGCCTGCCCGATTGGAAAGCTCTGAACGACTGTGCGCATTTGTTTGCAACAGCAGAAACCGGCGACAAGGGCCGATATTTGGATGGTCCAGTAGACTGGTTAAAGCATGGTAAAGAGCGTGCCGAAGCGCTTGATCTGAATTTCACCGTGATCAATGCAGGTTCGGCTGCAGCCCTATGGGCCGAGATCGGCGCCGCAGAGGCGGACAAGAAGCCGGTTCTGGTCTTCAACTGGACACCCAACTTTGCCGAAGCTGTCTGGCCCGGTGAGTTTGTCGAATTTCCTGCCTGGGAAGATGGTTGCGACAAAGACCCATCCAAAGGTCCGAATCCCGAGGCTTTGTATGATTGCGGTAATCCAGCCACCGGTTACCTGAAAAAAGCCGCGTGGGATGGCATGAAAGACAAGTGGCCGGCGGCCTACTGCGTATTGACTGAAATTTCGTTCACCAACCCGCAAATCGCGGAAATGGCCAAACTGGTCGACACAGACGAGCTGGAACCGGAAGAGGCAGCAGCCGAATGGCTGGATGCTAATCGCGCCGTTGTTGACTCCTGGATCAGCGCCTGCAGCTGATAATCCGGTCATTCGCAACGAAACTGGCGCGGCCTTGCCAATCTCAGTGAAGCAAGGCCGTGCCTAACAAGAAAGAAGGCAGCCATGTCCGCGACAGCGCCCGTCATCTCAGCCAAAAACGTCTGGAAATTGTTTGGAGCTTCTCCTGAGACCTATCTGAAATCTATTCCCGCGGGCCGCAGCTTCGATGAGATACGTGCGGACGGCTACATCGCCGGGGTTAAAGACGTCTCGATTGAAGTTGACCGGGGCGAAATGCTGGTCATCATGGGACTGTCCGGATCAGGCAAGTCCACTCTGGTACGGTGCTTTTCGCGCCTTCATGACATTACCGGCGGCACGATAGAGGTTGACGGTCAGAACATCATGAGCCTGAGTGAGCGCGACCTGATCGAGTTGCGCCGCAACAAGATGGGCATGGTGTTTCAGTCCTTCGGTCTGCTGCCGCATCGTACCGTTCTGGACAACGTGGCCTTCCCTTTGGAAATGCGCGGTCAGGATCGCCATGATCGACGTGAGCGGGCTTTGGAAGTAATCAAGCTGGTCGGCCTTGAGGGTCGTGAAGAGTATTTCCCGCGCGAGCTCAGCGGAGGGCAACAGCAACGCGTCGGCATCGCCCGGTCCCTGGCGATTGAGCCGGACATCTGGTTTCTGGATGAGCCGTTCTCCGCACTTGACCCTTTGATCCGACGTGAAATGCAGGATGAATTCCTACGGCTACAAGAGATGTTGGGTAAAACCATTGTCTTTATCACCCATGATTTTGACGAAGCGCTGCGTCTGGCGGACCGGATCGCGATCATGCGCAATGGCGCGGTGGAACAATGCGATACGCCGGACCAGATCGTCATGAACCCCGCCACGGAATACGTGGCGAAATTCACCGAGGACATCGACAAAGCCCGCGTAGTGCATGCGAAAGGGCTGGCGAAACCAGTCAACGGACACGCTTTGGAAGGCGCACCAATCAATGGTGGAGCAACGATCCACGAACTTGCGCGGGTTCTGGTCAATGACAACCGCATCCTTTTGCCGGTTGCAAATGACAAAGGCGTTGTCACCGGTGTTCTGGAGCGCGACACCGCACTGAATGTCCTGCTCGGAGCCGAATAATGGCGACGCTGTCGACAGATCTGACAGAGACATCAAACAAGCCATGGGGACGTTCCCGTGTACTTACTGTGCTGCTTGCCGTAGCCTTCGCACTGATCCTTGCCAAGGCAGTTGGTATTCTGCCTGAATGGCTAAACCGCATCCCCGAAGCCGCCATCCCACCCACAGCGCAGGTTCTGGACGCAGTTTTCAGCTTCATCCAAAATGACCTTGGCTTGATTTATGTAACCCGCTTTATCGCGGAAGGTCCTCTAGAGTTTCTGCTGGACACGTCAGCAAACCTTTTGGAAGGCAAGCGTCGCTGGCCCTATCTGGGACCAATCCCATGGTCTGCGATTGCCGCCGTCGCTGGGGTTGTTGGATACGCTGTTGGTGGTTGGCGGTTGGCCGCCCTGGGCGCTGGAACCTTTATCTGGACGGCTGCGATCGGTCAGTGGAAGATCGCCATGCAAACAATGTCCGTGATCGTCGTCGCGGCGCCTTTGGCGTTCCTGCTGGGTCTGGCGCTTGGTATCGCCGCGTGGAAATGTGGCTGGTTCGAGCGGATGTTGAAGCCCATTCTGTCTGTGCTTCAAACCCTGCCCTTCTTTACCTATCTGCTACCCGCTGTGATTTTCTTCAAGGTGGGGCCAACCGCTGGAGCGGTTGCAACAATTACCTTTGCCATCCCGCCTATGATCTTGATGACAACGCTCGGGCTAAAAAAGGTCAGCCCAGAAGTGATCGAGGCGGGCCAAATGTCCGGCTGCACTCGCTGGCAGATGCTGCGCCATGTCTATGTTCCGGCAGCACGCACCGAAATTCTAGTCGGCGTAAACCAGGTGATCATGCTGTGTCTGGCCATGGTTGTTCTGACCGCCTTTATTGGTATGCCCGGTCTCGGTGCCAAGCTGTTGGCAATGATGGGCAGCTTCAAACTTGGCAGATCGTTCGAGATTGGCGTTACGATTGTTCTTCTAGCCGTAACGCTGGATCGGATGTCCAAGGCATGGGTGGTCAAGCAACCTGTTCACTTTGAGCGTGGGACACCCTGGTGGAAGCGGTATAAGATTTCGCTGGTCGCACTGGGTCTATTCATTGGTTTTATTCTGCTGTCGCAGCTGTTTCCGATCCTGGCCGAAGTTGGTCGCAAACAGCACCTGAGCCAAGGCAAGGAAATTGATGTTGTGATCAAGTCGGTCCTGGCGATCGAGGCTATCAAGGGAACAACTGAATGGTTGCGCTGGTTTCTGAACGTCAAGGTTCTGATCCCGTTCCGGGACACGTTGCTGGCGATCCCAACCCCAGCCTTCATCCTAATAGTCGTTGCCTTTGCATATTGGATCGGTGGACGCCGCCCAGGTATATATGCGGCGGTTTTCTTTACCATCGTCGCATTCTCGGGTTGGTGGGACCGATCTGTGATCACTCTATACACAGTTATTTCAGCTGTTGCTCTGGCCACCTTGATTGGCATACCGCTCGGTGTAATCGCTGCCCGATCAGAACGTTGGTCAAAAAGCATCCTTTTGGCCTGTGACACAGCACAAACCTTCCCCAGCTTCATCTATCTGATCCCGGCAATCATGCTGTTCGGCGTTAATGACGTAGCTGTTGTGTTCTCGATCCTAATCTTCGCCGCGGTACCATTGATCCGGTACACCATTATTGGCCTCAGCAGCGTACCCTCGGAAATGACCGAAGCGGCAGACATGTCTGGATCAACGCGGCGGCAAAAGCTGATGTCAGTTCAGTTTCCGCTGGCACTACCGACAATGGCAGTTGGGTTCAATCAGGCCATCATGTTTGCTTTCTTCATGGTCATCATCGCAGCCTTCATCGGCACTCAGGATCTGGGACAGGAACTGCAGCGAACGCTGGCCGGCACCGAGTTGGGTAAAAACTTTGTCCTCGGCCTGAACGTGTCGCTGATGGCTCTGACCTTTGACATGGCCATTAGCAGCTGGACGGAACAGCGCAAGAAGCGATTGGGGCTCGATTAAGATGTCACAACAGCAAAATATGCGTACGGTCACCCGTTTCGACGATACCGGCTTTGTCAGAATGCAGATGAAAGACCTGCCCGACGAACAAGTTTGGTGGAAAAATGTCAGCTTTGACCAGGATACCGGCCAAGGCAGCTATCTGATGAAAATGGCACCTGGCACGCGCTCGAACCCGCATATTCATCACGGTCCGGAAGAGTTCTTTGTCCTTGAAGGTGACCTGACCGATCGCGATGGATTCAGCTATCGCAGCGGTGACTTCGTAAGTCTAACCGCAGGTTCCAGCCATTTTTCACACACTAAATCGGGATGCCTTTTGGTGGTCATGCATCGCGGCGCGACCGAATCTATTCAGGAAGGTGTATTATGAATGTGAAGCCGGTCTTCGAAGTGCCGTATGAACGCAGCGGGGTTCTGGCTCCTGGCCTTCCAATCCTGCCCCATGGCACGGAACGTCATCCCGTCCCTGGCACAGGATCGCGTGCTGTTACGGTGTCCAAAGGCGACACGATCACATTGTTGGATCGCGATGGGATGCAACCCGCCGAGATGGTGTTCTTTGCCCCGGATCGAAGCTCGGACGCTGCCATGCTTGGCGCGCAGGGGCACGGGCGACCAGAGGGGCTGATTGCAACTCTGGCGAATGGCTCGGCTTCGGGCAAGAAAGTGCTGCGCGCGTTAGAGGTTGCTGGTTTCGACATCGGACGCGGGGATGCAGTCAGGGCCTTCTCAGATGGATCACGCCCCGGCGACATGGTGCATTTCGTGGCGGAAAGTGACGGTCTTCTAATCGTCGCCGCACCCGGTCAGGCGATGCGCCCCCAGGACAACAATCCGCCCACGGATATCATCCTGTATATCCAGCGCTCGGCACCCGGATTGGAAAAGCCCGATGTCGGCCCGCCTGATCCGTTGGCTGACCCCCTGAAGGACATCAACATTCAGCCCGGCAATGCCAAGTCCTATGAGGTCAAGGCAGGCGAATTCATTCAGATCGTGGATATCCGCGGACGCGAGTGTTCTGATTTCCAGGCCTTCAGTCGCCGCGCTCTGGATCAGGGGATCGAGCGTGAAATTGACCCGACAACAACCCGTAGCCTGATGGGCAGCTTGTATCCGCAACCAGGTATATTCTCGAAATACTGGTCAGTGGATCAGGAACCCCTGGTTGAGATCGTGCAGGATACGTGCGGTCGCCACGACACGTTCGGGCTGGCCTGCACAGCAAGGTATTATGAAGATCTGGGCTATCCTGGCCATGTCAATTGCTCGGACAATATCAACAAGGATCTGAGCCAATATGGCATCCGTCCCCGCGCAGGTTGGTCCGCGATCAACTTTTTCTTCAATACAATGCTGGACGATAGCAACACCATCGGTATGGATGATCCTTGGTCGCGACCCGGAGATTTCGTGCTGCTGCGCGCATTGACGGATCTTGTCTGCGTCAGTACCGGCTGCCCCTGCGACATCGACCCGGCCAATGGCTGGAATCCAACCGACATTCAGGTGCGAACTTACAAAGCGACCGAGGATTTTAAACGGTCCTACGGCTACAGAAAATCTGCGGAGGCGGATGTGGAAGAAACCAAGAAAACAGCATTTCACGACTGCTTTGCACGTGATACCCGTGATTTTGTCGAATATAGTGGATATTGGCTGCCTAATACGATGACCAATCATGGCGCAATCGCAGAGTATTGGGCCTGTCGAGACAAAGTCGCCGTAATGGATCTGAGTCCACTGCGCAAATACGAGGTTGTTGGCCCGGATGCCGAAGAACTGATGCAGCTTTGCGTGACCCGCAACATGAAGAAGCTGAGCGTCGGTCAAGTTGTCTATACGGCAATGTGCTATGAACATGGCGGTATGATCGACGATGGCACTATCTATCGGCTGGGTGAGACCAACTTCCGATGGATTGGTGGCAACGACACCAGCGGTTTGTGGCTGCAGGAACAAGCGCGTAAGCGCAACATGAATGTCTGGGTTCGAAACTCTACAGATCAGTTGCACAACATCGCGGTACAGGGGCGGCACAGCCGCGACATCCTCTCGCAGATATTCTGGACGCCACCCCAGCAGCCAACCATAGAAGAATTGCCTTGGTTCCGGCTTACCGTGGCCCGGGTCGGGGATGTGCGCGGCACCTCTGTCGTGATTTCCCGAACCGGATATTCCGGCGAATTAGGATATGAAATCTTCTGCCACCCCAATGATGCTGTCGAGATTTTCGACCGTGTCTGGGAAGTTGGTCAGGATTATGGAATTGCTCCGCTTGGCCTTGCCGCCCTCGACATGTTGCGGATCGAAGGCGGCTTGATCTTTGCCGGGTCCGAATTTGACGACCAAACCGATCCGTTCGAGGCTGGGGTCGGTTTTACCGTCCCATTGAAATCTAAGACCGATGACTTCATCGGGCGCAGCGCAATTGAGGAACGCAAGGCTCACCCTCAACGCAAACTGGTCGGGTTTGATATAGAAGGTGGAACAGTTCCTTGTCCGGGCGATTGTGTACGTATCGGAAAAGCGCAGGTCGGTGAAATCACCAGCGCGATGAAATCACCCATCTTAGGCAAGGTCATCGCCCTCGGGCGGGTTGCATCAACCCATGCGCTCGAGGGGCACAATATTGAGATCGGTCAACTGGATGGGCAGCAAAAGCGCTTGAAGGCAAAAATTGTTCCGTTCCCGCATTTTGATCCAGCAAAAGAACGTGTGAAGGGTGTCTACTTAAAAAACGATTTCCCGGATGCGGCTGAATGATAAATTGACAACCAAGCAAACAGCCAAAGTTGCGGTCGTTTGTTTTCTGGGATTTGTCATGGCTACTTCGCCAGAAACCGGCTTCGCAGGATTATGTGACAGGGTTATCGCACTTGAAAACTACAACACCACTGGTTTCTCGCCGAAAGGAGCAACGTGCGAACCGTATGTCGGCCTGGTCAATGTCCAAGGCATTTCATGCCGATGGGAGTTTTCGTTCCGAGACACCGAAGCCAATCGCGCATTCAACGACCTATGGACCGAAGTAACACGTTGCAAAGACGGAACTCAGAAACAACACGGTAGTTCCGTTAACCACCCTGACAGCTACGTACAGAAGGAACTTATCACCTCGGACCGTCTTTATCGCGTCGCCCAAAAAGACAAGAGCCAAATCAATCGCTCATTGGTGTTTTTGAGTCTCGAACATCGCAATTGACGCAGCCGACGTACCTTTGTTCGCTAGATGACTAAGGATAGAGTAGTTCATGCTCTGCCATCTTCGATCGTCACGAAGCCCAAGTGCCGGACAAAAGAACAGGCAGTGGCGCGAGCTGTCAGCTCAGGTATTCTGAAGCGGTTTGGTTGCCAAGCCAAGGTTTAGACAATCAGGTCCAAATTTTTGAATAACATGATCGAGCAGGATCATCGGTTCATAAAACGGCGCGTTCGACATATGTGTGGGTTCAAATCCTTCGCATCCGCGTCTGCTACGTTGGATGGCATTGAAGTCGCCACTATGACCCGAAAGCAGCAACTCTCCAGCGCAGCAACCTCCGGCTTTCGGGGGTTCGCTGAGATCGTAGGATAAGTGTGCCTGGTAAGGCGCTTACTCTGATCGTTCCAAAAATTTGCAACATAACCTTTGCGACAGAACCCGGCTCGTCTATCCTCGCGTCGAAACTTTGCTTTGGTAATTGTCGAGTTCCCTAAGCAAGGATTTCCCGTATTTTACATCCATCCGTTCGCAGTATTCGGCCCAGATTGCGCTGAAGGGCAGATCCTTAAGCTCTTCTGTCATCATGAAGCGCGTCGTGAAGTCCAGCGAGGTCTCAGCAGTTTTCAGTTGATCCAAAGGAAGAAGTAGTGCGCGCAAAAGCGCCTTTTGCATATTGCGTGTTCCGATGACCCACGCGGCAGTTCGGCTGATCGTGGCATCGAAGAAATCAAGTCCGATATGAGTGCGGCCAAGCAGATCGCATGCGACCAGTTCCTGCGCCATGGCAAGAATGGAGTCATCGAGCAGAATAACGTGATCGCTGTCCCACCGCATCGGGCGCGAGACGTGAAGCAGGATTTCGTCGACCGACAGGGCGACTGAACTTAGCTTGTCGGCGATGTTTTCAGTTGGGTGGAAATGCCCCATGTCGAGGCAAAGAAGCGTTCCCTTCCGCGTCGCATAGCCCAGATAGAATTCATGGCTGCCGACCGTATAGGCCTCGACCCCAATGCCGAAAAGCTTGCTCTCGACAGCATCCAGAAGATGTTGGGCATCGAACGGGTCCGACAGCATAGAATCCAGAGAGTTTTCAAGATGCTTTCGAGGTGTCATCCGGTCGATCGGGTGGTCTTTCATACCATCTGGTACCCAAATATTGTTGATGCATGGGTTGCCCTGCGCATCACCGATTTGGGATGCAATTTCACGTGTACGTTTGCCATGCTCGATCCAGAAATCCCGGATGCCCTGGTCTGGGTGCGCAAGGGTTAGATTGTCGTCAGCTTTCTCATGGGCAAAGAAAGTGGGATTGAAGTCTAGCGCTATGTTTTGCTCGTTGGCCCAGCCAACCCACGGCGCGAAATGACGCAATTCGATCTCATCCCGGTCGGGTGATTCATCGGTGTCCAGGTACATCGCGTGCAGGTTGAGACGGTGCGCCCCCGGAATCTGTGAATAAGCGAAATTCAGATCAGCCCGCAGTTCGTCCGGTGTGCGTGCTCGGCCGGGGTGGTTGCCCGTGGCTTGTATGCCGCCGCCAGAACTTCCGGACTTCTCTTCGAAGCCGACCACATCATCGCCCTGCCAGCAATGCATGGAAATTGGAATGGTCTTAAGCGTCTCGATGGCGGCTTCGGTGTCGACGCCCCAGTCCGCAAACTGTTGCCTCGCGCTATTATAATTGCTCATGATTTCGTCCCTTCGTATGGCCTCAGCGTGTGAAGGCCTGAACGTTTCCTGCGTCCACGTTCAATATGTTGCCGGTGGATTTAGCAGAGGTGTCGGCCGCGAAGAAATAACAGGCCTCAGCAATATCTTCCGGCAGGACTGAACGTTTTAGCATTGAGCGCTGGCGATACATTTCTTCCAGCCCTTCCTTGTTCGTGCCGTAGGTAGTGGCGCGCTGATCCAGCCAGTCGCCTTCCCAGATTTTTGATCCACGCAGAACTGCATCCGGGTTGACAACGTTCACTCGGATGCCCGCCTCGGCCCCTTCCAGCGCCAGACACCGCGCAAGGTGGATTTCGGAGGCTTTGGCGGTGCAGTAAGCCGAAGCGTTGGGTGAAGCCGCCAGCCCATTCTTGGACGCGACAAACACTATGGAGCCGCCCATGTTTTGTAACCGCAGCATCTTGAAAGCCTCGCGACTGACAAGAAAGTAACCCGTACTGAGGATATCCATGTTTTTGCTCCAAAGAGCCAGTGAGGTTTCCTCAATCGGAGCAGAGGACGCAATGCCTGCGTTTGATAAGAGGATATCAACTCCGCCAAACTCGCAAGCGGCCTCATTGAATGAACGTGCTACGGATTCTTCACTGGTAACATCCATGGTCACACTGCGCACTACGTCGGCGCTGTACTTTGCCGCGAGCGCTGCTTGAGTATTGGCAAGGCCGTCGGCATTGATATCCGCGAGGACAACACATGCGCCTTCAGACAGATACCGTTCCGCCGTCGCCGCACCGATCCCACCCGCCCCACCGGTGACTAAGGCCACCCGGCCTGCAAGCGATTTGGGCTTTGGCATGCGCTGAAGCTTGGCCTCTTCCAAAAGCCAATACTCGATGTCGAAGGCTTCTTGCTCTGGCAAACCTACATATTCGCTGACCGAGGAGGCGCCGCGCATCACGTTGATGGCGTTGATGTAAAATTCCCCGGATATGCGCGCCGTTGCCTTGTCCTTGGCAAAGGTGATCATACCAACGCCAGGCACCAGATACACCACAGCGTTGGGATCACGCAGTGCTGGGCTGTTGTCGTGCTTGCAGCGCTCGTAGTAGCTGGCGTAGGCATCCCGATACGCGGCAATCTGCGCAGACAGACCTTCAAGCACCTCATCTATATTGCCTTTCAACGGATCGTAATTGATCACCAATGGACGGATTTTGGTTCGCAGGAAGTGATCGGGGCAGGATGTCCCCAGTGCGGCGAGAGACTCCATCTCGTTGGCATTGAGGAACTCCAGAACCGCATCGCTGTCATTGAAATGCCCAACCATATGTTGATTGCCCGAGACAAATCCACGGATTGCGGGCATCAGCCGTGCAGCTACGGCGCGGCGATCTTCGGGTTTAAGGCTTTGGTGGATGGGACCTCCGAAAGGTGCGACGTCTTCCGCCTTTTCGGCCAGCCACTGGGTGGCGGTATTGATGACTTCGATTGTCTTGTCATAGCAGGACTTCGCGGTGTCCCCCCAGGTAAACAGCCCGTGGCTTTCCAATACCACCCCATCCGCATCCGGGTTTTCCAAACAGAACTTTTCAAGCCACAACCCCAGCTCGTACCCGGGTCGTTTCCAGGGCAACCAACCGATTTTGCCGCCGAATATTTCCTGCGTCAGTTCCTTTGAGCCTTTGGACGCCGCGATGGAAATGATGGCGTCAGCATGGACGTGATCCACGTGTTTTTGTGGCACATAGGCGTGCAACGGGGTGTCGATTGATGCGGCGCGCGTGTTCAGATTGAAGGTGCAATGTGGCAAATAGCCAACCATCTCATCTTCTAATTCCACACCGCGATACAGACTTTTCAGAGCCTTCAGCTTGTCCATGTAAAGCGTCGCGAACCCATCCATCTTGATCGAGCCGATATCCCCCCCGGATCCTTTAACCCACAGGACCTCGACCTCTTTGCCGGTTAGCGGGTCGGTTTCCACCGCCTTTGCTGAAGTGTTGCCGCCGCCATAATTTGTCACGCGCTTATCAGCGCCGAGGATATTCGAACGGTAGCGCAGCAGTTCCGATTCGCTCATTCCAGCGACAGCAGCCTCATCCCAACGATTATCCAGAAGCAATTTATCTTCAGATTTCAACATGCTGTCCTCCGGGTCGGCGGCACGCGCCTGAATTAGATTTAGGGTACATCCTGAAAAGGCAGTCAAGAATTGTCAATCATAAACAATCATTTTAAGCCATAATATATGCTATATTGATTAGTGTTGATTGTTTTTGATTGACAGATGCGTCGAAACTGCGCAGTGTTGACGCTCAAGGGAGGCGTGAATGCACGAAAAAGAACGTCATAGAGTTATTCTGTCTGCGGTTCAGGGCCGTCCAGTCGTTACTGTTGCGGATCTGTGCAATCTGACAGACGCGTCAGAGGCGACCATACGTCGTGACATCGCCACACTCGATGCAGAACGCAAACTAAAGAGGGTGCGGGGTGGAGCCGAAGCACTTAACCCGCCGCAGTTTGTGGGGCTTGCCGGACGGCCATTTGCAATCAACGAAACCATGCGCACGCGTGAGAAGCAGGCCATCGCCCGTGCGGCGGTCGATATTTGCGAAGATGGTGAATCGATCATCATCAATGGCGGCACCACCACATTTCAGATGGTGCATCCGTTAGCTTCGCGTCGGCTGCAGGTATTTACGAACTCGTTCCCGATTGCCGAGCATCTGCTCAAGCACTCTAAGAACACCGTAATGTTGTCGGGAGGGGTGATCTATCGCGAGCAGAACATCATTCTTTCCCCCTTCGAAAACGACGTGACGCGAAATTTCTATGCACGCCGCGTGTTCATGGGGGCGCAAGGACTGGGGCCACTTGGCCTCATGGAGGCAGACCCGCTTCTGATCCAGGCAGAAGAAAAGCTGATCGGTCAGGCCGACGAGCTCATCGTTCTTGTCGACAGCTCCAAGTTTGAGAACCGCTCCAGTCTGGTGCTGTGCCCCTTGAATCGGATCACAACTGTGATCACCGACGAGCGTATCTCAGACAGTGCAGCCGCCATGCTTGAAGTTGCGGATGTGAATTTGATCGTCGCTGAATCCGGCGCCGCTCAGGAAGAAGACGCAGCGGCTTTATAAGGCCAGTGCGTCAAAAATCGTAGTGACTATGGGAGGAAACATAATGCACCGTCGCAATTTCAGTAAACTGGTCGCAGGTCTTGGGCTTGCCATGAGTCTGACCAGCGCCCCGGCCTTTGCCGAGGACAATGTGCGCATCGCGCTTGTCGTCAAGGCACTTGGCATTGGGTTCTTTGAAGCTGCTGCCAAAGGCGCCGAAGAAGCGGCAGCAGAGCTTGGGGATGTCGAGATCATTTATACCGGTCCAACCGACACCACTGCGGAAGGCCAGATCGAGGTCATTAACTCGCTGATCGCCCAGGGCGTCGACGCCATTGCGATCTCGGCCAACGACCCGGATGCGCTGGTACCCGCTTTAAAAAAGGCGATGAGCCGCGGCATCACCGTCGTTTCCTGGGATTCGGGAGTTTCCCCCGAGGGCCGGCAAATGCATCTGAACCCGTCGTCGACCGAGCTGATCGGCAACACAATCATCAAGCTGGCGGCCGATCACATGCCCGATGGTGGGGATATTGCAATCCTGTCGGCGTCGGCAACTGCGACCAACCAGAACGCATGGATCGAAGCTGCGAAAGAGGTTCTGCCCAATTATCCGGGCGTCAATCTGGTCTCGACTGTTTATGGCGATGACCTGTCGGACAAGTCCTATCGTGAAGCGCAGGGCCTGATGTCGACCTATCCCGATCTGAAAGCAATCATTGCACCGACAACCGTGGGTATCCTGGCATCATGCCAGGCCGTCACAGACGCGGGCAAAATCGGCGAAATCAACGTGACCGGTCTTGGTCTCCCATCCGAGATGGCCGGCTGCGTTGAGTCTGGTGCAACCAAAAGCTTTGCGATCTGGAACCCGATTGATCTGGGTTATGCGGCAACCATGCTTGCCTACAACATCCATGATGGGGCCACGGCCGATGCGGGGTCTTCGGTTCCGATGGGGCGTATGGGCGAAGCGACGCTGGACGATACAGGGTCGGCCGCGATGTCCGATCCGTTCACCTATGACAGCTCGAACGTCGACGACTTCAAGTCGATCTTCTGATCGTGGCCTGACCACCCGACCCGGCGTACCGCGCCGGGTCATCACTTCCAATGAATGATACGGCGATGCAGATTCAACCTGATCCGATAGCCGCAGCCGACCGGGCACTTGAACCGATCCTGGCGCTTGATGGGATCACTAAGACATTTCCCGGTGTAAAAGCTCTGTCCGAGGTCGAACTGAAGCTTTACCCCGGCCAAGTGACTGCTCTTGTTGGGGAGAATGGCGCGGGCAAATCCACGGTCGTAAAAATTCTCACCGGGATCTACCAGCCTGACGGCGGCGCGATCCGTATTGATGGAGAGGCAATTCAGTTTTCCACAGCTCAGGACGCCGCGGATGCGGGGATCACTGCCATCCACCAGGAAACAGTGCTTTTTGACGAGCTGTCGGTCGCCGAAAACATCTTTCTGAGCCATGCGCCACGTGGCCGTTTGGGGTTGATCGATTGGGCGAGTATGGAGCAACGGGCGCTAGATATTCTGTCCGAAATCGGAGCAGAAATCGATCCTTCAACTAAGCTGCGTGAACTTGGGATCGCCAACAAACATCTTGTTGCGATTGCCCGCGCACTGTCGATCGACGCGCGCGTCGTCATCATGGACGAACCAACTGCAGCGCTATCGCACAAAGAAATTCAGGAACTATATCATCTTGTAGAAACGCTCAAAGAGCAGGGCAAAGCCATCCTGTTCATCAGCCACAAGTTTGACGAGATCTTTCGAATAGCGGATCACTTCACCGTTTTTCGGGATGGTCAGTTCATTGGCGACGGCCGGATCTCCGATATCACCGAAGCCGAACTGGTCAAGATGATGGTGGGGCGGGATGTGAGCCAGATCTTTCCAACCCGTGACAGCCGCATTGGAGAACAGGTGCTTCAGGTCGTTGGTTACGATCACCCGACCGAGTTTGCGGATATAGGTTTCGCGCTGCATCGGGGTGAGATCCTCGGCTTCTACGGTCTGGTCGGAGCCGGACGTTCAGAATTTATGCAGGCGCTGTTCGGGATCACGAAACCATCCAAAGGCGTCACCAAGATCGATGGAAATATCCGGGTGATCCGTTCCCCCGCAGACGCAATTGAAAACGGGGTTGTTTACGTCCCAGAGGATAGAGGGACACAGGGTGCCATTACCTCGCTTCCAATCTTCCAAAACGTGACGCTTCCGTCGCTCAATCGAACCTCAAAGCACGGGTTTCTGCGACTGGCAGAGGAGTTTCGTCTGGCCCGAGAATATACCGAGCGTCTGGATTTGCGTGCAGCTTCGCTTGATACCGATGTGGGATCTCTGTCCGGTGGAAATCAGCAAAAGGTGGTGATCGCCAAATGGCTGGCAACGCAGCCCAAAGTGATCATTCTTGACGAACCGACTAAAGGCATAGATATCGGATCCAAGGCTGCCGTGCACGAGTTTATGGCCGAGCTTGCTGCTCAGGGCTTGGCCGTCATCATGGTCAGCTCGGAAATCCCCGAAATCATGGGCATGTCCGACCGAGTCATCGTCATGCGTGAAGGCCGCATCGCTGCCGAGCTGGAAGGCACCGACCTTTCCCCCGAAACCCTTGTCCGCCATGCGGCAGGTATCTGATGGAGGCCGCAAGTATGCTGAAACGGTTCATCGCTTCTCGGGAAGCCCTGTTGTTGGGCGCAATTGCTGTTCTTCTAGCGCTGATCTCAATCCGCTTCCCCAGCTTCGTCACGCTATCCAACCTCTCCGTCGTGTTTAATGACACTTCACCTCTGATCCTACTCGCCATCGGCCAGATGATTGTGATCTTGACCAAATGCATTGACTTGTCAGTGGCCGCGAACCTCGCTCTGACCGGCATGATCGTCTCAATGATCAATGTTGCGGCGCCGGGTGTGCCAGTCGTTGTGATCGTTGCCGTAGCTGTTGCTCTTGGTACGATGATGGGCATGGTCAACGGAATTCTGGTTTGGAAACTCAATATTCCACCCATCGTTGTGACGCTTGGCACCATGACTATTTTCCGCGGGATCATCTTTTTGATTTCTGACGGAAAATGGGTGAACAGCCACGAGATGAGCGCTGCCTTCAAAGCTTTTTCTCGATCTGAATTTCTGGGCCTGCCAATGCTGAGCTGGATCGCCATCATTGCAGTGATCGCGTTCGCCATCGTGATGACGCGGACGACACTGGGACGGGCGTTCTATGCGGTCGGTGGCAACCCGCACGCGGCAACCTACACTGGCATCGATGTTGGCAAGACCCAGTTCTGGGCGTTTACAATCTCAGGTGCACTGGCCGGCTTGGTCGGGTATCTCTGGGTGTCGCGCTATGCCGTGGCCTATGTCGACATTGCGGGCGGGTTCGAGCTTGATGTGGTCGCCGCCTGTGTGATCGGCGGTGTTTCGATTGCGGGTGGCATCGGTTCGGTTGGCGGCGCGTTGTTGGGAGCGTTGTTTCTTGGCCTGATCAAGAACGCCCTGCCTGTCATTAATGTCTCACCATTCTGGCAACTGGCCATTTCGGGCAGCGCGATCATTATCGCTGTGGCGCTGAATTCACGGGCCAATCGCGACAAGGGACGGATCATCCTTAAATCAGCGGAGCATACGGCATGAGCACCACCGACCGTTTCATTCCCGACCGGTTGCAATCGCCGCTGGAGCGGAAGCTAAGGAGCTGGGAGTCGCTGCTGCTGGCGGTCGCCATCGCCATCTTCATTGCCAACAGCTTTGCCTCGCCATATTTCCTTAACGCCTGGAACCTGTCTGACGCGACCTTCAATTTCACTGAAAAGGCAATGATTGCCTTCGCAATGGCACTGCTGATCATTTCGGGCGAAATCGACTTATCTGTTGCCTCAATAATCGCGCTTGCATCCACGGCTATGGGTGCGGCGGTCCAAATGGGGGTCGGGACTCCGGTCTTGATCCTTGTCGGTTTGGGGACCGGGGTTCTGTGCGGGGCCTTCAACGGGGTCTTGGTTACCCGTCTGGGTCTGCCTTCAATCGTGGTCACCATAGGGACAATGAGTCTGTTCCGGGGGATCAGCTATATCGTCCTGGGGGATCAGGTCTACAAGGGTTACCCGACGGACTTTGCCTACTTTGGCCAGGGCTATGTATTTTGGGTCATTTCGTTTGAGTTCGTCCTGTTTGCGCTGCTTGCTGTGATCTATGGAGTGATCCTGCACAAAACCAATTTCGGCCGTGCGGTCTATGCCATCGGCAACAATCCCACCGGTGCGCTGTTCTCGGGCATCCGGGTCGCGCGGGTGAAGTTTCTTTTGTTCTTGCTGACTGGCCTTATGTCGGGCGTCGCCGCGATCTGCCTGACGTCACGTCTCGGGTCGACGCGCCCATCGATTGCCTTTGGGTGGGAGCTTGAGGTGGTGACGATGGTCGTTCTGGGCGGGGTCAACATTCTTGGTGGGTCGGGCAGCATCCCCGGTGTTGTCATTGCCGCATTTGTGATGGGATTGGTAACCTTCGGACTTGGGCTTCTGAATGTACCTGGAATCGTGATGTCCATTGTGATCGGTGCGCTTCTGATTGGCGTCATCGCACTGCCCCGCCTTTGGACTATGTGGAGAGGCTGATGCAGAAGTATGCGTTCAAGATGACGTTGAACCCTGACTGCAAAGACGAATACCGCCGGCGTCATGATGAAGTCTGGCCAGAGCTTCTGGAGCTTCTGAAACAGGCGGGGGTGTCTGATTATTCGATCCACCTGGACGACGACACAGGTATTCTGTTTGGTGTCCTGTGGCGGACCGATGATCACACAATGGAAGACCTGTCAGCACACCCGATAATGCAGCGCTGGTGGGCGCATATGGCGGATATTATGCAAACCCATCAAGACAACGAACCAGTTGCAAAGCCGCTGGAAACCGTTTTCCACATGTCGTGAGGTGCCGTGCATATGGTTAAGGGCCACGTCGCAGTCATCGACATCGGAAAAACCAACGCAAAACTGGCATTGGTCGATCCGGCCAACATGTCCGAGCTGGCTGTCATCACCCGGCCTAATACCGTGCTGTACGATTCCCCATGGCCGCATTTCGACGTCGAAGGGCATTGGGAGTTTATCCTGCGTGGGCTGGCGGATTTCCATCGTGAACACGGCGTCTCTGCCATCTCCGTGACGACGCATGGGGCGTGCGTGGCCCTGCTTGCCGCTGACGGTTCCTTATCCGCGCCGATCTTGGATTATGAGTTTACTGGGCCGGAAACGCTTGCTGATGCCTATGATGCCATTCGACCTGCGTTTTCTGAAACAGGGTCTCCCAGGCTTTCAATGGGCCTTAACATTGGCGCGCAACTGTATTGGCAGTTTCAGGTCGATCCGGAACTGAAAGCGCGTACAAAAACGATCGTAACCTATCCTCAATACTGGGGGTACCGATTGACCGGTGTCGCGGCAACGGATGTCACGTCGCTTGGTTGCCATACTGACCTGTGGAATCCCCACGCAGAGCAGTTCTCGTCGTTAGTCGTGGAACTTGATGTGTCGCATAAACTCGCGCCGCCGCGCCGCCCCGGAGAGGTTTTTGGTACAGTTTTGCCGGACATAGCGGCACACACGGGGCTCGACCCTGATACACCGGTCCATTGCGGCATTCATGACTCAAATGCTTCACTGCTGCCGCACATTCTTGGCCATCAGCCACCGTTTTCGGTTGTTTCCACCGGTACCTGGGTTATCGCTATGTCGATCGGTGGGCAGGCGATCACGCTCGACCCGAATGCGGACACGCTTATCAATGTGAACGCCTTTGGAAACGCTGTTCCTTCGGCCCGCTTCATGGGCGGGCGAGAGTACGATATCGCTATCGGGTGCCAGAGTTGCCCAAATCCCTCGGATGCCGACATGCAGACGATACTGGAAGACAAGGCGATGTTGCTTCCTGCGGTTGTCACGGAAAGCGGGCCATTTCGCGGACGTAAGTTACATTGGATTGGCCCGGAACCCGCATTGGGTACATCCCTTCGCAAAGCAGCGGTCAGTTTCTATCTTGCACTGGTCACATCCCGCTGCCTCGAAGAGATTGGCCACCAGGGCCCGATCATCGTCGAGGGCCCCTTCGCCGCAAACCGAGCTTATCTTTTGATGCTGGCAGCGGTTTCAAATGTACCAATCAAGGTTTCCCAAACGGCCACCGGAACAAGCCTCGGCGCGGCTATGCTTGTCGAACCGTCAAGCGCGGTCACTTCCCTCGAAACACTGCCAGTCCCACAGCCCGAGGCTCTCAGAAAAGGCCTGCATTCTTATGCTGAAAACTGGCTTAGGCTTTCGCAGAAATGACGCCTTTGCCGCACAGAATGAACCGGAGAATCACTATTTGAGGACAGCGTGTACTATGGAAATTTCAAACAGACGGACTCCGGTAATGCATTAGAATAATTGACTTTCTATCCTCGACCATCGGTCGTTTGCGACATGTCTCCATGGTATTAACTATGCCGCCACATTTGCGGATCAACACAACGTTCGACTCTTGCAATCGCTATGATGTTGCCCGGATGGTACGTCCCTTAGGAATGATGCGGGTGTGCTTGGTTGATGGAACGGTTGGGTGAATAGGCTTTTGCAGCATCGGTTCATCCGTTTTCACAAGCTTCCGACATCACTGCATGGGTGCGATCTATGACATGCCGCACCTCTGCAAGAAACCGATCTTCATGATGGGTGACCAGCCACTGATCATGTTCCAGATCGTCAATCAAAGGTGAGACCGGTTTCAGGCCCGGCTGGGTGTTTCCAATGAAAGTTGGCAAAACCGCCCGGGCAAGTCCTGCATTTGCAAGCTCAAGCGCATTTTGCGGCGCCGTCACTTCGATTGCGTCGTCCTCTTGCGCGTGCGCCCGCAGCCATCTGGCCGAGGGTGTTTTGGACATCACGCTCGCCCAGGTCGAAATGCTCTCATCCGCAGCGTAGACCGCAAACCGAACTCGCCCAATCTTGCGACCCGCCAGGCCAATCTCTTCTGGTCGGCGGTTTCGAATGCCGATCGCGGCTTCTCGGTGTCCGATCTTTAACACCTCTTCTGACGAGATGAATCGAAGCCGAACCGGCATTGACCCGGCGATGCTTCCGACCGCGCCGATCAAAACCTTTGTCACCCAGCACCCGGCCGAGATTTTGACCAAAGGGGGCGCGGTGGCAAGGCTGCTTTCCGTGACAGGTATGACACGTGCTTCGATTCCTTCGACTTTCCTCAAAAGCGCTTGCCCATCTTCGGTCAGGTCATACCCTCGCGGTTTGCGGTGAAACAGCTCGCTTCCCAGGTTGCGCTCAAGCTCGATCATGCGCCGACCCAGGGTGGGTGCGCTCTTGCCGGTCTGTTCAGCGGCTGGTCCAAGCCCGCCCGCTCTGGCAACCGCAAGGAAAAGCCGCAGGTTGTCCCAGTCAAAGTTACTTTCATTCATGAAATGAAGATTACATTCTGTGTTATTGATGAAAAGAGAGTCGTGGCTTTATTTCTGGAGGATCAGTCAGGAGGGCCACAGATGAACTTTCTCAACACCGAAATCTCACCCCTTGGCATGGGATGCTGGCCGATCGGCGGCAAGATGTATTGGGGCGAACAGTCGCTGGGTTACACCCGATCGAACGACGAAACCTCAATTCGTACGATCCACGCCGCACTGGATGGTGGAATCACACTTTTTGACACCGCTGCCGCCTATGGCGCGGGGCATTCGGAACGTTTGTTAGGCAAAGCGTTAAAGCACCGGCCCGACGCCCTGATTGTCACAAAGATCGGGGTTGGGATCGATGAGGCCAGCAGGCAGATTTCGTTTGACCCCTTCACCCCGGATCAGGTGGGCCTTGCCGTAGATGGGTGCCTTTCGCGACTGGAACGGGATCGGATCGATCTCTTGCTGTTGCATGTGAACGATATGCCAATTGCCCAGGCCGAGGTGGTGTTTGACGAACTGGACCGGCTTAAAGAGGCCGGCAAGTTGCGCGCCTATGGTTGGAGCACTGACCATTCCGAAAGTGCCCGAGCGGCCTCAACACGAGATGGTTTTGAGGCGGTGGAATACGTGTTGAACGTCTTTTTCGATGCGCCCCGCATGCAACAGGTTGTCCAAGAGGAAGCGCTATTATCCCTAATCCGCTCACCTCTTGCGATGGGGTTGCTCTCGGGCAAGTACGATCAGAACAGTGTCATGGCACCAAACGACGTGCGCGCATCCGGTGCAAGCTGGATGGAGTACTATTCGGATGGAAGGGTAAACCCTGACTTCATGCAAAAACTCGAAGCGGTTCGGGATCTGCTGACCACCAATGGCCGAACGTTTGTGCAAGGGGCTCTGGGGTGGATATGGGGCCAATCTGAAACATACGTACCGATCCCGGGCGCTCGGACAGAAGAACAAATTGAAGGCATTTCGGGAGCACTGACCTTTGGTGCCTTGCCAGTTGAAGCAATGAACGAAATAGAAAGCTTGATTTCGCGCAATCCCAACGAGCCAGACCGCCCCAGGTAACATTAAGAACTGTATCAAATCTGTGCGCTTGCCGCGAATGTTGGCAACGCGGGCTGCTAACGCGGCATTTCAGATTTCTGTTCAAGGTCTGCTTAGGGCCGTCCGCATCGGAGCGACATAAGGCCAACAGGTCGCGGTTGTGTGTTGCACCCAGAGATACGATCATTCGCGTGAATTCGCCCCACTATCGGAGTTCACTCTTTCGTCCAGCGTCTTTAATAGCTTGTTCAAATCTTCGACTTCCGCCGGAGATAGCCCCCGCAAAAGATGATGCTGTGTTTCGACATGATCACCGACGGCATCCTCGATTGTCGCAAAACCGGTCTCGGTCAAGCGGATCAGAACCCCGCGCTTGTCTTCGGGGTTTGGCACTCGCTCGACAAGGCCGCGTTTGACGAGTTGGTCGATACGATTGGTCATTGTTCCAGAGGTCACCATGGTCAGGTCCAGCAACTCGCCAGGGGATAAGCCATCAGGTTTACCCGATCTGCGCAGGGTCGCCAGGACATCAAAGCTGGCGGCGTTTAACCCATGTGCCTTCCAGGTTTTATCCATTTCACTTCGGAGCTTGGTAGCCATACGAGATAGCCGGCCGATGATTTCCATCGGTCCGACATCAAGGTCGGGCCGGGCCTTGTTCCATTGAGCAATGATGCGGTCTACGTGGTCCATGCATACATATTGCGAGATTATATCTTGACGTCAAGATAAAGCAATATATCTTGACGTCAAGATAATGGAGATCTGCGATGAGACATCTCGACATTGGAATCACAGCCATTGCGCCATTGGTATGGGGCAGCACCTACTATGTGACGACGGAGTTTCTTCCTGCCGGGTATCCGGTGACGATGGCCGCCCTGCGCGCTCTGCCTGCCGGCCTGCTGCTGCTTGTTTTGGCTCCTCGATTGCCGAAAGGTAATTGGTGGCTGCGCATCTTTATTCTTGGCGCGCTGAACTTCATGCTGTTCTGGGTCTTTCTTTTTATCGCAGCCTACCGGTTACCGGGGGGAGTCGCGGCTACCGTCGGTGCTGTTCAGCCGCTGATCGTCGTATTCCTTGCCGCACCGCTGCTCGGGACCGCAATCCGAGCCGCGTCGGCGCTGGCCGCCTTGATCGGCATCCTAGGTGTTGGACTGCTCGTCTTGGGGTCCGGCATATCGCTTGATCCAATCGGTTTGATAGCCGGGATTTGCGGAGCGGCCTCAATGGCCGCAGGTACAGTCCTGACCCGGAAATGGCAGCCTCCCGTGTCGCTACTTACCTTCACCGCGTGGCAACTGACCGCCGGCGGTCTGTTGCTGGTGCTTCTGGCCGTCTTCATCGAGCCGCCTCTTCCTCCACTGGATGCACGAAACCTCTCCGGCATCTTTTACCTTGCTCTCATCGGGGCTGCGCTCACCTATATCCTGTGGTTCCGCGGCATCTCTCGGATAGAGCCAGATGCCGTCTCGGTACTTGGTTTTCTGAGCCCGCTTTCCGCCGTCCTGATCGGCTGGACATTGCTGGGTCAGGCGCTGACACAGATGCAGATCACTGGGGCCGTGCTTGTTTTTGCCGCAATTTGGCTTGGACAAAGGGCGGGGCGCGTCCGTCCGCCCAACCTTCCGAAACATCCCGTCCGCAATCCAGTATAAAGGAGAACTTCCATGAAACTCATAGTATTTGGTGCCACCGGTGATGTCGGTTCTCGCGTCGTAACAGAAGCGCTCGCACGCGGGCATGACGTAACAGCAGCTGTCCGAAACGAGGCAGCGTTTGCCAAGTTGCCGGAAGGCATCAGGCCAGTCATCGCGGATGCGACAGACCCCGCAGCCCTCGCCGCCGCCATGGAATCGCAGGAAATGGCTATCAGCGCGTTGCGCTCTCCGCCCGGACGCGAAGGCGAGATTGTCGCTCTGACACGTTCGATCCTCAATGCTGCGTCACGCACCGGTCTTCGGGTGATCATCGTTGGCGGCGCCGCGCGACTCCATCTGCCAAACGGAAGTCCACATACGGTTTTGTCAGACCCCGATTTCTTACCTGAAAACATCGTTCCGATTGCCCGCGCATCGATGGCGCAATGGGAACTCTGCACCTCTGAAACATCGGCAAACTGGACCTATGCCAGCCCGTCCGCCCTCTTGCAGCCCGGTCATCGCCTAGGCGCGTTCAGAACCGGTACGGACACGCTGCTCGTTGATGAAGCTGGCAAATCAGAGATATCGATGGAAGATTTTGCTGTTGCGCTGGTAGATGAGGCACAATCAGCCAAGTTCCCGCGTGCTGCGTTTACGGTCGGTTACTAACACTCGTCTCAGAGCGCTATGGAAAGGGCGTCCAGCCAGCCGGCTAGCAGGCAGGGCGTTTCCTAAAGGGAGCAGTCCGCCGACTCAAGACGTTGATCGCTGCAGGGCCGACGCAGTTTCTTACACGATGCAGTCCTGCGCCTGACCTGAATGCCACTGTCAGGTTTAAACATTCGTTTTCAGGAAACTGAACTGCAGAGTTGCTCAGATTGATGGATGTTTCCTTTGGGCCGTTAGATAGATCGCGGGAAACGGGTAATAGAAAGCCACAGGCGAGAGTGTTTGCGTGATAAAGGCAATATTCCGGCCGGGATTGATGACTAGAGCTGCATTGGCGTTGATAAACACCATTGTTGGACCAAAGCCCATGGAGGGTCACCTTCCGAAGGCAACTCTACTCGAGCTTGGATAAAGTGTCTTACTTCCCAATAACTTTGAAACAGATCCAAAAAGCTTTGTGAAAATATCAAAATTAGGCAAGCTGAGTCCGTGGAGAATTGTGCATGCCTGATGTCGCAAGCTGGCTGGCTGAACTCGGCTTAGAAAAGTACGCAAAGGATTTCGACGACGTCGAAATCGATTTTGAGACTCTTCCGGAGTTAACAGAGAAAGACCTCCTAGAGCTGGGTTTGCCAATTGTTCCAAAACGCAAGGTTTGGGCTGTTATCCAACGTCTTAGTGATGGGCTGAAGGAGCAGAATCCCTTGGGGTGGAACACTTTGGACAGGCTGGTACGTTTGAAGACACCTATCATCTGCATGGAATTGGCGCGAACGCAATTCTGCACGCGACGCAAGCGTTGTTGCCAGGGCGCGGGGCGCGCTACATTGCTCCTCTTGCAGAATAAAAGAGATGACCAAAGACCAACCTCTGCCACCCGGCGCGCACTCCGAACCGGAGTTTTGGCTTGAAACCCTCAATCACCGTAACTGGTTGACGGAACAGGCCATGCGACAGTTTGAGGTCTTCAGCGCCAGTTGCCTAAACGGGCCAGGGTTCTTCATTCTTGGTCACAATGGCGGCCCGCAGCCCGGTGAGTTTCAGGGATTGCAAACGGCGGCGCGTCTGATCCATTCATATGCTTTGAGACATCTTGCAGGTTTTCAGGGCGTTGATCAGATCATTGATCATGGCATGGCATATCTCGAAAGCCACCACAGAGATCGTGACTATGGCGGATATGTCTGGGCGCTAGAGGGTGATCAAATCAAGGATGATCGCAAGCTCGCCTACGGACATGTCCTCGTTCTTCTTGCCTCTGCAAGAGCGAAGCTGGCGGGTCACCCGGAGGCTGACCGCCTGATGGCGGATGCCCGCGAGGTCTTGGACCAGCATTTCTGGGATAAAGACACGGGATTGTACTGCGACGAGTGGAATAGGGATTGGACACCTTTTCCACCTATCGTGGAATGAATGCGAATATGCATGGTGTTGAAGCGATGTTGTCTGCCTATGAGGCGTTCGGAGATGAATTTTACCTCTTCCGAGCCGGTCGCGTTTTGGACTTCTTCATCAACAAGATCGCGGCTGGGGAAAACCGGCGGTTGCCTGAGCATTACACGTCTGAATGGCAGATTGATCATAACTATGCGGTTAATCCGATGTTCAGGCCTGCCGGAACGGCTCCTGTGCATTCGCTTGAACTCGGTCGGCTTCAGCTTCAGCATTGGGACTTGTCGGTTCGGCCGGAAGCCAATGCGCCCGGCACAGCGCGCCACTTGATTGAACAGGCATTGAATGATGCCTGATTACCCGGAGGTGGATTGGCCTACCCGCTGGTCTTTGATGGCCAGGCTGCCAACGGCTCCCGGTTTTGGTGGTCGATCGCCGAAGCAATTGGAGCAGTCGCCGCGCTGATTACTCTGGACAAAATGCCGGAAGACGAGATCTGGTACCGGAAGCGCTAGACCTATGCGAGTGCTACGTTCTTGAATCATAAGCATGGCGGTTGGTTTCCAGCGGTGGTTGAGAATGGGAATGTCGTGACATCCATCTTTGATGGGAAGCCCAACATTTACCACTCGCTACAAGCCTGCTTGTTTCCGCTGTCTTGACGCCTGTCGGGGATGATGCCTCTCTAGCCCACGTGCGTACTCAAAAGTCGACCACACAAGTTAGGCGAATGTCAGGTTCGTCTACAATTAGAATCTGAAACTGCAGTGAATAGCCGGTCTGGTGAAGCTGCACAGCAGCGCTGGCGACGAAGTTGGATGTCTCATTTGGGCAGTTGTGTTCGTGCCGCCATTAAGAGGAGTTCCGACATTTTCCCACAAAGAATGACCTGCTTGACAAAGCCGAAAGACTCTCCTTGAGCGTTTATTTCCCCAAAGCGCAGCCTTGCCGCTCAGCCGTAAAACATTTGGTACAGGCCGTTCCCTCCCAGACAAAATGGCAATCCATCAAAGGATCGATTGCCCAGTCGAGTTCCAATCATTTAGAAACTTCTCGATGCCGGTATCGGTCAATGGATGCATGACCAATTTGCGGATAACGGACGGAGGGATTGTGGCTATGTCTGATCCGGCCAATGCCACCTCTGTAATATGATTGGGGCTTCTGACGGATGCAGCAATGATTTTCGTTTCAATACCATAGTTATCGTAAATGGTACGGATATCACGGATCAGATCGGCTCCGTCCAGATTAATGTCGTCCAATCTGCCAATGAAAGGAGATACATAGGTCGCTCCAACTTTCGCCGCTAAAAGCGCTTGATTGGGTGAAAAGCAGAGTGTGACGTTTGTTTTGATGCCTTCTCTTTTGAAGTGTGCACAGGCTCTGAGGCCATCTAGTGTCAAAGGCAGTTTGACGACGACGTTGTCGGCAATCGCGGCAAGGTGCTCTCCCTCCGCAATCATGCCAGCTGTGTCCAAAGCTGCAACTTCTGCTGACACGGGCGTTTCCGTCAGTGTACAAAGTTCGGCAATGACTTCTTTGAAATCCCGGCCGGACTTGGCGATCAGGCTTGGATTGGTAGTAACGCCATCCAACAATCCAAAGTTTATCAGTTCTTTTATGTCGTTTACTTCTGCAGTGTCCACGAAGAATTTCATGAGCTTTCCTCATCGTGTATTGGGTGATTTTGATTGCACTTGAAATCGCCCAGAGGCGTTTGCATCAACGGATCGTTTCAGCTTTCGTTGCGCAGGGTCAGAACGCGTAGCGCATCCCGAATTCGGTGTAATTCTGGTTCAATGTGAGATCCGCTTTCCTGCTATCACGGATGACGTGTTCCGCGTTGGGCAGATCGTTCGTTTTTGCGCGTTGCAGCGCGGTTTGCGGGTCAAAGCCATGCTTGATCCAGCGATGCTGTAACCGGTTTTCGAGTTCCTCCAATGTGGGGCTGACAAAAACCGTTACGGCGTACACATCTGACAACGTCCTCCACGGGTCGCTATTCATCAAAAGGTAGTTCCCTTCTACGACTACAATCTGAGTTTCCGGGTGAACGGCAATCGCATTCGCAATGGCCAGGTCCATTTGGCGGTCAAATTTAGGATGAAAGGACTCATGCTGCGCGGATTGCAGCCCTCTGATCGCAGTGCAGAACCCAACTGCATCGAAGGTTTCCGGCGCGCCCTTTCGGGACAGCAAGCCTCGCGTTTCCAGCACGCGGTTGTCCAGATGATAACCGTCCATGGGCACCAGCGTGGCTAAAGGAACCGCAGAGCTTTGTTGCGCGTTCAGCGATTGCACCACGGTTTCTGCCAAAGTCGACTTTCCGGATGCAGGGGGGCCGGCGATTGCGACAATCGTCCGAACCCCTACCTGCCTCCGGGAGGAAATAAGGTCACAAACGCGCTTTGCATCCTGATCGATCACTCGGCGTCCTCTTTTGGGGGTTCCTTGGCACCTGTCATGAAGGCCACCGCGTCGGACATCGTGTAATCCTTGGGATCAATGGTGCAGAGCCTTTTGCCCAGCCGATGCACATGAATGCGGTCAGCAACCTCAAAAACATGCGGCATGTTGTGGCTGATCAGAATGATCGGAATACCACGCGCCCGCACGTCTTGGATAAGCTCAAGCACTTTGCGGCTTTCCTTGACCCCCAAAGCAGCCGTGGGTTCGTCCATGATGATGAACTTCGTCGCAAAGGCGGCAGCACGCGCAACGGCTACGCCTTGGCGCTGACCGCCAGAGAGAGTTTCGACCGCCTGATTGATCGACTGTACAGTCATCAGCCCAAGCTCGGTCAGTTTTTCACGGGCGAACTTCTCCATCGCTGGACGATCAAGCTGACGCATGTATTTGCCCATGAAACCCTGTTTGCGGATCTCGCGCCCCATGAACATGTTGTCGGCAATCGACAGAGCAGGGGACATGGCGAGCTGCTGATAGACAATCTCAATCCCCATATTTCGGGCGTCGATCGGAGAAGTGAAGTTGACCTTTTCCCCTTCGATCAGAATCTCGCCCTCGTCTGGGATAGTCGCGCCGCAAATCGCCTTGACGATGGACGACTTGCCTGCGCCGTTGTCGCCAATAACCGCAAGGATTTCCCCCTGGCGCAGTTCAAAGTCAGAATGGTCGATGGCGGTGACGTGGCCATAGCGTTTCACGATCCCGCGGCCCTGGACGACTGGAGTTGTGTCTGACATTAGCCCGATACCTTTCTGATCCACTGGTCGACGGCGACCGCTGCGATGATGAGAAGACCGATGAGCAGGAAGGTCCACTGCGCATCTGCGCCCAGAAGCCTGAGCCCCAGAGTAAAGACGCCGACGATCAGTGCCCCAAACAGGGACCCCAGAATGGAGCCACGCCCGCCGAACAGTGAAATACCGCCAATCACGACCGCAGTGATGCTTTCGATATTGGCCAATTGGCCGGAGGTCGGCGAGACCGATCCGATGCGCCCGATCAAAGCCCAGCCCGCAAAGGCACAGATCAAACCGGACAGCATGTAGACGGACATCAGTGTTTTGTGGACGTTCACACCGGATAGCTCGGCCGCCTCGGGGTCGTCCCCCACCGCGTAGACATGTCGGCCCCAGGACGTGTGTTTGAGCGCATAAGCCAACACGAATATCAGAACGAGCATGAAGATCACACCAACCGTGAAAGTCGCGCCACCGATGCTGAATTTTGTGCCAAAGAATTGCAGGAATGGGGCGTTGGCCTCGATATCCTGACTGCGAATTGTTTCGTTTGCGGAATACAGGAAGTTTGTCGCCAGAACGATCTGCCACATGCCGAGCGTAACAATAAAGGGCGGCAGCTTTACGCGACTAACCAGCCAGCCGTTGAGAGCCCCGATTAGCGTTCCCATTGCCAGACCGCACATCACCGCAATGGGCACCGGGATGCCGTAGCGGAAGGTGAACTGACCCATGATGACGGATGAAAACACCATGATTGCACCGACGCTCAGGTCGATGCCGGCGGTTAGAATGACAAGGCTTTGCGCCGCGGCCACGATGCCCACAATCTGGACCTGTTGCAGGATCAGCGTCATCGCAAAGGGTGAGAAGAATTTGGACCCCAGCAGCAGGCCGAAAATCACGATCGCGCCAACCAGAACGATCAATGGCACAAAGGATGGATTGACGTGGAGAAGATGCTGCAACTTCCCCAGAACACCACGCCGGTTATCTTCAAACTCCGCCACGGATTCTGAAGCACTGGCGGCGGTTTCGAATTCCTGGGTGTTTTGGTTTGCTTCAGACATCTCTCCCCCTTTTCGTGGCTGGCATCGCGTCCACGAAATCAGTGTACAGGAAGTTTCGGTTTGCTGGTGAAAGGATTGATGAGGCGCTGTCGCGCGCCTCACCCAATATGGCTGTCTTTAGCCCCAGCAGAGATCCAGGCCTTCTGCGACCGACAGCGACTCGACCCCATCAACCGGCTGGTCGGTGATGAGCGCGACGCCCGTGTCATAAAAGTCTTTGCCGGGTGTGTTTTCGGGCTTCACGCCCTCTTCGGCCCATTTTTTCACGGCCTCAACACCAAGCGAGGCCATCAACAGCGGGTACTGCTGGCTTGTCGCGCCGATCACACCGGCTTCGACGTTTTGGACACCGGGGCACCCGCCGTCGACCGAAACGATCAGCACGTCGTTTTCACGCCCGATGGATTTCAGTGCCTCATATGCACCCGCAGCAGCCGGTTCGTTGATCGTGTGAACAACGTTGATCGATGAATCCTTGGCCAGAAGGTTTTCCATCGCACGGCGACCGCCTTCTTCGTTGCCGTCGGTTACGTCACTGCCGACCAGACGCGCATCGGTTTCGTCACCGATGACATTAGGGTCCGCCAGGTCCACACCAAACCCGTCGAGGAAACCCTGATTGCGCAGAACGTCCACTGTCGGCTGACTGACATTCAGATCCAGCGTCGCGATCTTGGCATCGGCCGCGGCGTCGCCCATTTTGGCCTTGGCCCATTGACCGATCAGCAGACCGGCCTTGTAGTTGTCCGTCGCGAATGTCGCGTCCGCTGAGTCAATCGGGCTAAGCGGTGTATCCAGCGCAATGACCAAAACCCCCGCATCCCGCGCCTGTTTGACCGCAGGTACGATCGAGCTGGTGTCAGATGCCGTCAGTAGAATGCCTTTTGCGCCATCGAGGATGCAGGTTTCAATGGCCTGGACCTGAGTTTCATGGTCGCCATCAACCTTGCCGGCAAACGCCTTGAGCGTCATGCCCAGCTCTTCTGCCTTGGCGGTTGCGCCTTCCTTCATCTTGACGAAAAAGGGGTTGGTGTCGGTCTTGGTAATCAGGCAGACGGTTTCACCAGCCGCTTGCGCGGATGCAGCGGCAAAAGTCAGCGCAGTCGCGGATGCGGCGAGCTTGAGTAGATTTCTCATGTTGTCCTCCCAGAAAATTGTTGTGGCCCCGTGCGGAATAGCGACAAGGCGCGCCTCCATCCTCCAATGAAGGTCCTGCTTAAGAAACCGTGATTCTAGCCCTTGTGTCAATAAATAAATAAAGTTTATTTATTAATTTACCCACGTATCTTTTCATAAGAAAACAAGGTGTTTATGTTTAATGTTATGGAAAGAGAAGCGCTGAAAATACTAACCGGCGGGGTAAGCCAAAGCGGTGTTCGTGATCATAACGAACGCCTGATTCTAACGGTTTTACAACGGCATGGACCTGCTGCCGGGGCCGAAATCGCGCGGCTCACAGGCCTGTCTCCGCAGACCGTGTCGATCATTCTGCGTAAGCTCGAAAAGGACGAGATTCTCAAACGTGGGACGCCGTTAAGGGGCAAGGTAGGGAAACCTTCGATCCCAATGGAACTCAATCCCGAAGGCATCCTGTCGGTGGGAATGAAGATCGGTCGCCGCAGCGCAGATCTTCTTTTGATCGACTTCACCGGCAAGCCGCGCCATCAAATCTCGACGACTTATGACTATCCGCTGCCCGAAGCGGTGTTCGGGTTTCTGGAGAAAGGATTGGAGGAGCTTCTGGTCCATGAACCCCAGAAACTTCGCGACCGTGTATGCGGGATTGGAATCGGAACTCCGTTCGAACTGTGGAAATGGCACGACCTGTCTGGGCTTGCGGCCAAAAAATTCAGGTCCTGGAAAAACGTGAATTTCTTTTCCGAGGTCGCCAAGTTCAGCGACCTGCCAGTTTTTGTGGTCAACGATGCGACGGCTGCCTGTCACGCCGAGCATCTTTATGGGCGCGGGGCCGAATATCGCGACTATTTTTATTTCTTCATCGGGTCAATGATCGGCGGCGGAGTCGCGCTGAACGGCACCGTGTTTGAGGGCAACCAGGGAAATGCAGGTGCATTGGGCGCGATGCGAACGACCGGGCCTTTAGGCGAAAGCCAGCAGTTGATCGACACTGCCTCACTGTTCCTGCTCGAAGACAGGTTGATCGAAGCCGGTGTCGACCCCCAAATACTCTGGACGAAGCCACAAGATTGGAGCAGCATTTCGCGATATGTCGAGCCTTGGATTGGTACCACGGCACAGGAACTTGCCAAGGCTGCCTTGTCCATTTGCGCGGTCATCGACTTTGAGGCGATTTTCATAGACGGCGCGTTCCCATCGGAAGTGCGCGAAGAGTTAGTTGCCCGGGTTCGTCGTTACCTCCTCAACCAAGACAAGCGTGGATTGATTCCTCCGGTCGTAGAAGCTGCAGCAGTTGGTGAAAACGCCCGAGGCATTGGAGCAGCAAGCAGCCCGATCTTCCGCCAGTTTCTATTGAATACCAATGCGGGGCTTTCTGGGATGTAGCCTACCCAATGACTGAAAGGGTTATCCGGCGGACTGCGGCGAGGATCATTATCCCGCACCATTACTTCATCTGGAATGTTGTCCTGCGCGACCTTGTTGCACGGATCGGCTTCCCAATTTAGCTCTGGTGCTTTCATTTTCGGGAGTTGCCGTGGATGCCATACAAGTTCAATCATGCCCGTCGCCTGCAAGCGCGTGATCTTGCCACTCAAGTAGTTGAAGCAAAAATTGCATCAAAAGCGCTGAACCACATGACATCTCTCGGTCGTGCAGAACATGAGCGCATTTTCTGAAGTGTTGGGTCTGGGGTCAGGTCGCCCCATCTCTGATCCATGCAACAGAGTCGCTGCAGAGAAACCACCGGAGTACGTTTAGATGCCTCAAATTATGACTGTTCAGACGCAAATTATTCACGCCTTTCAGACCACCCCCTTCTGAATGAAGTTGGTGCTTCGCCGTAGCGTTTCTTGAATCGTACTGTAAGTTGTGTAGCGCTGCTAAAGCCTGTGGCTGCCGCGATTTCCGCGACCGCCATCTCGGTTTCGCTGAGCAATGCGTAAGCCCTTGAAACGCGCAGTTCTATATAAAACTGAACAGGCGAAGTTTCGACATACTTTTGGAAGAGACGCTCTAACTGGCGACGAGATATCTGCACGGCTTCTGCTATTTCGGAGATATCTAACGGCTCTTCCAGGTTTTCTTGCATGATCTGCATCGCGTTGATGAGGTACTGGTTGCGACTACCCAAAGCTACCGAAAAGGCTGATTTCTGGAGCGTTTTACTATTGTTAGACCGAAAGTGGATGCACATGTCCGAAACGATGACCGCCAGATCATTTCCGAAATCGGATTCGATCATGTCCAACATCATGTCGGTTGCGGCATTTCCGCCGCCACATGTCATAAGCTCATTGTCGATCTCATACAGGTTTGACGATGGCTCCAAATCTTCAAAATGTTCGACAAAAGCAGGGTGGTTTTCCCAATGCAATGTGAACCTTTTCCCTGACAGAACTCCAGCCTTGGCAAGGGCGAAAGCCCCTGTGCAAATACCACCCAGATTACATCCAAAGGTTCTTTGGCGGCGGATCCACGACAGGACTTTCGGGTTGGTACTTTCCGCTGGTTCAATACCCGAGCATACGAACAGCCGCGAGGATCGCGGTAGATTACGCAGTGCATAATCCGGCGTAATTTCGATCCCATTCGAGCAGGTAACCGGATTTCCGTCTTCGGTAATCAGGAACCACTTATACAGTTCCTTGTTTGTAACTTGATTGGCGATCCTAAGAGGTTCCACTGCAGCGCTAAAGGCTAGCATAGTCAGCTTAGGCAGCAGCAGGAAATAGATCACCTTGGCCGATCCATCATAGTCAATGCGATAGCTGGCCGCGCCCTTTGGGACAAAGTTTTTCGGGTCCATATGCTCTCCTCCCAGTATCAACCGAGGCGGGTGAAGGGCACCAACACCTCATTTGGTGTTGGCGCAGAAAGATTAGGCACTCATCTGTGCAACAGGTTCGCCGCTTTCCTCCCAGGAGCGGATTTCTATTTCGCTGGCTTTAGGCGAAAACAGCCCTGTCATGGCATAGAAGATACCGATGACCGGTGACAGCCAGCAAGCGAATGCAAGCGGAATATACAGCAGATTTTCGAAGTTGCCGTCCGCGATACCCAAGCCAAGCGCCGTGATGACAAACGCACCACCCGCGTTCCAAGGGATCAGAGGGGACACCAGAGTTCCGCCTTCCTCGACCGCCCGGGACAGGTTCAGCGGGGAATAGCCCATCGCGCGATAGACCGGTGCATACATCCGCCCTGGCAGTGCAATTGACAGATAGGGGTCACCTGCAACTGTGTTGGTCGCGACAGAGGTTAAGATGGCTGAGGTTTGAATACCGGCAAACGTTTTCACCTTCGAGATGACAACTTTGATGATGGCCTGAAGGCAACCTACGCGTTCAAGCGCTCCGCCAAACCCCAAAGCCAGCAGCACCAGTGAAATCGTCCACATCATAGACTGAATACCGCCGCGGTTCAGCAAGGGATCGAGCTCCGGAACTCCAGTATCGATCGAATAGCCGCTGTTGGCGAAGGCGAACGTCTCATGCAGTCCAGCCCCCTGACAGAAGATAGCCATGATGCCACCCACAACGGCACCTGCGAACAGTGACGGGATCGGAGGTTGTTTCATGACCGCCAGCACGATGACTAGAACAGCCGGAAACAGCATGATCGGCGAAATCCAAAAAGCGTCGTCCAGCGCGGTGGTGATCGCGTGAATACGGTCAAATGATACCTGGGACGTGTCGATCAAAGTGAAGCCGACGACAAAATAAATTACCAGTGCAATCAGCATGGAAGGAACTGTGGTTGGAAGCATATTCCGAATGTGATCGAACAGATTAGTCCCCGTCACAGCAGGTGCCAGGTTTGTCGTGTCTGATAAAGGCGAGATCTTGTCTCCAAAGAATGCACCAGAGACTACCGCCCCCGCGGTCCAATACATTGGAATGCCGAACCCGGCTCCAATCCCCATCAGCGCTAATCCAACGGTGCCTGTCGTTCCCCACGAGGTGCCCAAAGAAACGGAGACAATAGAGCAAAGGACCATTCCTGCGGCGAGGAAAAGCTCGGGCGACAAAATCTTGAGACCATAATAGATAAGCGTCGGGACAGTACCGCTTGCGATCCACACACCGATGATCATCCCCACTGTGATCAGTATCGAGACCGACGGAAGGGAGATATTGATAACGTGGAACACGCCCTCTTCGATACTGGGCCATTTGTGACCCAACATGAGGCCAACGATGCCTGTGATTGCGATTCCGAATGCCAGTGGGATGTGTGGAGTGAAGTCACCGAAATAGAATAGTTGCAGCCCAAGCACACACAGGGTCAGTACTATTGGCACGAGGGCCAGCACCAAGCCGGGCTGCCGTATGTTGTCTTCATTCCCAGACATATGGGTCTCCTCCTTTGGAATGGTCCAGAACCGTGATGATCTGCGGAAGAAACCAAGTTTGGCGTTGTGAGACTGTCGGTCAGAGCGCACATCTTGTTAGAATTTGCGACATTGGGGCGTCGGATTTCGGCGTCTTCGAATAAACTGAAGACTGACCATTGCAATCACGCCAAACAAATTACTTGCGTTCGCGAAGTATGCCTTGCTTCGAAAAATCGTGCGCGCGCCCAGCGAGGCGACGAGCTACTCATGCCTTACCCGGATAGCGCCAAGTGGAGGGCGTTGGTCATAGAACGCGACGGCGGGAACTACAAGGCGTTGATCAAGACTCTGGGGTATATCAAAAATGTGCAGGCGGACGTGATCATTCACAGCGTCGCCGCCGGGAGGTACTAGATAGCCGAACTGACCAAGAACGAATGGCATACGGCTATATTCGACGGACAGAGCAGTAGTGACCAGAATGACCCCAGCCGCAAATGCTACAACAACTGTCGAACGGATAAGTTGTCTTCTTGTAAGGTTTGGCACCAGATCCGATCGCAAGTTTATGTCCGCGAGGCTTCGAACGCCGCCCATGCTTTTTCGAAGGCATCGAAATCGAACCCTGATGCGCGGGCGGGATCCAGTATCAGTTTTTCGGTTTCAAGCAGCTTGATGATCGCCCGTTCAAGCTCGTCCACCACCTCGGGCGGGATCACCAGAGCGCCATGCCGGTCGGCATGCACAAGGTCACCGTCCTTGACCGACAGGCCGAAGATCGTAACCGGCGTTCCAACCTCTTTCACGTGCACGAACCCGTGGCTTGGCCCGACAGACCCGGCAACCACCGGGAATCCATCCGGTAGGTCGCCAAGGTCCCGCATCACGCCGTTGGTCAGCGCACCGCTGATGCCAAAACCCTTGTGAACAGTCGTATTGATTTCACCCCAGTAGGCGCCAATGCAGTCGGGGTAATCCAAGTCTTCCACCACGGTCACGGCGGGACCGGTGCCTGCGGCCATGTGCCGGTAGTAGTCCATACGGCGCGCGCGGATCACGTCGGGGGCCTCAGTTGGCGGGTTTACGGCGGCAATCTTTGCGGTCCTGGCATATCCTACCATCGCACCCGCATCGGGATCAGAGCACAGCATCGTGCCCCGGGTAAAATCATTGAAACCGCGCTTACCCTGAGCCACTTCGATGGCGTTGCAAACAGTTGGCGTGTCGACCTTTTTCAGCAGGTCCAGCAGAGATTGGTTCATATTGCCTCCAGCCAGCGGATCAGAGCCGCCGTGGTTTGTTGCGGTTGTTCCAGAGTCGGCAAATGGCCGGCGTTTTCGATGATTTCCAACCCGCTTTGCGGCATCATGCCGTGCATCAATTCGTGCCGTGCGACAGGGCAAAGGGTATCGTCGCGCCCACACAGAACCAGCGCTGCGCCGGTGAAGTCACGCAGTGTGTTGCTCTGATCAGGGCGATCGCGCAGAGCCTTGGATTGATTGACGAAAACCTCCGACCCAAGATCCATGGCCATATCCATGCACAAATCCAGAATTTCTGCGCGGCACGGGCCGTCCGTCAGGTAGTTCGGCTTCATCTCTTCGGCCATCACCTTGCGCAGGTTGCCGAGTTCGACGGCATTGATCTGAGGACCGCGCCTGGCTTTTACTTCGTCCGATTCAGCAAATGGATTCGTGTCCATTAACGCCAGACCGGCCACACGGTCCGGAGCCTGCCGCAGGATTTCCATCGCCACGATGCCACCCATGGAGAGCCCCGCCATAGCGAAACGATGAGGCGCATTGGCCAACACCTCGGCGGCCAGCGCCTGCATTGTGTCCTGTCCGCCGATCGGTGCGGTCAGGATCGGGTATTTGCCTGACAAGGCGTCAATCTGCGGGGTGAACAACCGCGCATCGCACATCATTCCGGGCAGGAGGATAAGCGGCGTCATTTGACCAAGGCAGCCCCTTCGGCCAGCGCGCCCAGCTTGGCATAGGCGATATCCGGGTCGACCGCGCCAAAGCCTGCAAAGGTGCCAAAGCCGCAATCCGACCCGGCAACCACGCGTTCAGCACAGACAATATCGACAAAGCGTTGGGTGCGTTGGGCGACCACCTCGGGGTGTTCGACAAAATTGGTCGTGGTGTCGACCACGCCGGGCACCAGAACCTTGTCATCCGGAATCTCATCCTTGCGGTCACGGAACACCGTCCATTCATGCGCATGGCGCGGGTTCGAAGTTTCGAACAGAACATAGCGAGATTTGGTGGACATCAACGTTTTGAACACCTTGTCCATGGCGATGTCACAGCAATGCGGGCCCTCGTAATTGCCCCAGCAGATATGGACGCGCACTTTTTCGGATGGGACGTTTTGCAGCGCGTGGTTCAACGCCTCAACGTGCATGTCTGCAATTTTCACGAATTCATCGTCGGACAGATCGGTGAACAGCATATGGCGGGACAAGGCGAGATCCGGGCAATCCAGTTGCAAATCCAGACCCGCACCAACGATGGTTTCATATTCTTCTTTCATCGCATCGGCCAGCGCGGCCAGATAGGCCTCGCGCGTCGGATAGAAATCATTTTGCAGAAACAGGGAAATCACCCCGGGGCTGGCGGCATTCATAAAACCGCGCTCGACCCGGTGTTCGACCATCGCCGCCTTCAGATTGTCTATGTCCTTCTGTAACTCGCCCTGCCCTTTCGAGCGTACTTCGCCCACACACATGGGCCGCGCATATTGCGGCGTTCCGCCGTCATCGGCCAATCGTTGCAGAAAGCCCGGAAACATTTTGAGGTCCGCCGGCGCGTTACGCGGGCTGTCACCGGCAAAGCCAGTATAGCGATCCTTCACATAAGTGGCATAGGAGATTTTTGAGGTCTCACCGTCCGAGACGATATCAACCCCGGTCTCGGCCTGTTTGCGCACCGTCTCGGACACCGCCGCGGTCATGCAGGCATCGAACGCGGCCTGATCGAACGGCTCCTCCCGCTCGCGCGCGAAGATGAATTCCACGACCTCCTGACTGCGCGGCAGGCTTCCCACGTGAGTGGTTAAAATGCGGGTCATGTCTTTATCTCCCTTCAAGTCTTGTTCCTGCACCGGACCGGATACCCGATGCAGGATGTGTTGACCGCGCCCCGATCGAAACCGGGACACGTAAATTTGGTGTTATGCACCTGTCCAGGTCGCGCCTGCCGGGTCGTCGGTGGCAGTGATCCGGTACAAACCCGCTTGCCCGGTCATCGACGGCTCGGCGCTGTAGCTCTCACCGGGCAGAACCAGTGCGGTATCACCGTTGGAAAGGGTGGTTTCGACCTCATTGATCCTGATGCGCCAATGGCCGCTGGCCGGCATCAGAACCACGGGTTTGTCGGCCTTGACCTGTTCGGCCACGGCCGAACCGCGCGTCAGAAAATCCACCTCGAAACCGGGCTTGTCCTTGATCAGGCCATTCTCACCGATCACCATTGTCGGCTTGTCCACCGACAGCGCCATCAGATCCCAGTAGCGGGCGACATATTTGCCGATGACTGCATCAACGGGAACCTCGGGATAGGCTTTTAGCTCTTCCTCAGTCAGCAACGGCATGGGCTGGACGTTGTGCGGCAATTCCTCGCCCTTCTTGCTGTCGTACAGGACGCCATTATTACCCAGAACCAGGCCATGGGCCTGCGCGTCCTGAATGACTTGCGGAGCCCAGGTCACGCCGCCACCAGCGTCATCGCCGCCCAGCATCGACATGATCATGCCGTAGTCCTGGCCGACGTTCTCGAACCCGCGGAAGATGCCGGTCGGGATGTTGAAGATATCGCCTTCCTCGGCGATGAACTCACCTGCGGTCCCGTAACGACCCCAGAAGAACCGCCAGCGGCCTTTGGCGACAAAGAACACCTCGGCCGTGGTGTGGCTGTGCAGCGAGTTGCGGCATTTCGGCGGTTGTCCCGCCGCGCCGATGTTGAACCCGATCTTGTCGGTGATGTGGACGTGCTGATCGGGGCTTTCGCTAACGCCGCCACCAATGATGGTAAAGTTCTCTTTCTGGTCAGACCCCGGTGTGTGCGCGTCGATGAACGCGGTTTTGCAGGGCTTTAGCTCGCCATAACGAACGATGCGGCTTTCGATAGTGCTCATATCTTGTCTCCTTTGGATTTGGGTTTGATCGGATCAAACCAAACCTCCCGGCGGGCGATTGTTCAGCCGCCGGGCGCGCAGGCTGGCGCGGTGGGCGTGGTACCGCCGCAACGCCTGCCCGGCATCCAGATTCGAGACACGGAGCACCATTCTAGAGATCGCCGGATTTTAGCAGAATCTGTTTCCAGATCGAGGTTTCGTCAAACAGGGTGTATTCCTTGCGCAGACCCCAGGGACCAAACTCGGCTTGGCTGATTCCCAGCACAAAAACCTCGGCCCCGGTCGGCACACCGAAGACACCCCAGCCGTCGTGCTTGCCATGCAGCGTCCAGCGTATCGCGGCGCGGGGCGGCATCATCGGATCGTCGCGACCAATCTGGTGCTGGATTTTGAATTCTGCATTCGGGAAAGAGGCACGCAGGCCCATCCAGAACCGATCCACAGGCCCCCAGCTATGACCTGTGGTGCCGCCGGGATATTCTGACAGGACGGCGCGGTCATACTCTGCCTCGATCACGCCCATATCGGCATTCATGATCCGGGTCAGAATGTCGGCATATTTTTGGCCCCATTCGCTGTCGTTGCCATGGCCTTTATACGGGCCAGGCTGATCGTTTGCGGGCGTGTAGGGCTGAATACAGGCGTCAGGTCCGCCCTCGCGGGCGATCAGGTCGCGGGCGTATTCCTTGGGATCCCAGCCCATCTGTTGGACAATCGCGCTTTGGTCGCGGATCAGCCATTCGTCGTTGATCTGGTTATTGATTGCGTGGCAATCGGCGAGGATGCGATAAACCAGCTTTTTGCCAGTCGCCTTGCCATAAACGCCGTCGCCCAAATGCGTTGCCGTAGACAGCAAGCGATGCGACGACAGCATGCCCTCTTCCGGTGTGCCCGACCAGATCACATCCTCGCCAAGCAATGTACGATCCGGAAACTCGGCAAGGGTTGCCATCGTGGCGGCGATAACCCCCTGATTGCCAACCACAACCGAACCGGGCGAACGCACAACGATATCCGGCGAGTAATAGTGGTGCAAAG
This sequence comes from Ruegeria sp. O11, assembly GCF_056535285.1. Classification (NCBI taxonomy): domain Bacteria; kingdom Pseudomonadati; phylum Pseudomonadota; class Alphaproteobacteria; order Rhodobacterales; family Roseobacteraceae; genus Ruegeria; species Ruegeria sp. O11. The sequence continues at coordinate 77,968 of NZ_JBQERS010000013.1, read as the reverse complement.
TGGCAATTCCACGATCTTCCCATATCTCTTTGGTAATCCCGATAATATAGTCGGGAAAGTCTTTGAATTTGGGATCAAATCCCTTCATGTTTGCCATCCTTCAGGAATGCGGGCCGAGCCGCGAATGATCAGTGGTCCGTCGATCTCGACGCGGCGCGGTTCAGCGTCGGAGTCTTCGATCTTGCGGAGCAGAATATCGACGGTTTCAGCGACCATGCGATTGGCGGGTTGGCGCACAGTTGTCAGATCGTAGGCCGGCCACGCGGCCACGGCCACGTCGTCATACCCAACCACCGAAACGTCGCTGGGTACTTTCAGGCCAAGTTCAAACCGAAGCGTGTCCATCACTGCGATGGCCATGTGATCGTTTGCCACAAAAACAGCGTCAGGCGAGTCCGAGGCAAACATACGGCGGGTTGCCTCCTGCGCCTGTTCGCTCGCGAAGTTCCCTATCTCGCGAGAATACAGCTCTACACCCGCTTCGCGCAGTCCCGCCAGAAACCCGGCCTCGCGGTCGCGCTGGGTCGAGGCGCCTTCCCAACCGGCAATATAGCCGATTTTCCGATGCCCCCCGGCCAGCAGAAACTCGGCCGCCTTGCGCCCGCCCGCAAGGTTGTCCGACGTCACGGCGGACATGGCCGGATCGTCCTGCGCCCGGTTAAACAGGACCATCGGAACTCCTGCAGTCCGGCAGCGATCAGACAGATCGGATGACAGCGCGACCGAAGCGGCAATGATGCCATCGACCTGAAAATCCAGGATTTCGCCAACAATCTTATCAATGTTCTGGGCCGAATTAGAGGCCATAAATATCAGCACATGATACCCGCGCTCCTGTAAGGCGTTCGACAGTTTTTCCAGCGCTTCTGGATAGAACTGATTGTTCAGGTAGGCCACGACCAGACCGATGATGCCGCTTTTGCCCGAGACCATGGCTCGGGCAAGCACGTTGGGCCGATATCCCAATGCCTCTGCCGCTTTGCGTACCTTAGCAACCGTCTTGGGCGAAGCCGAAGCGCCCGGCGTAAACACCCGGCTGACTGCGGATTGGCTGACCCCAGCCATCCGGGCAACGTCCATGGATGTAACTTTGTGCACCGCCATCAGTCTGCCGTCCAACCTCCGTCGATCAAAATTGCTGTGCCGGTCACCAACGCTGACGCATCCGAGGCCAAATAGACCACAGCCCCCATGATATCCTCAATCTCGCCCGGTCGGCCCAGCTTGATCTTGTCCAGGATCCAGGCGCGTTTGTCCGGGTCATCGAAGGTCGATCTAGTCAGGTCGGTCAAGATGAATGTGGGGCAAATCGTGTTGACACGGATCTTTGCGGGTCCGAACTCCAACGCCATCGCCTTGGTGAACCCTTCGACCGCGAATTTCGACGCGCAGTACACCGCGCGTTCCCTGCCACCGACATGACCCATCTGGCTTGAGATGTTAATCAGCGACCCGGGGCGCCCAGCGTCAAGCAGGCCTTTGGCAACAGCTTGCGTCAGGAAATAGGCCCCTCGGACATTCACCCCCATCACGGCATCGAAATCATCCGGTCGCGTGTCAACAGCCTTACCGTGCCGGGCCAGCCCTGCCGAATTCAGCAATACATCAAACGGTCCGTTCTGCGCCACAGCCTCAGCCGTTGCCGCCACGTCCGAGACATCCAGTTCAAGCACATGGGCAGCCCAGCCCCGGGCGCTCATTTCCTCGGCGATATCGCGCAGCGCATCTGCGCGGCGCGCGGCCAGTGTGACCTCGGCACCCTGTTCGGCCAGCGCAACCGCGCAGGCCAAGCCGATGCCCGAGGAAGCTCCGGCGACAAGTGCGCGCTTGCCGCTGAGGCTGAAACTGGGGGTGCTGGGGAATTGGGGCATATCAGACCTCGCCGACCGGGAACGGAATTTTGCCCGGAACACGTGCCTTATTAAACTCGCGCAGGCGGGCAAAGACATCTACGCCCAGTTGACGGTAGGCGTCCAGCAGATCGACCATGACCCAGTTCTCGCGGATCAGACCATCTTCGAGCCGCCAGAAATCGAGGCTGCGCATGGTAATCCGCTTGCCGGACGGCGCGATACCCATCCAGCCATCATGCGTGACGGTCTGGATCATGTCGGGCCAGCCGGTAACGGCGGCATAGTCGCCGTCACCGAAAAAGTGATAGGTGATATCCTCAACGTACTGGCCACGATCGGGCATGCCGTTCAGGAACGGAATCTGGTGCCAGTTGCGGAACCCCGCGATACCGCGGCCCGTGCCGATCCCTGCAGGACCGTACCAGTTCATGCGCGGATGCCAGTACTTCTCCATCTCCATCACTTCGGGGCCGCCCTGGCTGGGGTGTTTCTCAAGGTGTTCGAGCATTGAGACAATGTGAGTGCACGAGGCCTGCGACATCGCCTCATCCCACGGTCCGGGCACGATGCCGTCCAGCGTTGCCGGGCCGGGAATGCAAAATTCCAGCCCCAGCGACGGGGCCATGGGCCAGGCCTTGGCCTGCATCATCACCTCGGGGAGGTCCCACAGAGTCTGGATCTCGACAACCTTGCCATCGGCGATGCGGTAGAATTCGTGGAATCGCATATGGGTCAGGTGCCCGGTTGGCGGGATACCCAACCACGGGGCGACGAAAGTGCCAATGTAATGCCCGCCACAACCGACCCAATCATCGCCATGTTCCGTTGGCCCGCCCATCACGATCCAGTCCCGGCGTTCCAGATCGGGCATGGCTTTCAGCAGCGGCGCATAGCAGGTGTCGTAGAGGTCCTGCGGACCGATCAGATCACCGAAAGGATGCGGCATATGCACAACTGCGCCCGGTGCGATCAGCGCATCCAGAGCGGCGAGCACCCCTGCTTCGTCAAAACCGTACATTGCCGCCCGCAACGGGGCGATCAGCGCCTTGTTCGCTGAATGGACGTCGGTCATTCCGCAGCCTCTCGGTAAGGGGCGCCCTCACCGTAAGGAACGTTGATCCCACCATAGCGACGGACGCGGATATTGCATTGCTCGGCATGGCCAACAAAGCCTTCCAGCATACACAGTCGCGAGCCGTATTCGCCGATCATCGCTGCGGCCTCATCAGTGACGACCTTCTGATAGCTGTGGGTTTTCATGAACTTGCCCACCCAGAGCCCGCCGGTATAGCGACCGGCCTTCTTGGTCGGCAGCGTATGGTTTGTGCCAATCACCTTGTCTCCGTTCGCAACGTTGGTGCGTGGCCCCAAAAACAGCGCACCATAGCAGGTCATGTTTTCAAGGAACCAGTCGTCGCGGTCAGTCATGACTTGCACATGCTCGGAGGCGATATCATCGGCGACCTGCAGCATCTCCTCATAGGTGTCGCAAACGATGACCTCGCCATACTCGTCCCAACTGACCTTGGCGGTACCAGCGGTGGGCAGGATGCCGAGGATACGGTCGATCTCGCTCAGGGATTCTTCGGCCAGTTTGCGCGAGTTGGTGACCAGAACGCAGGGGCTGTTATGGCCATGCTCGGCCTGCCCCAAAAGATCGGTGGCGCAAAGCTCGGGATCGGCGGCAGTTTCATCTGCGATGACCATGGTCTCGGTCGGACCGGCAAACAGATCAATGCCGACGCGGCCAAACAACTGGCGCTTGGCTTCGGCCACAAAGGCGTTGCCGGGGCCGACCAGCATGTGAACGGGATCGATGGTCTCGGTCCCGATTGCCATCGCACCGATAGCCTGAATGCCGCCCATGACATAAATCTCATGCGCGCCGCCCAGATGCATGGCCGCGATCACAGCCGCATTCGGTTTGCCCTGAAACGGCGGGGTGCAGGCGATGATGCGGGGCACACCGGCAACTGAGGCCGTGGCCACCGACATATGCGCCGAAGCCACCATCGGGAATTTACCGCCCGGAATATAGCAGCCCACAGACTGCACCGGGATGTTCTTGTGACCCAGGATCACGCCCGGCTGCGTCTCAACCTCGATATCCAGCATGGAATCGCGTTGCGCCTGCGCGAAATTCATTACCTGCTTCTGTGCAAACTTGATGTCGGCCAGTTCGCGCTCAGACAGCGAGGCGATCAGCTCGTCAATCTGTTCCTGACTCAGGCGGAAGCTTTCCGGCGAATAATTGTCGAACTTCTCCGACAGTTCGCGCACCGCCGCATCACCGCGGGTTTCGATGTCTTTCAGCGTCGCTTCAACGACGGCGCGTGTCTTGGCGTCGTCCTCGGCCCGGTCGGCCTCTGGTTTGCCGCGTTTCAGATATTCGATAGCCATTGTCCTAATCCTCAATTGTCGGGCCGGGGCGGAGTTTTCTCTCCCCGGTCGAATGTTTCCCAGCCTTCGCCATTGAACAGATCAACGCCAAGCTGCGCGGCGACATGGGCGAAATCGACATTCACCCAGTTGTCGACGATCTTACCGTCGACGACTTTCCAGAAATCCATGTATCGGATCTCGACCCGCTTGCCGGTCGGGGCGATGCCCAAGAATTCACCGGAATGGGTTGCCTCTTGCCGGCCGAAAGCCGCAGCCCATTCGCCCATGTAGAGGCGCGCTTCGTCGATGCAGGTCTTATCCGAAAAGGCGGCCTGAAACGGGCGCTGCCAGTTTTCCTGAAATTCCTTGAGCCCGGTCTTGGTGCCGCAGCCCTGGTTGCCCTTCCAGCGAAACCCTTCCGTGAAGAACTCGCCAATGTCGTCAATGCGGTGGTCGTTCAAACCATCGACCATCCCTTCGATCACCGCGCGGGTCTGGTCGGTTTTGCTCATGTCCGTGTCGCGTGTCAGCACGGCCTGTTCGGGGCGGGAGCCCTTCATCTTTCTCTTCCTTTTATGGTTACCAAGGGGTTTTCTGTATGGACGGGGAGGGTTAGTCGGCCATCAGAAAATCCCTTGGCATCCGGTTGAGCGCCGGGTGGCGCGCAATGGCGTTATGTCTGGCGGCGGAGCTCATGCGGCTTGCTCAGCGATTTCGGCAAACAGGTCGTAACCCAGTTGCAGCAGCACATGCGGGATGTCGACAAAAACCCAATTTTCGACCAGCAGGTCGCCCTCGCGGCGCCACCAGTCGCAGACTCGCATGAAGACGCGTTTGCCGCTTGCAGGCTGGTCGAGGAAGGGTTTCACTTGGACACCGGTCAGGGAGGGCCAGCCCCCCGAGCATACGTATTTGCCTTCGCCGAAACGAGTGAAATGCGCCGTCATGCCGTTGCCCGCACTGCCGCCAGACCAGCCGTCAAAGGCGGCTTCGAACGGCACCTGGAAGCTGGCAAAACTCTCGATCCCGACGAATGAACCGAAGGCGCCAGGGCCGTACCAGACCATGTTGTCATGCCAGTAGGGGCGCCAGGCCTCGTTCTCGGTGGCAAGCCCGGCCAGCATTTCTGTGACCATACGATAGCTCTTGGCACTCTCGGCCGGATCCTGCGGGCTGGTCAAAATGCCATCATGGCTGGCCGGGCCCTGAATCATACCGGTGAAGCCGCGGGCCTTGCCGGGGCTCTCGGTGATCGGCCATTGCCCAGCAGCCAGCATCAGCTCTGGGATGTCGAGGAAGATATAGCTCTCTGCCGCCTTGCCGTCTTGCATGCGGTGGAACTCACCGAAGCGCAGATAGGCAAGCTCGCCGGTGGCGCGGATGCCCAGCCAATCGCGCGAGAACCGACCGACAAAATAACCGGTGGCGCTGATCCAGTCATGGCCTTCAAACGTTCCGGCCATGACGATATCGTCGCGCCGAAACAGCCCTTCGAATGCCGATGAGAGCGGCGCGATGACGTGATCGTAGAGCCCGAGGCCACCGGCGACCTCGTTGAAGGGATGCACAACGTTGACCTGTGCACCTGGGGCGAAGAAGGCGTCAAAAGCTGGCCGGAAGTTGCCGGGATGGCATTGCGCGGCGATAAATTTCAAAAAGGGTTTGCGGTCGGGGTTTTCCATTATCTTTGTCTCAATAGGATCTGTTCGAGGCGTTTGCGGTGAAGCGCCCCGCATGGTCCCGCACGCATCAAAGCAAAGGGAACTCGCCCCGGCCTCCGTGCCTGGCACGCAGCCATGTTCAGGCGGGCTGTGTGCGCATGGGCAGATACCGACTGAGGATGCCTGCGTCCCATTCGTGTCAGCCTTTCACGGCCCCGGCGGTCAGACCGCCCACAATCTGACGCTGAAAGAACATCACTAGAATAAACAGTGGTACGGTGGCCGAAACCACGGCTGCAACGGCGAACATCACGTTGCCTTCGGTCTGCGTAGTACCGAGAAATGCGGCTATAGCGGGCACCATGGTTCGGTTGCTTTCGGACAGCAGCATCGCCCCCACGGCAAAGTCGTTATAAGCCAGCAGGAACGAGAACAGTCCGGTGGTGATGACACCCGGCCACATCACTGGAATGATCACACGGCGGAAGGCCTGAAACTGGTTGCAGCCATCGACCTTGGCGCTTTCGTCCAATTCGCTTGGGATGTTCTTGAAGAAGGAATGCAGCATCCACAGGGTAAAGGGCTGATTGATCGCCACAAGTACGATGATGGTGGTTGGGAGGATTCCCCAGATATTCCATTCAAAGAAGGGCAGCAGATATCCTGAGACCAGCGCTATTGGTGGCATCGCACGGAATATCAACGCCGTGATCAACAGCCAGAACGTGTAATTATAGGTTGACCGTGAAAGCGCGTAGCCTCCCAGCGTTCCGATGGTCAATGAAATAGTGACCACGAAGAAACACACGATTCCGGTATTAAGAACATTGCGCCAGAATTCTTCCTGTATCCATGCGCCCTCATAGCCGGTGGTGGTGAATGGCGAGCCATAGACTGCTTCGGTTCGGGCACCGGTCAACGCATTGGTCCAGTCAGCGATAGAGAAGAAATCCAACTCGACTTTGAACGAGCCCCATACCGTCCAGAAGAATGGGAAAGCAGCCAGGAAGAACCAAAGGAGCACGAATAAGGACGAGGCAATCCGAAGGCTTTTGGGCATTCTTTGTGCGCGACTGGCCATCTTATCTTGCTCCTTTGAAGTCACGCCATGTGCGGACAAGCACGGGCGACAGAAGAATGGCGACCCCGATAATTGTCATCACAGAGGTTGCTGCAGCGGATGAAAGCTGTCGGGTTTCACCACTCATGTCGTTCAAAATGAAGGTGCTGAGGGATTGTGCATGCGCACCGGCGCTGAACCCGATGATCGGCTCAAGTACTTTGAAATTGTCCATCAGCTGGATCAGCGCAACAAAAGTAACCAGCGGCATCAGATGCGGGACGACCACAAACTTGACCTGCTGCCAGCGGGTCGCACCGTCGATCTGCGCGGCCTCAATCTGGTCCTGAGGCAGCGTTTGTAGCCCAGCATAGAACACGACGAAGGCAAACGGGGCCGAGCTCCAGACGCCGTAAACCATCAAGGCAACCCACATCAGCCCGGTTGAGGCCTTTAGGCTGAAATTCGGATCTCCGGCCATGTATACAAGAGCGTTGCCAATGACACCGCGGCTGTCGATCATCCAGAACAGGATAAGAGACCCGATAAGCGGGGTGACGATCATGGGCAGAAGCGAAAAGAAGATCATCAGACCTTTGAGGTGCCGGTGCAGTGAGTTAACTGCCAGAGCGATTACCAGCCCCAAGAGGATTGTGAGAGGCGTCACAATGAAAGTGAAGGTAAGCGTGAACGCCATTGCCCGGTAAAAAGGCAGATTTCCCAGTTCCGAAAAGAACCCGCCCCACGTCTCGTTGGACGCCCACATCTGGCTGATTTCCTGGATCGCCAGGTGGCCCCGGTCAAAGTAGATGCCCAATCCGACAAACCGGCCCAAGGGTTGTTCGGCGCGCAATACGGCTGTCGCTTCCTGGTCGATAGTTGTCTCTGTAGTACACCCTATCAGAGGGGTGCAATTCTCAACCTCCAAAAGTACCGCTGGGTGAGGTGCGAAGATCGATTGTGTCACGACCGACACGATTGGCATCGCGATGAACAGCAACATCGCAAGTCCTGTGGGCAGGAAGAACCAAAGGAATGTCTTATGGCGCATGTTGCAATCCTCGCGTCAGTGGGTATGCGCGGGCGGATATCGAAGACGCCCGCGCAATGGGCTTGTTATTGCAAATAGCCTTGCTCGATGGCGGCGGCGCGATAGGCGGCCTCGACATCGGCAAGTGCCTGTTCAGCGCTTTCCTTGCCTTGCATGAAGTCCGCAAGTTCGTTGCCAAGCGCGCTGTGCATCAGACCCATGTAGGGCAGCATCGGATAGGCGGGTGTGCCCATTTTGGCCGCGGCAAAAACGCCTTCGGCATCTGCAGCGGGCTCGTAGCCTTCGATCAGCCAAACCGCTAGCGGCGTGGTCTCATCGTTCAACATGTCCGGGCGGATACCGTGTTTCATGGCGATGAATGTGGCCTCGGCCTCTTCATCCGAGATGTTTTTTCCAACAGTCCAGCCGTCCCACCACAGGGTCGATGCCGGGGTATCCCCACCGCCAACTGTCAGCGGTGCGCCAATTGCGTGACCGTCGATTACCTCCTGCAACACGCCCTCGGTGGTGGTCTGCTGTGACGCACGCGACCCCCACATGTTCATAATTGCAACGTTACCCGCGCGGTATTCAGCGTTGGTTGCGTTCGAGTCATGGGTCAGGAAGTCGGGATTCATGTATTCCGACAACGCTTTCATCATATTCAGCGCGTTTACGCCGGCTTCAGAATTCACGTTGGGTTCGGCCGTGCCGGGCTTGAAGTGCTGGCCACCATAGCCAAGGAACATATTGTTGAATTCTTGTGCCAGATTCCAACCCGATGCGTAGGCGCCGCCCACCGGATTTTGCATGATCCCCTGCTCGCGAATGGCGCTGGCCACTTCGAGCAGTTCCTCATACGTGGTTGGCACTTCAACACCAGCCTGCTCCAGAACATCCTTGCGGTACATCAGGTGCTGCGCATTGGCCATGAACGCGATGGCCATGATATTGTCGCCAATTTTGATCAGCTGTCCTGGCTGCAGATCCTGACCATGTTGTTCCACAAGATCGTTTAGCGGGCGAATGACGTCTTCGTTCATCAGCGCCACTATCGAGCTGTTGGCGATGATGGCACTTGTATACTCGGACGGGTTTCCGGACAAACCAGCCACGTTGATGGTTTGGTGCTCCGATGTCAGGTTAGATTCTACTGACGCCCCAGTGCATTCCTTGGCACCGGCCGCGACGGCCTGAATGGCCGCAAATTCGTTGCCAACAATATTGACCCGACTGTCGATTTCACAGGCATATCCTGCGCTCGCGGCAAAGGCGGCCATCGAACCAGCCAATGCGATTCTCTTTAGAAACATAAGTATTCCTCCCTGGATGTTTGGGTGCATCTTCGAAGTCTGCACCCTTGTTTGAACCCGTTGTGACGGGTACGGATTTTAACGTTTAGTCATTCAAGCGTGCGCCTGTTTGCGCATCAAACAAGTGGCAGTGATCGGTGTGGATATGGATCGAAACCTGATCATCGATCTCGGCCCGATAGGTTTTGTCGGCCTTAACTGAGACTAGCGCTCCGCCAATCCGAACCGAGACCATCGTGCTGTCGCCCAAAAGCTCTTGCGTGTAGATCGGCGCGTTGATCTCGCCACCGCTTTCCACAACATTGGCGTCCTCGGCGCGAAATCCCAGCGTGATGGGACCGTCCGGTGCGTTCAGCCCCTGCACTTCGGTGTTTCGAGCGCGGAACACACCACCTTTGACATCGCCATCAACAAGGTTCATCGCCGGGTTGCCAATAAAACTCGCCACAAATGTGTTTGCGGGCTCATCGTAAATGTCGGTCGGAGAACCAACCTGCTGCACCACACCCTTCTTCATGATCACCACGCGATCGGCCAACGTCATCGCCTCGATTTGGTCATGGGTCACGTAAATGGTCGTCACCGCCAGTTCGTGGCTAAGGTTCTTGATCTGGGCGCGGGTAGAAACGCGCAGTTTTGCATCAAGGTTGGACAGTGGCTCGTCCATCAAAAACACGTTGGGTTCCCGAACAATGGCTCGCGCCAGCGCGACCCGCTGACGCTGCCCACCCGACAGCTCTGCCGGTTTACGATGCAAGAAGTCATCCAGTTCGACCATCGCCGATGCACGACGCACTTTTTCGTCATGTGTTGCGGGATCAATGCCGCGAACCTTCAGTGGGAACCTTATATTCTCGTAAACGTTCATGTTCGGATACAGGGCGTAGGACTGGAACACCATTGCGACGTCCCGGTCCTTGGGCTCCATGTCGTTGACACGCGCGCCATCGATCAGAATGTCACCCTCACTTGCGTCTTCCAGGCCCGCGATCATGCGCATGGTCGTGGTCTTACCGCATCCTGATGGGCCAAGGAGCACCAGAAACTCCTTGTCGGCGATAGTGAGGTCAAAATTGTCTACGCCGACAAATGAGCCCCATCGCTTACCGACGTTCCGAAGTTGAATTTCGGCCATTCCACCCTCCCTGGTGCGCAAAACTGTGCATACGCATGCAGAAGCATAGACATTCAGCAAAGCTTATGGCAAGTTTTTTTTGCATGCGAATGCAACCGTGTCGAAAGCCGATGCGCACTATCTCCTAACACACTGAAAGTTAACAATATGTCTTATGAATCCGAGAAGAAGGTTGTCCTCGGCTTCTACGACGCGCTGAGTCGATCCAAGGACCCGGCCATCGCAGAAACACTCTCGAACTATTGCGAGAAAGGGCTTTTATGGCGAGGATTCCATCCCTTCAACGAACTGACCGGAATCGATGATGTAGTCCAAAAATTCTGGCTCCCTCTGTGGTCGAGCCTAACAGGTTTGCAGCGCCGGATGGATGTGTTCATGGCAGGCGCAAATGAGATCGACAGGCATAGCTCGGTCTGGGTTGTGTCGATGGGTCATTTGTTGGGTTTGTTCGACAAAAACTGGCTGGGCATTCCCCCGACACACAAGATGGTCTTCCTGCGATATTGCGAGTTCAACAAGATCGAGAACGGCAAAATCACCGAGACCGCGATGTATTTTGACATCCCGCATCTGATGATGCAGGCGGGATTACAACCCTTCCCTCCTCAGACGGCCGCGCAGCTGGTTCAGCCCGGACCAATGACCCACGATGGGTTGATGTTCGGCCCACAACCCGCCGTAGAAGGCGAGAAAACCTTAGCGGCCATTAACGCAATGATTTCCGATCTCGGTCGCTGGGACAGCGGTTTGAGTCTTGTGGACGAACTGCGCCGCAGCTGGTGTGAGGATATGATCTGGTGGGGCCCATCGGGCATCGGGGCGACTTACACAATTGAACGCTATGCAAAACAACATGCCGGGCCGTTCCGGTCCTCGTTTGCGGATCGCTCAAAAACCAAACACATCTGCCGCATGGCCGAAGGTCACTATGGTGGTTTCTTTGGGTGGCCGAACTTCACCGCGCGTCCCACGGGAGGTTTCATGGGCATGCCCGCCACCGGCAAGACCGGCGAATTCAGGGTGATCGATATCTACCGGCGTTCCGGGGACAAACTGGCTGAAAACTGGATCTTCATTGACCTCCTCCACTTTTGGAAACAACAAGGTGTCGATATTCTGGCCCGAATGGCAGAGGTGACGCGAACATGACTCATTGGATCGACGCACATCACCACCTTTGGGACCTCGAGGCAGTACACTACCCTTGGCTGATGGCACGCGGGGTGGAAAGGTTCTTCGGCGACCCAACGCCGATTCAACGGAATTACCTGCTGCGCGAGTTCCGGTCCGAAGCCGCGTCCTGCGGCATCGGCGCGTCCATCCATATTCAGGTGGGAGCAGAAAACGGCCTGGACGAAGCCAGATGGGTTCAATCTGTCGCCGATGCCAATCCAGACTGGCCGATGGCGCAGGTTGTGTATTGTGATCTGACTTCAACCGAACTATCCGCCCAGCTCGACACGTTTCAGACCCTTCCGACCGTGCGTGGCGTGCGCCAGATCGTTGGCCGCGCACCCGGAGAGGACGCACAGACAGGCACCAATGCACTACTGGACGATCCACAATTCCTGATCGGCTTAGAAGAAGCTGGAAAATGCAATCTCAGTTTTGATCTGCAACTCGTTCCCGAACTCATGAAAAAGACCGCCCGTGTGCTGGCGCTGGCGCCGGATATTCGTGTTGCACTATGCCACGCCGGATCGCCGCATGACCGCAGCCCCGCGGGCCTGAAGGAATGGGCTCAAAATCTGCGCGCGCTGTCCAATCTGCCTAATGTTTCGTGTAAACTCTCGGGTTTGGGAATGTTTGATCACAACTGGACCCTAGATAGCATTCGACCGATCGTGGATGAATGCCTTGAACAATTTGGGCCTAAGAGGGTCATGTTTGGCTCCAATTTTCCAGTAGATAAACTCTATGGCGACTATGCCACTTTGGCGGAGGTTTACCGCGATCTGGTTCCCGCTGAATCGCATTCGGCAGTATTCAGCGAAACTGCTATAAGATTTTATGACCTTGAGGTTCCTTGGGAGGCAGATTCCATTTTGAATCGCTAGTACAGACTGAGGGTTTGGTTGCAAAAAATTGAACCATTGTCCCGCATCGATAAAGCAAGCCGATGACTCACCGTAATCCAAGCTAGAATGCCTGATCATGAGTTCTTTTAATGGCACACAATATCCAAAGGGATGTATCGCGAAAGGGATACGCGCCTGTATCCCATGTCAAAAGCAGCGCAAAACCACTGTCAAATACGACAAGCGCCGATACAAACGCTGCAACAGGATCGAGATCATGTTCGGTAGACTCAAGGACTGGTGGCGTGTTGCAACCCGATACGACAGGTGCCCAAAAATATTCCTCTCAGCCATCGCGCTCGCCGAGGCCGTCATGTTCTGGCTATGAAACAAGAACGGGTCCTGACCCTAGCAATTTAGCAGGAGCAATATTGACGATGAATGTCCGCTTTCAGCGATAACGTCAATTCAATCTCACGCTCGCAGCGAAGGACCGCTCCCCGCCCGATTCATTCGAATAACAACGCGTTCTGGCGCAATAAGTACCGGCGCGGCTAGCACCGCCGCACTTGTTTTTTGGGCCGCGGGATTTGGACAAGCCAAACGCCTCTGGCCGTCAGGAGTAAGACGCTGCCTTCCCCCTCGGGTAACCCTATTAGACAACACCGTGTCCTCGGCTCCGCCCGCAGGCCGCACCACCATTATCGAATAGCATTGCCTCGCCCCCATCCGTGTTCGCCACGTGGCAGATCAGCAAGAACATGCGCCTTCGGCGTCTGATCTGCAAATCAGCCCTGATTTTCCTAAAAGGAAGTCAGGTTCAATGAAATGTCTAGGTGCTGGATGAAGGAAGTGAGGCGAAAATGGCAGGGTTCTGTCGCTGGTAGCAGAACTATGTGTCATATTATACGAGCACTGTGGAACGTCACTAAAATTTGACTCAACCGACAGCTAAAACCTCAGCAAATGAGTGAATCACGTCATTCAATTTTGACCCAAACGTCAAGCATTTCTGGCCCAAGGCGATTAATGGCATTTCATCGATGCTGAAGTTGATGTCTCATTTCTTGCCTGCTCCACCCAGCGACTGACAAACGCGGATTTGACCATCAAGGAGTTGAGAAGTTTGCTAAGTTCGAGGAAACTACGTCTCGACTGAAGCCACGTTGGGTGTGTTATCCGGTGCCTCCAAGCCTTGCCGATGTATCCTCCTTGGCATTGCCTTCAGCCATTCTGCTAAAAGCTTGTCGCCAACCTTCAGCAAGTTCTTCCATCTGAGACAAAACCTCGGCATCTTCCGGCAGAATGCGACGAGTCAGCCGTGCGCGTGTAACAGCCAATACAGACCAATTGGGATTGGGCCTTTCATCCAAGGTGATCCGATCACCGGCGCCAACTTCGCCAGGTTGGAGCACGCGGTAATACCATCCGGTCCGGCCCGTCTTCTGGAACTGGTAAGGCATTTCTTTGCGCCCCGTATGTAGCCCAAGTTTCCAGCACGGCTGCCGCCCCTGGCTAATTTGAACTACCGCCGTCCCGAGTAACAGGATGTCGCCGATGCAGAGGTTTTCCTCGTTCAGTCCCGTGGTAGAAATGTTCTCGCCAAACGCCGCGGGCATCGTGCCGGGTGCCATTAGGTCCTCTGCTTGCCAAGCCGAATAGTGACCAAAATCATAATGATGGATGGCTTTGTCTTTGCCGCCATGCACGGTCAGGTCCGCCTGAGCGTCCCCGGAAAATCCAAGCGAGGTAATGGCTTGCCGCCCGTCCACCCGGTCTTTCTGAATGGCAGATGGCGGCTTTCCTTCCCAGCGATCTCTGATGGCTCCAAAGAAGAGGCCGTCGATGATTGCCGACAGTTCTGGACGGTTCATTTAGCTTCCTCTTGCTCAATGCAAATCTTGTCTTTTTCGCCGGGCTCCAATGCAACACTCAACAATTTGCAAAAACCGTATTCCGTCGTGGCATCATGGTGAGAGCAGTATTTACATTGGCCGAATGATCGACCTCCATTTGCGGCTAAAGCCAGACTGAGGCTTTGCACCAACCCCTGCTCAAGCAAGGCTTGGTTTTCTAAGGGCATATACCCAATTGCCTGAGCAACAGGGTTTGGCTGACGTACGATCTTGACCCCTTCATTGGTGAGTTCGTAGGAAATCGACCGCTGATCATGTTCCTTGCGATGCTCTTCTACATAGCCTTTGCGCGCCAAAGCTTTGAGCGTCTGTGACATCGTTCCACGGGTTGTTCCGATGTATTCTGCAACATGCGACGGCGAGCGCGAGAACATGTTCGCCTCAGCGAGGTACTCGAGCGCCATCCTCTGAGTTGGGTTCAAATCCCCCGTCCATCCTTCGGAAGCATCGATCCGTGCCAGACGGTTGATCAGTGTGCGTATGCGGTGATCTGTGTTCATAACACTTTTAGTAGCGACTCGAAATTATAGTTGCAATATATTTCTCTCTATAGTAGCGACTCGCTATCTTATATTTGGAGGCAACCATGAAACTCTCAATACTCACTTCCACTCTGGCCTTGTTCATCAGCAACACTGCACTTGCTGATGGGAACCATGCCATCCATCAAGGTGACGCCATCATATCTTCGGCAGACGCCAGCAAAGTCGCGGACTTTGACATTCTGGCCGCGCACGCGCACCGCAATGGAAACACCGTCACTTTTCACATGACAACGAATGGAGCGGCTGGCGCCTCGGTTCCGGTGGCAACCGGAGAGGTCGGTGGATCAGACGTCTGGTCATATGTCTGGCCTACGTCTTTGGACCCTTCGGCCGTTGGGTTCGAAGGCGGCACAGGCATCCTTGCAATGGCCGCGACCAGTCATCCAGATTTCGATGACACGCCGCTTTTTGACGAAAACGGCGACGGTGATCCGTCAAATGACGGCATCGAATGGCATAGCCACTGGGTTGTATTGACCCCGACCGAAGCGTGCGGACCCGACGCGCTTGCCGTTCGTGACATCCCCGAAGATTCCACACCCAAGCTACCTGCGACATGGCCTGGGTTCCCGATCTTTCTGGACAGCCCTGGGTTTACGCCACTGTTTGACGGCCCGGAGATTTCAGTGAATGTCGGTTTTGCGAGCGACGTAAAACTGGATGCTATCGCTTACGATGGCGTCACTTCAGCCTTACGCGTGAACGCGAATATCCATGCGCCCTTGCTATGCATCACAGATGTTTTCGACGTCGCATCTGGCGATCTGAGCCTGCCGGGCAAGCTTCACTGAATTGCTAAAATGCAGCCGCCGATCCCAAGGCGGCTGCCTGCTAAAGAGGACGAGAAAAATGCAATCGCCAGAACTAGACGTATCGGAATGGTTTAACACTGACGCACCCCTGACTTTAGACGGCTTAAAAGGACGGGTTGTCCTTATAGAGGCATTTCAAATGTTGTGCCCAGGATGCGTCCTGCACGGCATTCCCTTGGCACAGTCGGTTCAGAGGACCTTTCCCGAAGAGAAGGTAATCGCCGGATAGCAGTCATTGATCCTGCGCGCGGTGAACGTCTGTTTCGAGCCCAAAGTGTTCAGCGTTTTTCAAGGTGAGCTACGATCAATTGCGTAGCCAAAATGCAATAGATTTGGCCCCAATTAGAGTACCGTGCTAGCGTCTGAGAAACGCTGATAAAAAAAGGGATAGACAATGTCTGCGACACTCTATGATCGTCTGGGAGGGACGGATGGTATTCGGCGAATAGTTGACACGCTGGTGGACAATCACTCCAAAAACCCAGTTGTCTCTGCTCGATTTGCAGGAAGTGATATAAAGCACCTCAAGCAAATGGCGGGGGACTTCTTTATTACTGGTTCTGGTGGACCTGAGATCTATGCAGGCAAGGATATGGCTAGCGCGCATCGGCACATGAACATCAGCGGAGACGAGTTTGTCGCAGTATTGGACGACGCTGCGAACGCACTAAAGGCAAACGACGTTGGTCAACGCGAGCAAGAGGAAGTCTTGTACATTCTATATAGCCTCAAAGGGCAAGTCGTTGGGATTTGAGTATTGCGTGAACGGAGTGCACACAGAAAAGTGAAAATTCAGTCATCGGATTATTTTTGTGTGAAGCAGGTATCGCCCGGGTCTTGTTAAACGTCGACTGATGGTACCAATTGACAGTGAGGCTGAGAGCTTTTTCTTGATCTCATTCTTGCTGTCGTACTGCGTATGATCGCGTTGGTAAAAAAGTGGTGTGCTATATGGCAAAACTATCTGCAGGAACTCTCTTCCTTGCTGTGGCAGTTTCAGCCACTATCGGTGCGGCAGCTACATCGGTGGAGTGTAGCAACGCCGGAGGGTTAACCGAAATGATAAATGGAGAAGCGGTATGTTCTTTTCCCAGCAGAACTTGCCCAAGTGAATGGAAAACATATCAGTCGCTCAGACAATGGCGCCCCAAAACTTGTGGAGGCTCGCAATGCACGGGCAAAGATGAATGCACCACGAAGCAGGGTTGGTCAACGAAACCACCTATGTGTGTCTATGAGAGCGGTAGAAATTCTGAAGGCGATTGCACCAAGAGAAACAAATGCGAGGCGGACCGAGTTGTTCGGGTAGCCTGCACCAAATGAGTTTGAGGTGTTGCTCCAGCGACTCCAAGAAACCTTGAAAAAATTCATTCGTGCATTGTAGGCGGCACAGATGTTCGCCTTGTGCAAGTGTTGCAAGAGTCAAAAACTTGGCTTCGGGCAAACACTGACGGCAGCTAAGTCCGCACTGCGGCCATCACCGGACAGAGTCTTGAATGGCGCGCTACTGCAACCACCGTGTGGAAGGTCACCGATATTTGACTCAATCGACGGCCAAAAACTCATTAAATTGGTCAAGCACGTCATTCATTTCTGACCTAAACGTCAAGCATTTGTGACCCAAAAAGAATTGTGGCCGTTTGACCAGATCAAGGAAAGGTTTTGTCTTTATGGACGGGTTATGAACAAAACCTCCCTTAGTGTTCTCAGCACCAAGGGCGGCTTGGCGTGACTATTGACAACAGTGTAAAACACCCAAGTTTGGCAGTTAGACAAATCTGTTCACATAATTCTCTAATATTTCCTGGCGTCCAGATTGCGGCTCTGGGTTTATTCCGTCATTTAAAACACGAGCGGAAATTTCATCCAGGCTACTGCTTAACAGGGACT
This sequence comes from Ruegeria sp. O11, assembly GCF_056535285.1. Lineage (NCBI taxonomy): Bacteria > Pseudomonadati > Pseudomonadota > Alphaproteobacteria > Rhodobacterales > Roseobacteraceae > Ruegeria > Ruegeria sp. O11. The sequence continues at coordinate 60,353 of NZ_JBQERS010000013.1, read as the reverse complement.
TCGCTTTGGGAGACTTCCAACCGGAATACCGTTGCGAAAGCGCGCTTTCCAAACCCCCATCCGCAATCATAGCAGCCGCTGCCTTCAAACCGCGTGCGCATATGTCCATTCCGCCGATATGAGCCGCCACCAGATCGACAGCGTCAATCGATTGTCGGCGAATTTTGGCGTCGAAATTTGTGCCGCCGGTGGTAAAACCACCAGCTTTCAAGATGTAATAGTAAGCTAGGGCAACTTCCGGTGTGTTGTTCGGGAACTGGTCTGTATCCCATCCAGATTGGTAATCGTTGCGGTTCATATCAATCGAACCCAGCATCCCCTCAGCAGCCGCAACCGCAATTTCATGCTCAAAGCTATGCCCGGCAAGGATCGCGTGGCCCTGCTCGAGATTCAGCTTCACTTCATTCTCCAACCCGTACTTCCGAAGAAAACCGATGCAAGTAGCTGCATCATAGTCGTATTGGTGCTTGGAAGGCTCCTGAGGTTTCGGCTCCACAAGAATAGTGCCTTTGAACCCGATCTTGTGTTTGTACTCTACGACCATGTTCAGAAAACGGCCCATGTGGTCCAATTCAGTTTTCAGGTCCGTGTTCAGAAGGGTTTCGTAGCCCTCACGACCACCCCACAGAACATAGTTTTCACCACCTAGTTTGTGAGTTGCATCCATGCAGGATTTCACTGTCGATGCAGCGAACGCAAAAACGTCGGGATCAGGATTGGTACTGGCGCCAGACATCCAGCGACGATGACTGAACATATTGGCCGTACCCCAAAGCAGTTTGGTGCCAGAAACTTGCATCTTTTCACCGATATAATCAGTGATTTCTTCCAATGTGCGCAGGTTATCGGCAAAGTTTCCCTGTTCGGGCCGGATATCAGCGTCGTGCCAGCAAAAGAATGGCTGCCCCAAAAGCTCAAACAATTCGAATGCAATATCTGCCTTCTGGCGGGCCCGGCCCATATCGTCCTGAGGATACCATGGGCGTTCGAACGTAGGTCCACCAAAGGGGTCTCCGCCCTCCCACGCGAATGAATGCCACCAGGCCACAGCAAATCGCAGATGGTCTTCCATGCGCTTTCCCATGACAATCTCGTCCGGATTATAATGGCGGAATGCCAGCGGGTTGTCGCTGTCCGCGCCTTCAAACCTGATCTTTTCGATGCCTTCAAAAAATCCACTTGGCATTTTTGCCCCCTACTGTGCTTTTTGTGCTGGCTGTTTGCCGAGAATGATCATCGACAAAAGATCGTCGTCAGTGACGTCTGCGATATCGACCGTCCCGACCAGTTTCCCGTTCTTCATGACCGAGGCGCGGTCACACAGCTCCATAACGGCATGCACATCGTGGTCGATCAGAAATATCCCGATGCCTTGTGCCTTCAGTTGGTGAATCAGATCCGCCACCATCTGCGTTTCATGTGGCCCAAGTGCCGCTGTCGGCTCGTCCATGATCAGAATACGTGCGTTGAAGTAGACAGCCCGAGCGATCGCCACTGATTGCCTTTGCCCACCCGACAAGGCGGAGACCGGATCATTGAACTTCTGAAAGTTCGGATTGAGCTGCGCCATTATCTTTCGGCATTCGGCCTCCATGGCTGCGTCGTTGACCAACCCGAATGGCGTCGTCATCTCGCGCCCCAGGAAAAGGTTCGAAGTCGCGTCCAAATTGTCGGCCAATGCGAGCGTCTGATAGATCGTTTCGATGTTATTCGCCCGCGCATCACGGGGATTGTCAATCTCGACCGACTTGCCATCGATCAGAATCTCGCCGTGGTCCATCTGATATGCGCCGGACAATACCTTGATCAACGTGGACTTTCCGGCGCCATTGTGGCCAAGCAGGCCAACGACTTCACCCGGATAGAGATCGACCGACACATGGTCGACGGCCTTGATCCCACCGAAGGAAATCGAGATGTCGCGCATCTCGACCAATGGCGGCGCGCCTGAACCGCGCCCAGTGCCGGAAAGTCTTTTCTGAGTATCCTGAGCTTGCATCACTTGGCCCCCAGTCGCTTGCGGTAAACGATGTCGATATAGACGGCCAACACGAGGACGCTGCCGACGACGATGTTCTGAAACGGGGCGTCCACGCCAACCATTGCCATGCCCGATTGCAGCGCCTGCATGATCAATGCGCCAAGGATCGCGCCGTATATGGTGCCGATGCCACCAGACAATGCGGTTCCTCCGATCACCGCAGCGGCGATGACGCGCAGCTCGTCCAGTGTGCCAATGTCGTTTGAGTGATTTGCAAGGCGTGCCGAGGCGACCACAGCAGAAACGGCGCACAGGAAGCCCATAAGCGCAAAAATCTTCACGGTCAGCAGCCGTGTATTGATTCCAGAAAGCTCTGCCGCATCCGGGTTTCCGCCAGTGGCAAAGATGTACCGACCAAACCGGGTTTTTCGTGCCACGATCGTCAGGGTAACCGCGACTATGATTAGGATGAGTACAGAAATCGGTATGCCGTATCCTACAACCAGCCCTTCTGGCATTGTCTCGCCACGCGCTTCGAACATACGTTGCAGCCGGCGCGTCGGAATGGCGTAGCTGTTTACGATGTAAACGTACCCAAGGATAGCAATTGCGATTATCCCGGCCAGAGTGGCCTCGGCCCAAACAGGTTTTACCGGGAAACCATGTGACGCTTTTGCGCGGCGACCACTCCACAACGCCCAGATAGCGATCGCAGTAGCGAACAGTCCAAACAGCCAGCTTGTCGTTGTTCCCAAAGTTCCGTTAGTCCCGCCAAACATCAGGAACGTGCTATCCAGAGGGCCAATCGTCTGGCCGCTGGTCAAATACCACGCCACGTTTCTCCAAACCAGAAATCCACCAAGGGTGACGATGAAGGCTGGTATCGTCAGATAACCGACCATCCAGCCGTGAAATGCACCAATCAGCGTGCCGACAAATAGCCCGACGACAATAGTGATCGCCCATGTTGCCGGGTTGTTCAAACCCATCCCGAGGACTTGCGGCAAAAGCTCGGTTTGCGTCATCGCCATCACGGCCGAGGTTGTTGCCAGCAGTGCACCAACCGACAAGTCGATGTGCCGCGTTACGATAATAAATACCATCCCGCATGCCATAATGGCGACCGAAACCGTCTGGATGGACAGGTTGAACAGGTTACGAGGCGTCAGGAAGCGCCCATCTGTGAAGATGTTGAACCCGATGCACAGGATGACAAACGCGCCGATCATTCCCAAAAGTCGCATATCCAGTTCCAGTTGCTGGAACAGGCTGGGTTTCGCTTTTTCAGGTACCGGCTGAGACGAAGTTTCGGTCATTTCCGATCTTTCATATTCAGCATTTGCCCCAGGCCCGGACTAAAGGGCCCAGGGCTGAGTGGTTTAGTTACAAGGCGCAGGTCCGTTTTCAACGCCCTGGCACAGATCTTCCAATGGGATCCACCCAGCGTCCACGACAACGGACAGGTTGTCCTTGGTGATCGGAACGGGCGCGAGGAAGACCGAGTTCATCTCGGTGCCGCCAGGGGATGTCCAGCTAACTGCGCCTTCGACATCAGCAGGGCTTGTCCCACCGCTCAGCGCGACCGCGATTTCGCCTGCCGCTTTGCCAAGCTCACGGGCGTCTTTCCAAACCGAGACGGTCTGAGTGCCCAGTGCAACACGGTTCAACGCCGCATGATCGCCATCCTGACCGGATACCGGAATCCCTTCCATGCCCTGAGCAGTTAGGGCCGCAACTACCCCGCCTGCAGTACCGTCATTTGATGCAACAACCGCATCCACATTGTTCTCATTCGCGGTCAAGATCTGTTCCATGTTTCGCTGCGCGTTCGCCGGCAACCAGCCATCCGTATAGGCCTCACCAACGATTACGATGTCACCGCTGTCAACGGCTGCGCCGATGATCTCTTGCTGACCACCCCGCAGAAAGTCCGCATTTGGATCCGTGGGAGAGCCTTTGATCATGACATAATTACCTTTCGGCATGGCCTCAAATACAGCGCGGGCCTGCATTCTGCCGACTTCGACATTGTCGAAGGTCAGATAAAATGCTCGGTCGTCTTCGATCAGGCGGTCATAGGCAATCACAGGAATACCTTCGTCCGCCGCAGCCTGAACCGCTGGCCCGATGGCCTGCGCGTCCTGTGCCAGAATGATCAGCGCGTCCACGCCTTGGGCGATCAGGCTTTCAATGTCCGACAGCTGCTTTGCCGACGATGATTGGGCATCCGCCGAAATATACTCCGCACCCCCGGCTTCAAGAGCTGACTTGATGGCCGCCTCGTCCGTTTTCCAGCGCTCTTCCTGAAAGTTCGACCAGCTTACGCCAATCACTGGCTCTGCGAATGCGGTCGAAGCCAACAAAGTGGCCACAGCCGAAAAGCTGAGAATTCTCTTCATGATTTCCTCCCATTTGCCGAGCCATCGCATTTCGATTCGCGGCTCTCACAATTTTGAATACCATATTTATTTCAGCCGGTAAAATATTTACTCTACAAGAGGCAGTCAAATTCAAATAGATTGGACCAACGGTAAGATTCGCGAGGACAAAATGCTGAAAAGCAAAGCCTCTCCGGTTTCTTTGGAACAAAGAAATACGACCCGCATACGGGTATTGGAGCACATCAGAGCCAAGGGGTCCGTCTCGCGGATAGATATTGCATCCGCCTTGCAAACCAGCCCTGCGACCGTCACCGCAGCCACGGCTGATCTCATCTTGGCCGGGTTGGTCAAAGAGACTGAAGGCCAAGCACAGTCCAAGTCGGGAAAGAGAGGCAGACCCAGAGTATTGCTGCAACTGGACGGCCAGATGTACCTTGTGGCCGGTCTAAAGGTGGCTCGGCAAGTAATCTCAGTAATCTTGGTCGACTTTGAAGGTAACGAAGTAGCATCTCATAAGTATGCTCTGGATCACGCCAGAATGTCGCCGCAAGAATTTGTATCGGCGATCCGCGAAGCACTTGAAGAAACCTGCAGTCAGATCGACCGTTCCGTCGCACATTTGGCAGGTGTTTCTATCGGGGTGGCCGGACTGGTCGACGCAAACAGGAATTTTGTCCACTGGTCTTCTTCAATTACCGAGAGAAATATTGACTTCAGCCACCTGCTTTCAAATAAACTGCCCTGCCCCGCATTCGTTGACAACGATGCCAATCTTGTCGCCAAGGCCGAGCAGCTTTTTGGCTTGGGCAAGGGTTTAGAGAACTTCCTCGTCGTTACGATCGAACACGGTGTTGGCCTTGGCATCGTATTGGACGGCAAACTATACCGTGGAGAACGAGGCTGTGGCGCTGAGTTTGGGCACACCAAAGTTCAGCTTGACGGGGCCCTTTGCCAATGCGGTCAACGCGGGTGTCTTGAAGCCTATGTGGGTGACTATGCCCTGCTCCGTGAAATGACAGTCACCGGTCATACCAACGACATGGACTCCGTTTCCGAAATACATGACCGCGCCAACTCAGGCGACGACAGAGCTTCGTCGGTGCTTGCCCGCGCAGGTCAGATGTTTGGCCTCGGAATTTCCAACCTGATCAACTTGTTTGACCCAGAGTGCATTATCGTCTCGGGGGCACAAATGAGCTTTGAACATTTGTGTTCCAGCGAAGTTATGACCCGCATTCGGAACGGAGTTGTGAATGTCGATGCACCTTTGCCCCAGATCAAAGTTCATCACTGGGGCGACATGATGTGGGCCAAAGGGGCAGCAGCCTATGGAATTGAGCAAGTCTCGATTCTAAAGGTCAAGGAGTTGACGTCGAATGCGCCTTGAGTTTGCGATAATTGCGGCTTTGGCCACAGTTGCGAATGCGGGCGCTGATACTCCTGAATTTGAAAAGATGGATGTGCCAAAACACGTCTATGATGGCGGGTGGGAGCATTTTGTCGGCGGTGGTGTGGCCGTTTTCGATTGCAATGGGGACTCGCTGCCAGAACTCTTTTTGGCTGGCGGTTCCAACCGGTCTCAACTGTTCATCAATACCTCGAAGGAACAGATAGCATTTCAGGCAAAGACGCCTGAAGATCTTTCGCTGGCCGGTGTGTCCGGCACCTACCCTCTTGATGTTGATAGCGACGGCGTAATGGATCTGGCGATTTTGCGTGTTGGCCCAGACCTGCTTCTTCGGGGCCATCACGACTGCCAATTCAGCCCTTTCACTGAACTCGGGTTTCAGTCCGAGGATCACTGGACCACAGGGTTCTCGGCAACATGGGAAAGCGGGCAAACTTTACCGACCTTGGCGTTTGGCACCTATGTTGATCGGTTTGATCCCGAAGGTCCTTTTGAATCCTGCGGACCAACCCTTTTGTACCGCCCAGAAGGCAACTTGTATCATGAGCCACTGCATCTTGAGCCCGGCTACTGCTCACTTTCTATTTTGTTTTCGGACTGGGCCCGAACTGGCCGCGCTGATCTTCGCGTCAGCAACGACCGTCACTACTATGTTCGCGGCGGTCACGAGCAGTTATGGGCAATGGAGCCTGAGCCTCGGCAATACTCGGAAGACGACGGCTGGCTTCCATTTTCGATCTGGGGAATGGGGATCGCCTCTCGCGACCTTACAGGAGACGGTTTTCCTGAGGTTTATCTGACCTCGATGGGTGACCAGAAACTCCAGATTTTTGACCCAGTGACAAACGGCCCGACCTGGCGCGATGCAACTTACGAAAAGGGTACGACCGCTCATAGGCCGCATAACGGTGGAGACGGAAGGCCATCCACCGGGTGGCACGCACAGTTTGGCGACGTCAACAACGACGGCCGGGACGATATATTCGTGGCCAAGGGAAACGTAGAACAGATGCCCGATGCGGCTCTGAACGACCCCAATAATCTACTACTACAGAACCCCGACGGTCAGTTTATTGAAGCTGCAGCAGATGCCGGTGCTGCCTCGATGGCTAAGTCTCGTGGCGCGGCGCTTGCTGACCTGAACAACGATGGGAAGCTGGATCTGGTGGTCGTCAACCGAGGTTCTGAGCTCGAAGTCAGCCAGAACACTTCTCAGGGTGGCAACTGGCTATTGCTGGATGTCACTCAGGATCAAACCAATCACGCAGCAATTGGTGGATTTATTGAAGTCAAAACCTCGCTGGGTGTTCAGACCCGCGAGCTAACAATCGGCGGCGGTCACGCTGGTGGTATCGCTGGGTTTCAGCATTTTGGGCTTGGGAGTGAGGACCAGGTGCAGGTTCGTATGATCTGGCCGGATGGGTCGATAGACGAGTGGTTGGACTATCCGCCCAACCAAATCATACGTCTTAACCGCTGATTACTTTTCAACCGGTAACCCGCTTGGAACTTGGTCGGGCACACCTAGCCGCTCTGCCGGGTCTTCAAGGCTTGCCAGAAATCTGAGAAGAGCGTCGATTTCCTGATCCGTTAGGTTAACACTCGATAAGCTGTTGCTTTGGGCAATCGCCTCCACGTGCTGATTGTCCGACATTGCCCTTTGATCTTTGGAGCCCTGGAAGTCCGGCAATGCGGCCAACTCGATCGAGTAGTTTTTTAACGACGAAACCGCGTCCAGATGATGCCGCACGATGTCCTCAAGTTCGGCAAAAGCTCCGTTATGTCCGTACGGAGCTGTCAATGTCACGTTGCGCAAAGATGGCGTGCGGAAAGCAAACGCGTCGTCGGGATCACCGGTCACGCGAAGACGCCCGTCGTCCCTGACATGGTTTTCAAATCGCGCCGCCTTTCCCGGGCCGATCTGCGGCATTGCAATCGAATGAAACTCGTGATCGGTCTGGAACCAGCCCGAGTGGCAATTGCTGCATCCGGCTTTTCCATAAAACAAGCCCATCCCAATCTCGGCTTCTTCTGAAAGCGCGGCCTCACCTCGCATTGCGCGATCAAACAGGCTGTCATCTGCACGCCACTCGAATGCGATAAAGTCCGCGATTACGTTGGCAATTGCCGTGAACGTAATTCCATTATCCGGCGCTAAGTCCTCAAACCTCTGCTCGTACTCTGGAATAGCTGCAACACGTTCTGCAATCAGATCCCACGCACTGCCTTTCTGTGTTAGAAATCCCAGACGAACCGCTTTGCTCACGTCATTCTCAGAATAGTGACCCGCCATTTCGTCTGGCGACAAAACCGGGAACATGGCCTGTGCGGCCAGCGCTGAATTGAAACCAGACCGCATATGAGTACCCAACGGGGTTCTGATACCATCAGGTTGCGTTGGGTCTGCCTCTAGTCGCCCATCATGGAAAAACGTCGTGAACTCAGTGGCTCCGAGGTTCCAAAGCCCTGGTGAGTTTCGAGGAATTCGCTGTTCCGGGGTGTTCTCTGGGTCCAATCTCCGCTCTGGACCCAACCCAATTCCCCCTTCCCCGATACCAAGGGAAACACCGTCGGACGTGCCAAGCCTGGGATGATGACAGGTCGCGCAGCTAATATTCTTGTTGCCAGATAAGATCGGGTCATAGAACAGCAAACGCCCCAGCTCAGCACTTGCAAAGCCGGGTTCGAGGAACTCCGGCAAAGGACCAAGCGATTGGGCACGCGCGCTACCTACAACAGAGATTGCTAATCCGAAAGCCAAGAATAGCGAAACTACTTTCATGTTATTCCTCAGAAACTTCTAGAATAAGTTCCTGCCGATACGGATTCTCCGGAGTATAGATGATCGAGGGGAACGACGAAATATTCGGTGCGTTGGGATAACCCGATGGCTCGATACACACACCACGCGACGCGCGACGCGGTTTTGTCAGCTCATAGCCAGAATAAACCTGTGCTCCGGGTTGGTCCGAGTAGAAGGTCAACGCAAGGCCTGAGTGTGAAGTGAGTTCCGCCACCGGAGATTTTGGGTCGCGATCATGATCAAAGCAAAAATAGTGATCGATCCCTTCGGAAGCACTTCCAATCGTTTTGGGCGTTGAAAAATCCAACAAGTTGTCATTGGCCGCAATCACCCTGCCCGACGGGATACCCTGATCGTCGATTTCGAGATACCAATTTGAAGCGAGTTTCAGCTTATGCTCGTCTATGCCTCCTGCGGCACCCAAAGTGTAGTAGTTATGCTGCGCAATGCTTATCGGCGTCGGCCGGTCAGGCTGTGCAGTTATTGAATAGACCAAGCGTGGACCCTTTAGGCAGATCCTGACCTCGAAGCTGATCTCCCCTGGAAAGCCGGCCTCCCCGTCGCGAGAAACATAGTTCAGAAAGACTTCATTCTGTACAAACTGTTTGATGTCCCAAAACTGCTTAGACAGCCCATCGTCGCCGCCATGTAGGGTGTTTTTGCCCTCATTGGCGTTCAGTTCAAAACTAGCGCCCTCCAAGTCAAACTTCGCGCCGCTGATCCGGTTGGCAACACGCCCAACAATTGCGCCTAGGTAACGCGTATCGGCGAGATACGCAGTTGGATCGTCAAACCCAAGGATGAGCGGCACGTCCTTGTACCACCAACCCCGCGTGATAGCCCCATAGTTCAGGACCGAAACACGCATATTCCCATCGGTAAGAATGGCAGTTTCGATCCCGGAGGCTTTACGCGTTTCTAGCTTCATCTTAATGCCAGCGGCGCAAGCGCTTTGTAGAATTGCCTATATCTCCGGTATTCGTTTTCGTAGGCGTCAATCAGGTCGCCTCGTGGTTCGATGCGTTCCTGAATTTCCGGCGGCGTCATAACTCTGGTCGGTTCTGCGTTGGTCGCAGCACAAATTGCGAGGCGTGCGGCGCCCATTGCAGCGCCGAATTCGCTGCCTTTTGGCAAATCCAGTGGAACTTGCAAAACAGTAGCTAAGGTTTCCAGCCAGAACCGAGAACGCGCACCCCCTCCAACTGCCATAAGACTGTCAGGCTGGGTTCCGGTGCTCTTCAGTGCTTCCAGGCAATCTCTCATTCCAAAAGAAACACCCTCCATCACAGACTGGGTCAACTCAGCGGGCTCCGACGAGATGTCCACGCCCAAAAACGCGCCTCGAATATGGCTATTGTTATGCGGCGTTCGTTCTCCTGACAGATACGGCAGGAAGGTGATCGCTGCAGGTCCGTTCAGTTTTTCAGGCATAGCTGAAGCGAGTCTTTCCACGGGTTCGCCAAGATTGCGAGCAAGCCAATTCATGCTGTTCGTTGCTGACAGCATGACACCCATTTGTATCCACCGATCAGGAACCGCATGACAAAAACAGTGCACGGCTGTTTCCGGGTCAGGAGCATAGGCTTCCCGCGCAACAAGCAACACGCCGGACGTTCCGAGTGAGACAAAACCGGTGCCGTCGTTGATGCTCCCGATCCCGCAGGCAGCGGCAGCATTGTCGCCAGCACCTCCAGCCACGACAACCGGATTCGAAAGCCCCCACTCCTGCCTCAAACGGACCTTCAACTCTCCACCCCGATCACTGCCCTCAACCAAGCTCGGCATCTGCTCGGCGCGCATGTGACCTATGGCTAGTGCCTTTTCTGACCACTGCCGAGTGTCAACGTCCAGCCAGGATGTTCCTGCGCTGTCAGACATGTCCGAAACATATTCGCCAGTCAGCCAAAACCGCAAATAATCTTTCGGCAGCAATACCTTGCCCACCTTTGAGAATACATCCGGCTCATTCGCGCGCAACCATTCGAGTTTCGGCGCCGTAAACCCCGGGAATACGATGTTTCCCGATATTGCGCGCATCTCTGATGTTTGATCTAGTGTCCGCGCTTCGTCGGCTGACCGAGTATCGTTCCAAAGAATACAGGGCCTCAATATTTCGCCATCAGGATCCAGTAGTGTAGCGCCGTGCATGTGTCCGCTTAGGCCAATAGCTCGCAAATTTGAGAATGCTTGCTGGTTGCCGACGCGAAGCTTCCCAACAACCTCTTCGCAAGCGTTGGTCCAATCCAAAGGATCCTGCTCAGACCAGCCAGGCTTGGGCGTGGAAGTGGAAATGCTGACTTCAGCATCACCGACAACGTGTCCTGCTTCATCTACTAGAATTCCGCGGAGACCTGACGTTCCCAAATCTAAGCCCAGATACATTGAGCACCACCTGCCTAAATATTTTAATGGCTAAAATTTATTGAAACAGGGATCTTGTCAAGGCTTCGTAAAAGGAGTGCCTTCCAATCTTATCTGGATCAGAAAACACGAGCGCACGTCCTTCGATACCCTGGATAGCCAAAAGAAAGACTGAGCAAGAGTTGGGTTAAATCGTCTGACCGAACATGGCGCAAACCTCTTAGAAAAGCCACTTTGGCAAGAGGCAAGGTCTAAGCGAGTATTTCCCCAGTTTGACCGACATCTAGCGTTCCACCATTAATCACTTCGACATAGACGCCCATATCCATATGGCCCATCAATTTCCGAATAAGGTAGGGTATTTTCAAGTCGCGCTCGGCCGTTTTCGGGTTCACTTCAGTTGCTGCACACCTTTTCGTACGCGAGAGTATCTTCAACTCGACATCGCCAAATCTTAAAACTGATCCAACTGCATCCAGCTCAGCAAACGAAGGTAATCCGTCTATCTCAATATTCGCACGGAAGCGCGCCGGGTGGATTTCTGCGTTCAGTTGTTCGCCCAACTTTTTCACAGAGGCCAGATTCAAAACGGATATCGCGTTCATCATTTGCGGTGATACGACAGATACATCTGTAAACCTATGAGGAGTAGAAGAGACAAACTTTGGCAGCTCTGGATCTTTTAAATCGATCTCTGAAGAAAGAAACTCTGCCGCCTTCTCACGATCTTCAGACTCTCGCATATCAAAGCGTCGTATCTTTCCATTCGCATTGATCTCAAGTGTCTGGGACTCAATCTCAAAATCGGTCTGAATGCCTGCCAGCGCAGCCTCGTTCAACAAAACGACAAAGCGATCTTTCGGCAGTGGCCTCGGGTTCTGCATGTCGAAACCGGAGTTGTAGCGAGCAAATCCGAACAGGCGATCGCCCGGAATGCCATCTCCTGCTCGCAGCGTCACAGTGCGCATAGGCTCGGAACTCAAGCCTTTTATAGGGTAGCGGTTCAATCGGACGATGGAGAGATTGCTCATACGTCTACACCTGACCAAAAAGAGTTAAGCACGGTCCCGAATTGTCCGCGCTGTTTGACGCTATCTCGAATTCTCAAAGGTATCGACCAAATAATATTTGAGCGCTTCAGAAGCGGGTTAGCTGAGCCTGTTGGCTACATGACGGCTGCGCCCATTTAAGTCGATATGACCATTCGATACCTCGCCACCGAAAATACATTCGCCTCAAAGCCAATGAGTAATTTCTTTATGAATCAATAACTAAGAGAAAAAATGGCTATCTCTTCCGATTTTTTGAGGTACGAACCTCAAAAATATCTGGACTTGAGGTGCGTACCTCAAATAGCCTTGGATGTATGCCGCGATTCGCACATCCTCGATTGACGGCGCAAAAAGGGAGGAATGGATGACTTACACAAAACTGGCCTCGACCAGCGCAATAGTCCTTGCCGCTACTACTCTTTCTACCAAGGCAAATGCTGAAGATCTGACGCTCTGTTGGGCTGCATGGGACCCGGCCAACGCGCTTGTTGAGCTATCAAAAGAATTTGAAGCAGAATCCGGCCACACCATGAACTTCGAATTTGTTCCTTGGCCAAATTTTGCGGACCGGATGCTGAACGAGCTGAATTCTGGGGGTAAGCTCTGCGACCTACTGATCGGTGACAGCCAATGGATTGGCGGTGGCGCTGAGAATGGTCATTATGTCCAGCTGAACGAGTTCTTTGATGCTGAAGGCATCAGCATGGACGATTTCGCACCGGCCACTGTTTACGCTTACTCGACCTGGCCTAAGGGCACACCAAATTACTACGCGCTGCCTGCGATGGGCGATGCAAACGGCTGGTTCTATCGCAAGGACTGGTTCGAAAATCCCGAAATCCAAGCCGCATACAAAGAAGCAACTGGTCAGGACCTTCGTGAACCTCAGTCTCAGAAAGAATTGCTGCAGATTGCGCAGTTCTTCCAAGGTCGTGAAATCGACGGCAAGACAGTCTATGGCGCCGCAATTTTTACCGAGCGCGGCTCAGAAGGGATCACCATGGGTGTGACCGGAGCGCTGTATCCTTGGGGCTTCAAATACGAAAACACCCCGGGCTCATATGACATGGAAGGCGCGGTAAACTCTCCCGAAGCGGTTGAGGCACTGGAATTCTACAAGGAGTTCTACAAAACGGCGACACCTCCGGGATATACCAACTCTTACATGGGTGAGAGCTTGGACGCCTTTAAGTCCGGTCAGGTCGCCATGGCTATGAACTGGTTCGCGTTCTTCCCAGGTCTTTATGCCGACCCCAATACTGGCGGTGACAAGATCGACTTCTTCGTGAACCCACCACAAAATCAGGCAGGTTCGACACTGGGCGGACAAGGTATTTCTGTCGTCAGCTACTCTGACAAACAGGACGCCGCACTTGATTACATTAAGTGGTTTGCACAGCCGGAAGTTCAGGCCAAATGGTGGGAGCTCGGCGGCTACTCGGCGCATAACTCCGTGCTGGAAGATCCTGGTTTCGTAGACAGCCAACCATTTGCCGGCGACTTCCTGGAAGCAATGGGCGGTGTACAGGATTTCTGGCAAGAGCCTGCCTATGCGGAACTGCTGCTGGCAATGCAGAAACGCATCCACGACTACGTGGTTGCCGACCAAGGTACAGCTCAAGAAGCGCTTGATCTTTTAATCGAAGATTGGACGGAAGTCTTCGAAGACGAAGGCAAGCTGTAGTCCGGACGCAGACAGGAGCGGGTGCAAACCCGCTCCACCTTCACCCGTGAGTCCTAAACCAACAAGAACTGGCAAAGAGATGTCTGACAGGACAATAGATCGCGTTGCACAGGCAACGCCCGAGCGAGTTGCGCGAAAAATCCGAGGATTATCTGACCGCGCGATCGCCTGGATATTCATCTCCCCAACGATCTTTCTTTTGCTGGCGATCAACATCTTTCCGTTAATCTGGACCATCCAATTGAGCTTTACCAACTACAAGGCCAACCGGATCGGGCGTGAAGTCAAAGATGTCGGCCTCAGGAATTACGAGCGTATCCTGACGGACTCGGACACCTGGCTAAATATGCAGGCGACGGCGCATTTCCTGTTCTGGACGATCTTTTTCCAGGTCCTGATCGGGTTTACTCTGGCGTGGTTGATCAACAAGAAATTCAAGGGCAACGATCTTTGGACCACGATTATCGTGCTGCCAATGATGCTGTCCCCGGCGGTTGTCGGGAACTTCTGGAAGTTCCTGTATCAACCTCAAATCGGACTGTTTAACTACATCGTGTCCTGGTTTACCGGCAAGGACCCGTCGAGCTTTGAAATGCTGGGATCCGTGACGTTGGCTCCGTGGGCGATCGTGATCGTCGACACCTGGATGTGGACCCCCTTCGTGATGCTGATCTGTCTGGCCGGTCTGCGCAGCATTCCCGATTACATCTACGAGGCGGCTGAAATCGACAGGGCCAGCAAGCTGCGACAGTTCTTTACGATTACCATCCCGATGGTGCTACCGTTCCTGATGCTGGCCGTGCTGTTTCGAGGCATAGAGAACTTCAAGATGTTCGACCTGGTTGTTCAGCTAACCGGCGGAGGCCCCGGTTCTGTAACGGAACTCACTTCGATCAACCTGAAACGCGAAGCCTTTGAGAAATGGCGTACGGGCTATGCCTCGGCCTATGCGATCATCCTTTTCGTCACCGTGTTCGGCCTCGCGTCGATCTACGTCAAAGCCCTGAACAAGGTGAAACAGAGATGAGCAGTTTTTCCGTCACCGAACCTTCGAACCGGTCCAAGTGGATCGCAGGCTTCCTGGTAATTACTTATGCGCTGATCACGATGATCCCGCTGGTTTGGATCTTGCTGACTGGCTTCAAGTCCCCGGCGGATGCGATCAGTTACCCGCCCAAAGTGGTCTTTGACCCCACGCTTGAAGGCTACGTCAATCTCTTCACCACACGAACACGGCAAACGCAGGAATTTCTGGAAGCAAACCCACCGCAGAACTGGGCCGATGAGATCGTGCGCCAATACGACATGGTGATTGTCGGGCCATCCAAGTTCGGGGAACGCTTTATGAATTCGGTTATCATCGGATTTGGCTCAACGTTCTTGAGTATCTTCCTTGGCACGTTGGCGGCCTATGCCTTCAGCAGGTTTAAAGTACCGCTTAAGGACGACCTACTATTTTTCATCCTCAGTACAAGGATGATGCCCCCGGTCGCCGTCGCCATCCCAATATTCCTAATGTTCAGAAACCTTGGTCTCAGCGACACGCATTTGGGAATGATCCTGTTGTATACGGGCGTGAATATTTCCTTGGCGGTTTGGTTGCTGAAAGGTTTCATCGACGAAATCCCAAGAGAGTACGAAGAAGCCGCCCTTATAGATGGCTACACGAGATTTCAGGCCTTCTACAAAGTGGTGCTGCCGCAAGCCGCAACCGGCATAGCCTCAACAGCTATCTTTTGCCTGATCTTCGCATGGAATGAGTACGCGTTTGCCGTGCTGCTGACATCCGCGAATGCGCAGACTGCGCCACCGTTCATCCCGACCATTATTGGTATTGGCGGCCTGGACTGGCCTGCTGTGGCGGCAGGTGCCACGATCTTCCTGATCCCCGTCATGATTTTCACCATCCTGATGCGCAAACATTTGCTGCGTGGGATCACATTCGGAGCCGTGCGCAAATGAGCGATTTTCTAACCGGATTGATGCGGCTCCGCCGCGGCCCGTGGGAGATGGTCGCAACCATCCTTATCGCACTGGGAGTCTTCATGCTGATGCAGCCCTTTGTCCTTTGGGCCTTCACCTATTCCTTCATCGTCACGCTGATCGGAACCGTCATGTTCATCATCGTCAGTCATTTCCCGGAGTAGAAATGGCCCAGATCGTAGTCAAAAACGTAAGAAAGATGTTTGGCGATTTCACGGCTGTCCGCGAAAGCTCGTTCACGATTGAGGACGGTGAGTTTTTCATGCTGCTCGGGCCATCCGGCTGCGGAAAGACGACGACGCTGCGGATGATAGCTGGATTGGAACTTCCAACATCGGGTGAAATCTATCTGGACGGTGAAGAGATCAGCCAGCGGCCACCATCGGAGCGGGACATTGCCTTCGTGTTCCAAATGTTCGCGCTGTATCCCCACATGAACGTGCGCAAGAATATCAGCTACCCCCTGATATCGCAGGGCATGCCGCGTGCTGCTGTCAAAGCCAAAGTAGAGGAAGTCGCGGGAATTCTGGGGATCAACGACATCCTCGATAGCCCGGTAGGTGGTCTGTCAGGCGGCGACAGGCAGCGCGTGGCGCTGGGTCGCGCGATTGTTCGGGAACCCAAGGCGTTCATGATGGACGAACCTCTTGGTGCCTTGGATGCTGAGTTTCGGGAACACATGGCCGAAGAGTTGCGTGCGCTTCATGATCGCATGGGGGCGACCACTGTGTACGTCACACATGATCAGCTGGAAGCCATGCAAATGGGCGACAAGATCGTGGTGATGAATAATGCTGTGATCGAGCAATTTGGCACACCTCAGGAAATCTACGACAAACCGGCTACGATGTTTGTGGCGGATTTTATCGGGTCTCCTTCGATGAACTTCCTGCCGTTTGAGGGAAAGGTCGAGCCTGGTTCGGAAATGGTTCGGCTGAATGGCCATGACGAAGCCGTGCCGAGGTTGATGGAAGGGGCGGAAGGTGACTTGGTTTTTGGCGTTCGCCCCGAGCATGTTTTTCTATCTGATGCGAGCGCATATCGGGCCAAGGTTCTGGCCGCAGAATATTTGGGAACCACTCAGATCGTGACGCTGCAAAGCCCGAATGGCGAGCTGAAAGCCCGGATTGATGCACGCGAGGTCGTCAGTCCCGGTGAGACAGTGGGATTGGAGTTCCGCTCCCCCGCAGTAACTTTGTTTGAAAAATCTACCGGGCGCGCGTTGAGGTCCGCTCTGAACGACGAGGTACTAAGCAATGGCTGAAGTCGTTTTGGAGAATATCTCGAAGTCATTTGGCAACGTCAAAGCGGTGGACGGTATTTCGATGACGATCCCCAACGGTGCATTTGTGGTGTTGTTGGGCCCGACTGGCGCGGGAAAAACAACGACGCTGAGATTGATATCCGGACTCGAGAAACTGGATTCAGGAACTGTGCACATTGCCGGGCGTGACGTTGGAATAGACACTCCCGCTCAGCGCGATGTAGCGATGGTCTTCCAGCAGTACTCGCTGTACCCGCATATGACAGTGCGGGAAAACCTGTCCTTCCCTCTACGGTCGCCGATCCTGAAGACCCCAGAGGACGAGATCACCAGGAAGGTTAATGAGGTCTCGGAGATTCTTCAGATCCCGCACAAACTGGATAACAAGGCTACTGAACTGTCTGGCGGTGAAATGCAGCGCGTTTCAATTGGACGAGCGCTGGTGCGTGATCCCCAAATCTTCCTGATGGATGAACCGCTCAGTTCTTTGGACGCCAAGCTTCGGGCGGATTTGCGGGTCGAGTTGAAAAGGATTCAGGCCGATCTGGGGTCAACCTTGCTCTACGTGACCCATGATCAGGTCGAAGCCATGACAATGGCGACGCATATCGGCGTTTTGGAGAACGGCCGGTTGGTTCAGTACGGAACACCTCGGGACATTTATGAAAACCCGGGCAGTGTTTACGTAGCCAGCCGATTGGGTCTGCCGCGGATAAATATCCTGCCGTCCGGGTTGTTCGAAGGCGATCACAAAGGCCCGCAGATTGGCCTACGCCCGGAAAACATCATTGAAGGCGAGGGCAGTGAAGCGCGTGTCATACGTGCTGAGCATCTGGGGGATCAAACGCGGTTGCACCTGGACTTAAACGGTCACCCGGTTGTGACCTTGATTGATGTCCATCAGGATTATCCATCTGGAAAAGTTCTAAAAATCCGCCCCCACAACCCTTTGTATTTTGACGCGTCCGGCGCGCGAGTGAATTAAGGAGCAAAAGCATGGCCCAGTTCCTCAACACAAAAGAAACTCTGGTGACAGAGGCGATAGACGGCCTTCTGGCCTCCTCCGGAGGGCAACTTACCCGGCTGGACGGATACCCACACATCAAGGTGATTTTCAGGTCGGATTGGGACAAGTCGAAGGTCGCCTTGGTGTCCGGCGGAGGATCTGGCCACGAACCCGCCCATGCAGGTTTTGTTGGCCCCGGTATGTTGACAGCAGCGGTGTGCGGCGAAGTGTTTGCTTCCCCGTCGGTAGAGGCGGTACTGGCGGGTATTCTTGCGGTTACGGGTGAGGCTGGGTGCTTGCTTATCGTGAAGAATTACACCGGTGATCGGTTGAACTTTGGACTGGCGGCTGAACGCGCCCGTGCATTGGGCCGCAAAGTAGAGATGGTTGTTGTTGATGATGACATCGCCCTGCCCGACCTTCCGCAACCGCGTGGCGTGGCAGGTACGTTGTTCGTGCACAAAATCGCCGGAGCGCTCGCTGAAAGCGGTGCTGACCTAGACTCCGTTACCAAAGCAGCAACAAGCACCATAGCAAAGGTTGTCAGCATCGGTATGAGCCTGGACACCTGTACCGTTCCGGGATCTCCAAAGGAAGACCGGATCGCACCCGGCAAAGCGGAGCTCGGCTTAGGCATCCACGGCGAGCCCGGTGTACAGCAAGTCGAGTTCTCAAATGCTGTATCGGCCATGTCCACAGTAGTGGATAAGCTGAAACAAAGGGTGGGATCTGGGGATTGTGTAGCGTTGGTCAACAACCTTGGCTCTACAACACCGCTGGAAATGGCAGTCCTCACGCATGCCTTGTCCGAGACTGGTATTGCCCATCACATAATCGGCCCGGCGCCAATGATGACATCGCTGGATATGCACGGGTTTTCTGTTTCTATTCTGCCTGTAGATCAGAACGATTTAGCGGCACTTGAAGCTCCTGTTGATCTGGCGGCTTGGCCCGGCGTCAATTCCATCGACCCGATAAAAGTAGCGCCTTTGCCTGATGGCCTGACCCCTATCGATCCAATTCCTTCGAACAATCCCGCCACAAGGGAGACGATCACCCGATTGTCTGAACTGCTCATCAACGCCGAGAAGAACCTGAACGAGCTGGACGCGAAATCCGGAGATGGCGATACAGGAAGCACGTTGGCGACGGCCGCTAGAGCGTTGCAAGGTAGCCTTGACCGAATGCCGCTCGCTGACCTGACACAACTGTTTCCGGCGTTGGGCAATGAGTTAAGCCAGACAATGGGTGGTTCTTCCGGCGTGATACTCGCAATTTTTTTCAACGCGGCTGGAGATGCCTCTGCGAGCGGGGCTTCGGTACCGAAGTCACTGGTCGAAGGTCTGAATCGCGTCAGCCAGGTTGGGGGTGCCAAGGTAGGTGACAGGACAATGATTGACGCCCTGGCACCGGCACTTGCCGCTCTGCCATCTGGTCTGGCACATGCGGCCGAGGCTGCCCGCGAAGGCGCGAACAACACCGCGAATATTCGACGTGCGAAGGCAGGCCGCGCAGCTTATGTTCCCGAAGAAAACCTAGTTGGTCATAACGATCCCGGCGCTGAGGCTGTTGCTTTGTTGTTTGAGGGCTTAGCGCGGGAGATTGAGGGTTGAAAAATACGTGGAAGACCAAAAACAAAAATTAGAATTGGTGAAAAAGCCAACCGTCAATGACATCGCGCGTGTAGCGGGTGTCAGCCTGGCGACTGTTGACCGGGTCTTGAACAGGCGCCCCGGCGTACGGGCCGTAACCGTACAGAAAGTACAAAAGGCGATTGATGAGCTGGGGTATGTGCGCGACACGGCCGCAGCAAACCTTGCACGAAACCGCGTCTACAATTTCCTCTTTGTTCTGCCGGAAACGGACAACGAGTTTGTGGATGCAATCAGCAGTCAGATCGCAGAACAATCCCGCGACCAATTTATCGAGCGGACCCGCGTTGCGATAAAGAAAGTTGCTCCGTTTGAACCGCAGGATATCGTTAACATTCTGGATGCTGTCGACAGTTTGGAGGTAGACGGAGTCGCCGTTTTCGGACCCGAAACGCCTTCTGTCCGCGACGCCGTAAAAAGGCTCAGAGACAAAGGCGTTCCGGTGGTTGCGTTGGTGTCTGACTTGCCGAGTTCTGAGCGAGACCACTTTGTAGGAATTGATAACGTTTCGGCAGGGCGAACCGCCGCTCAGCTGATGGGACGATTTGTGCATCGCGACGGCAAGGTCTTGGTACTTACAGGATCCCGTTTGGCACGTGACCACCTAGAGCGTCGTCAAGGCTTTGATCTAGTTGTGGCTGAAGAATTTCCACACCTCGAAGTCGTAGCGTCTGTCGAGGGCCGGGATGACCCGGATCTGATTTACAAGATGATGCCCGAGATCTTTGAAACCTACCCGGATCTGGTTGGAATTTATTCCTCAGCAGCAGGCAATGCAGGCCTGATTCAATTTCTTTCCGAGAACAAGCTCAGCAAAGATCTGGTGATCATAGCTCATGAGCTTACTCCGCTCAGTCGTGAGGCGCTTACGCTCGGTACATTTGACGCTCTTATCTCGCAAGACACCGGGCATATTGTTCGTTCAGCCGTCCGTCTGCTGCGTGCAACTTCGGACAAAGTGCCATTCAACAAAGCCCAGGAACGTATCCGTATCGACATCTATCTGAAGGAAAATTTACCGCCATAGAGGCTTAGGTTTTGGGGAGGAAATTTTATGAAGACAATTAATGGTCCAGCTTTGTTTCTTGCGCAATTCGCAGGGGACGAAGCGCCGTTCAATTCGTGGGACGCGATCACCAAATGGGCGGCTGACTGTGGATACAAGGGCGTTCAGGTTCCCAGTTGGGATGGCCGGTTGTTCGACCTGGAACAAGCCGCGTCCAGCGCCAGCTATTGCGATGACTTCAAAGGCAAAGCCAAGGATAATGGCGTCGAAGTCACTGAACTTTCAACCCACCTTCAGGGCCAGCTTGTGGCCGTTCATCCGGCCTATGACAGCGCGTTTGATGGTTTTGCAGCCGAAAGCGTCAGAGGAAACCCGAAAGCCCGGCAAGAATGGGCGGTAGACCAAGTCAAAAAAGCACTATCTGCTTCGAAAAATTTGGGTATTCCAGCGCATGCGACTTTCTCAGGCGCATTGGCATGGCCCTATGTCTATCCTTGGCCGCAGCGCCCTGCTGGTTTGATCGAAACGGCGTTTGATGAGCTCGCTCGGCGTTGGGTGCCGATCCTGGATCACGCCGAAGAATGCGGCGTTGACGTCTGTTACGAAATTCACCCAGGTGAGGACCTCCACGACGGCGTGACGTACGAGATGTTTCTTGAACGGACAGGCAATCACCCACGCGCTTGCATGTTGTACGACCCGTCGCACTACGTGCTGCAATGCCTCGACTATCTGGACAATATCGACATCTACAAAGATCGGATCCGGATGTTCCATGTCAAAGATGCCGAGTTTAACCCGACCGGCCGACAGGGTGTTTATTCCGGGTATCAAGGCTGGGTCGATCGTGCCGGGCGCTTCCGGTCGCTTGGCGATGGCCAGGTGGATTTCGGGGCGGTCTTTTCAAAAATGGCGGCGAATAACTTTGATGGCTGGGCAGTTGTCGAATGGGAATGCTGCCTCAAACACCCCGAGGATGGAGCGCGTGAAGGGGCGCAGTTCGTGTCCGATCACATCATCCGTGTGACCGAGAAAGCCTTTGATGATTTCGCTGATGGTGGCGCTGACGAAGCCGCCAATCGTAAAATGCTGGGGATTGAGTGATGGTCAAAGGACGCAGTGAAGAAGCCTTGGGCCGCATTCGGCTTGGCATGGTTGGCGGCGGAAACGACGCATTCATAGGCGGCGTTCACCGCATAGCCGCGCGACTGGACGACAAGTTCGAGTTGGTTGCCGGTGCTTTGTCTTCGACGCCAGAGAAATCTCTTGAAAGTGGTCATGCATTAGGGCTCGAACGGGTCTATGAAGACTTCAAACAAATGGCGATCAGGGAAGCCCGGCTGAAATCTGGGATCGAGGCAGTCTCAATTGTCACGCCAAATCACGTTCACTATGCAGCCGCACGTGAGTTCCTGAAACGCGGTATTCACGTAATTTGTGACAAGCCACTCACCTCGACCCTTGCCGATGCAAAAAAGCTGGTCAAAGCAGCTGAAAGCGCGAATGCCCTATTCATTTTAACCCACAATTACACGGGCTATCCGATGGTTCGGCAGGCCCGTGAATTGGTTGCTAACGGCGATATTGGAAAGATACGCGTGGTTCAGGTTGAATACCCGCAGGACTGGCTGACCGAGCAACAGGATTTCAAACAGGCAGAATGGCGAACCGATCCTGAGCGTTCTGGCGCGGGCGGATCAACCGGTGACATCGGCACCCACGCGTACAACATCGCGTGCTTTGTAACCGGGTTGAAGGCAGAAAGCCTGGCGGCGGATTTGCAGGCCTTTGTGCCGGGTCGCAAAGTCGATGACAACGCGCATGTGTTGCTACGTTTCGAAGGTGGAGCGCGCGGTATGTTGTGGTCTTCTCAGGTGGCTCCTGGTAATGAAAACGCACTTCGTTTGCGAGTCTATGGCGAAAAAGGTGGGCTGGAGTGGTCTCAGGAAGATCCTAACTATCTTTGGTTTACGCCATACAACGAACCCAAGCGTCTAATCACCCGAAATGGAGCTGGGGCCGGTGATCCTGCCAATAGGTTGAGCAGAGTTCCTCCGGGCCATCCCGAGGGGTATCTGGAAGGGTTCGCGAATATCTATGGGGAGGCTGCGGAGGCGATCCAAGCTTTCCGAAACGGGACTTCACCTGACGCTTCGGTTGTTTATCCAACGGTTCGCGACGGCCTCAATGGCGTTAAGTTTGTAGCCGCATGCGTGCAAAGCTCTTCAAAAAATGCGGCTTGGATCAAGTTGGAGTAAAGTCTGGTTGTACGTATAGAGTGGACATCTTGAAAAACGCTGTGAGCATCTGCCAAGAACTGAAGCTCGCACAATCTATAGATGAACACGCCGGTACAACAAGCTGCGAGCATCGCTGAAACGGGTGTTATGTGAACCACCTTAACGCTGTACCATCACTCGCCGAGGTCCTCGTCATTCGCATCCCCAGTTTCATGAATCTCATGCTTTTTCATATGCCAAATGAATGCAATGTGATTTATGACGCGATCGATCTCATCCGCCTCGCCTGTAGTATAAGCGGCTGCAATCAGTTTGAACTGCGTTTCTAAGTCTTCAGCGAGGTCCGCGTCACTGGTTCCCAGGTTGTCCCTAGCCCCCACCATCGCGACAGACTCCGCAAAATCATTTTCCAACATCTCATTGAGATAGGCCCTCGTATCAAACTTGGGGTCGTTCTCGCCCACGCCTCAGCCCCGTTGCGCTGGCTATAACGTTTCAAACAAGTCAATTGAGAGGTAGTTCGACTTTTTTGTTGCCGAAACCGGTTTCGGAGCGAACAAATAGTAGGATGATAACGAATCCCAATCTGCAAAACCGCCAATCTCAGTCTAGGAGCGCCTCACCACCACGGCGGGTGAAACTCGACGAATTGGCGGATCATCTCGGGCTTTCAAAGAGCACGGTATCGCGCGCATTGAACGGGTATTCAGACATCTCGGAAGTCACGCGAAAGAGAGTTGAGGTCACGGCAAGGAAGATGGGCTATCGCCCGCTCAGTCACGCACAGGCTATTCGAACAGGAAAAGTTCGCGCTATTGCGATGGTCATCAACAGCGAAGAACCGGACCAGCACAACCCGTTTCTTCAGGATTTTCTGGCAGGCGCTTGCGAAGCAGCCAGTGCGTCGGACTGGACAATGACAATTTCCACGGCAAAGTCCGGGAAAGATATGCTCAATGTGTTGGGACGTCTTGTCGAAGAACGCAAGGCAGATGGTTTCATTTTGCCCCGGACCGAAGTGGACGACGCGCGGGTAAAGTACCTTGGAGAATTGCAGGTCCCATTTATCCTATACGGGCGGACGGAATACGGCCAATCGGATCCAATGGATGATATGTCTTGGTTTGACATATCGGGTGAAGCAGCAATCAGAAATGCGGTCGTTCGATTGGTCAACTTTGGCCATAGCCGTATCGGTTATGTCGGCAGTGATCCGAAGTTCAACTACAGTCATTTGCGCCGCGACGGGTATCTTGAAGGCCTGAAAGTTGCCGGCTTGCGGGATGATCCAGAATTGATCCGGGAAGGTGCACGGACACGCGAAGAAGGGGCTAACGAAGCGCGGTCACTGTTGAAATTGGACCACCCGCCAACCGCAATGGTGTTTGCGACCGACTTGGCTGCCTTAGGGTGTTATCCAGTTTGCGCTGAACTTGGCCTTGAGATCGGAAAAGACGTTTCAATCCTTGGATATGACGGCATTCCCGAATGCCAATACGTCAATCCGGGGCTGACAACATTCAGCGTGGATTCGAGACGCGCAGGAGAGCGTCTGGCCACGCTACTGATCCGCCAAACCCGAGGCGAAGAACCCGCAACCCTGCGCGAACTCAGCGAAGCCGTGCTTATCGCACGCGAATCCGACGGGCCACCCCGGCTGACACCCGACGCACTGGCGCGAAAAATCAACCTAATCCAACGATCATAACCGGGGAGGAAACCGACTATGAAACTCACACCTAAAGTATCTCGGCTGATGCTGGGCACATCGCTGGCGCTGGTGCTGGCTGCCGTTTCTGCGCAGGCGGACACAATCCGCTTCTGGACCACCGAGGAACAGCCCGAACGTCTGGCAAAGCAGCAAGAGATGGCCGATCAGTTCAAAGCCGAAACCGGTACCACGGTTGAGGTGATCCCAGTTACAGAAACCGATCTGGGCACCCGTGCCACAGCTGCTTTTGCTGCTGGTGACCTGCCGGATGTGGTTTACCACCCGCTGCAATACGCCCTGCCTTGGGCCGAAGCCGGAATTCTGGACACCGAAGCAGCGTCTGAGGTGATCGAAGAACTGGGTGCCGATACGTTTGCGCCGGGCGCGCTGGGAATGGCGGCGTTCAACGGTGAAACGGCCTCTGTTCCGGTCGACGGCTGGACCCAAATGGTAGTCTATCGCAAAGACTTGTTCGACGAAGCCGGTCTGGAAGCGCCCGACAGCTTTGCCGACATTCAGGCCGCGCTGGAAGCGTTGCACAACCCGCCGGAAATGTATGGCTTTGTCTCGGCCACCAAGGTTGATGAGAACTTCATGAGCCAGGTGCTTGAGCATGTTTTCCTGGCCAATGGCGTGTCGCCGGTTGGCCCCGATGGGTTCCAGCCGTTGGACGAAGCCAAAACCACCGAGGTTCTGGATTTCTACAAAGCGATCTCCAAGGCATCTCCTCCGGGTGAGCTGTTCTGGAAGCAATCGCGCGAGCTGTATTTTGACGGGAAGGCCGCGATGATCATCTGGTCGCCCTTCATTCTGGATGAACTGGCCGGTCTGCGGGACAGTGCTCCGCCGACCATCAATGACGACCCGACCTCGCGCGATCTGGCCAGCAAAACCGGCATCGTAACCAAACTGTCCGGCCCGTCGAACCCCGATGGCGCAGCATGGGGTGACGTCCGTTACTTTGGCATCACCAACGACGCGGATACCGATGCGGCGATGGAATTCGTGAAATTCGCGATGGATGACGGCTATACCCAGACTCTGGCGATTGCGCCCGAGGGTAAGTTCCCGGTGCGTCGCGGCAATGCGGACAACCCGAATGCATTCTCTGAAGCTTGGGCCGAACTGCCCGTTGGCGTCGACCGCAAGGCACCGCTGGGTGAGCTATACGAACAGTCGATGATCGACGAGATCGTCGGCGGTTTGGATGTGGCACAGCGCTGGGGCGTGGCCGAGGGTCAGCTGGCACTGGCATCGAAGATAATCAACAGCCAGGCGATCAACCGCGTCGTCCGTCAGTATATCGACGATGAGATTGACGCCGCAGCAGCCGTTACGGCGATGAACGAAGAACTCGCCAAGGTCGAGTAACGCTACCACTCAATGGCATCTGCAGCGGCGTTCGCGCCGCTGCACCCAACCCTTCGAGGTCTCTCATGTCTTCGGCCACCCCACCGAACGGTACCGGGGCTCTTGCCAAGCGCGAAGCGCGTCTTGCCTGGGCATTGCTGGCTCCGACCGTGATAAGCGTGTCTCTTGTTGTGATCCTGCCGCTGCTGGCGATCATCTGGATCAGCTTCAAGCCCTTTACCTTGTCCGACCTGCGCCCACCGGCGCCGGTTGTCCGAGAAAGCCTGCGTGGATCGGGCGATGATCTGCGGATCGAATATCGCCTTCGTAATTCCAGTCAGGAGATTGCCATCGGCGGCGTCACTCTAAGCGATGTGCTGCCTGAGGGTGTGACACCCACAGGTGAGATCGCAGCACCATGTGTGCTGGAAGGACAAGACCTGTTCTGCGATTTTGGTATCTTGGATGGCGGCCAACGCGAGAGAATTCGTATCCCGGTCACCGTAGACGGCGACCCTGACGCATTCGAAGAGTTGGTTGAAGGGTCAGAACCCGGCGTCACAGGCAGCGGTCCCAATGTGCTGACCAATTTCGAGTTCAGCCTGGAAAACTACGCCCGCGTCTTCGATGGGTCAGAGTTCTGGGGCGTGCTTTGGGTGACGCTGTTCTACACCGTCTTCGGAACCATCGGCGCATTGGTCATGGGATTGTTCGCCGCGCTGCTGCTTAACAAAAGTTTCCGCGGTCAAGGGTTCATACGCGGGCTCTATCTGTTCCCATATGTCGCTCCGGTGATTGCTGTAGCGTTCACCTGGGTTACACTGTTTGACCCATTCTCAGGCTCAGCCAATGCACTGCTGGTTCAAATGGGCCTGAGCAGCGAACCGATCAACTTCTTCGGCGAACGACCACTGGCGCTGATCATGGTGACGGTGTTCGAGATTTGGCGCTATTTCCCGCTGTCCTTCCTGTTCATTCTGGCGCGAATGCAATCCATAGACTCTAGCATGTATGAGGCTGCGGATATGGACGGCGCCTCTCCGTTCCAGAAGTTCTGGCTGCTGAGCATCCCGCAACTGCTGGGTATCCTGTCGGTGCTGTTCCTGCTTCGCTTTATCTGGACGTTCAACAAGTTCGACGACATCTTCCTGCTGACCGGCGGCAATGCGGGCACCCGCACGCTGACCGTAAATGTCTATGAGCAGGCCTTTGCAATCTCGAACATCGGCGCAGGCGCGGCCGTCGCCGTGGTGATCCTGATGTGCCTGATCGCGTTTAGCTTCGTCTTCTTCCGCTTCATCAGCCGAGAGGAGGGTCTGTGATGCGCAAAGGGTATATAACCGGCCCTGTTCTGGGCGCGCTATGGATGGTGGTGATCGCCACCACCGCTGCCATCACCATGTCGTTCTCAACCGGCGACGCATTCCGACCACAGGTTTTACTGTGCCTGATCTGGGGCACACTGGCTGGCCTTGTCTATGTCCGTTTTCCGCTACAGCGCGCGCGCGCGCGTCTGGGTATTTCGGCACTGTTGGGCCTGTCTTGCCTCACCGCATTTGGCCCGGTTCTGATCGGCTCTGGCACATCGTTGCAGGCGGTTCTGATCACGGTGATCGGCATTGCCATTGTGATGCATCTGTCGATGGCGGCGATCCTGAAGGAAACACCGTTCGCTGAACTCACCCGCCATGAATACGAGGATGCGGTGATCCGGTTCTACACCGGTTTTGGCTATATCTTTTTCACGGCCATCGTGATCATCCCGTTCTATGTGATGGTGATGACCAGCCTGAAATCCCAGCAGGCGCTGTTGCAGAACCCGCTGGATTTCTCGGTGGACCTGAGCCAGGGCGCCGCCCTGTTCCGCAGCTATACCGAGCTGTTCCGCGACTTCAATTTCGGCAGCTATCTGTGGACATCCTTCTATGTCTCGGTACTGACGGTGTTCATAACGCTGCTGTTCAGCGTACCCGGAGCCTATGCCGTGGCGCGGTTCCGGTTTCAGGGACAAAAGGCCTTTTCACGCTCGATTCTGCTGATCTACATGGTGCCGATGATCGTTCTGGCGCTGCCGATCTATATTGCGTTCTCGCTTACCGGCCTGCGCAACTCGATCCTCGGCATCGTGATGATCTACCCGGTGACGACAATTCCAGTCGCGTTGTATATGCTGCAGGGCTATTTTCGCGGATTGCCGACCGAGGTGGAAGAGGCCGGGCTGATGGACGGCCTGTCCCGTCTGGCAGTAATCTGGAAGATTACCTTGCCGCTGAGCCTGCCAGCGCTGGCCTCAGTCTCGCTCTATGTCTTCATGATCGCATGGAACGAGTTCCTTCTGGCCTTCATGCTGCTGGACGACCCGTCGAAATTTACCCTGACCCGAGGAGTCACGATGCTGAACTCCTCAGAAATTCCCCGTCAGCACCTGATGGCCGGTGCGGTGATCGCCACCGTGCCGATCATGGCGCTGTTCCTAGGGCTTGAACGTTTTATGACCAAAGGCCTCACAGCGGGGTCTGTCAAAGGATGACCGAGATGAATCAACACACAAACCCCGACCGCGAGGCACGCAATATCCTGATTGCCAATGATCGCGGTGGCTACACGATCCCAACCGAAGGGCTGTACCCATACCAATGGAACTGGGACAGCGCGATTACTGCGCTTGGATTTGCCCAGTTCGACCTCGACCGCGCCTGGGTCGAGATCGAGACACTGTTTACCGGGCAATGGGATAATGGCATGGTGCCGCACATCCTTTTCCACCAGCAGGATGAAGGGTATTTCCCCGGCCCGGATGTTTGGGGCTGCAATGGTCCGATCCCCTCATCGGGTATTATCCAACCCCCCATCGCGGCCACGATGACCCGCAAAATCTGGGAACAGGACACCGCGTTCGGAGACGCGCGGATGAAGGCGTTGTTCCCAAAGCAGCTGGCTTGGCACCGCTGGATCATGAAATGGCGTTTGGATGAATTCGGGGCTGTTTGTACAACCCACCCTTGGGAAGCGGGTCGTGATAACGCGCCAGACTGGGACAATTCAATGGCGCGCATGGATGCGTCGGATGTCGGAGAGTACAAACGCCGCGACACCAGCCATGTTAACAGCGAGGATCGCCCGACAAAGTTCGACTATGACCGTTACATCAGGCTGGTACAGATCGGTCGAAAAGCAGGCTGGGATCAGCAGGAGCTGCTGTCGCTGAACCCGTTCCGTATCGCCGATCCGACGATGACCTTTACTACACTGCGGGCCGCGCGGGACTTGCTGGTGATCAGTGAACAGCTTGGTCTGGCAGCCGAAGGCTTAAGCACAGACATTGAAAAACTGGAAGCCGGCGCTCGCTCGCTTTGGAACGAAGAGCTGGGCAGCTTTGATGCGCGCGACACACATACCGGCGAGATGTCAGGCAGCGTATCGAACGCGTCCTACCTGTGCTGGTATGCGGGTGTTGAGTCGGACAAGATGCTGGAACGGTTGAAAACCACACTAGAAACCGTGCCCTATCCAGTTCCGAGTTATGACCCGGAAATGCCGAAATTCGACGCGCGCCGCTATTGGCGCGGGCCCACCTGGGCTTTCATGAACATGATGATCGGATTCGGGCTACAGGATCTGGGTCATACCGAGCACGCAGATCAGTTGCGCAAAAAAACCGGCGATCTGATCTCGGGCTTTGGTTTTGCAGAATACTTCGATCCAATAACCGGGAGCCCGGCTGGTGGTAAGGCTTTCTCTTGGACAGCAGCGGTTTGGCTTCACTGGGCAGGGAGGGCCTGATGGGTAGCATCGAACTTAAATCAGTCGAAAAATGGTTCGGCTCGGCCCAGGTCATCAAGGGCGTGGACCTCAAGATCGAAGAGGGCGAGTTCATCGTTTTCGTTGGCCCATCGGGCTGCGGAAAGTCCACTCTGTTGCGCATGATCGGCGGGCTCGAGGATATCTCGCGCGGGTCGTTGTTGATCAATGACAGTGATGTCACCGATCACCCGCCTTCAAAACGCGGCCTGACAATGGTGTTCCAATCCTATGCGCTGTATCCACATCTGACAGTTGCCGAGAATATGGGGTTTTCATTGAAGGTGGCCGGAGTTCCCAAAGCGGACATCGCCGAACAGGTCAACCGTGCGGCCGAGGTTCTCAAGCTGGGACCGTTCCTGGAACGCCGACCCAAAGACCTGTCTGGTGGTCAACGGCAACGGGTGGCTATTGGCCGATCCATTGTCCGCGATCCCACCGCGTTCCTGTTTGACGAACCGCTTTCCAACCTCGACGCCGCCCTGCGGGTCGAGATGAGGTATGAGATCGCCAAGCTGCACCAAAGCCTCAAGCGCACGATGATCTACGTGACACATGATCAGGTCGAAGCGATGACATTGGCCGACCGCATCGTGGTTTTGGAATACGGCAAAATCGCTCAGGTCGGTACGCCGCGCGAGCTTTATGAACGCCCTGCGAACCTGTTCGTGGCCCAGTTCATCGGCAGCCCAAAGATGAATATCCTACCCTGCGCGACCGAGGGCGACAGTTTCCATCTTGAGCACGGCCGCAGTGGCCCGTTTTCATGGTCCGCAGCAGCGACCAAGCTTGGCATCCGCCCCGAACACATTCGGGTAGGCGCTGCAGGCGATGGTCAGACTGACGGCGTCATCGAGGTGATCGAATATCTGGGTGCAGACACATTCCTGATTGTTGATTGTGGAAGCGAGGACAAGGTTACAGTCCGTCTGAACGGCGATACGGCCCTGACACCGGGCACCCAGATTGGTCTGCACTTCCCCACCGACAATCTGCATTTTTTCGATGAGGACGGGCAGGCTTTGGGGCTTGGATAAATGAACCCACCGGTATCCGTTGCAAACCTTGACCATTGACACTCAAGAACACAGTGAGTGTAAAGCCGAAGCAACCCCTATCAATGTGGGCTGCTATATTCAGCCTAAACCTAGTGTCTTTACCCCCTAAAATTGGGCCACTACTTTGTGCCCCTTGGGTTACACGGGGTGGAGGCCGTGATCTTGGCGACAACAGGTGCCGAGGCGGACGGTACAGCCGTCTACACCGCCGTGCATGAAGGCGGTGCCTACTACTTTGCCTCGAAAGAAAGTAAAGCGAAGTTCGAAGCAAACTCTGAAGCGTATCTTCCGCAATATGGCGGCTTCCATGCCTTCGTGATCGCGCTTGGCAAGAAATTCGATGGAGATCCGAAACATGCGGACATCATTGACAGGCCGCTTTTTCTATTTTTGAATTCGCATTTGAGCAGCGGGTGTTGAGCCGACTCAAGAATTAGTTAAGCGATGTTTTAACCACCCACCGATACCAGTTGATTGAACAAATTTTAAATCACAGATACCTCGATAGTAAAAATAATATTCATTATCATATATTTAACAATACATACTTCTATTACTAAAAATTTAGTTTGACAGCTGCGCCGAATATCACCGATGCTGATTGCCATCCGGTCTGCGCCGGATCACATAAACTTGGGAGGAGACAGATGCGGAGACATCTACTTTCCGCCGTGGCGGCAGCGGCCGTCATAGCGGGGCATGGTCCTGTTTGGGCCGACGAAGCCGCAGCACAACGTTGGATTGACGACGAATTCCAGCCATCGACCTTGTCGAAGGACGAACAGTTGTCCGAAATGAAGTGGTTCATCGAAGCTGCACAACCGTACTCGGGCATGGAAATCAATGTCCTGTCCGAGGGTATCCCGACGCATTCCTATGAATCCGAGGTTCTGACAAAGGCGTTCGAGGAAATCACAGGGATCAAAGTCAATCACCAGATTCTCGGCGAAGGTGAAGTGGTTCAGGCCGTTCAGACACAGCTGCAAACCGGGCGGAACCTATATGATGGTTATGTCAACGACAGCGACCTGATCGGAACACATTCGCGCCTGCAGTTGGCCTATCCGCTGACCGATATGATGGGTGGCGACTGGGCGGCGACAACTTCGCCGACCCTGGATCTAGATGACTTCATGGGCATTCAGTTCACAACCGGACCGGACGGCAAGTTGTATCAGCTGCCTGACCAGCAGTTCGCGAACCTCTACTGGTTCCGCAAGGACTGGTTCGATGACGAGGACAACAAAGCCGCGTTTAAAGAGAAATACGGCTATGATCTGGGCGTTCCAGTCAACTGGTCGGCCTACGAAGACATCGCTGAATTCTTCACAAATGACGTGAAAGAGGTCGACGGCGTCGCGATCTATGGCCACATGGACTACGGCAAGCGCGCGCCTGACCTCGGATGGCGCATGACCGACGCCTGGCTGTCGATGGCTGGTGCCGGTGACGTGGGCGAGCCGAACGGTGTTCCCGTCGACGAATGGGGCATCCGCATGGAAGCGGGCACTTGTAACCCTGTCGGTGCGTCCGTGTCGCGTGGTGGTGCTGCCAATGGCCCGGCTGCGGTCTACGCGATCCGTAAGTGGGACGAGTGGCTGCGCAACTATGCCCCTCCAGGTGCCGCAAGCTATGACTTCTACCAGTCTCTGCCAGCGCTCAGCCAAGGCAATGTGGCCCAGCAGATCTTCTGGTATACCGCCTTCACCGCCGACATGGTGAAGCCGAAGTCCGAAGGCAACAACACCGTGGATGACGAAGGCACGCCGCTGTGGCGGATGGCGCCTAGCCCGCATGGCCCCTATTGGGAGGAAGGCCAGAAGGTTGGTTATCAGGACGTGGGGTCGTGGACCTTCCTGAAGTCGACCCCCGAGGATCGTGCACAGGCAGCTTGGCTCTATGCCCAGTTCGTGACCTCCAAGACTGTCGATGTGAAAAAGTCCCATGTGGGTCTGACCTTCATCCGCGACAGCTCGGTCAACCACGAGTCGTTCACCGAACGTGCACCCAAGCTGGGAGGTCTGGTCGAGTTCTATCGCTCACCTGACCGCGTGGCATGGTCGCCGACCGGCATCAACGTCCCGGATTATCCGAAGCTGGCCCAGATCTGGTGGCAGCAGATCGGTGACGTGAACTCGGGCGCGTTTACTCCGCAAGAGGCGATGGACCGTCTGGCAGAAGAGATGGACATCACCATGGCCCGTATGCAGGCCGCGGATGAAAGCGCAGGTGTTTACGGTGGCTGCGGACCGCGCCTGAACGAGCCGCAGGATGCGTCATTCTGGCTCGAGAAAGAAGGTTCGCCCAAGGCCAAGCTTGAGAACGAAAAGCCGCAAGGCCAGACTGTCAACTATGACGAGCTGGTTCAGCGCTGGCAGTCTCAGTAAGCCAAAGCAACCCGGGGTGCCGTTCGCGGCATCCCACACCAAGACCAAGACAGCGCGGGCGCTGCGGGATCGGAATTCGCGAAAATGATCGAACTACAGGACGCGACCAAGCGGGTCGGCAACGTCATCCATATCAAACCAACCAACCTGACGCTGCAGACCGGCCATTTCAATGTGCTGCTGGGCGCGACAGGATCGGGTAAGACCTCTCTGATCAAGATGATGGCCGGGCTGGACCCGATTGCCTCGGGCAAGGTCTGTATGGATGGGCAGGATGTGACTAAACTGAACACGCAGAAGCGGCAGATCAGCCTGGTGCACCAGTTCTTTGTGAACTACCCGCATATGACCGTGTTCGACAACATCGCCTCTCCATTGCGCGTTGCGGGTATGGCAAAGTCCGAGATTGTGGGCCGCGTGGAAGAAGCCGCAGATCTGCTTCAACTGCGCCCGATGTTACACCGCCGCCCGCATGAGCTGTCAGGCGGGCAACAGCAACGCACGGCACTGGCGCGCGCCATTGCGAAAGAGAGCCGCGCCGTCTTCCTCGACGAACCGTTGGCAAACCTCGATTATAAATTGCGTGAAGAATTGCGCGAGCAGTTGCCCGATCTGTTCGCGGGTCGTGGTGCTGTGGTGGTTTATGCCACGTCAGAGCCCGAAGAAGCACTGCTTCTGGGTGGATACACGGCCCTGATGGAAGATGGTCGCGTGACCCAGTTCGGGCCGACCGCTGATATTTATCGCAACCCTGAGAACATCGCCGCCGCGCGAGTTTTTTCGGATCCGCCGATCAATGTCGCGCGCATCACTGTGTCCGGCGCTCAGGCGCAAATGGCTGGTGGAGGTGGCTGGGCTGTCACAGAAATGGCCGACGGAGATTACATGGTCGCCGTGCGTCCCCATCGGGTGACCCCGTTTCGCTCTTCCGATGATGATGTGGAGCTTACCGGCCGCGTGATTGTGACCGAACTGTCCGGCTCGGATTCCAGCGCGCATTTCCAACATGGCGATGATGCGTGGGTGTCACTTGCCTCGGGCGTCCACCCCTATCAGGTTGGCGAAGACCACAGCTTCTACATGAACCCGGCCCACTGCCGGTATTTCGGCCAAGATGGCAAAAGGATAGCCTGACATGGCACAGATCAAGCTTTCAAACCTGCGACACAGCTACATGTCGACGCCGAAAGAGCCGCAAGACTATGCACTGAAGGAAATCGACGTGACTTGGCGCGATGGCGGTGCCTATGCGCTGCTAGGACCGTCCGGTTGTGGCAAGTCCACGTTGCTAAACATTATCTCGGGTCTTTTGACGCCGTCCGAAGGACAGATCCTGTTTGACGACCGTGACGTGACCGCCTTACCCCCCGACCAGCGCAACATCGCACAGGTGTTCCAGTTCCCGGTGATCTACGACACGATGACCGTCGGCGAGAACCTGGCTTTCCCGCTGAAAAACCGAGGTGTTGACCCGGCGACAATCAAGCGCCGCGTCGATGAGATCGCCGAAATGCTTGACGTCACGGATATGCTGGGCACGCGCGCATCGGGTCTGAGTCCGGATAACAAACAGAAAATCTCGATGGGTCGCGGTCTAGTGCGAGACGACGTGAACGCGGTGATGTTCGATGAACCCCTGACCGTGATCGACCCGCATCTGAAGTGGAAACTGCGCTCCAAGCTGAAAGAGCTGCACCAACGCGTCAAAGCCACGATGATTTACGTGACCCACGACCAGACTGAGGCCCTGACCTTTGCGGACGAGGTCGTAGTGATGCAGGAAGGCGAAGTGGTGCAGATCGGCACGCCCGTTGAGCTATTCGAGCGGCCCCAACACACCTTTGTCGGCCACTTCATCGGCTCCCCCGGCATGAACGTGTTACCGTGTGAGGCCAAGGGCGACCGCGCGGTGTTCGAAGGTCACGAGGTTGTGCTGGAAGGCCCGACCCAGGGCGACGGAGGCCGCACCGATCTGGGCATCCGCCCTGAATATGTAGGCTTCGGCGACACAGGCATCCCGGCACATGTAACCAAAGTTTCGGACATCGGCCGCCACTACGTTGTCAGCGCGATGGTCGGCGACACGGCGCTCAAGGCCGTGACTGAACACAGCGTGCCCGAGCCCGGATCACAGGTCTTCCTGCAATTCAAACCTGAACAATCCCGTGTCTATCGCGACGGCTGGATCGCAACCGAGGAGCGGGCGCTATGAGAACGGAAAACCAAAAGGCATGGTTCTTTGTCCTACCGGTGTTGGCGCTGGTCGCGTTTAACGCGCTGGTGCCGATGATGACAGTGGTCAACTACTCGGTGCAGGAAACCTTCGGCAACAACCAGTTCTTTTGGGAAGGTCTGGGCTGGTTCGAACAGATCCTGCGATCCGACCGCTTCCAAGCCGCGCTGGGTCGGCAATTCCTGTTCACCTTCCTGATCCTGCTGATCGAGGTGCCGTTGGGCATCATCGTGGCCCTGTCGATGCCCCGCAAAGGGTTCTGGGTGCCGGTCTGTCTGGTGCTGATGGCCCTGCCGATGCTGATCCCGTGGAACGTGGTTGGGTCAATGTGGAACATCTTCACCCTGCCCAAGATTGGCCTGCTGGGATACTTCCTGAATGACGTTCTGGGCGTCAACTATGACATGACTCAACAGCCGCTTTCGGCCTGGATCACCGTCATTGTCATGGATGTCTGGCACTGGACTTCGCTTGTGGTGTTGCTGTGCTATGCGGGCCTCGTTTCGATCCCTGACGCCTATTATCAGGCTGCCAAGATTGACGGTGCCAGCCCGTGGTCAGTGTTCCGCTACATCCAGCTGCCCAAGATGAAAACCGTCCTGACCATCGCCGTTTTGCTACGCTTCATGGACAGTTTCAACATCTACACCGAGCCCTTCGTGTTGACCGGCGGCGGCCCCGGCAACTCAACCACCTTGCTGTCGATCGATCTTGTGAAGATCGCGCTGGGACAGTTCGACCTTGGCCCTGCAGCCGCGATGAGCCTGATCTACTTCGCCATCACGCTGCTTGTGTCGTGGGTCTTCTACACTCTGATGACAAAGGATGACGCGCAATGAAGAAGCGGTCCCTTATCCCGATCCTCTATATCGCGTTTCTGATGCTACCGATCTATTGGCTGGTGGCGATGTCCTTCAAGACAACGAACGAGATCCTGTCGGGCTTTTCCCTGTT
The DNA here is from genome assembly GCF_056535285.1 of Ruegeria sp. O11. Classification (NCBI taxonomy): domain Bacteria; kingdom Pseudomonadati; phylum Pseudomonadota; class Alphaproteobacteria; order Rhodobacterales; family Roseobacteraceae; genus Ruegeria; species Ruegeria sp. O11. The sequence goes on along the minus strand of NZ_JBQERS010000013.1, from coordinate 24,038 downwards.
CCCCCAGACCTTCACGCTGGAGAACTACATCACCATCTTCACCGACCCGACGTGGTACTGGGGGTATATCAACTCGATCATCTACGTGACGATCAACACGGTGCTCTCGGTCTGTGTGGCGCTGCCTGCGGCCTACGCGTTCTCGCGCTACCGGTTCCTGGGGGACAAACAGCTGTTCTTCTGGCTGCTGACCAATCGGATGGCCCCTGCGGCTGTGTTCGCGCTGCCGTTCTTTCAGCTGTATTCGTCGATCCACCTGTTCGACACCTATCTGGCTGTGGCGCTGGCACACACGCTGTTCAACGTGCCTCTGGCGGTGTGGATACTGGAAGGCTTCATGCGCGGCGTCCCGAAGGAACTGGATGAAACCGCCTATGTAGACGGTTACTCGTTCCCGCGTTTCTTCGTGACGATCTTCTTGCCGAACATCAAAGCGGGCGTCGGTGTCGCTGCTTTCTTCTGCTTCATGTTCTCATGGGTTGAGATGCTGCTGGCCAAAACCCTGACTGCGGTCGAGGCCAAACCAATTGCCGCCGTGATGACCCGCACCGCTTCCAGCGCGGGGTACGAACTGGGCCTGTTGGCCGCCGCCGGCACGCTGACCATCATCCCCGGCGCCATCGTCATCTGGTTTGTCCGCAACTACATCGCGCGCGGTTTCGCGATGGGACGTGTGTGAGGTTCGATATGCGTAAACTTCTTGTCGCTCTGCCCTTCCTGCCTTCAGTGGCCTATGCCCAACAGGCCGGTTGGGGCAGTGTCGGCCAGCAAGAGGAAAAAGGTTTCTCGTGGACCGCTCCTTTGTGGCCGGATTTCTGGATGGCATGGACTCCGGCAACACTGGCGGTGTTCATCGGTATCTTTTCGGCCATCGCCCTAATTGGTTTGCTGGAAGGGTTCAAATTCCGAGACGGGATCGAGCGGCGCGGCGTGCTGGGACTGACCACCACGCTGGGGGATCGGTTGTTCATCACCCTGCTGGGCTCGACCTATATCTTCCTGGCCTGGCTCGGGCTGGTCGGCCAACCTGTTTGGACGCCGCTTTTCCTGTCCATCGGTTGGGGCGTCTTCGTCTTCTGGAAAGTTTAGGCTTTGCGAAACAGCGAAAGGATGCTTGTCTGTCAGGCATACTAATAATGGCGACACCGAGATTGATGCGAAAGAAAAAGACAACAAATCTTCTGACCGAAGTGGAACTTGAGTTCATGAACGAACTCTGGGCGCTTGGTCAGGGCACGGTCCGTGAAGTCCTTGATCGCCTGCCACCTGATCGCAATCTGGCCTACACTTCCGGAGCCACAATTTTGCGGATCCTTGATGAGAAGGGCTTTGTCGAAAGCGAGAAGAACGGCAAGTCGCTGATCTACAGACCCCTTCTCGAGAAGGACAGGTATCAGTCGCGGTCGTTGCAGAATCTGTCCCGGACCCTGTTTGACGACACGCCCGCAACTCTGGTTGCAAGGCTGGTCGACGATGATGGCCTGACAGAAGATGACCTAGAGGAGATTCGAGCACTGGTAGAGAGGAGACTGCAAAATGACAGCGGTTAAACCGGTTCTCGATGCGTTTCTCGAGTTCAACGTTGTGCTTGGATTATCGGCGCTGATCTGGCTGGCCGTGCGTGGGGGCCTTGCGTTGACGCCCATGAGGTACGGCTTTGTTGCTCAGCTTCGTTCGCTCAAGATACTTTGCATCGGCGTTATGCTCAGCCCGGTTCTGGCGATCGGTGTTTCGGGCTTTGTCGCTCAGGTGTGGCCCGGACGTGTTGTCGCGCTGGGGGATATCGCAGTTGCGGCCTATTTGCGCGGCGAAATCGCCATGCCCGCTGCGCAGTTCGAAACCCTTTTGAATACGCGCGAACGCTGGCTCGACTATGTCTTGTCAGGCGGCTCTGTTTTCGTAACTTGCGCGCTGACTACGCTGGTTCTTCTATCAATTATTCTGGCAATTCGGGTTGCCCGCAACGCGCTTACAATTCGCAAGGCCGTACGGTCCAGCTTTCTTTGGCGACAGTCGGCAAAGGTGGACATTCGCCTTTCAGATCGCGTAACTGTGCCTTTTGCAGTACGCGGCCTTCGTCGCCGTCACGTCGTTTTGCCCAGCCATTTGCTAAACTCGCCACGCGATTTGCGCTTTGCTCTGGCGCATGAATTCCAGCACATCCGCGCACTGGACGTGGAATGGGAACTGGGTTTCGAGCTTATGCGTCCTCTGCTGTTTTGGAACCCGGCCTATCTGGCCATGAAACATCAGTTTGATCGACTTCGCGAATTGGCCTGCGACCAGTCTGTCGTCTCGCGTAAAGGCATTAACGCGACCGACTATACCACCTGTCTACTGGACTACTGCACACGATCTATTAATCTGAAAAACCCTCGCATTCTTCGTGTGGCCCTGGTTAACGGGCCGAAAGCAAAGCATGTTCTGCGCCAGCGTGTGATCGCCCTGACCGATGCGCCCGTAACGACCACACAATTGTCAGCAAATTTCTTTGGGCTGACGCTTTCTCTGGTTGTTGTGATTGCCATTGGGTCGGCCTCGGTTCGTCAAACCCAGGATTGGAGCCATGATCGTCTTATGCTTTCGACGGTTGTAAATCTGGAACGGCTGGAAGCTCGGAATCAGGGAAATTGAAAGGCCGAATTTTAAGTCCGGCGTGGATTGGAAAGTCGGCCTCACGGGTTTGCTAGCAAGCTGGTCGCGGATTCGGCGCTACGATGCTGCTGGTTTTCAATGAGTCCGGGTTCAATGTGCCGCTATCAACGGCTCTAATGCGGGCGCCCGTGTTGCTCGACATCGATTGTCCGAGAACGATTTGGTAGCAGCCAATGGCGGCTCCAACCTGCTGCAACGCAGCATCGCAACCCGCAGATGAAGGTCAGCCATAGGCCGCCTTGCGCAGACCAATGGCAGCAATCATAGCTTCGCATTCACTCATTCAAGATGCAGCATCTAGAACTATGGGCTCGCTGCCGACATCGGGGTGAGAGCAGCATTCGATATCAGCCACCTTACAGCTCCGATGAAGACGGACCATGGCGGACTCTGAAAACACCATCCGATGCAGCATCGCAGCTTCCCCAAAGCGGACATTGCGCCACACTGAGCCAGACTCGGACCCATTGTTTCGCAATGCGCTGCTCTGACGCCAAAGGCACTAAGCCTCGCGAAACAGTCCGAGATGGATGTGAAAAGCTGCTACGTTTAGCTGACCTCAAAACCACAGGCTCCAGGCGCAGGAATGTTAACAGCAATCATAAATGGCAACCGAAGTAGACCGATCCCTGGGACTGTAAGGCAATGCTCATTTTGCAAATCTGAAATGATTCCGCGTTGTGGCGAGGTTAGGGTTCATCATTGGGCGCACAAATGCAAAGTGGAATGTGATCCTTGGTGGGAACCAGAAACTGATTGGAATCGGAACTGGAAAAATGAGTTTCCACTCCGTTGGCAAGAACAAGTGTTTACTGATCAAAATACTGGTGAGAAGCACATTGCCGACGTCTACACGCTGGCAGGCCTCACTTTGGAGATCCAACATTCCCATCTCGATCCCAAAGAGCGTCGAGCCCGCGAGGATTTTTGTAAAAACATGCTTTGGGTGGTTGATGGGTCTAGGCTTAAAGGCGACAGGAAAAAAATCCTAGGTTGGCGGGACGCGCTCACGGAGATTGTTCAAGGCAGCAAGCGAACAAATCTGTTCTTACTTAGCGATGCCAATGAGCTTTTTCCACGCGATTGATTGCAAGGCCCGGTTCCAATATGTTTTGACTACTTAGGCCCAAATGCCGAAACTGAGACTGCACCGACGCTACTATTTCTCTTGTATCCTGGTATAGTGCATGGTGGCCGTTTAGTAGAACCCCTGCCGCGCGACGGCTTGCTGCGAGCTATCTATTCTGAACTTGTACACATGCCCGCTGTTCGCGGGATCTTGTAAAATGATTCACGACTGAGACTGTCGAGAAAGCGGAGCTAGCAGCGCCTGACTGAAACGGATAGCTCGCCACCATTCGGCCCAAACCGGCCATTGAACAAGTGTCATGTATTCTGCAGTGCAGCTGATTGATGCAGGCCTTAGCTGCACCGGCATACCGCACTCCAAAATCATTCCATGTGATTCAAACCTGACCAGGAAGCCATAGGACGATAGCAGGGAAGGCAACGAGCATCGCGATGGTTGCAGCATCCGCCAGAAAGAAAGGCGTTACACCTTTAAAAACATCCTGAACGCTTAGGTCATCACGAACGCCGGCCACGACAAAGCAATTCAGCCCAATAGGTGGGGTGATCAGGCAAAACTCGGCCATTTTGACAACCAAAATGCCAAACCAGATGGCACACATAGGTCCGGACATACCGAAGGTACTTTCGGCTGCACTTACGGCTTCACCACCATTCAACGCCATGACGGCAGGGTAAACTACCGGCAACGTCAGCAGCAGCATACCTATCGCATCCATGAACATGCCCAGTACAGCGTAAGCCAGAAGAATACAGATCAGGATCAGCATCGGAGACATCTCAAGCGAGGTGATCCAGTCGGAGAATGCACTTGGCAGTTCGGCGAAACCAAGAAAACGAACGTAAACTAAAACGCCCCAGATGATCGTGAAAATCATGACGCTCAGCTTGGCGGTTTCCAAAAGCGCGTCTTTGAGTTCGGACCAGCGCATTCCCTGATACAGCGCCATCAGGAACACCACAAATGCTCCAATTGCGCCACCTTCGGTTGGCGTACCCCAGGCATCGCCGCCGAACGGGTTGTAAACAAAGAAGATGATGGTGACGACGACAATCACGATGGGCAATGCGGGCGGCAACGAGAGGAAACGTTCTTTCCATGTAAATCCGGTGACTGCGGGGCCAAATCCTTTGATCACAACGGCCATGCCAATGATCAGCAAGCCGTAAATTACTGCCGAGAACATGCCCGGGATGAATCCCGCCAACAGCAGTTTGCCCACGTCCTGCTCGACGATAATCGCGTAGATGACCAGAATGGCCGAAGGCGGGATGAGCGAGGCGAGCGTACCGCCTGCAGCAACGACACCTGCAGCAAAACGCTTGTCGTAGCCTATCTTCAGCATCTCGGGGATGGCGATACGGGCGAACACAGCGGAAGTGGCGACTGAGGCCCCAGATACCGCCGCAAACCCAGCGGTTGCGAAAACGGTCGAAACCGCCAGCCCGCCCGGGACCCATGCGAGCCAACGCTTCGCGGCTTCGAACAGTGCTTTGGTTAGGCCCGCGTAATAGGCGAGGTAGCCAATCAGGATGAAGGTCGGAATAAGGCTCAACGCCTGGCTTGAAATCTTGGAGTGCGGCACCTGCCCCGCTGTTTTGACGGCCACTGTCAGAGCCTTGCCGAACCGCGCCGGGTCGTACCCAAACTTGGCCCAGAAGATCCAGATCAGGCCAATCATGCCAGCTGTCGCGGCGGCAAAGGCCACGCGCATCCCCAACACCACAAGAACAAGCATACCGCCCGAGACGATCAGACCAATATCAATGGGTTCCATCAGATATAACCTCAGTTGTCGTGGCCCGAGACGTGCTCGGCTTCCATTGCAGCTTGAGTGGCTGCATCGGCTATTAGCGGGACGGCAATAGGTGCCTGATCGGGGTGCCTGATCGCGCGACCGTAGGCCCAGAGCTGTAAAGCAAGCCTTAGGCACAGCACGCTAAAGGCAACGGGGGCCAACAGCTTTGCGGGCCACAGCGGGATACCTATGTCGATGGAGCTGTCGCGGCTCAAGAGTGGAGCACCAAAGTCAAAGCTGCGTGCGAAATGCGCCCAACTCCCCCAGATCAGCAAGACGATCAGTGCCAGAATGACAGCGGTTGTAATGAACTCAACGATATAGAGCGTCCGGCCTCTAAGCGCTCCAACAACCATGTCCATTCGGATATGACCGCCATCACGCTGCGCATAGGAAATCCCCATGAAGGCGATTAACGGCATGGCCTGCTCGATCCAGTCCACGTAACCGGGAAGTGGCGCATTGGCGAAGTTCCGACCACCAACGGAGACTACGGCCATTACCATCAGTGAAAAGACTGCAAGACCGCTGATCAGGGCCAGAAAGCTTTCCAGTTTGTAGAGGTGTTGATCGAGAATGCTGAGACGGCTGTCGTTGGACAGCACCAGGGATGACCCGGCCATCGTTTTGCTCCGCTGTCAGGGAAAAAGGCACCCGACACCAGCTTGACCGACGCCGGGTTGTGAGTGGATTAGCTGCCGTTTGCGATCTTCCCGGTCACAAGGTCATATAGCTCTTGTGCTGGTAGGCCACGCTCGGTGTTTTCTGCAATCCAGGCCTCGGCCGCGGGGGCGGCAGCGGCTTCTTTGAACGCTGCGATTTCTTCATCGCTGAAAGTGACCCGTTCGATGCCGCGTTGATCCAGCTCAGGGCCCCACGCTTCCATCGTTTTGGTCTGGTAGTGGCTCACGTAGTGATCCAGTGCCTCTTCCACCGATCCCAGCAGAGCATCGCGGTGTTCGTCAGACAGATCTTCCAGTGCCAGCGTGTTCACCACGACGGGGCAGTTGACGGTGCCGGGGTTGAGGTTCGTCGTCCACCACGTGCCATTCTCTATGGTGCCGAAGGACATATGCGCGTGTGGCGCAAAGCTGACCGCTTTGACGATGCCGCTGTCCATTGCCTGACGCACTTCGGATGCAGACATCGAGGTCGGAACCGCTCCAACCGTCTCCATCGCCTTGCCGATGCCACCTGTCGCCCGAACGCTCAGACCTTCAAAATCGGTTAGGGATTTGGGTGCTTCACCGACACCAACAAGGTTGTACTGCGGCAGCGGCGAAGGCATCAGCAGAGTCGCGTCCCAGCGGGCCAGATCCTCGACAACAGCCGGGTGTTGATAGACGGCCATCGACAGGTCGACTTCCTGTTCAAGGGATGTCACGCCCAAAAACGGCAGTTCCAAGACAGTGATCGAGGGGTTCTTGTCGCGGTGGTAGCCAGCGCAGAACTGGGCCATTTCAAACGCACCAATCGAAATCCCATCGAGGTTTTCTTTGTTCTTCGACAGGCCACCATAGCTGATGTTAAGTGTGAACTCGCCGCCCGTCTTTTTGTTCACCAGTTCGGCAATTTTCTCGACGTGTTCGGTAAAGGCGCGACGCTTGCCCCACAGGGAAACGTTCCATTCGACAGCCAGTGCTTCGGATGCAACGGTCAGCGACAGGGCGGCGATGGCCGCCCGGTTAAGATGTTTGCGCATAGTGGCTCCTCCCAGATCACGCAATGTGTTTGGGCAGAGTATTCACGATGCGCAGCAGCCTGCCTATGAAGGAAAATGCGCGTGAAGTTTCGGAGTCCCTGCGGATATCCGCAGAGTGATTTCTCCTACAACAGCGCCTCTTTATCGAGACCGAGTTTGACGATCTTTTCGTTGAGTGTCCGTCGGCCAATCCCAAGCGCTTCGGCGGCGGCATCCATACGGCCTTTATGCGCCTTGATGGCTTTGCCGATGAGTTCGCGTTCAAAAGCAGCAACCGCTTCGCGCAGCGTATCCGGCACTTCGTCGAAGTGCTGATCGCTTCGGATAGCCTGCACCACCGACCCTCCTCCGCGTCGGGCTGCCAAAATGCGCCGTTCGCAGACATGGCGCAATTCACGCACATTGCCGGGCCAGTCATGGGCAAGCAGAGCGGCCAAATCGTCCTGATCAAGTTCTGGCGCGTCTATCTCATAAACCTGCGCGTATTCGTTCAAGAAATGCGTTGCCAACAGAACCAGATCGTCCCGTCTTTGACGTAGCGGAGATAAAGACAGGACAACAGTATTCAGTCGAAACAAAAGGTCCTGACGCAGGCGGCCTTCCTCGGCGGCCAGTACAACGTCTTCGTTGGTTGCTGACACGACCCTGAAACTTACCGGCACCGGCGACACAGCCCCCACCGGCAACACCTGCTGATCTTCGATGACCCTTAGTAGCTTCGCCTGAGCCGCTGGTGGGCACGAGCAGATTTCGTCCAGAAACAAGGTCCCACCCGATGCTGCCACAAGCCTTCCGTCGGATTCACCCGCGACGCCGAACATTTCCGCTTCAAACGTCTCGGAGGACAATGCCGCGCAATTCAGCGCCAGAAAGAGTGCCTCCGGCGAGCGGCCCAAATCATGCAAAGCATTGGCAACCAGCTCTTTCCCGGTGCCGGTATCCCCCTGCAGCAAAACCGCAACGGATGTATCGGCCAGATCAAGTACTTCTTGTCGCAAGTCTGTAATGGCGTCTGTTTGGCCCAGCAGGATGCGGTCAAGGCCTGACAGTTTGAACAGCCGGTCTTTGAGGCGGGCATTGCTTCTTCGCATTCGGTTTTGTTCAGCCGCGTGCCTCAGCACCGTAAGCAATCGCCGTGGCTCATATGGCTTTTCGATGAACCCGTACGCTCCATCCTGTATGGCCTGAACCGCCATCGGGATGTCACCATGTGCCGAAATCAATACCACTGGAGGCGCCACATGCCTGTCCAGGCTGGCCAGCAATTCAAGTCCCGACATGCCGGGCATACGCACATCAGACAAAATGACATCCGGCGAGGCATTGGCCAGATGTTCGGTCACCTGGGTCGCACGTGGCAAGGCGCTGACGGTCCAGTCGGCGGCTTCGAGCAACTCGACAAGCGATTGTCGCATCGATCTGTCATCATCAACGACCAGAACTTTGAAGGCTTGCTGCTGGGTCATTCGTCCGTTTCTTCAGTATTTGAGGCTATCGGGAAGATGACGCGGAAAACTGTTCCGCCGCCATCACGATTTCGGGCCGTCATCTTGCCATCGTGATCTTTGACAATGCTGGTGGAAATGGCCAGTCCTAAGCCCATGCCTCGCCCGCTCTCTTTTGTGGTTACAAATGGCTCTTGCAACTCAGCCAGCGTTGCCTTGCCCAACCCGTGACCGTTGTCCTGAATTTCCAACACTGCCTCATCATCAGATGCCATTATAGCGACGCAGATTTCAGGCGCATCCGCTTCATCCGTTGCATCTATGGCATTGCGCAGAAGATTGGTGATGACCTGTTCGATCCGCAGGGCACTGCCCCGGATAAAGATCGGGCCGGTCGGCGTATCAACTGAGATTTTCACCCCACCTTGCTTGATGTTTGGCGCAACAAGTGTCAAAGCGGCATTGACCGAAGTGCATAAGTCTACGTCGTCGAACGCCTCACTCTCTGAGCGCGCGAAGAACCGCAATTGGCGCGTGATCCCTTCCATCCTGTCGACCAGACTTCCAATTTTTTGCGGTAGCTTAGACCCACTGGAAGATGAGATCTCTTCTGCCACCAGGTGATTGCGCATCGCAGCGATCGGCTGGCCCAGTTCATGCGTGACCGACGCGGATAGTTGCCCCAGAGCCGCCAGTCGGCTTGCGCGCTCCAATTCCCCTTGGGTGCGTTTGAGGCTCCGCTCGGCTTTCTTGCGGTCGTCGATTTCGATGGCGAGCCTTTCATTTGCCTCCCGCAGCTTTGCTTCTTCCTCTTCGGACCGCACTAAGGCCGCGCCTACGCGCCTTGCGCGTTGTATCTGGAAAAAGATAAATGCGAGCCCCGCCAAAAGGACAAAAACTGCAGTTACCAGCCAACTGCGCGCAACGGCCTGATCGTCACTTGCAAAATAGTGGAGCGACCAGCCATGAGGTAGATCTGTAGCTGCAAGATGCAGGCGCTTCGTCCCCGCAATTCTGGCCTGATCTCCCGGCAACTCAACCCAATCCAACGCATCTAAGTCTTGGCCCGGAAACTGCCTGGCATCTCGAATCCGTTCTCGCTGTGGTTCTGACAATGGCGTCAACGCGCGATACTGCCAATCCGAGTTCGAAGAAAGCAAAACGACGCCGTCTTCATTGGCCAAAAGAACCTGTTCTCCCGAGTTTTTCCAACTATCCTGAAGATTAGAGAAATCGATCTTAATCGCTATGACGCCAGTTGAAGCTCCCTGGTCGTCAAGCACAGCGTTGGCGATGAAGTAGCCTGGCAGACCCGTTGTTGCCCCGATGGCATAAAAGCGGCCCTGTTCACCAGAAATGGCAGTTTGGAAATACGGACGGAAAGCGTAGTTCTGGCCAACAAAGCTCCCAGTGTCGCGGTAGTTCGATGCGGAGATCGTGATCCCGTCTTCGTCCATCAGGTAGATCGCATCCAGTCCCGCCTGCTCCGCAAAATCCTCGAGGCGTCGGTTTAAAGTTCCGGTGCCGTCTCCTTCAGCTGTTCCAATTACAAAGGAATCCTGTGACAGCACATATGTGAGGTGGGAAAATCGTTCGAGTTCGCTGTTTACCGAGCTTTGGTAAAGAGAGAGCCGGCCCTGAGCTTTCGAAAGCTCCTCCGAAACGAAGTACTTGTAAGAAACCAAATAAAGGCCAATGCTGGCGGCAATGGCTATCAAAATACCTACAATATACGAAGCTGATCGCATTGAATGCCCATGAACTGCGACGGCATAGGATCACAGTAGGTATTAGCCGTCCATCCCAAGAGTTCTAAACTGACATTTGGATGTTTTGGCCGAACAAGAATGACCGAGTAATTTGAGAACGCGAAGCAATGAACGAACATGCCGAAACAACTATTTGCATTCCGCAAGCAGATTCGGCCCAAAGGAGACATCTAGCACAGTATCGCAATTCTGCGGACGCAGCCCGCTTTTCTGACATTCGCTGCAAATGCAAAATCTCGACGTCTGCGAGTTCACAGGATGCGGACAAAAAAGACTTTCGTGGCGTTTGAACCAATGGCGGCTTTGAAAATATCCAAGCTGCTCAAGTCTCCTATTTGACTGCTTCGACCACCGACACCCACAGCGCGAGCGTGTAGCGGTCTTCCATTTGAATTATGCGCTGGTGGAGGTCCCGTTCCCAAGGCCCCGGGTTTGCTCGTGCGTCACGCAAGGCTTCCTCAAATGCTTCAACCGCTTTGTCTGTTTCTCCCGTCTGATACAGCGCGATCCCTCTTTCGAGTTCGATGCGGCTCCCCTTAGCTCGTTCGAGAGATGAGAAATTCATCCAAGCGCCAGCGGCGAGTGAAAAGTTACAGAACCGAAGCTTCTTGGCACCCTCATAACGATCATTCCGGCACGCTCCGGCCATCAGTCCTGCGGTCATTCCGCTCAGCCATACACATAGAAAGGCCCATAAAAAGATTGCGAAAGCCCAGGTCTTAAATTTTTGTTTTTGCGTTTCAGAAGGCATTTCCATACCTCTTGCTATCAAACGCCCAAAATAAGAAAAAGTTCAGAAAAGCAGTCTTTCATACAAAGTGCAGCATTGGGCACTCAGGGACTCGCTGCCGACATTTGATCTTTGCGGATCATGTGCGCCACTTCGATTCCGTCGAGGGTTGACGCCGCTTAAGCAAATGCCTTGAACCCTAGCATTGGCCGGATGCGTCTCTTGATGAAACAATGGTCCTGTTCCACGATGTTGTTCAGGTATTTCCGCCTGACCATCTCAATCGGGATCGGGCAACCAAAGCCTTTCAGCATCTTGTTTATGGCCTTGATGCCAGCCGTGTTAGCTCCGCTTTTGTCGATGACAATCTTCCGTGGCAAACCATTGACCTCGATCATCCGAGCGAAGAAGTTCGTCGCGGCAGGCTTGTTTCGCTGTGGTTAAAACATGAAATCAAGCGTCTTGCCGTATTTATCGACGGCCCGATAGAGATAGACCCACGCACCCTTCACCTTGATGTAAGTCTCATCCATTCTCCAAGAGCGATCACATGGCCCTTTCCTGCGGCGCGTTACATCAGCAATTGCGCTTGAGCATCGTTTCACCCAACGGTTCAGTGTCGCATGATCAACCGATACACCGCGTTCTGCCATGATTTCTTCCAGATCTCGGTACGACACGCCGCATCGGACGTAAAAGAAGACTGCGAATAGGATAACATCCTTCGGATATTGCGCACCTTTGAAAGAAATCATGGACCAACCTTCAACTGGATAGTGTCGTTCGCCACACATGCGCTAAAGCCACGAAGGTCAATGGATAAGAGTTTGCAACAGAGCCATCATCAACGCGTCTTAATAATCAAAATATTATACTTATGACTACTACACAAAAGCCTAGTTTCGCAAAGAATTTGAGTTTTCAAACCAAGTACATGAAGAGATCTGTTTAATTAGCCCTATTTCCGCTGATCGGCGCGTCGTAGCCAGAGCAGACGAATAGTTTCAGTTATCTTCACCACTCGAAGAACATAATGGACACCCCAAACTCCAAGGGCTCGTCGGGTAGATAGATCGGATTTTCCAAGAAGATTTTTCAGAGTCTTAAACGACGGGATCAGCTTGTGAACGGGTGGTATGTAATTCACAATTCCACGCTTCGCGTTCCTACGCAAACGCGCGCCTTCAATTCGGCGGGCTTTGGTGATGTGTTCACCGAGACTTCTACGCGCTGGATGTCTTACGATGGCTTCCTCGGCAAAAAGGATAGGTTCGCCTGCAGCTTTTGCGCGATCGTTCCATTCCATATCACCACCTGACAAAACCGTGTCGTTGAACCGACCGACTTGATCTATCACACTGCGACGCAAAATCAGGTTGGCAGTAACAGCTCTGCCACGTTCAACCCACTTCTGCTGCTCCAGACCAAGATGAACGTCATACAATTCCGTTGTCGTCCATTCTTCCCCGTTAGGGATCAGAACAACATTGCCTCCGAACCGCCCAACCTCAGGGTGATCCTGGGCTATCTTCAATCCAGCTTTCAGATACTGAGGGACAGGCTGACAATCTGAATCGGTAAAGAAAAATAGGTCGGCATTCGCGTCATCAATACCGCGGTTTCGTGCCGCGTATGAGCCCGGCTTTGCTTCGCTCAATATACGAGCGTTTGCAGGCAAGCGAAACTCAGACGGAATTTGGTCGGAAGGATCATTGTTTACCGCAATAATCTCAAACTGATCGGCATTCAGGGTCTGGGAAGCCAAACAGTCCAGACAGATCTGAAGTTGATTCCAACTGTGGTAAGTTGGAATAATGACGGTCGCGGCCAGTGGTTGCCGCGCCGGTCGTCTTGCAGATTGCTGCGTCAAACCAAGCTCACTCTGCGCTAACTGCGTTAGAATACTGATGGTCGTATAAGGTTTTGAAGGGGCCTTGTTCTTTCAACAAATGTTTGGCGCTCCCTTGCTCCAACACTTCTCCACTTTCAATCACAACAATCTTGTCCGCGTGCATAATAGTTGAAAGGCGGTGCGCAACGATAATTGTTGTACGCCCTTCCGTAAGCCTGCTTAGCGCTTCCTGCACCAGATGTTCCGACTTTGAATCCAGCGCACTCGTCGGCTCGTCCAGCAACAGAATGGGGCTATCGCGCAACAACGCACGGGCGATCGCAAGGCGCTGCTTCTGACCGCCAGATAAGAAGGCTCCGTTTTCGCCCACCATGGTGTCAAAGCCCTGCTCCAAAGTCATAATGAAATCATAGGCGTTTGCGGCCTTGGCGGCCTCGATCACGTCCTCTTGTGTCGCTCCCTCTCGGCCAAAGCGAATATTGTCGGCGATCGACGCTGAGAAAAGAAATGTCTCTTGGCCGACAAAGGACATATTCTGGCGCAATGTCTTGAAAGAGGTGTATTTTATGTCTTGGTCATCGATCGAAATCGAACCACTATTTGGATCATATAGGCGCAATGCAAGGTTCAAAATGGTCGACTTTCCGCCACCAGATAAGCCAACCAAAGCGGTCGTCTTGCCGGCCTCAAAGGTCAACGAAAGCCCCTTTAAGATCGGATCACGCCGGGCGTAGCCGAATACAACATCGTCAAACACGACTTTGCGAGGCCCATCCGGCAGCGCTTTGGGATTAACTTCCTCAGGCAGGGTTTCCGGCTCGTCCAGCATGCTGAACAGCATTTTGACACGCCGCAAACCTACTTCCATCTTCACCCGCACCTTGGTCAGACGCTTCGCAGGTTCATACGCCATCATCACAGCGGTAACGAATGACATCAGTTCGCCCGGGGTAGAGGCCGCTGCACCAAACAACTTACCTGCACTCAGCCCGATGACCGACGCAATTGCAAATCCTGCCAGAATATCAGTCAGTGGGCTGGTTGCCGCTTGCAAGCGAGCAAGCTTATTACGGCGTTTTTCGACACTTTTAACTGCCGAATTCATCTGTTCGGCCATGCGTTCTTCTAGTCCAAAGGACTTGACCACCCGAATTCCGGCCGACGTCTCCTGAATGACCTTCATGATCGCGCCCATCGACTGCAGTTCCATATCCGCAATATCGCGGACCTTACGAAGCAGCACCCGAACCCCCAGAATCGCCAGCGGGCCGACGATTAGTGTAAAGAGGGACAAGACTGGTTGCTGATAGAACATCACGGCAAGCAAACCAATCAATGTAAGCATGTCTCGAACGGCGGTCGTGACCATTATTTCGATAACCGTCCGCGCAGCCTGTGCTGACTGTGTCACTCTCAACAGCAAATCCGAGCTTTCGGTCAGGTTAAAGAAAGATACGCCCTGCCGCAAAAGCTTGTCGTATAGCTTGATCTGCTGTTTTGAAACGATCCGGTTCCCAGCGCGGGTCAATGCTACAACCTGGACGTAGGTGGCGACACCTTTAACCAAGAAAATAGTGAACACGGCCATCGAAACGCTAAAGATCTTGGCCGAATTTTCACCGTCGAACAGCGAGTCAACGACATCGCGCATGATGAACGCGATACCAGCTGTAGTCCCCGCCACAAACACCATCGCGATAATTGCAATGGTATACGGCAGCATTTGCTCCCGCATGTTCTCTGACAGCAAACGCCACAAGACGGAATCGCTTAGTACTGCCGCAAACTTTGATTTGATCTTTTGCAATGCACATGCCCACTGTGATCAGGATCGAGACATGTCTGTTATGACAGACTCATAAATCGTGTCCGCTAGATAGTCGCCCGCTCTCTATTGGGCAAGCCCGCGCGGTATTCCACGGTTTCGATGCGCAATGTCCTGATCGGTGGGTCGACACGAGTATAAGCCGCCAAAACCCGCCCTGACCGCTTCTAAGCAATGTATTGGGCAATATACAAGAAGGCGCGACAAGCATAGCCTGGGCCCCTACCCTTTCGGCCTCGTTCAAATGTTGAAACCAACTGACCCAAAACTCGGGATCGCACCCATGTAAGATGGTCTGAACTTGCGCGCAGCCCCCCTCTCTTCGAGGGAGAGAGGTAGCTGGTTTTGACTAAAACGCGACAATATTGTTGTACTGATCGGATTCATGTTGCATCCGATCCTGAATGTCTGATCCGATAATGGGCCAGACCTCGACCGTACCAAGTAGAATCTGTGGAACTGTCGCAAACATTGCAGAGGAATAAAGCTATCACTCTGATTAGCTTCAATTATCCAGCGAACTCTGCAAATTAGCGGTATCCGCATGCCGAACGTCCCAGCGACCTCTTACCGATCAAATAGGCTGTTTCGATTTCTGCAACAACTGGGTTGAACTTTTGAAGCCAGGCATGGGCCTCGTAAGCTGCTTGATGAACCGGTGATCCTGCTTGTAGATTTTGTTCACTTCTTTGGTTTGCTACCCGCCAAGGATGAATACATTACTAACCGGCTGTTCATCCTCGTATGTTCGACCTTAACACTACTTTCAGCCGGTATTTCTTCTAGATCACGACAGGAAACGCCGTTTCGAACGCAGAAGTAGACCGCAAATAGGATCACAGATACTGGGTAGAGCGCGCCATTGAAATAGATCACAAGACTTTCCCAAATATCATTGCAGACCAAGCCTCAATTGGAATTAACACGCGAAGCTGCAACATTCCAACCAACGACTGCGACAAAGAACGGTTCTCTACTAGTTTCAATCTGCAAATCTGATTGGTTTAATTCAAACAAATTCAAGCAAAGCAACGGCATGTTCCAGTTAGCCTATCAGACGCACCTTCTGAATTCGCCCAAATTCAAGTTGGATAGCTCCAAGCAAAGGCTTCAAATGGTGAGACTGAATGTACTGTGCAATGAACTTGCTTGGCGCACGCAAGGTGATCGTCTGATCTTGGGTTTCAACAAGTTGAAGGTCACGATACCAGCATTTGAACAACAAAATTTCTGACTCTGATAGGCGTTGGAGCGCCCTGCCCCACGGACTTTGAAGATCTTGTCTCTCAGGTTCGACTTCTAATTGTTTTTCTTGACCAAATTGAACATGAACGACCTTTTCGGATGGTTTTGGTATTTGCATTTCCATGCGTGATACAAAATCAGAACCAACATTTTGCCAAACTGGTTTGCTTAGGCGATAAATTTCCGCGTAGTTGAGTCGGTACGCGGCAACACGGCCT
This sequence comes from Ruegeria sp. O11, assembly GCF_056535285.1. NCBI lineage: Bacteria > Pseudomonadati > Pseudomonadota > Alphaproteobacteria > Rhodobacterales > Roseobacteraceae > Ruegeria > Ruegeria sp. O11. The sequence goes on along the minus strand of NZ_JBQERS010000013.1, from coordinate 7,709 downwards.
CTAACTCCGGGCCTAAGCTGAAGAAGCATGTTATAACTCGTCAACCGCTTAATTTCTCGCTTGACGGTTCGCTGGTCCACGGACCAGAGGCGGGCCATTTCTTTTTGTCCGACCGTCAGCTCATCAGTGCGCCAGTTGTATCGGGCGGTTATCAACGCAATGAGCCGCATCATTGAATTTTGAAAACCGGGTGTACCACATAATCCCGCAACAGAGATTGCAGTTAGTAGATCGTACTTCTGTGAACCGGCCTGATGTCCTGTAAATCGTTTTATTTCCATTTTGATACTGCCACTGTGCCTCGAACGGATCGGTCTTGCTGTCCGATTCCATCAATTGGGTTCAGTGTGATGAAATCCCGTAGTTTGTCAACGAACTTTGAAAAGCAGGATACCCACTTCATTTTTCAAAATCAAAAGAAAATTCGGTTAGTAGGTAATAGGTGACATTCTGGATGACACCCTATTAGAGGGTGAATGTCACCAAATATCTAGTTATTGATTGATGCTTGTCACCAAAACATAGCCTGGCATTCGAATTTCATCCCGTATTTAACGGATCATAGGCAAAAAAGCGGGATTTCTATTCTTTACGTTTTGCAGTTTCCGAAAATCGCGTTATTAAAAGACAACCGTCATATAACAAGAGCAACATCATGCGTGACCACACCGACCTTCAAGCTATGAACGAACGAAGCCTGGCTCAACAGGCTGCCGTCCGCCGAGCTACTTTCTCGCCTGCAGACGAGAAAGTTCTTCGACCATTCTCAATCTGGGAAATTAGCCAGTTCATGTTTGATGTCCCGGCCGACACCTTGAGAAAGAAGTTGGCCGAAGACCCGTCTCTTCCGCAAGGTGCGACTGAAGATGATGGACGGCAAAGATGGTTTTCTCTTGCTGAGATTAATGAGTTGAGACGGCGTTTGAGATTTAGGGGTAGGAGCCTTCTGCCTCAAAGGCCGGCAGGCCGGGCTATGAGAGTGGCGGTTTCGAACTTTAAGGGTGGTGTCGGCAAAACTGTCGTTGCTCAGCACTTGGCGAATGCGGCCGCGCTTGATGGTTATCGTGTTTTGGTGGTGGATTTTGACCCCCAAGCGACACTCACTCATTCAATGGGTCTGGCTGAAGTAAGAGAGTGGAACACTGTCTGGGGCATTATGTGTCGCGACCTCTGCCGTGAGGCGAACCGGATCGCGGACGAATATGATGATCCAGCAGATTGCCCCTACCCTACTGCCGACGAGTTGCCAGAAGATGTTCAGTCGATCGGCGCACAGCGTGTTCAGGATTTCATTCAAAGAACTTCATGGTCGACGATTGACATCATTCCGAGCTGCGCTAACGCCGCCTTCGTAGAATTTGCTTCCGCTCAGTATAGGTCCATTCATAAGGCATGGAGTTTTTTTGGATGCGTCGCAAGATATCTCGATGAGTTGCCGGACGACCAATATGATTTGATTATTTTCGATTGTCCGCCTGCAATTGGATATCAATCTTTGAATGCGGCTTTTGCCGCAGATATCCTCTATATTCCGTCTGGTCCTGGCTATTGGGAGTACGACAGCACAACGAGTTATCTTGGTCAACTTGGCGACGCCTTGGAAGACATAACCAACGGTTTCGAGCGTATTGCGCAGGATGCTGGTATCACTCTTCCTAAAAGGTTCGATGACATACGTGTTCTCATGACTCGCTTTGAGGCCAGCAACTCTCTGCATGTCGCGATGATGGACGCTTTCAAAAATGTCTTCGGGGCCGATGTCTGTCAAAATCCCATCGAAATGACACGTGCGGTCGAGCAATCTGGTAGGTTCCAGATGTCTGTCTACGAGCAGGACTATAGGCAAATGACTCGGGACACATGGAAACGGGCGCGTCTGTCCTTTGATAATGCATACAGTGAATTTAAGGATGTCGTCTTACGGGCCTGGGAGGCGCGTACTAAAGTTGAGGAGCGGGTAGAATGAGCGGTAACAAATTTGGCTTTACTCCAATTGATGAAGATGACCTCAAGAAAACACGCCGCCGCGAAGTGGGCCCAATGGGGGCTGCGGTACGCGAGACAGCAAACAGTTTAAATGAAAGCACTGAGAACCGTGTCGAACAGCGACGGCAAAATGCCTCCGATGCCAAGGAGTATCGCAAAGCTCGCGACGAGGGGCGAGTTTTGGTTGCGGTCAGCATCAATGAAATTCTTACGACAGATCTTCCAAGAGATCGCTTGGATCTATCGGCCGTCGCAAGTTCGGATGAGATGGATGAACTCAAGGCTTCTATTCAGGAACGCGGCCAGAAGGAGCCCATAGAGCTTTATAAGGATTCAGATGGTCGTTTCCAGCTCAAAAAGGGTTGGAGACGAGTAACTGCTCTTAGACAGCTTTATGAGGAGACTGGTGATGAACGGTTTTCCAGTGTTACAGCGCGAGTTGCCGAATCCCAGAGTGATCGCATCGACCTTTACATTGACATGGTTGAAGAGAACGTTGTTCGAGAGGACCTGACATTTGCTGAGATGGCGCAAGTGGCAATTCTTGCTTCCAACGATTCTGAGTTGGGGGCAGGGGATGCAGAAGCTTTGGTCGGAAGGCTTTACTCATCCCTGCACAAGATGAAACGCTCTTATATTCGTAGCTTTGTTTACCTGCTCAATGAACTTGAGGGCGCGTTGCCGTTTCCTAAGAGTGTCTCCAGAAACCTTGGCGTTGAAGTTGCGCGGAAACTTCGAGCTTCGTCGGGTTCAGCTGCTGTGTTAAGAGATGTGTTAGCGCGCGCATCCACAGTTCATGAGCAAAACGAGGTACTTGATGCTTTCTTGGCAGATACTGATTCTGAACGTGGTAGAGGCAAGCGACGTGAGAAAGTCGAGAGCGTGAAGTATGAGTTCCACGTGGGCGCTTCAAAAATCACTGCGCGAAAGGGAGAGTGCAGAATATTGTCTGGTCAAGACTTTAGTTCGATTGACCGTTCTAAGCTCCAGAGGGCGGTTGAAGCTTTCGAAGCTGTTTTGAACGAGTAGTAACCCGCGGGTTACCCATGCTTACATTTCTTGATTTTAATGGCGGTAACCCATGGGTTACCGCCTTTTTCGTTTAGCTCCAACTCACCCCAACAGATCTGTGGCTGGATTCTCTGCAATATCGACGTCATCGTAGTATTTCTGTGCCTGGGCCAGGGAGCGGTGCAGAGACAGGCGCATGGCGGCTTGGATCGGGGCGCCGTCAAGGGCGGCCTGGGTCAGAAACCCCGAGCGCAGCCCGTGGGGTGAGGCAAAATCCTCGGGCAATCCGGCTTGTTTCAGGCGGTGTTTGACGATCTGATAAATCGCATCCGGGCTCAAACGACGTTTCAGCACACGATCCGCTTTCGAGACAGGGCGGAACAGCGGTCCATCCTCAATCCCGCCAACCTCGATCCAATGCACCAAGGCTTGCGCGGCGCGTCCCTTCAGCACCAGTCGCGGGGTCTCGCCCTTCTGGGTGGTCTTGGTTTCCAGCAGCGAGAGCCAGACGACGCCGCTCTTGTCAAATTCCTTGAGCGAGACATCCACGCGCATCAACCCGGTGATCTCCGAGCGCCTCCGACCGCCCGAAGCCCAGCCGAGCATCAACAGCGCCCGGTCGCGGCCATCGCGGCGCGTGCCGTGGCAGGTGGCCAGCAGCTGCTCCAGCACATCGCGGGTGATCGGATGCTGCGACTTCGGGGCAGGGGGCCGGGCAGCGGCGCGGCGGGCCTTGGCACGGGCTTGCTTGACCTGGGGCGCGTCGAAGGGCGAAGTCAGGTTCTTCATTCGGTGAAAGGCCAGCAAGGAGGCGATGCGCCGATCGAGCGTCGACGGGGCCGGGCAGGAGAGGGACTTGCGCAGCCCTTGCGCAATCAGCAGCTCTGCGGTTTCGCGCGCTACATCCGTTTCTGGTGCGTCGTTCAGATCGCGGGCGTGATCGAGAATAAAAGCCAGCGCGATGGGCTCACTTTCCGGCCAATCCAGCGCTGACCCGAAACGCGCGGTTTTCCATGCCGTAACGTAGAGCAGATCCCGCTCATAGGCGCGCAGCGTATTGGCCGGCGTGCCGCGCACATACAGGTCGGTCAGCGTTTTCTGATCCGCCTGCGACAGGGCAGGGGAGGCAGCTGGAAGATAGAGGGCAGGCGGCTTCATGGGGCACATTCTGTGCTGATTTCCCCGTAAAATCAATCAAACATGATAAGGGATACTTATCGGGAGTAATGGGATTTTTTTAGGTTCACGGTATAGTGCGTAAAATGACTGAAAAATGATTATTGAGAGAAAATCTCTTTGGTAGTAAGTAGATTTGTAGCCTTTTCAAACTCTTTGTTGCTTGCTGCCTGGGATCTGTCGTAGGGCTTTGTTGCAAAGTTTTGAGCTAACCGAACTGTCTCGGCGATTGCAACGAAGTTAGGCTGCCAGTTCAGCGAATTGTTTAAACGGACAGAGTCCGGGCGCGAATTGGCCCTTTCGGATCATGTGTGACACCTCGATGCCAGCAAGTGTTGCTGCAGCAGAGGCAAAGCTCTTGAAACCGAGCATCGGGCGAGTTCGTCTTTTGATGAAACGATGGTCTTGTTCGACGATGTTGTTCAGATATTTGCGCCTAACCATCTCGATCGGGATTGGGCAGCCGAAGCCCGCGAGCATCTTGTTGATTGCCTTGATCCCAGCGGTGTTGGTACCGCTTTTGTCGATAACGATCTTTCGCGGCAGACCGTTGACCTCCAGCGTTCGGGCGAAAAACCTTGTAGCAGCTAGCTTGTTTCGACGCTCGGACAGCATAAAAGCAAGAGTTATATCGTGCTTGTCTACGGCACGATAAAGATAAACCCATGTGCCTTTCACTTTGATGTACGTTTCAACCATTCTCCAGGAGCGGTCACATGGTCCCTTGCGACGACGCGCTGCATCTGTTGACTGCCATTCTGCCCAAAGACCCGAGATTAGGATCCGCATGGCTGGCGAAACGGCTGTGTTCTCTTCTTCTAGAAGGTTCTGAACCACACCCCGCAATCCGCCACGCCCTTGGCGCATGGTAATCCCGTGTTCAACCAAAAGTCTTCGGATTTGGTTGCTGACAGCGGTGCGGCGGCCAACGAGACGATCACGCACGCGATGAACAGCCTGCAATTCCAGTTGCTCTCGTGTCTTGATCGGAAAGAACCGCATTGTTGGTCGTTGGACCACCTCGCAGATTGCTTAAGCATCGAGGAAGTCATTCTTCTGAGTTCTGAGATATGGTTTCACATACTGAGCTGGCATCAGGCGTGCATCTTGGCCCAATTCTGTAAGTGTACGAGCGATGTAGTGGGCACTGGTACAGGCTTCCATGCCGAACAAACAAGGTGGCAGAGATCGAAGTAAGGCGAACAGTTGTGGCCTTGTGTCCTTGCGCCGTTTCACGATGTTTCCAGGTACATCCATGGCGACAAGGTGACATACGTTCTTGCCGAGATCGATCCCGACGACAGCAAACTCTGGCATGGTCCTTTCCTCCCAGTTTGTTTCAAGGAGAGGATGACCTGTTTGGTCGCTCTCCGGAAAGGGCGGACCATCGCATTACTACTGAGCCCCGTTTGTCGTCGCGCCTGCATCAGCCATGTACGCAACCAGCTGAACGTTTCCGAGAGACGCGCCTGCCGCGTGCTTGGACAACACCGGTCCACGCAACGGCGTGTCCCACAAGGTCGCGCAGACGAAGATCGATTGGTGGCCGACATGATCGAGCTGACCCGTCAATACGGCCGATATGGCTATTGCAGGATCGCTGCACTGCTGAGAGTGGCTGGATGGTCTGTCAGCGATGGGCGAATTGAACGGCTTTGGCGACGAGAGGGGCTGAAAGCGCCAGTGAAACAATCGAAGAAAGGACGGCTCTGGCTGAACGATGGCTCGTGTGTTCGGCTGAGGCCGGAGTATCGCAATCATGTATGGAGCTATGACTTCGTTCATTGTCGAACTGACGATGGCAAAGCTTTTGGGACGCTGAACATCATTGATAAGCACAGCCGGGAATGCCTAGCGATTAGAGTGAAGCGCAAGCTGAACTCGACCGACGTGATCGATGCCCCGACGGATCTGTTCCTACTGCGGGGTGCACCCCGCTTCATACGTTCAGACAATGGGGCAGAATTCATCGCCCAGGCCGTCCGAGACTGTATCTCCGCAGTTGGCGCCCAGACGGCTTACATTGAACCTGGGAGCCCGTGGGAGAACGGATACTGTGAAAGTTTCAATGGCCGGTTCAGGGACGAGCTACTCAATGGCGAAATCTTCTACAACCTGCGCGAAGCTCAAATTCTGATCGAACAATGGAGGAGACTTTAAAACACAAAACGCCCCCACAGTGCTCTGGGCTATCGCCCGCCAGCGCCCGAAACCATCATCCCGAAGGAAACCAGGCCGATGATGCACTAACAATCAACTTGGACCAGTCAGATGAGGCTGCTCAGTCCTGGACTAGAACCAAGTGGAAGTTTTCAAAACTCCGCACTGTTCAACCTTCTTTAATGGTGATCAGCTCATGAAGACTCTCGGCCTAACGTACGATCCTATGGTAAGCCTATTGCCCGTGTTGGGGTTAGGACAATAGGCGAAGCAGAATGTGCGCATCGTGATTTCGGTCGCTGTAGAAGACGGCGAGCACCCGAACGACCTGTTCATCATCGTCGACTTCAAAATAGATGATCGCTTTGTTCTTGGTTACGTTCCGAATGCTATTGCCGAGATGCGGTCGTAGGGTGCCCTGGTATGGAACTTTAACCAAGCTTTCGAGGCTCACCTGAATCTCTGTAACGCGCTTCTCAGCGCGCAGAAAAGCGGTCTCCAGGTCTTCGCCAAAGTGCTCAGCGGTTTCGACAAGATAGTCAAAAATGAGATCGAGATCAGCGGTGACTTCTTCTGCGCGAACGACCTTATAGACCACGCGCGGCCCGTTTGCGTGCGATCATGTCTTCGGTGCGCATTTTGCCCTCTTCGAGAGTCACGAAGGTTCCGTTACGACGCTGATCGAGCAGCTCTCGCAATGCGTCAGTATTTTGTGATTGCTCACGCATCAGTTCGAGCCCATGCTGAAGAACGGCGGACAGGCTAGCGTAATGGCCCTGGGCGACAAGATTGCGCGCGTAGGCATCTTGTGACTCGGTCAGGGATATTGATGCTTTAACGCTCATATCGGGCCTCATGTATGCTACTGAGTAGTATGATGGCGCGGCGAGCAGCTGTCAATACTGCGCGCCAACGGGCGCAAAATATGGGGAAATCTATGCAGAGATACATTACTCCGCATATCCTGCTTAGCCGCTATGGCACGCCAACGTCGTTCAAAGGTACCTGATCCGCGCATTGATCCTGGTTGAGCCCAAGTTCTTCAAGGATCCTTTCGAAATCCAGATTGAAATTGTTGGCAATTTCTTGGAGCTGAACCTCCTGAAAAGCTATCTAGATTCCGCACCGTTCGACCTTCTTCGAAGGTGATCAACTCATGAGATTTGCCAGACGGATCTGCTGCAAAGTTTGCGGGGTAGCTTACGGTACGGGGCGAAATGAAACTCTGAGGACTTGCAGCGGATGTGTCGCAAACTCTGGGGTCTAGTTGACGAGCCTGTGTGATCTGACGATCGTTTCCGCCGAATAGATTTCGAACAGGTTACTTGAGCATGATCTCATTGAAGGGCTGTCATTTCCCCAAGGATGCTGTTTTG
>NZ_JBQERS010000012.1:0-131274 GCF_056535285.1 Ruegeria sp. O11 | reverse complement strand
GTAGCCGAATAGGCGGTAGACCAACGCTAAGTGTCGCGGGATGGAGCAGCCCGGTAGCTCGTCAGGCTCATAACCTGAAGGTCGCAGGTTCAAATCCTGCTCCCGCAACCAGCGTCAGAAAATCTCAGTACAGCCCGTTCAGACTACAATTGATCCACTGGATCAATTGCTTAACGTCTTCACCTCGTCAGGCTCATAACCTGAAGGTCAGAGGTTCAAATCCTACGCCCGAAACCAAATTCCAAACAACCCGTTCAGACTATTTTTCATCACACGGTTCAATAGTTTAAAGCACTCCAAGCTAAAAGTCTCTTGGAGTTAACGAATAGCTATGCAACTGAGCCGCTGTCTCTGACCTCAACTATTCTGGTAATAAAACGACAGCCTGCGGCTTGATCCGCTTGGTGGGCGAGGAAATGGGGCGGCGCGGATGACTTGATCTCTGGCGGCGCGTTCGATCTCGGGTGAGCCTGAGCTGTCGACGATGTCGACCCAAGCCAGTGATCCATCAGGATTAATTTCGAAGAATACCTGCGCAAATCCTCGGACCGGGACATAGACGACGGGTGTCTGATTTAGATGGACCAGAACCTGTCCGGCATAGTTCGTAGTGTCGGAGTTTCCTGCGCCGCGGCCTGAGGATTGATTTCTGCCATTGCTGGTTCGGAACGGGTCAGCCCCTTCCTTTTGATACAGGCTTAAGGGCGATTCTACTGTCCGCGAAGGGTTGCGCAAATTGTCGAAGTTACTGAACCCATCGAGCGATTTTGGCGTATCCGTTGCGGGCCTTCTGTCCGGAAGGCGGGGACGCTTGGAGACAGATACAGCCTGATCGGAAGCCCCGGTTTGTTCTTCCGGCAGCTCTGTTGTTGGCTCATCGACGGAACTTGGGATTTCCGGTTCGACTGCCGCACTCTCCAGTGGAGGGACCGGAGCAGTTGGGGCGTCTGTGGATGGTAGCGCTGCCAAGCGCTCGGGCGCCGGGGGTGTTGCGGTAGTCACTGCGTCTGCGGCTGGTTCGGCGCTGGACGGGGCGACCGGTTCGGTCGGCACCCCTTCCTGCAATTCTGATTGTGGGGCGACGGGCGCTCCGACATCGGGTGAAGATACCTGCTGAGGATCGGGGGAGGCGACGAGTGTTTCGCTGATCGGGATGTCGGCAGTATCGGGCCTAATAGTGTCTTCAACCGGAGGCTCGGGTGCTTCAGCAGATTCCGGTTGCACCGGGTCCGTCGTGTCTTCGGTGAATTCTTCGAATGTGTTGCCAAGCTCGATCAAACTGACCGATTCCTCATTGGCCCGCAGTTCTGGCAGACTGGGTCCGTAGAAACTGATCCCGAGGATGTGCAGGACAAGCGAAAGCGCACCCGCCAACGCAGCGACGGCTGCTGACTTCCGGATCATTTTAACGCCTGCTGGGTCACGAGGAACACAGACGGCGCGCCATACCGTCGAAGGGCACCGGTTAACTCCATCAACCGTTGGCCTGAAACATTGCGGTCGGGGACAATCCTGACCGGTCCGTCATCATGGCTGGCCATGAAAGCCTCAGGGTCGGTTTGCACTCCGCGAAAGCTGAGGATGCCATCAGCGTTTAAGACAAGCGCATCGGGAGGGTCGCGGCCTTCGAGTTCCGATGTGTCGACAAGCTGAAGCTCTGGATCAAGCGGTGGTGCCAGGGTGCCCGCAATCAGAAAGAAGATCAGCATCAGAAAGACGACGTTGATCAGAGGGATGGTCGAGTCTCGTTTGCGGCTTGGGCGACCAATTCGGTTCATCGGTCTACTCCAACACCGTGACGGTCAAGCCATCGCGGCCACGCAAAATAACCAGCAAATCCACAAGTCGTTGCGCGGACGTATCGGCATCAAGGCTTACTAGAGCCTGACCTGTCCCGATCCTTGCAGACAGGTCATCCAGCGTCAGCGTTTCGCCGTTCAAAGTCACGCGCTCTGCACCGATCTGGATGAAAATTCTCTCTACTGGCTCAGCCGAGGCTGATGCTCCTGAGGTTGCGCTGCTGATTTCGATTTCCGCGAACTTTGAGAAAGTTGAAGACAACATGAAGAACAGCAACAGCAAGAAGATGACATCGATGAGGGGCGTCATCGACATCGGTCGTCTGACAAAGGGTGCGGTGTTACGCATGTTCAGCGTTCAGAATCTCGGTCGCCCTAGTGGCGGGCCGGTTCGAATGGTTTGGGATCAGAACCGTGCGCAGTGCTTTGTCCGCAAACACCCGTTCCCGGGCAGTTCGGCTTTCAAACCAGGACAAGACCATCGAGGTTGGCATCGCCACCGCAAGACCAACCGCTGTGGTTACCAGGGCAACCCAGATGCCGCCCGCCAGCAATGAGGGGTCGACAGAAGACCCGGCAGATTGAAGGCTTTGGAACGCATTGATCATTCCCAAAACTGTCCCGAACAACCCAAGCAGCGGGGCAAGCTGGGCAACCGTGTCTAAAAGTCGAAAACCCCGCTCAAGCCCGGCAAGTGCCAACCCGGCTTCGGCATCCAGCCGTGCGTCCAGATCAGGAGTGTCCGGCGCGTCCATTGCGGCTTCGACAAGCGGTGCAAGATAGCTGCTGCTCTGTGCGAGGCGTGCGCGCGCAGTGGCCCGATCCCCAGCATCCCAGGCTTGTAGTGCTTGGGACAGCACCTTGTGCCGTCCCACGCCACAGGCTGCAAACTGCCACAGCTTGTATATACTGACCGCGACGGTCAGGACCGACATGACAATAAGGATAGCCACTACGGGCCCGCCAAGGGCTAGGATTTCCCGAAGAGAAGAGAGAATATTCATCCAAGTAACTCCACTTCAACTCGGCTGCTGAGCGTTAGGGTCGATTGACAGACGTCGCTCTGAGATCCGTTTATCACGCATGAACTCGCGCCATTGATCAATGCTCGCCCAACAGACGTGCAAGACATCCCTGGCAGGTCAAACTGACGGACACGCGGGCGATCCAAGGGTAAGTCTCGAAAATCAAAAAGTGAAAGGGTTACAACACTCCCTTCATTGTCGAATATCACCGTCTCGAATATTGCCTCATCGATGCTGGTTCCGGATTGGTTGGTCACCAGGAAAGTTAATCTACAGGCACCACCGACGTCTCCCAAGGCATTGAGCTCCAGAGAAATCTCAGCGGCAGGTGCCTCAGCGGATTGCGCCAGAGCTCCGCATGAGAGCAGGCATGCGAAACAGGTAAGCAGGACACGGAGAGATCTCATTGAAGGGCACCTATATGCTTGGGCGAACCGCGTTTGTCTGCGTTGTGTAGCCGACAATGGTCCTCTCATACCTGATAGCACTCTCACTTCAAAGGATCGCTGAAACGATTGTGAATTCGACAATATTTGAGTGCGAGTTTGAAGATGTAGTCCAGCAAATTGACATAAAATATGACGATATGACGGATATCTGCATCATTTCGTCAAGACATGATCTGCATTCCGAACAATTCGCCCCTCATAATCGAAAGAAATACAGTATGGAGGCGCGTTTTGAGCTGGAATATTTGCGTAGTCGGGGCGGGGAAGATCGGTCAGATGATCGCGACCTTGTTGAAATCCTCGGCGCATTACTCGGTAACTGTTGCCGATCATGATCTCTCGGCATTGTCTGTGTTCAACAAGCGCGGGATTTCAACGCGGCAGATCGATGCCCGTGACAGTGCAAGCCTCGAACGGGGGCTCAGGGGGTTTGATGCTGTTATTTCGGCAGCTCCATTTTTCCTGACGCCAGCAATTGCCGGTGCAGCAAAAGCAGTCGGAGCCCATTACTTTGATCTGACAGAAGATGTTGAAGCGACCAATGCGGTACGCCAACTTTCGCAGAACAGTGACACAGCATTCATGCCGCAATGCGGATTGGCACCCGGATTTGTCGGTATCGCTGGCGCCGCGCTGGCTTCGGAATTCGATGAGTTGGAAAGCTTACATATGCGGGTTGGGGCACTGCCGCTGTTTCCGACCAATGCATTGAAATATAACCTGACGTGGTCCACTGACGGATTGATAAATGAGTATTGTAACCCTTGCGATGCCATTGTGAACGGCGAGCGGGTTAAGACAGCGCCACTCGAAGATTATGAACTGATAGGCCATGATGGTGTGGAGTATGAATGCTTCAACACGTCCGGTGGGCTGGGCACGCTACCCGAAACGCTTGAAGGTAAAGCGCGGGCTGTGTCCTATCGGTCGATCCGATATCCGGGACATCGGGATATTCTTCGATTGTTGCTAAGTGATTTGGGACTAGAGCGTCGGCGCGATCTGTTGAAAGAGATCTTTGAAACCGCTCTGCCGCGCACCGATCAGGATGTAGTGCTGGTCTATTGCACTGCCAAGGGAATGATTGATGGTTCCCTGCGCGAGAAGTCCCTGATCAACAAATCCTTTGCCCGCACCATTGATGGGCAAATCTGGAGTGCGATTCAGATCACCACCGCAGCAGGTGTGCTGGGTGTCGTCGATCTGATGCGGACGGGTGCTTTGCCGTCCAAGGGATTTGTCCGGCAGGAGCAGGTAAAGCTTGCCGATTTCCTGAACACAGAATTTGGTCGGCTCTACCGCGCCGGCGATGTCACCGAACAGAACAAGGCGGCCTGAGATATGAAAGATGTTGTAATGACTGCTGAAGCTACTCTTGCGAAACTGGACCTGACGACGGCAGAGCTGACTGGTGGATCGCTGCGCGTGACTTCTCCAATTGATGGAAGTGTGCTGGCTGAAGTGCACGAAACGCCTCTGTCCGAGATGAACTGCATATTTGCGCGCTCGAAGGAAGCGTTCAAAGCATGGCGGGTTGTGCCTGCCCCGCGCCGCGGAGAACTGATCCGCCTTCTGGGCGAAGAGTTGCGTGCGGCCAAAGATGATCTGGGCGCGCTGGTCAGTTGGGAAGCTGGCAAGATCACCTCGGAAGGGCTGGGCGAAGTGCAGGAGATGATCGATATCTGCGACTTTGCCGTGGGCCTGTCACGTCAACTATATGGTCTGACTATTGCATCGGAACGACCCGGCCATCGGATGATGGAAACTTGGCATCCTGCAGGACCAGTGGGTGTGATCTCGGCCTTCAACTTCCCGGTTGCGGTCTGGTCATGGAATGCGGCGTTGGCGTTGGTGTGTGGCGATCCCGTGATCTGGAAGCCTTCGGAGAAAACACCTCTGACCGCGATGGCCTGTCAGAAAATCTTCGAGCGCGCATTGGCCCGCTTCGGGGATGCGCCTGACGGCCTGCTGCAAACCCTGATCGGAGGTGCCGCGCTGGGTGAAGCTCTGGTCGCGAGCGAGGATGTGCCGGTAATCTCGGCCACCGGCTCCACCCGGATGGGCCGTGCGGTTGCTCCGATCGTGGCGCAGCGCTTTGGTAAATGCATTCTGGAGCTCGGCGGCAACAATGCGATGATCGTCGGTCCCTCGGCCGATCTGGAAATGGCGGTCCGGGCGATCGTGTTTTCAGCCGTCGGGACGGCGGGTCAACGCTGCACCACGCTGCGCCGTCTGATCGTGCACAACTCGATCCGTGAAGAGCTTGTTGCGCGCCTCAAGAAAGCTTACTCGGGCCTTCCAATTGGCGACCCGCTGGCGGAAGGGACATTGATAGGTCCGCTTGTCGATGAAGCCTCCGGCGACGCAATGACCGGAGCGCTTAGGAGGGCGGAAGCCGAGGGTGGAACGGTCTTTGGTGGCAAACGAGTAACCGAGGGAATGCCTGGTGGCGTCTACATGGAACCCGCCATTGTTGAAATGCCCAGCCAGACAGCAACTGTGAAGACAGAAACCTTCGCTCCGATCCTGTATGTCATCGGTTATGATGATTTCGCCGAGGCGATCGAGATCCAAAACGATGTGCCCCAAGGCCTGTCATCCTGTGTTTTCACGTTGAACATGCGTGAGGCGGAACAGTTCCTGACAGCAGCTGGCTCGGATTGTGGCATTGCAAACGTTAATATCGGCCCGTCTGGTGCCGAGATCGGAGGCGCGTTTGGCGGTGAAAAGGAAACTGGTGGTGGGCGCGAAAGTGGTTCGGACGCCTGGAAAGCCTATATGCGCCGTCAGACCAACACGGTGAACTACTCAGCCGAGTTGCCGTTGGCGCAGGGTGTCAAATTCGACATCTGACTGGCGGGTCCCGATCATTAGCATATCCGGCGGAGTTTATGTACGCCGCCGGATATCAATCCGCGAAAAGGTAATCCAAATGCATAATCGATTTGGCCTGGGCCTCCGTTAGGTTCAGAAACTCGGCTATTGCCTCTTCGTTGACCAAGCGATCAGCAGTTTCGCGCAAATGAAATAAACCATCGTTTTTGGAGTAGCGGATCTGCTCAGATTCATAGGCAAGTGCATTCCGCAAAGTCGGAAGCAATCGCGCCATTGACTCGGCCGAGCTGTTCTGACCAGTCAACCCGACACGCAAGGCGTGACCAGCAAGGTATTCGTCGGAATAATCGCATTCGATTTCCAGAACACGCGTCTGGGCTTGATCCCCGCCAAAGTCCTGAATGACGTCTAAGTTCGCAGGATCAACGCATAAGATCAGTTTTTCGCTGTCGAAATGTTCGAATAGCAATTTCGCGACTGCGCGACGATGTCGGGAGCGTTTGGTCAATGTCGTCTCGATGCCACCTAGATCGGGAAGCGGAGTGTCTTGCTCATCGTATATGTATTCAATACAGGGAATGCTGGTTTCCGAGGCAATCTGGTCAACCAATCGTTTGGCAACGTGCCACTTTTTGCAGACAATCAAGTATATTTCGCGATCGGGTCCCAGGGTGTTTCCCGCCTCCCAGAACCGTTGTGTGTACCGTCGTCCGACGCGTCCACGGCTGGTCAAGAAATGATACAGTTTGCGCCCTTCCCCAGAAATACCAAACGCGACCCCTTCGCTGGCATATAACTGCCCCAACCGTTCCTTGAGCTCATGGGCTTCGGGGCTGATCTTGCGTGCGAAGAGGTAATCCTGACCCAGCAGCATGTCATAGTGATCGTTGTAGAAACTAACGGGCATGCCGTAATCGGAGAACATCAGAAATGTCAGCGTTCGGTTCTCGATCTCGTGCTTTGGTATCAGATGGCGAACGAGAGTTTGAAAGAACGTCTCATCCGGAATCCACGTTGTCTTGAAGAACCGAAGCACGTCCGGGCGTTGTTGCAGGAATTCGAGAATCATCTCGACAGTACGACGGCGAAGACACCACCATTGGCTGCCAATCATGATCTGAAGGTCTGACGGTATGTCGCGAGTGAGGCCAAACCGTTTTTGCATCTCGTAAGCGGTGTAGAATAGGCGCGGTTGATTACGTTCGTTAAAGTAATGGCGATAGATCAGCCGGTCTTCTTTCATCCCGGTCTTGATCCAGTTGCTTGCGAAAAAATCGTGGCTCTCGATGAAATCCACATCGCGATCATCAAGGAAACCGTGCACATATTCAGCGGTCTTGATGGCCATGCAATCGCCAGACAGCATGTAGAAATGGGTGGCCCTGGGGAACTGCTCTACAGCCGACTGAAGCGCATGCAGCGTAGCCTGTACCAGGGACCATTCACCCCATCCGCATTTAATGCGCTTCTTCGAAAAGGTGACATTAGGGTTGTCGCTTAGGGCCTCGCGGATTCGCGCATAATCTGTGTCGCTGGCACGGGCATCAAAATGGATCGCCATGCAATCACCGGCAGCCGTCAGCTGACCGGCCTGCGCGATGATCGCGTCCGGATCTTTGTGACACAGCAAGATAAAGGCAATCTTTGCCATTCTATGTTCGTATTTCCCCGTTTCTGCCGTTTGCAACCGTGATACTGAGGATGAGCGATTGAATAAACAGAATATTTTTGGTTCTTTGAGCCAATATGCCGGAGTATCAATACGATAACTGGCTAAGGAGGCACAGCAGATGGGTTTTCCCGGTACATGGATGACCGAAAGTCAGAGCATGGTCTATCGTGTCGTGCCAAAATGTGCTTGCTCGACCATTGGGCAGATCATGTATTTCTCGGATCATGGCCGGTTTTTTGATGGCGATATTCACGACGCCAATGATGGGATGCATAAGTGGGCTTTTAATGCCAGTCAGGACCCAATTGCGCGGAATGTTCAGTCGCATGGGTCATACACTTTTACCTGTGTGCGCAATCCATATACGCGCATCCTAAGTTCGTTCTTCGACAAGATCTGCGGTATACAGCGGAACGGTAAACGCTATCGCGGAAATCTGGTGCCGACGTTGATTTACAACTACGGGATTAAGGTTGGCGGTGAAGATGGCAAAGGTGAGTTTGACCAAATCGCCAGTTTCCGCAGGTTTCTACTGTTTGCGCGCGATACGATCCGCTGGCGACGCCCGATGGATCCAGACATTCATTGGTCTGCCATGTCCGGTCATGTCTCAACGTTGATCGCTAATGGTGGCCGATATGATCGCATTTTCTGGACCGAGAAGTTCAATGATGGAATGCAGGATGTTCTGGATCACCTGGACACAGCGCATAGGGTGACTCTGTCCGAAATTCCACGCTTCAATGAATCTGAAGGCCACGGGCCAAAGCGTGCGCATCCGGTCGAGGACTATTTTGACGACCTGTCCATGCACTTGGTCTATGAAATCTACAAGCAGGATTTCGAGCTGTTCAAATACGATTTCGAGAATCCCGCGAACAAGATGCCAATCGGTGAAATCGATTTGGACGAGATTCACGCAAAACTGGGTGACTGAGCTAAATCAGAAGGCTCCCGCTCGTCGTCAACGTCTCTGACAAGACGTCTCCTCTGGTTGGGCCCGGGGCCGCGCATGGCGCGGCGCCGGGCCCAAGTCCGCAAGGGCTATCGGCGCAACCGATGTTCCGCTGCGGGCGCGGGAGCATTTCCGTTTGAACTAGGTCAAACCTGGCGTACAGCGCCTTTTGCTGCACTGGTAGCCAGTTTTGCATAGGCTTTGAGGGCGGTTGATACCTTGCGTTTGCGTGGGTTGGCGGGGTGCCAGCCTTTTTCGTCCTGTACCTCGCGCCGGGCCGCAAGCTCCTCGTCAGAGACTGCCAAATGAATTGTGCGGTTGGGTATGTCTATTTCGATCTTGTCGCCAGTATGTACCAGACCGATCTCGCCACCTTCAGCGGCTTCTGGTGAGACATGGCCGATCGACAGCCCCGATGTTCCACCCGAGAAACGCCCATCGGTAAGCAAGGCACAGGCTTTACCCAGACCTTTGGATTTCAGGTACGAAGTCGGATACAGCATTTCTTGCATGCCAGGACCTCCGCGTGGGCCTTCGTAACGGATAACCACTACGTCCCCCTCTTTGACCTTACCGGTCAGAATATCGTTCACCGCCTGATCCTGACTTTCGCAAACATAAGCAGAGCCGGTGAATTTCAGGATATTCTCATCAACACCTGCCGTTTTCACGATGCAGCCGTCGCGCGCGATGTTCCCGAACAACACAGCCAGACCGCCATCCTGACTGAACGCGTGTTCTTTCGAGCGGATAACGCCGCCTTCACGATCGGTATCAAGCTCTTTGAACCGGTTTGATTGGCTGAAGGCCTGCGTGGTGCGCACGCCTCCGGGCGCGGCCTTGAACAGTTCCTGCGCCTTCGGGTTGTTGGCGATCTTGATATCCCAGTTGGCAATCGCTTCACCCATCGTACCCGAATGCACTGTATGG
Source organism: Ruegeria sp. O11 (assembly GCF_056535285.1). Taxonomy (NCBI): domain Bacteria; kingdom Pseudomonadati; phylum Pseudomonadota; class Alphaproteobacteria; order Rhodobacterales; family Roseobacteraceae; genus Ruegeria; species Ruegeria sp. O11. The sequence continues at coordinate 121,609 of NZ_JBQERS010000012.1, read as the reverse complement.
CAGTGCTCGTGCAACAGACCCGCGCGGCTGAGTTCGCCGAGGATAGAGAAGATACCACCGGCACGGTGGACGTCTTCCATATGCACATTTTCGATATTTGGCGCGACCTTGCACAGACAGGGCACTTGGCGGCTGAGCCGATCCATGTCGGACATGGTGAAGTGAACTTCACCCTCATGCGCGATGGCCAGCAGGTGCAGCACGGTATTGGTCGAGCCACCCATTGCGATGTCGAGGCTCATGGCATTTTCAAAGGCATCAAACGTCGCAATCTCGCGCGGCAAGAAGCCTTTTTCGTCCAAATCATAGTGTCGTTTGGTGATCTCGACGATCCGGCGACCAGCCTCGAGAAACAGCTCTTTGCGGTCCGCGTGCGTAGCAAGCGTCGAGCCGTTGCCCGGCAGGGCCAGCCCCAGCGCTTCGGCCAGACAGTTCATCGAGTTTGCGGTGAACATGCCCGAGCACGAACCGCAGGTCGGGCAGGCGTTCTCTTCGATATGCTGGACCTGTTCGTCAGTGAACTTGTCGTCAGCAGCAGCGACCATCGCATCCACAAGGTCGATCTTCTTGGCGTCTAGGTCGGCGATGTCGATTTTGCCGGCTTCCATCGGACCACCAGAGACGAAGATTGCCGGGATGTTCAGACGCATGGCAGCCATCAGCATACCGGGTGTGATCTTGTCGCAGTTCGAGATGCAGACCATCGCATCAGCGCAATGGGCGTTAACCATGTATTCGACCGAATCCGCGATCACCTCGCGCGAGGGCAGGGAATACAGCATCCCGTCATGTCCCATGGCGATCCCGTCATCCACCGCGATGGTGTTGAACTCTTTAGCCACGCCGCCTGCGGCCTCAACCTCGCGCGCGACCATCTGGCCCAGGTCCTTCAGGTGGACGTGACCGGGTACGAATTGAGTGAACGAGTTGACGATGGCGATGATCGGTTTGCCGAAATCGTCGTCGCCCATCCCGGTGGCGCGCCATAGGCCACGGGCGCCGGCCATGTTGCGGCCATGGGTGGAGGTTCTGGATCGGTACATTGGCATGATGCTGTTTCCCTATTGCCCAAGCTGCGATATTGGGTGTGTACGTTATAGCGCACGTATCATATGTACGTTATAACGCACAAGGCAAATCGCAAGGCTTGGATATGGAATCAGACGAGTTAACGCTGAAACTAAGGGATGTTCGCGCTGCATCGGGGTTAAGCCTGTCTAAAGTGGCCGAACTGACCGGGGTTAGTAAAGCCATGTTGGGTCAGATCGAGCGCGGCGAATCAAGCCCGACCATCGCGACCTTGTGGAAGATCGCGAAGGGCTTCCAATTGCCGCTGAGCGCATTGATCGGCACCGCCGCAATGCGCGACCCGGCAGATACCGATGTGTTCAGCACCGTGACATTTCCGGGAAGTATCGAGGTCAAGATTGTCTTTCCCTTTGATCCGGCATTGGGAGCCGAGACATTTCATGTTGAGCTGTCCCCGAACCAAAGCCATGAGTCGCCAGCCCATGCGGCGGGGGTGACCGAAGAGGTCTTTGTGCTCAGCGGAGTTTTGGAAATTCTGCGCGCGGACAAATGGATTCCGCTGCAAGCTGGGCAGGGATTGCGCTTCGCTGCTGATTTGCCGCATGGATACCGCGCTGGTGATCAGGGGGCGGCGTTCCTGAACATGCACCACTATTCCCAATCGGTCGAAAATCTAGAGTAGGATCGAACCACCGTGACTGCGTTCTTTGACAGCCTGACATTCGTCGATGCGATCGGCTCCTTTGGGGCATTGATTGTGGTTGTAGCCTATTTTGCCACCCAGATGCGCATGATGAATTCAGACGATCTGGGCTTTCCGGTGGTGAACCTGATCGGTTCGGTTCTGATCGTGTTTTCGCTGATGCAGAACTTCAATCTGGCATCGATGCTGATCGAGGGCTTCTGGATCATCATCAGTGTGATCGGGATCATTCAGCACTTTCGCCTGCGTCGGGCGGGTTAAATCCAATGCTACCGAAGCGCTAGCGCTATCCAGCCTTGAACCCGCATCGCGCCGAGTATAGGGAAAACCCAAGCTCGCTTAGGGGAGGCTTTGATGCAGGACGATCCAAAAACACTCGTTTCTACCGAATGGCTTGCCGCTCATATCAAGGATCCTGATCTACGGATACTGGATGGGTCGTGGTACCTGCCGCAGCAAGCCCGCGACGCCAAGGCAGAGTATGACGCGGGCCACATTCCCGGTGCACGTTTTTTCGATATTGATGAGATTTCCGATCATCGTTCGGATCTGCCGCACATGGCACCTCCGGTCGAGAAATTCATGTCGCGCTTGCGGGCAATGGGAGTGGGTGATGGCCATCAGGTAGTGGTGTATGATGGCGCCGGTCTGATGTCGGCAGCACGGGTCTGGTGGCTGTTCCGTCTGATGGGGCAGGAAAACATCGCCGTTCTGGATGGTGGGTTGCCCAAATGGCAGGCCGAAGGTCGAGAGATTGAGGACCTGCCTCCGGTTATTCGCGACCGTCACATGACCGTGCGGGTGCAGAACCATCTGATCCGCGATGTCACGCAGGTTTCTGCGGCTGCCAAACTGCATGATCACGAGATAATCGATGCCCGTTCGGCATCTCGTTTCGCTGGTGCCGAGGCTGAGCCACGCGAAGGGTTGCGTTCGGGCCATATCCCCGGTTCTCGCAATGTGCCATTTGGAATGCTGCTGAACAAAAACGGCACGATGAAGTCACCCGAAGACTGTCGTGCAATATTCGAAGCTGCAGGTGTGGACCTGTCGAAACCCACGATCACGTCCTGTGGGTCGGGCGTGACCGCAGCGATCCTCAGCCTTGCGCTCGAGCGCATGGGCAAGAAAGACCACTCGCTTTATGACGGCTCCTGGGCTGAATGGGGTGCCTTCCCGACCCTGCCCGTCGCAACCGGAGAGAACTGATGTTCGAGAACCTCAAACCGCAACCCGCTGACAAGATTCTGGCGCTGATGCAGATGTACCGCGACGACCCGCGTGATCAGAAGATCGACCTGGGTGTTGGCGTTTACAAAAACGCCGATGGCGTGACCCCCGTCATGCGCGCCGTAAAAGCAGCCGAAAAGCGCATTCTAGAAGAGCAGGAAAGCAAGGCCTATACCGGTCTGGCCGGGGACCCGGCCTATGCCGACGCGATGATCGGCCTGATCCTTGGGAATGCTGTGCCGCGCGGCAATATCGCTGCTGTCGCCACTCCGGGTGGCACCGGTGCCTGTCGTCAGGCGTTCGAGTTGATCCGTATGGCGAACCCCTCGGCGCGTGTCTTCGTGTCGAACCCGACATGGCCGAACCACCTGTCGATCCTGAACTATCTGGGGATCGAGACGGTCCAATACCGCTATTTCGACGGCGAAACCCGTGGCGTCGATTTCGACGGTATGATCGAGGATTTGAAAACCGCCAATGCGGGCGACGTGGTTCTTCTGCACGGCTGCTGCCACAACCCAACTGGTGCCAACCTGAACATGGTGCAATGGCAAGAGGTCGTGAACCTGATCAACGCGCGTGGCCTCGTCGCGATGATCGACATTGCCTATCAGGGCTTTGGCGACGGTCTGGAAGAAGATGCACAGGCGACCCGTCTGGTGGCGTCGTCCGTCAAGCGCTGCCTGATCGCGGCGTCGTGCTCGAAGAACTTCGGGGTTTACCGCGAACGCACCGGTTTGTTGATGGCGATCAGTGATGATCCGGCACAGACGGCGCTGAATCAGTCCACGCTGGCATTTCTGAACCGCCAGAACTACTCGTTCCCGCCTGATCACGGCGCGCGGGTGGTGACGACGATCCTCAATGATGATGTCCTGCGTACCGATTGGGCAGCTGAGTTGGAAGAGGTCCGCCTCTCCATGCTGGGCCTGCGTCAGCAACTGGCTGATGAATTGCAGCGCCTCAGCGGGTCGGATCGGTTTGGGTTTGTTGCCCAGCACCGGGGCATGTTCTCGCGTCTGGGTGCTGCGCCCGAACTGGTTGAAAAGTTGCGCACGGACCATGGCATCTACATGGTCGGTGACAGCCGCCTGAACATCGCCGGATTGAACGCCAACACGGTGCCTATTCTGGCGCAGGCAATTATCGATGTCGGCGTCTGAACGATATCTTTGAATGAAGGAAAACCCGGGCGCGAACGCCCGGGTTTTTTTGTTTGTATGTGACTGGCTATCAGCCTTTGGAGAATTCCGGATAAGCTTCCATACCCAGTTCGGCCATGTCGAGGCCATTGATCTCGTCCTCTTCGCTGACACGGATGCCAATGGTTGCCTTCAGGATCGACCACAGGATCAGCGCACCAACAAAGGTGAAGACACCGTAAGCGATGATGCCGGTCAGCTGCGTGATCAGGCTGGCCTCGCCATAGAAGATCACGGCGATGGTGCCCCAGATACCGGCGAACAGGTGAACCGGGATGGCACCCACGACGTCGTCGATCTTGAACTTGTCCAGCATCGGAACCGCGAAGACCACGATGATACCGCCCACGGCACCAATCCACAGTGCGCCGAACAGGGTCGGGGCCAGCGGTTCAGCGGTGATCGACACCAGTCCGGCCAGCGCGCCGTTCAGCACCATGGTCAGGTCAGGCTTGCGGTACAGAAGCTGCGTCATGATCAGGGCTGCAACTGCACCGGATGCAGCGGCCATGTTGGTGTTGGCAAAGATGCGCGACACGTCCGAGACATCTCCGACAGTGCCCATCGCCAGCTGCGAGCCACCGTTGAAGCCGAACCAACCCAGCCACAGAATGAAGGTACCCAGGGTGGCCAGCGCCAGGTTCGAACCGGGCATCGGGTGCACCTTGCCGTCCTTGTACTTACCAATGCGCGGCCCAAGGATGAGGGCACCCGCCAGAGCAGCCCAGCCACCGACCGAGTGCACGATGGTCGAGCCCGCGAAGTCCGAGAAGCCTGCTTCGGACAGCCAACCGCCGCCCCACTGCCACGAGCCCGAGATCGGGTACATGATGCCGGTCAGGACAACCACGAAGGCAAGGAAAGGCCAAAGCTTGATCCGTTCAGCCACTGCACCGGACACGATCGAGGCGGTTGCGGCGACAAAGACCAGTTGGAAGAAGAAATCCGAACCGATTGAGGCGTAGTCAAGTGCGGCTGCATCTGCACCAACGCCCACTGGATCAAGCACGGTTGTCGAGAAGAACGGACCCAGCCAGCCTGAAATGGTCCAGCCATCACCGGGATACATCAGGTTGAAACCGATCAGCCAGTACATGATCGCAGCAATGGAAAACAGGGCGATGTTCTTGGTCATCTGCATAGCAACGTTCTTGGACCGCACCAGCCCACCTTCGAGCATGGCAAAGCCTGCGGCCATAAAGAACACCAGAAAGCCGCCCATCAGGAACAGCAGCGTGGTGAAGATGTATTGGGTGTGTTGCGCGGGCTCGCCGGTAGCGGCCTCTTGCGCAAGACCCATCTGCGGCAACGCGACAATCGCGGCGGCAGGGATGAGAGATTTCATCAGGTTCATTATCAGTCCTCGAATGATTGTGAGTGAGCGCGCTTAAAGCGCCTCTTCGTTGGTTTCCCCGGTCCGCACGCGCAGGGCTTGCTCGACATCGAGGACGAAAATCTTGCCGTCGCCGATCTTGCCGGTCTTGGCGGTGGTGGTGATGGTCTCAATGATCTGGTCGGCCATCGTGGCTGGCACCACGATCTCAAGCTTGATCTTGGGTACGAAATTCACGGCGTATTCTGCGCCGCGATAAATCTCGGTGTGACCCGATTGCGAGCCGAACCCTTTGATCTCAGTCACCATCATGCCGCGCACGCCTGCATTGGTCAGCGCCTCGCGCACCTCCTCAAGCTTGAACGGTTTGATTGTCGCAATGATCAGTTTCACGTCTTTCCCCTCTATTACCCCGGGTGGCCGGGTATTTTGCACCTGCAGAAAAATGCGCATTCGAGGCTCTGAAGGAACGCTCTCACAGGGGGAATGAGGGGGAATAATCAGCAAATTTGCACATTTTTTGCACGAATTGAGTCATATGATGAAAAAATGGGCAAACAAGTGAGGGGAAATACCAGAATTTCACACCTCTACATGGCCGTTCCGGCGGGGTATGGTGCCCCAAAAGTATAACCGGGCAGAGTTTGAGCATGACTGAGTCCAACCGCCGAAAACCGCGACTGGTCGCGGATAAAAGGTACCCGTCCAAAGGTCGAAAACCTGCGGCGACCAAGCAGGCTGCAAAACCTGCTGGTAAGAAGTCGACTGCCCGAAAAACCGCCCCGCGCAAGACGGCCCGGAAGAAAACGCGGCGCAGTTCTGGTGGGAAGGGCGGTGGCATTTTCCGCCGCCTGTTCCGCTGGCTCTGGCGTCTGTTCTGGGGCGTCACATGGCGGATTGGTGCGGTGGCTGGCTTGCTGTTGGCGCTGGCCGTCGGTGTCGTTTACACATCGCTACCGGATGTGGATGCCTTGTTAGATGGGCGGGCGAAGGGCTCGGTGACCTTGCTGGACCGTGATGGCAAGGTCTTTGCCTGGCGCGGCGATCAGTTTGGTGGCGTGATCACCGCGGATACAGTTTCGCCGCATCTCAAGAATGCCGTGATCGCGACCGAGGATAAGCGGTTCTACCGCCATTTCGGTGTCAGCCCGCGCGGTGTCGCGAGCGCGGTGCGCATCAATCTGAGCGAAGGGCGCGGGCCGTTGTCGGGCCATGGTGGCTCGACCATCACACAGCAGACAGCGAAGCTGCTTTGCCTCGGTGTCCCATATGATCCCAGCGCGTGGGAAACAGAGGCCGCATACGAAGCTGATTGCCGTCAGGGTTCGCTTTGGCGCAAAGCGAAAGAGGCAGTTTATGCAATCGCGATGGAGGTCAAATACTCCAAGGATGAAATTCTGACGATCTATCTGAACCGGGCCTTCCTCGGTGCAGGAGCGCGCGGTTTCGAAGCCGCCAGCCAGCGCTATTTCGGCATTTCGGCAGCCGAAGTATCTCCCGCCGAGGCCGCAATGTTGGCGGGGCTTCTGGTGGCACCTTCTCGCTATGCGCCCACGAATAACCTGCAACGATCGCAGGACCGGGCACGGTTGGTGGTTGGGCTAATGGAGGCTCAAGGCTATCTGAGCAGTGCGCAGGCAAGCGAAGCACGCAGTCGCCCGGCGCAGTTGTCTGAAGCCGCCGCCGCCCGAGCAGGTGGTTATTTTGCGGATTGGGTCATGGCCAGTGGGCCTGAGTTTTTCACACGTAACACAACCGAGGACGTGGTGATCCGGACCACGCTGGATCAGCGCATTCAAACCTCGGCGGAAGAGGCACTGAAGTTCATCTTCCAAGAAAAAGTGCGCGAAGGGTCCAAGGCACAGGCCGCCATAGTAGTGATGTCTGCCGATGGTGCGGTCCGAGGTATGGTCGGTGGACGCAAGACCCGAGTATCGGGCGCGTTCAACCGGGCCACGCAAGCTCTGCGTCAGACGGGGTCGTCTTTCAAACCGTTTGTCTATGCGACGGCGTTGGAGCTGGGATATTCACCGTTGGATACGGTTATGGACGAACCGACCTGCTGGGATATCGCAGGGTCAGGTCAGTGGTGCCCGAAGAACTACACCCACAAGTTTTATGGTCGGGTGACTCTAGCAGATGCGCTGAAGAACTCATTGAACATCCCGGCGGTCAAAGTGGCCGATATTTCTGGGCTCGATAATGTTCGCACCGTCGCCAGCGGTTTCGGGCTTTCAAGTGATCTGGCCGAAGGGCTCGCGCTGGCGCTGGGCGCATCGGAAAGCACGCTGATCGAGATGACAGGCGCTTATGCCGGTATCCTGAACGGCGGCTCAGCGGTCGAACCCTATGGTCTGACCGAGCTGAAGCTGCTGGGTGAGTCCGATCCCGTCATGGTCACGACAACCGGCATCGGTGAACGCGTCATCAACGATAAAGCCGCCAAGCAACTGACCTGGATGATGGAGCGCGTGGTCTCGGAAGGCACTGGTGGGCGCGCAAAACTGCCGGGCTGGCAGGTGGCGGGCAAAACCGGAACGACTCAGGCCGCGCGGGATGCGTGGTTCATCGGGTTCACAGCCGATTACGTTGCGGGTGTTTGGATGGGGTATGATGACAATACGCCTTTGTCGGGTGTGACGGGCGGCGGTCTACCGGCGGAAATTTGGAAAGAGACGATGTTGCGCGTCACGGAAGGAATGACGCCAACGCCATTGCCGATGCTGGAGCCGGACCCACCGGTTAGAACTGCTCAGCCTCAGCAACAGCGCCGTAAGAAACAGACCGGCTTGGATAAGGCGATCAACAATCTGCTGAACAACATTTTCGGAAATTGACATACAAAAAAGGCGGTGCGCTGGGCACCGCCTTTGATGTCTGAATGATCGTAAGATCAGACGCTTTCGTCGAGTGCCGCCAAAATTGCATCACCCATTTCGCTGGTCGATACCGGCTGAACACCTTCTTCTGCCAACAGATCTGCCGTGCGAACTCCATCGGCCAGAACCTTTTCAATCGCGGCTTCCAGGCGACCTGCTTCGTCGCCCTGATCGAAGCTGTAGCGCAGCGCCATGGCGAAGCTGAGGATACACGCGATCGGATTGGCTTTGCCCTGACCCGTGATATCGGGGGCGGATCCATGTACCGGTTCGTACATCGCCTTGGGGCGACCATTGGCCATCGGTGCGCCAAGTGAGGCGGACGGCAGCATGCCCAAAGACCCGGTCAGCATCGCGGCGCAATCGGACAGCACATCGCCGAACAGGTTGTCGGTGACGATCACGTCAAACTGCTTGGGCGCACGCACCAGCTGCATCGCACCGTTGTCGGCATACATATGCGACAGCTCGACCTCGGGGTATTCTTGGCCCACGCGGGTTACGACTTCGCGCCAAAGGATGCCCGACTCCATTACATTGGCTTTTTCCATCGAGCACAGTTTCTTGTTCCGGCGCATCGCCAGCTCAAAAGCCGAGCGAGCAGCGCGCTCGATCTCGGATTCGGTGTAACGCTGGGTGTTGATGCCAACGCGCTCATTGCCTTCCTCGAAAATGCCGCGCGGCTCGCCGAAATAGACGCCTGAGGTCAGCTCGCGCACGATCATGATGTCGAGGCCAGCGACCACATCCTTTTTCAGCGACGAGAAATCCGCCAGCGCGTCGAAGCACTGAGCGGGACGCAGGTTGGAGTACAGGTCCATTTCCTTGCGCAAACGCAGCAGGCCGCGTTCGGGCTTCAGGCTGAAGTCCAGATCGTCATACTTAGGGCCACCAACAGCACCCAGCAGAACGGCATCGACCTCTTGCGCCTTGGCCATGGTCTCATCCGACAGGGGCTTCCCGTGTGCGTCATAGGCAGCGCCGCCAACCAGATCCTCGCTCACGTCAAATTGAAGGCCGCGATTGGCGCCGAACCAATCGATGATTTTGCGCACTTCGGCCATAACTTCCGGACCAATTCCGTCTCCGGGCAGGATGAGGAGCGAGGGGTTGGACATCGACAGTCTCCTTGCGTTTTGTCGCACAGGCCCTAGCGTTTGCGGCGCATCGGGTCAATGAGACGAACCCGTCAAATCACGAGGAAACCACATGCTGACACCCGGAAATCCGGCCCCATCGCTAAAAATCGAAACCGTAGGCCATGGCACCTTTGATCTTGAGCGTGAAGCAGGCGAAAACGGAACGCTGGTGATTCAGTATCGCGGCTTGCACTGTCCGATCTGCATTCGCCAGATGGGTGAGGTCGAAGCTGCGCTGGGTGATTTCGCCGAACTGGGGGTCGAAGTGATCATGATCACCACGGATTCCGGCGAACGAGCGGCGGAAACGGTGGAGAAAGCCGGGGTCTCGAAGCTGCGTGTTGGGTACGGCCTGTCCATGGCCGATGCGCGGGATGTCTGGGGCCTGAATATCTCCGTGGCTCGTGAAGGTAGTGCCGAGCCAGCGTTATTCGCCGAACCGGGGCATTTCTATATCAAGCCCGATCAGACCCTCTATTACGTCTGGCAGCAGACAACGCCTTTTGCGCGACCGCCAATATCCGACATCGTCGGCGGTTTGAAATTCACCTTGGCCAATAACTATCCCGCGCGCGGCACCTATACCGGCGCGCTGTAGGCGGCTTTACAGCCGGGCCTTCAACCCTTTGGCAAGCAAATCCCAGACTCTGCGAATGCGCGGGGTTTGTCGCATGGCCTGAGGGGCGGCCAGCCAGACCGGCAGCACCGGTATTTCGACATCAATGTCCAACACCTCGACCTCTGGATCAGCCAGCACGATGCTGAGCTGGCTGAACCCGATCCCACATCCTGCGCGGATCAGTTCCCAATAAGCCGTCTGGTTATCGCAGCGCGTCGCAAAGCTGTCCCGGCTGGCGGGCCAGCCCTTGTTCCGCATGGCGGTGATGATGTCTTCGTTGGTGTCAAACCCCACAAGGTCGTGCTGCATCAACTCTGTCGGTGTTGCTGGCCGTCCTGCGCGGTCCAGATAGGACCGTGAGGCGCAGAAACATAACGGCACCTCGCCGATATGTTTTGCCACGATGTCGACTTGTTCGGGGCGGTACATGCGCACGGCGATGTCGGCTTCGCGAAACAATAGATTCTCGCTGGCATCCGAGGCGACCAGATCAAGCTGAATAGCCGGTTCAGCCTGACGAATCGCGGCGATTATCGGTGGCAGTAAATGGTGCGAGACAAAGACCGAGGCGGTAATCCTGACCGAGCCCTCCAGCTGCTGGGCCTGCCCGGCCGCCGTCAAACCAAGCGCATTGACCGCGCTGTACATCTGCTGTGCCATCGGCAGCACCTGCTGCCCCACCTCGCTGAGCGTCAACCCACGCGCGTGGCGGTCAAACAGCGACACGCCCAGTTCTTCTTCAAGCGCATGCACCTGACGCCCCAGCGTTGGCTGGCTGCGCCCAAGTTGCTTCGCGGCCGCGGATAATGAACCCGTTTCCGCAACAGCGAGAAAACTTTGGATCAAGGACCAGTCAGAAAGTTGAAGAGAATTTGCCATTCAAAAACGAATACATAATCTGCGGTTTTTGGCAATTTCCAAATACTGATGAATGAATAGATTGGTGTTGAATGGAGGGACCGATGTCACAAACAGCACTTATTCTCGGGGCCAGTGGCCGCTTTGGTCGCAATGCTGCACAGGCTTTTTCCAACGCGGGTTGGGACGTGCGCCGGTTTGATCGACGCAGCGACAATCTACACTCGGCGGTACGCGGGGCAGACGTTATCGTGAACGCATGGAACCCGCTGTATCCCGATTGGGCGAAGCAAGTCTCTGAATTGCATCGACAGGTCATAGATGTGGCATCTGAACATGATTTGACAGTGATTGTGCCCGGCAACGTTTATGTCTTCGGCGCGGATACGCCTGGACCTTGGTCCAGTGAAACACCCCATCTTGCACGCAATCCGCTGGGGCGCATCCGCATCGAAATGGAAGAGGCATATCGCGCTTCATCCGTGCGGACAATTATGTTGCGCGCAGGTGACTTCATCGACACCACGGCCTCGGGCAACTGGTTCGATCAGATCATGATCAAACACTTGCAGCGCGGTCGCTTTGTGTACCCGGGCAATCCCGACATCCCGCATTCTTGGGCCTACTTGCCCGATCTGACCCGATCTGCCGTGGCCCTGGCAGACATACGCGGCGAGCTGCCGCGATTCTGCGATGTTCCCTTTGCAGGTTACACTCTGACCGGCAATGAAATGGCACATCTGTTGTCACAGATGACTGGGCAAGACATTGCGCTTAAGCAGATGGCATGGTGGCCGTTGAAGCTGGCCCGCCCCTTCTGGCGTCTAGCCCCACATCTGCTTGAAATGCGCTACCTATGGGATACACCGCATCGTCTGGATGGAAGTTTCTTTAATGAATTGCTGCCGGGATTTTCGCTGACTGAACCGAACGAGGCGATTAGAAATGCGATCCCAAAACCTAAAGTCTTTGATGCGGCGCAACGAACCGGTGCAGCTTTGCGATCATGACCGCAGGCGCCTATTGGTTGATGAGATCGACCCAGACAAGCCGGTGACGGCTTGCTGCTTCTGCCGAAGTTCGGGCTTCGGTCTCAGGCCAGTAGATACCTGCATCGTGCACGTGCCAATCGGATGAGGGCAATACGTAATCCACTCTCATTTCGCCTACCCCTTTCCACAGAACTGTTGCGGCCGATCCGGCAGGGTCCAATGGCACAGGGTCTTGGATCAGAGGGTCGGCAAGAAGATCGTTGATTGCAGCCTTGTGCCCTTCGCCGTTGTGTGGGTCCAGATTGGCATCGCCTGCGATGACGAACCGATCTGAAGGAGTAGGCCCCAATTTACCGTCCAGCAGTAGCGACCAGAATCGAACTTCATCCCGGTTGCGTAACCCGTTGCGATCTTCGGGACCATCAAAGACAGGGGGGCTGGCGTGAAACGTCATCAAATTGATACGACCAACAGGGGTGTCGATCGGGACGACCCAATGTGATGTGGATGACAGCCTTTGAATCGCTTGTGCCTGAGGTGAGGGAAATGGATTTCCGTTTATTTTTGGTAGCCGGGCACTGGGAAGTTCGTTCCATAGCAACTCGGTATAGGACTGGACCTCTCTGGCTGCGATGGGATAGCGGGATAAGACTGCCAGGCCGCTTTGGCCCGTAAAGCGCCCCCATCCCTGTGCGTCGCCCGGACCACCAGTTTCGCCGTCCCCATCTAAATCTTCAACGGTTTCGAGCCCCGAATTGGGTTGCTCGAAATAGCTGTAGGGATAATTCAAGCCATGGCCTTCCAGTGCATCAACCAGAGCGTCGAGCGCAAGCCCGTCCAGATCCCAATCGAGCCCTTGCAGTGCAACGATGTCTGGGCGGGTTGTTACCAACACCTCAATAACCGCCGTAACCTGTGGATCTTCCCGCCGGATGTCGCGCAGTAACAGGCCAGGTCCCTTGCGACTAAGTTCAGTATTGTAACTTGCGATGCGCAACGTCTCTGCATGTGCCGCAAACGGCAGCAGCAACAGAACCAGTAGGCGGATCATGCGATTTGAGTAGACTCGGAAGTTGAGTATGCGCGGCGTTTTTCAACGATCAGGCCGGCAATGCGCAGGGTCGCCATGCCTCGCATGATCATGCTGGCCGGTAGGAAGGCCCATGCGCAAAGGGTCCAGATCAACGTCTGCGGATTGCCGAGCGCTATCGGAGTGATGAATGCAGCCATCAGCTTGATCAGGGCAGGGATCAGGAAGGGCAGCAACGCCCCAATTGCGATGTTCAGCCGCCCATCGCGCTGCAATCGGGCAACAACATCTCCACCCTTGGTCGGGTCAAACAAAGGCAGATTGGTCCAAACGTTGAACGCGCCATTTCCTGTTGGCCATCCTCTGAGTTTTACGGCGTAGGCAAAGCTCGCGATGGTGACCAAAGCCGCGACATAGGCGATGCTGGCTAATATACTGACAAGCTCAATAAGTGGTGCGCTGGCGTTTCCGGGAAGCACAAGAACCACGAGCCGAACAGGCGAATAGGGAAAGTCCACCACATTCGCGACCATCAAGCCAATTGAATAGAATACGCCCGTAAGATCCGTGGGGGCATACGCATTCTTACAAATCAGCGTTAAAAAGGTGACCATCGACATCAGGCCAACAAAACGCAACCTGTTTACCGGCGGGGCGTCACGGAATTCGATAAAGCTGGGGAAGGCTGAATTATATTCAGAGAATGTTAGAATAAACGCAAGGATCGCCAGAAAGACGATAATCTCAGTCCCGTTAGACGTCGATGTGGGCAGGTATAACGCGGGGGTTAGCACCATCAGCGCCACCAATAATCCACGTATCGCCGCGCCCGTCGTGCGTGCAATCACAATCCGAACCCTTTCCAAACCGGAGCTGTCGATTCTAAGTCGACTTGTCGTCCAACTTGCGCGCGCCACTCGTTCTCTGGCGGCTACCTGTTAGGTGCCACCTTGGCTGATAAGCGGTAATTCGCTCAAGTCAGAGTGCAGAAAACACTGAGTTTCGGGCAAAATGATGGCGCAACTGGTGCGGGATTGCATCAATTTCGACGCAAATCCGACGTGTATATCAAAATGATACCTAGATGTAGTAGATTGGGGAGATTTAACCCCAAGAATGCGAACGGGGCCGCGCTTGCGACCCCGTTAAGTTGAGTATCAACAGATTCGTCCCCAGAATCATACCCAGGGACGGGCTTGGCTTGCGTGATCCTCGAACTTGTCGATGTGATGGTCTTTTTCCATCGTCAGACCAATATCGTCCAGACCGTTCAGCAGGCAGTGTTTGCGGTGTGGGTCGATGTCGAATTCGATGACCACGCCATCCGATGTGGTGATCTGCTGATCTTCCAGATGCACGGTCATACGAGCATTCTCGCCCTTAAGCGCGTCATCCATCAGAATCGCGTGATGTTCCTCTTCCACCACGATGGGCAGGATGCCGTTCTTGAAGCAGTTGTTGAAGAAGATGTCGGCGAAACTGGTCGAGATCACGACCTTGATGCCGAAATCCTTGATCGCCCAAGGCGCATGTTCACGGGATGAGCCGCAGCCGAAATTGTCGCCCGCCACCAGAATCTCGGTTTGGCGATAGGCGGGTTTGTTCAGCACGAACTCTTCGTTCTCGCCGCCGTGGTCGTGATAACGCATCTCGTCAAACAGCACGACGCCAAGGCCGGACCGCTTGATGGTCTTCAGGTGCACTTTGGGAATGATCATATCGGTGTCGATATTGATCAACGGCATTGGGGCGGCCACCCCGTGGACTTTTTCGAACTTTTCCATTTCTACACTCCTGCGGGAGAGGGCCGCGCCCATGTCCCGCGTTTAAGCTTCTTTCGCTTCCGTTGTTTCGTCCTTGGGTGCGTTCTTGACGAAGAACGCCATGAAGACCAATCCGAACCCGTTGAACAGCATCTCAATGCCCAGGAAGATCCCCAGTATGCTCAGCAACGCCTGCGGCTCTTGCCCCACATAGCTCCAGATGATGCCTGCGAGGATGATCGACAAGATGCCCGAGATCATCGTGGGCCAGAAAAACTGTGTTCCCTTCATTTGGAACGACAGGATGATCCGCGCGATACCGCCTGCCATGAACAGGATCAGCACCACAGTCGCGAGCGTCAGCGTGCCCTGCAGCGGGTGATCCAGAAAGGACCAGCCCAGGAACAGCATGACCGCACCCATGATGAGTGACAGGATTTTGTTGCCAGCGCCTTCAACCGTGAAGCCGCCAACGATCTGCAATCCGCCCGCGATCAGCAGCAACACACCGGTTACTACTGTTACGGCAACGGACGCCACGACCGGCGCGCCCAATACGAACACACCGAATGCTATGGACAAAAGTCCCAGCAGTAGCCATTTGACCCAATCACTCATGTTAGTCTCTCCATCAAATATCTAGATATGAGAGAGTCTTACATCATTTCACGGACGTCTGTCAGCCGTCCAGTGATTGCCGCTGCGGCAGCCATTGCCGGGCTCAGCAGATGGGTGCGTCCACCACGGCCCTGACGGCCTTCAAAGTTGCGGTTCGAGGTCGCTGCACAACGCTCACCCGGCTGCAGCTGGTCGGGGTTCATCGCCAGACACATTGAGCATCCCGCCAGACGCCATTCGAACCCGGCATCTTTGAAGATTTCGGCCAAACCTTCTTCTTCGGCCTGTGCACGCACCAAACCCGAACCTGGTACGACCATGGCGCGCATGCCGTCCTTGATCTTCTTGCCTTTCAGGATTTCCGCCGCAGCGCGCAGGTCTTCGATCCGACCGTTGGTGCAAGAGCCGATGAAAACAGTGTCGATTTCAACGTCGCTCAGCTTTTGTCCGGCTTCCAGACCCATGTACTCGATCGAACGGCGGGCCGCGTCTACTTTACCACCTTCAAAATCTTCGGGATGCGGTACGGATGCAGTGATCGGCAGCACATCCTCGGGGCTGGTGCCCCAAGTGACGACTGGTGCGATATCTTCACCACGCAGCGTGATGACTTTGTCGAAACGCGCGCCCTCGTCTGTATAAAGCGTTTTCCACCAGTCCATTGCGGCTTCCCACTGTGCACCTTTGGGGGCATGCGGGCGGCCTTTGACATATTCAAAGGTGGTTTCATCCGGTGCGATCAGGCCAGCGCGCGCGCCGCCTTCGATTGCCATGTTGCAGACGGTCATACGCCCTTCCATCGACAGATCGCGGATCGCCTCGCCACAGTATTCGATGACGTAGCCAGTGCCGCCAGCGGTACCAGTCTCACCAATCACGGCCAGGGTGATGTCTTTGGCGGTCACGCCTGGCTGCAGTTTGCCAGTGATTTCCACCTTCATATTCTTGGACTTCTTCTGGATCAGGGTCTGCGTGGCCAGAACGTGTTCAACCTCAGACGTGCCGATGCCGTGGGCCAGAGCGCCGAATGCACCATGAGTCGCAGTGTGGCTGTCGCCGCAGACAACGGTCATGCCGGGCAAGGTCCAGCCTTGCTCGGGGCCAACGATGTGGACGATGCCCTGACGAACGTCATGCACAGGATAGTAATGAATGCCGAAATCTTTGGCGTTCTTGTCCAGAGCTTCGACCTGAATACGCGATTCCGGGTTTTCGATCCCGTTCACGCGGTCCGGAGTGGTCGGAACGTTGTGGTCCGGCACGGCGATGGTTTTTTCTGGCGCGCGCACCTTGCGGCCTGCCATGCGCAGGCCCTCGAACGCCTGTGGGCTGGTGACTTCGTGCACCAGATGGCGGTCGATATACAGCAGGCAGGTGCCATCATCGGCTTCATGCGCGACATGGGCATCCCAGATTTTGTCATAGAGTGTTTTGGGGGACATCGGTCCTCTCCCGTATGTAATGAGAAATAGCTGGCGAGGTGGCTTAGGCGACGGGTAGGCGTGCCAGAACCGTGCGGGCGGCACCAAAGAACCGTTCACGCAGGCGCGCGCGGTCTTCCAGATTCTGTTCTTGGGCCACATTGAGTCTCATGCGCTCCAGATATAACGGGGTTTGCCGTCAATCAAGGTTCAATCCGGGTACGGGCTTGCATCCCCTCACATGGATGGCCAAGCTGGCAGGCATGAACCAGGATCTGTTACCAGAAACGCTGTCCGAGCTTTACGGCAATATGACGGCGGCCTTTTCAGCACAAATTGAAAATTTGATCGAGCTGATGGTCACGCCCGGTTGGCGGCAGTATCAATTGGTTATCATCCTGTTCCTATGGGCGTTGGCGTTTCTTCTGAAACTTCTGACGCAAAAAAGATGGGATGTATGGGCGCGCGCGCGTACCGGCTGGCCGAAATGGCGGCTGCGCATTCTGATCCAACTGATGCGGCGTTTGACGCTGGTCTATTTCGTGCTGCTGACTTGGTGGCTCTACTGGGTCATGCAGCAAACAACGTGGCCTTCGCGTAGCTATATCATAGGTGTA
Organism: Ruegeria sp. O11; assembly: GCF_056535285.1. Lineage (NCBI taxonomy): Bacteria > Pseudomonadati > Pseudomonadota > Alphaproteobacteria > Rhodobacterales > Roseobacteraceae > Ruegeria > Ruegeria sp. O11. The sequence continues at coordinate 104,176 of NZ_JBQERS010000012.1, read as the reverse complement.
TTTGCGACCCTGGCAGCGGCTTGGTTGGCCATTGCGTTGGTATCGCGCTTGGTGCGCAACCGGACACTGCGGCAGATTTTCAAATGGTCCATGTGGGTCTATGCAACGCTAATCGCGCTGAATCTGACGGATGATGTCGCCGGTTTTCTGGACGGTGTGGCGCTCTCGATAGGTGATCTCCATATCTCGGCGCTGGGGATCATCAAAGCCGTCCTGCTGATCGGCATTCTACTAACGCTCGCAAGGATCGGAACCCGCGCGGCTGAACGCGGGCTTAAGAGCAATGATGACATCACGCCATCGATGCAGGTGTTACTCGCCAAGGGAATTCAGGTGCTACTCTATGGTGCGGTGTTCATGGCTGCGATCCGCACGCTTGGCTTTGATCTGACCGGGATTGCGCTGTTGTCGGGCGCGATTGGTGTAGGGATCGGGTTCGGGCTGCAAAAAGTGGTCTCGAACCTGATTTCGGGCATCATCATTCTAATGGACCGATCGATCAAGCCGGGCGATGTGATCTCGCTGGGCGATACGTTCGGTTGGATCAATGCGCTGGGCGCGCGCTATGTCTCGGTTGTCACGCGCGATGGGCGGGAATACCTGATCCCAAACGAGGATTTGATTACCAATCAGGTGGTGAACTGGTCGCATTCGGACAAGTTTGTTCGGCTGGATCTGGAATTCGGAACCAGCTATGGCGACGACCCTCACAAGGTGAGGGCAACAGCCATACGGGCCGTCAAATCGGTTGGCCGAGTGCTGAGTGGAGGATCCCATGAACCCGTCTGCCACATCACCGGATTTGGCGACAGCAGCGTGGATTACGTGCTGCGGTTCTGGATTAGTGATCCGACCAAAGGGCTGACGAACATCCGGGGCAATGTTTATCTGGCGTTGTGGGATGCGTTCCAGGCTGAAGACATCTCGCTACCCTTCCCACAACGTGAAGTTCGTCTGCTGCCGGACGACGCAGAGGCGCAACAACTCGCCAAAGAGTGAGCCGATGTCACTGCGTGAAGCAGCCCGTTCATTGAAATGTTGCAATCCTCTTGTTACCTTATTAGTACCCCAGCGCCGGGGATTTGGCGGCGCGTTGCAAAGGAGGACTATGTCCTGTCTCTACATACACAGGCGGGTTTGCCCGCCGATGATGGGGCCAAAGTAATGGCCCACTCTCAGTCAATCAGCGATAAGCTGCTTGAACGTATCCTTTCCTCACTTTCCGATGACAAGGCCGAAGACGTCGTGCAGATCAACCTGCAAGGTAAGTCTTCTGTCGCGGATCACATGGTGATTGCCTCGGGTCGGTCGACCCGTCAGGTCTCGGCCATGGCGGAAAAGCTGACGGATCGCATCAAGCAGGAATTCGGTTTCACCTCGAAGGTCGAAGGCAAGGATGCCGGCGACTGGGTGCTGATCGATACGGGCGACGTGGTCGTTCATATCTTCCGCCCCGAAGTGCGTGAATTCTACCAGCTGGAAAAGATGTGGCTGCCTCAGGGCGGCAGCGCCTCGGCGAATTGAGGCGCCATCCCGGTCCGTATTGAGGGGCCGGAGGCGAGAGAGACATGCGTATCAGCATCGTTGCGGTCGGGCGATTGCGCGCCGGACCGGAGAAATCCCTGCTTGATGATTACCTGACTCGTTTCGACCGAACCGGCCGTGCGCTGGGTTTTGGTCCCGCGCGGGTGATCGAGGTCGAAGACAAGAAAAACGCGGGCATGGGGGCCGAGGCCGCGCTGTTGCGGAAAGCTCTGCCCAAGGGCGCGGTGATCTGTACGCTGGATGAGCGCGGACGGGTGATGTCCTCACCTGATTTTGCAAAAAAGCTGGGTGGATGGCGCGATGCGGGCCGACAGGATCTGGCGCTGATCATCGGCGGAGCGGACGGAATAGAGCCTAATCTGCGGGCCGAGGCCGATTTTTCCCTGTCCTTTGGGTCAATGGTCTGGCCTCATATGCTGGTCCGTGTGATGTTGGCCGAGCAACTGTACCGGGCCGCTACCATCCTGTCGGGCGGTCCTTATCACCGGGTCTGACATGGCGCAGCTTTTGATCGTCTACCATTCGCGCACCGGCGGTGCCCGGCAGATGGCCGAAGCCGCTGCCGATGCAGCGCGAGACGAAGCGAACACCATCCTGATATCCGCCGATCAGGCCGGGCCAGACGACCTGCTGGCCTCTGATGGATACATCTTCTGCGCGCCCGAGAACCTGGCTGCGATTTCGGGTCTGATGAAAGAGTTTTTCGACCGCTGTTATTATCCGGTGCTGGGGAGGATCGAAGGTCGACCCTATGCGCAGATGGTCTGCGCCGGATCAGATGGTGAAAATGCCGCGCGACAGATGGCACGGATCGCAACGGGGTGGCGGTTGAAAGAGGTGCAACCGCCTCTGATCATCTGCACTCATGCGCAAACGCCCGAGGCAATCCTGGCTGAGAAGATCATTCCTCAAGACCAACTGAATAACTGTCGCGAAATCGGTGCGGCCCTGGCGGCAGGTCTCAGCCTCGGGGTGTTCTGAAGGTCAGTTCAGATCGACCACTGTCGTGTCTTCGCTCCAACCACCGATATTGTCGCGCGCCTGAATTTGCACCTGCGTGGTCCCGTCCGGGATCATCACCCCGCCCAAAGACCGGGTAAAGGGTTGCTCGTCAACATGAGGGTGGTGCAGCACGCGCATCCCCAGTTCGTTTCCCTGCATATCCAGAACTCGCCAGCCGTCGGCATAATCATCCCATCCGCTATCGGGATGACGGATCGTGACATCGAATCGCCAGGTATCACCGTTCGAACGGGCCGAGACCTGTTCGATCGTCGGAGAGTCAGCGAAGGCGGGGCTGGCCAGTAAGGCGCTGAGAATCAGATATCGCATAGGGTCAAACTATGCGCTCGGGCGCGGCATTGCGATCACGACTCTGTGTTTGGTGGCGCTGTCATCATGACGGTTCGCGAATGCGAGGCGAACTCGCGACGATATAGGACTCCAAATGTAACGGTTGAGCTCAGTATTAATGCCATTGGTCCCAAAATCCAGGCAATGGATGCCAAAGCAAAGTAGGTTGCCCGCAACGCGCGATTGAAACTGCGCGCCGCCGTGATGCAGATATCGCCTGCCTGAGCGGCACGGGCATAGGCCTGCGGATGATCGGGGTCGTTTGGAACCGCGGCCATAAGGATGGCGCAATATCCAAACAAACGATGCGACCAGACAAATTTCAGAAATGCGCTCGACAGAAAAAGAAGAATAATCAGTATTTTGACTTCCCAAACCATTGCGGGCGCACGGCCAATGGCAAGGTCTTCGGCAACTTCAGCCAAGCGCTCGGTATTGCCAAGCAGCGCCAAGCCACCGCCAATTGCAATCATGATTGTTGATGCGAAGAACGTACTGCCCTGACGCATGGCCGAGATCACCTGCGCATCGAACACACGTGGCTGGCGCGTCACCATCTCTCGCATCCAGACCTTGCGGAAATCATCCATCATCAACGATACCGACGGTTTCTGAGAGGATGGATTCTCGATCCTCCACCCAATTCCCAGCCAAGCTGCAAACAGAAGCAGTACGGCAACGTAGTCTAACGGAGAGAACAGCAATGCGCGGTCGATCCAGGTCATGCCGCGACACTATTGCTGGATTCAGAAACTTGCCAGCCGGTAAAATTGGTAATATAATTTTACCAAATGGAGGGTCAGCGATGGAAATGCCCAAGCCAAATCCGGATGTCATGGCGCGTAAGCAAGCTTTGGTTGCGCGTTTGCAGCAGGTCCTGCCGGGGGATGCCGTCATCCACGATGTGGCCGAAACACGTGCATATGAGTGTGATGCGTTGACCGCTTACAAATGTCCGCCCTTGTTGGCGGTACTGCCGTCGACAACACAGCAGGTTTCCGATGTTTTGCGCATTTGCCACGAACTGAGTGTGCCCGTGGTGCCGCGCGGTGCGGGGACCTCGTTGGCCGGCGGTGCTTTGCCGACAGCGGATTGCGTGATTTTAGGCGTTGCTCGGATGAATGAAGTGTTGGAGGTCGACTACGACAATCGGTTTATCAAGGTGCAGACCGGCCGAACCAATTTGAGTGTGACCGGAGCCGTTGAAGAAGAGGATTTCTTCTACGCCCCTGATCCTTCGTCCCAACTTGCCTGCGCCATCGCCGGGAATATCGCGATGAATTCGGGCGGAGCACATTGTCTGAAATATGGCGTGACGACCAACAACCTGATGGGCGTCACCATGGTGATGATGGATGGCAGTGTGGTCGAAATTGGAGGCGCGTATCTGGATGCTGGTGGGTTGGACCTGCTGGGTGTGATTTGCGGATCCGAAGGGCAGCTGGGCGTGGTGACTGAAGCAACGCTGCGGATCTTGCGCAAACCCGAAGGGGCGCGACCTGTTTTGATGGGGTTCGATGACAACGAAGTTGCGGGCCATTGTGTCTCTGACATTATCAAATCGGGCATTCTACCCGTCGCAATCGAGTTTATGGACCGCCTCTGTATCAGAGCCTGCGAGAATTTCGCCCATGCTGGCTATCCCGATTGTGAGGCGTTGCTGATCGTCGAGGTTGAAGGGTCAGAGGCTGAGATCGACAGCCAGCTTTCGAAGATCATCGAGATTGCCAAACACCACAATCCCGTTGAGCTGCGCGAAAGCCAATCCGCTGATGAAAGCGCGCGTATCTGGCTGGGGCGGAAATCGGCCTTTGGTGCGATGGGGCAGATCAACGATTATATGTGTCTTGATGGGACGATCCCGGTCTCATCGCTGCCCTTTGTGCTGCGCCGCATCGGAGAGTTGAGCAAGGACTACGGCCTACCTGTTGGCAACGTGTTTCATGCCGGTGACGGGAACATGCACCCCTTGATCCTCTTTGACGCCAACAAACCGGGTGATCTTGAGAAATGCGAGGCGTTCGGGGCGGACATCCTGAAGCTTTGCGTCGATGCCGGCGGCTGCCTGACGGGGGAGCATGGGGTTGGCATCGAAAAGCGAGATCTGATGACTCATCAATATGCGGCTCAGGATCTTGAGGCACAGATGGCTGTGAAAGATGTGTTTGATCCCAACTGGCTGCTGAACCCAGCCAAAGTGTTCCCATTGGCGTCGTCAGCGGGGCGCAGGATGGCGGCGGTATAGGGGCTTTGCCCACACCCTCAAGTAATTTGTGAAAAGATGAACGCAATGAGACCTGAAACCGAGGCTGAACTTGCAGAAACCGTTGCTGGGCTTAACGGACCCGTATGTATTGCGGGCGGTGGCACACGTGGCGTTGTCGGTGCGGAACCGGAGCTGAGCACCGCTGGACTGAGCGGGATTACCCTCTATGAACCCGGAGCGCTGACTCTGGTCGCGCGTGCGGGAACTCCTGTTGCTGAGATTGAGGCGGCTCTGGATGGCGAGGGTCAGCAATTGGCATTCGAGCCAATGGATCACCGCGGTTTGTTGGGCACGACTGGTGAACCGACGATTGGAGGCGTTGTTGCAGCCAACATCTCGGGGTCTCGCAGAATTCAGGCCGGGGCCTGCCGGGATTTCCTGCTGGGCGTCCGTTATGTCGATGGCCTTGGGCAAGTCATCAAAAATGGTGGACGGGTGATGAAAAATGTCACTGGCTACGATTTGGTGAAACTGATGGCCGGGTCATGGGGCACATTGGGGGTTTTGTCAGAAGTCTCGCTGAAGGTTTTGCCCAAGCCAGAGACTCAGGCCACATTGGCTGTCAGCGCCGATGATGTAGGAACCGCAGTTGATCTTATGTCGACTGCCCTGAGATCCCCATACGAAGTGAGCGGCGCGGCGTATGATCCGCAGGATAGACAGGCGTTTTTGAGGATCGAGGGATTTGCCGACTCGGTCGCTTATCGGGCTAGACGATTGAGCGAAATCCTTGGCAACGAATGCACCGAGTTGGAGGAGTCGCGCAAGCGGTGGGCTGATCTGCGCGATGTGCGTGCGTTCCATGATCTGGAAGGTGATGTCTGGCGCTTGTCGTTAAAACCCGGTGATGCCCCAGTCATTGCGGATCGAATCGAAGCAGGGAAGACCCTGCTTGATTGGGGTGGTGGTTTGATATGGGCGCTGGTGCCAAAGGGCACGGATTTGCGTGCGCGCTTGGGGGCCTTCGAGGGCCATGCGAGCCTTGTACGTGCAGATGCCCATACGATGGACGAATTTGGTCGGTTTCAACCAGAGAACCATCAGGTAAAGGCTCTAACAAGGGCAATACGGCTGAAATTCGATCCGCATAGCGTGTTCAATCCGGGTCTTATGGGGTAGACGATGCAGACGACATTTACCGAAAAGCAGCTGCAGGACCCCGCGATTGAGCGGTCCAATGAAATTCTGCGGAACTGCGTTCATTGTGGTTTCTGTACTGCAACGTGCCCCACTTATCAGGTTCTTGGTGATGAATTGGACAGTCCTCGCGGACGCATATATCTGATCAAGGATATGTTGGAGAATGAGCGTGTCCCGGACGAAAAGACCGTCAAGCACATCGACCGCTGCTTATCCTGCCTCGCCTGTATGACCACATGTCCCTCGGGTGTGCACTATATGCATCTGGTCGACCACGCGCGGGAATACATCGAAGACAATTACAAACGTCCATTCTCGGATCAGGCACTGCGTTGGATACTGGCCAAAATCTTACCTTATCCTATGCGCTTTCGATGGGCGCTGATTGGTGCAAAGCTGGGCCGCCCGTTCCGGTTTTTGATGCCGGATGCGCGCCTGAAAGCGATGCTGGATATGGCGCCCAAGCATATTCCACCGGTTAGTCGAAATGATGACCCCCAAAGTTTTGCACCAAAAGGTTCAAGAACCAAACGTGTGGCGTTGATGACAGGGTGCGCGCAAAAAGCGCTGAATACAGACATCAACGACGCCACGATTCGTCTACTGACACGCTTGGGATGTGAAGTAGTGATTGCCGAAGGGGCAGGGTGTTGTGGAGCGTTAACTCATCATATGGGTAAAACGGGCGAAAGCCACGCTTCTGCCGCCACCAACATCCGGGCCTGGACGCGCGAAATGGATGGCGATGGCTTAGATGCGATTGTCATTAATACATCGGGGTGTGGGACTACGGTGAAGGACTATGGCCACATGTTCCGCAACGACCCACTTGCTGCAGATGCCGCGCGGGTGTCGGCGTTGGCGCTGGATATCAGCGAACTGTTGGTTCAGTTGGATTTGCCATTCAGAGACAAAAAAGAACTGGTCGTTGCCTACCATGCAGCATGCTCTCTGCAGCATGGCCAAAAAGTTACTACTCACCCCAAAAGTCTGTTGAAATCTGCTGGATTCACTGTGTTAGAGCCTATTAATAGTCATTTATGCTGCGGCAGCGCCGGAACCTATAACCTTATGCAGCCTGAAATTTCCAGTCAGCTAAAACAGCGCAAGGTGCGCTCGCTTGAGGCCAGAAATCCCGATGTGATCGCAGCAGGAAACATAGGGTGCATGATGCAGATCGGGTCCGGAACCGACACGCCCGTTATCCATACCGTCGAACTGCTGGATTGGGCCACAGGTGGGCCCAAACCGCGCGCGCTGCACGGTGATACCAGCGGCATACCGCAATTACGTTAGCCAATTGCTGCAAGCGGGCATCAGATCAGAGCGAATCCAGGACGGACCGCATTTGCCCTATTTTCGCCGTACCCACAGCATACGACTGTTGATCGGACCACTTGACCGGAGACCTGTGTGCGCAACTGGATCACGGCTATTACGCTTAGCTTGCTGCCTTTGGCCGGGCAGGCGCAGGATTCAGGGCTTAAAAGCCTTGATACCACTGACGCTGGGCGTGAGTGGATGGCGGTTGGTCGGCTGGATATTGATGGAACCGGGTTCTGCACCGGATCGCTCATATCTCCAACGCTGGTTCTGACCGCAGCGCATTGCCTTTTCGATAAAGCGACGAAACAGCGGATTGATCCGGCGCGAATCGAGTTTCTGGCCGGTTGGCGTCTTGGGCATGCGTCGGCATATCGACCGGCACGGCGCACGGTGGTGCATCCGGAATATAAATATGTCGGTGATTTGTCGGCGACTCGCGTACGTCACGATATTGCATTGATCGAGCTCTGGCAGCCGATCCGAAACACATCGGTCATACCTTTTGAAACCGGACACCGCCTAACTCGCGGTGAAGAGGTCGGTGTTGTCTCTTACGCCCATGACCGGGCCGAAGCACCGTCTCTGCAAGAGGTCTGTTCAGTCATCGGCCGTCAGGCGGGCATCCTGATCATGTCTTGTGACGTGGATTTCGGAGCGTCCGGTGCGCCGATTTTTTCGTTTGAGGGTGAACGCCCTCGCATCGTTTCAGTCGTAGCCGCCAAAGCTGAAATGCAGGGTCAACGCGTTGCGCTGGGCACCGACTTGAACGAATCTCTGGAATTGTTGCAGGCCGAGCTTTCCCAAGGGCGAGGTATGAACGCGTCTCTGGACAACAACACCAAACACCTTGGAGCAAAATTCGTTAAGCCATGACCCGGTTATTATTCAAAACTATTTTATGTTTTTCTGTTATTGCAACCACATCGCAGGCCCAGACCGGAAACAAGCGCCGTCTGACGGACCGGGATGATCTGTACGGATGGGAAGCGGTTGGCCGACTGGATTTTGGCGATAAGGGTTTTTGCACGGGCACCTTGATTGCTCAGGATATCGTTTTGACGGCCGCCCACTGCGCGCTGGACAAGGTGACTGGTAAACCATACGCCCCCGGCGAAGTGACATTTCGCGCCGGGCTAAGCGATGGCGAAGCGCTGGCCGAGCGGAAGGTCATCCAGATCGCCGCGCACTCGGATTTTGTCGCGAACGCCCCTGTCTCGGCCCCTCGGGTTCGGGTTGATGTGGCTCTAATGCGGCTGGAAGAGCCGATTCCCTACACTATTGCTGATCCGTTTGCCCTGCACAGTGGCCGCGTAACCGACAATGAAATCAGCGTCGCATCTTATGGGCGCGGCAGGGAAGACGCGATCCTGCGGCAACGATCCTGTCACATTCTTCAGCGTGGACAGGGCCTGATCGTCTTTAACTGCGACGTCACATTTGGATCGTCTGGCTCGGCCATTCTGGCAAAGAAGGGGCCGCGCTGGCAGATATTGTCGGTTGCCTCGGCAATTTCAACGAATGGAGGTCAGAAAGTCGGTTACGGAATGGAGTTGTCGGGAATCGTTTCAGAATTGAAGGCGATCCTGCGCCGTGATGCACCCCGGCCAACGGCCACGATCCGCAGATTGCAGCCCGGATCAGACAAATCCAGCTCGGGTGCCAAATTCATCAGCGCCGGCGGGTCTTGAACCCGAACCAACCGCTTCCCATCTGAATTTTACCGGATCGCCACGATTGGGGTCCGGGAAACTCACCGCCCGTCCATACCGGAGGGCAAATTCGTAAATCGCTCAATGATGAGGATACGACATGCGTACATTTGACTTTGCACCGCTTCACCGCGCCACTATCGGTTTCGATCAGATCGCAGACATGATGGACCGGGTTCTGACGAACGATGTGGCTCAGCCCAGCTATCCCCCTTACAACATTGAAAAGACCGATGCCGACACCTATCGCATCTCGGTCGCTGTTGCCGGGTTCTCTGAGGCTGATCTGTCAGTTGAAGTAAAAGAAAATTCGTTGGTTGTCTCTGGCAAAAAATCCGCCGAAGACAAGGATCGCAGCTACCTGCACCGTGGCATCGCGACCCGCGCATTCGAGCGCCGCTTCGCCCTGGCCGACCACGTTCGCGTCACCGGTGCGAGCCATGAGAACGGCATGCTGAACATCGACCTGAAGCGCGAAGTGCCCGAAGCACTTAAGCCGCGCCGGATCGAGATCTCTTCAGCTAGTGCGATCGAAAAGGATGTGGTTGACGCAAAAGCCGTGAACTGACGCCTTTGATCACGTCGCGATAATCTTCTCCTCTCTGGGTTATCGCAATACACGCCCCGCGTTCCTCCAGACGCGGGGCGTTGTCGTTCCAGAGTAACGACCGAATGGACCGACCTCTGGCAAATTAGCCTATCGTGAGTCGAATGCCGAGGTGTGCCGTTTTTGCCAATTTTATCTGGCCACAGAGAACAATGAGTTCCGGTCGCCGACCGAAACAGATATCTATCGTAAATACATCATCCCTGATTTCCTCGGGCTAAATTTTTTGGGCAAGAAGCGTTGAACAGTTACTCTAAGCACCATTTGTCCAATTTTTCCGTCACAAATTATGTAATCTGCGCGGCGTGCATTCTAGTCGCAGTGTTCTTTGTCAGATATGGCATGATTGACGCTAGCCTGTATCAAACGCGTGACGATGGTGTCATTACAATGAGTGCAGGGCGAAACCTTGTTGACTTTGGCTTTGTCGGCGTAAGTCCCTCTGGCCCTATTGTCGAAGCATCTTCCAGCCCTGTGCAAATGATTCTATATGCCGCTACCTATGCTATGACAGGCATTAATTACGCATCATTTGCCTTTTTACAAACGCTTGTTGCGACATTGCTATTGGGCGCGGCGGTAGCTTTGGCACTTGGCGTTTCAAGGGCCGAAGGTCTGTTTTCTATTCTGCTATTGTCGCTCGCATTGAGTTTTGTGTATCCATTTTTCCTCTGGCATGGGTCCGGGATGGAAAACGCTTTAACTCATTTCCTAATCGTACTGAGCATCGCAGGGCTTGTTCGGATGATAAGGTGCAAGCGCGTGTCGTTCCTCTGGGCCATTCCCTTGGTCCTAACGTGCTTTGTAAGGCTGGAGCTTCTGCTTACAATAGTGGCTTTATTAGGTTTGTTTTCAGTCTATTGGCAGCGCAAGTGTCATTCATTTAGGGCGCTAAAGTTTTCGTTTTTGGTTGCGGCGCTATGTGTCGTCATTCATGGAATTCGATTTGCCTATTTCGGAGAGTTCTTCCCAAATACCGCTGCGGCGCAGGGGATTTCTCCATTTGACCGAGTGCAGGCGCTGTTATCAGGATCCGTTCAACCAATGGTCGAAGGAATGCAGGTATCGGCTTATAACTTTGTGCAAGGTGGCTGGTGGCTAGCCGTTGTTTGCCTACCGCTTGTCTTCAGATTGGGGATGGACGCTGCTGATAAATTTCTGATTTCTGCGATATTAGTTGTCTTGTGCGTGGCGCTTATTTCTCCTGTATTCTTGGGCCGTCCTCGGATCGATTGGATGCGCACTTACAGCTATGTCACGGTCGTTTCTCTCCTGCTCCCGACATGGTGTGTTTATCACGCTGTTGCGTCGCGAAGAATTGTTGAACTTCGTACAATTGCTGTAGTTGGCGTTGTTGCTTCGGTCTGGATGTATCGAACGGAGCCTTACTATCTTGGCTGGGCAGTCGATGGTTTTGATCAAGTGCGTCGAGAATTCAATGCGATTGCTCAGAACAACGAAATCCGACGACCGTTGGTATCTAACCCGGATCTTGGTGTGATGTCATGGCACAAGCAGTTCAATATTCTTGATCTTGGAATGCTTGGTAGTCCGGTTATGGCGAACTTGCACAAGAATCCGGGTATTGCCGATTATGTACTAGACTTCACCAAGCCGGATATCGTCGAAAGCCATGGCTTTTGGACGGGACTATACTGTAGGGATCTATTTCAGGATGCCCGCTTCAATGATCAATATCGATCAGTATCAACTAAGCTCTCAGTCCAAGAAATGTGCGGTGCACGACGGAATGAAAAAGCCATTTGGATAAGAAAATCAATAGAACTCGGTTCTTCCAGCGCAGAAAGGCAGTTCCTGGATCGGCTACAAGATGAGTTTTTGATCGATACGATCAAACAAGAATTAGATCTTTGTGATCCTGAAAAGACTGACTGCCGTTATGTAATGCGAACTGTTTTTCGCTTCGTCCCGGAACTGATGGAGCAAAGGCAACTGAATGAAGTTCTTTCCCTTTTTGATGATGATATCGAGCGCGCGTATTTATCGAGTGTCTACGATAATGACGCGACTGACAAAATTACAAATCATTTCTTCATAGATTAAAGAGCAGTTTGGATGCTTCGGGAAATCCATCTTGGCGTTTCGGTCTATGGTATCCCTTCTTTCATTTCATGTCTGAATTTGCCAATCTTCGTGGGGATTTAACACTTAGAGGGATGTAAATCTGTGTAACATCCCTTATCTTATTGGATAGATAAGAAAAAAGGAATAGGACAGATGTCGAACCAGCAGTTTGAAGCGTTGATTCAGGAAACTCAGGCCAAAGTGCGCGAAAGTCAGTCGCAGATCGAAGGGTTGACTTCGCGGATCGAAGCGGCACGGGCCAAGATTGGCACCGCCGAGGCGGATATCGACATCGAAAACGCCACACTCGAGGATGTGCACGCCCATACTGAGGTGATGAACGCAAACATCGCCGAGCTGATCATGGGTTTGGATGATGTCACCAACGCGTTCTCCAAGGATTTCGATGAGATGCGCTCGAAAACCGGATGGGAGTCGTTTGTTGGCATCTTCGCCAAGGCCAAATCCGAGTCGATGCGGCAGGAGCGGATGCGCACCGCCAATATCGACGACAAGCTGCAGGACCTGATCGCCAAATCCGACGTGATCGTAAAGCTGCTGGAAGGGCAGTTGGCCGTACTGGAAGAACAGCGCGTCAAGGTTGAGGACAACCTGACCGTCACTCTGGACGACCGTGAGGCGACCGTGGCCGAACTGGAAGCTTTGCGCGCCGAGATCCAAGGTATGGACCCGACGATCATCACGCAGGAGAACAAGATCAGCGTCGAACAGGACGCCGCCGCGCGCACCCAGCTGGAAACCGAACTTGCCGAGCTAAACAAGCAATACAATGCCAAGGTTCAGGAAGAGCAGGTCAAGCTGGCCAAGTCCCAGACGCTGGAGCGGTATATCGAGAAGGGCAAGACCTGGGTCGATTCACTGCAGAACCAGGCGGCGACGCAGATGGTGCTGATCAACAAGCTGCAGACAGACACCCAACAGCGCGTCGTGCTGTATGACGCGCTGACCAAATCGCTGAAAACCGCGCAACAGCAGGACGTGGCCCATCGCATCAACGAGATCGGCGTGCAGACGGACCAGGAGGCGCAAACCGCCATGGCCGCCATCGGCACCGCGACCAACCAGAAAATGGCCGACATGCTTGAGGCCCATGAAGACCACATGGTCTTCGCCCGCGACGTGCTGGAGAAAAAGGCCAAGGCAGACGAACGTTTTGCCCGCCGGTTCGCCTCGATTGTCGAGAAGCATGATAAGAATTTGTATGGTGGGTGATGCTGTTCGATTTCAAGAACTCAAATCAGCCTACTAGAATTAATAGCCTCAAAGACCTTGAACCCAAGGCAAAGCCAAGATGGTTCAAAATCTGTTTTTGGGCAGTGTTTTCATGTTTCCCATTTTTAATCGTGGTGTGGATAGGTAACGTCGTCAATGTGAAGCTGCTACAACTGGTTGGCGCATTGGGGTTTTTCGTTGCCTTCGCAACACCATTTGTGGTGCGTTTTGTACCGCTTTTTCTTCGCGTTCTCAGTTATTGGTGGCCTTGGCTTGGTCTGAAAACCGCTCAGCTTGATACGTGGTTGCAGAACGATTTGGATTTGAGAAGATTAAATGACTGACCCCACCCAAGACCATGTCGGCCTGACCGACACCTTCGCCTCGCGCCGCTATTTCCGCAAATTCGAGGTGATCACCGTACACCTCCTGCGCGTGGCCGCGACGATGGAGGCGGAGGGCGCGATCAGCAAGCAAGAGGTGCGGATTGTGTCGCGCTACCTCTCGGGGCTGCTCTACACCTTCCGCGCGCTCAGCATGAAATACCTGCTGGTCGGGCGCGATTCGGGGCGGTTCTTTGGCAGCCTCGCCATGGACAAGCGCGACAGCGGCTTTCCGGTCGCGGCCGAGTTGCTGACCATGGCCAATGACGCGCAACAGGCGCAGGTGCATCTGGCGAATATGCCCTCGGAAGATGACCTGAAAACCGATATGATCCGCACCATCATTGGCGATCAGGAAATCCCGACCAAGCTGCAATTCGCGCTGTCGCAAAGGCTCTATTACGAGGAACTGCTGAAAGGTCAGCTGTTCTGGGCCCGCAACGATCCCGAATGCCATTGGATCGGGAATGAGGGCGAGCGGCGAAAATTCATGATCCACTGGGCGGTCTATGACAGCCAGATCAACCTACCGGTCATTTATCTGATGCAACTGGAGGACAGTGGCAAGACGGCGCTACCCAAGGATCAACGCCGATGGCCCGAAGTGCAGGCGCATCTGATGGCGCAGTCGCTTGGCGGGTTGAAACTGGTGACCATCGCCAAGGGCTTCGATCAGGATTTCGACGACCTGCACCCCAAACACCTGCGCCGCATCCATGTGGGGCCGATGTATTCCTCGGCCTATACCGAGCAATCCGGCCCGCTGCGGCAGGTGCTGGAAGATGCGCAATCTCCGCAAGGTCAGGATTGGGCGCTGGCCTGGACCACCGAAGAGCTGGAAAGCGAAGAGGTGATCGAAGAGCGTGCCGGGTGGTTCTCGACCGTCGAGCGCGAGGTCTTTGCGTTGGACCCGTTTGGCGGTCAGGGGGCCGAGACCGGCGCCACCCGCACCCAGCGATCCATCATCCTACCCCAGCGTCCGTTTCAGGTTCTGGCCGAGCGCAACCCACCGGGCTTTGCCGATGTGCGCAAGTTCGTGGTCAGCAAGGCCGGACAGGTTTTGAGGTATTGAGACAAGTGGCGGGCTGAAGCCCTCCCTACAGAATTTGAGTAGGCCGGGCTTCAGCCTGGCATTGCGAGGAAGAAGATGAGTTTGACGTCAGATCAGATGGAATTGCGAGAAGACGATATTCGCAAGCATTACGCAGCAGCGACCGCATTGTTGAACGGGTTCGAGCATGCGCCGCGTATCGCCAAACCTGTTGAGGCCGCCGTAGAACGGTCTCCGGGTGTTTCGACGGGGCGTCGGTTCCGGTTTACGACACCGGGGCTGGTGACGCGCCGCGTTGCGCGCGCCGACGGGGTGCATCTGGTCGAACGGATTGAGGCCTCGGATGAGGGCGACACGCTGGTCTCGCCGCCTCAGGCCACAACGCAGCAGGCAATCCGCCGTGCAATAGCCATCGCTCTGGCTGTAGCCGAGGCGTATGCGGAGCAGACTCCGCTGGCCGACCTGAAGCGCGCCAACCTTGCCGGAGATCTGCCTGCCGCCCGCAAAACTGAATTCTCGGAATTACTGACCGCCGAGGCGCTGATCACGTCCCATGTTCTGGGCAATGCGCTGGCCTACCTGATGTCCTCACATCTGGGCGAAACCACGATTGATCTGGGTGAGATCGAAGAGGTCCTGACCGACAATGGCCGACTCGCGCTGCATGGCGCTTTGTGGGAGCTGGACCAAACGCTGGCCAAACACGCGCCCGACGACGCCCATCTGATCGCAGCCACCGGCGCTTATGCGGAACAGCTGATGGATAAGGTCGCCTTGCGCGCCCAATCCGCCGGCCATCTGACCCCGTTCCAGAACGCCGCTTGGCATATTGAAGCCGACGACCTGACCATCCGGGGGTTCGAACCGGCCTCGAAGGCGAAATCCACCACCCTGACCATGACGTTCAAGAAACCAAACGAGGTGGTCGGCAACCATATCGCAAAATATCAGGCGATGAAGCTGGCCAAGATGGTGATGGCCTATGACTTCGATCGCCGCCTGAACCCGTTCGTGGAACTTGGCGGGTTCATCTTTACCTTCATGGGCGACGGCAAACCGGGTACCGGCAAGACCACCCTGATCCAGATGATGGCCGGGTTGATCAACGAGTATTGTCAGAACGCGGGCTATCCGTTCCGCTATCAGAACCTGAGCACCGACAATATCGACAGCTATCAGGGCAAATCCGGCCAGAACGCCAAGGCGTTTATCAACACGATCATCGACCCCTCGGTTATCGGTTTCGGCACCATCGACGATATCGACCAACTGGCGGGCAAGCGCGGCGACCGGCAATCGTCAGCCGGTCAGCTGGAAATCACCGCCGTGCTGATGGAGAGCTTTGCGGGCGCCAATACCGTCGTGCGCGGCAACTGCACCTTTGGCATGTTCTCGAACTACCCCGAGAATGTGGACGACGCCCTGCGTCAGCGGGCGGGCGCGCGGTTCCTGGTGGACGGGCCACAGACGCGCGAAGACTACATCGACATCCTGCACCTGCTGATGGGCCGCAACCACGACATCCCGCTGGGCGAGCATGAGGCTTATGCCGCGCAGGAGATCAAGAAGGCCGTCGCCGCCAGTTTCGAAAGCCATTCCCGCCCGCATGAGGACGCTCTGCTGCAGGTCTATGACCGGGTCTCCGGCGAGATCGGCCAGATGGACACGATTGCCAAGCTGGGCACCTACCTCAAGGCGATCCAAGCCGCGGATGAGCGCTTTACCGGCCGCGCGATCAAGAACATCACGGACGCGGTCAAGGTCCGCGCGATGGATTTCGAGCTGCCTGATGAGTGGATGGAAAACCCCGACCTGTTCCTGTTCCGCGACTACGACACCAAGAAAGCGATGATCGAGGACCTGCGCCAGCCGATCACGGTCGAGATGGTGATGCAAGAGATCAACCGCTACGCCGACAGCGAGTTCCGCTATGCCGACAAGAGCGATGAGGTCGCCATCGAAAACGCAGTGCGAGAGATGGGCAGGATGGAAGAGGCCAAGCGGCGATATTTGGGAAGAGAAAATTGAAGGCCATGAAAATAAGAAGTGTACTTTCCAACCCTGTCTTTTTGGGCAATTGCCTCAACTACACTGTTGGTTTTACTATATTACAATGCCTTAACAGTAGAGCAGTGTTGGGGAGGAAAGTACTGGCCTTTTGGTGCAGACCTACTTCGGTGTTCCACGTTGATGGATGACTTCAATACACTCAAATTGAATGAAAAGGGTGACACCTTGGCCGGGTTCTCCGGTTTGTTAATACTAATTTGGGTGGTGACAGCAACTCTGATCCAGAGACAAGAATTGAAACAGGCGCTCACCGACTTCAAACGGCTTTCAGACGCTGCAGAAGCCGAAATGAATGAAAGACAAGAGCAGGCAAGTGCAAAAATCGTAACGCAAAAAGTGCGATCTTTAGAAAGAAAACTTGGAAGATATTGCGAGATCATTAAGTGGGATAGAGTCGTTGCTTCCTCCGGTTCCAGCATTTTTGACGATGGCTCGCAGAAACATGAATCCATTGTATTGTGCAAAAAAGTTTCGGCTGAAACAAATGTTGAAGGTGAACTGCTTTGGGAATACGGCAAAAGGATAAGTAATACACGGCGGCTATTGGAGCTAGCTGTTCACCAAGGATCACTTTCTACAAAGTCCCCGTATGCTGATCTGCTCCAAGTTCTCATAGATGATTGTAATGTTATCGGGACCGAGTTTGGAGAAATGCCCGAAGATCAGATCGCGCGTTTTAACGATATTGGCTTTTGGGACCTCTTTGAGGATTTAGAAAAAATCAAAAACATGGACATTTGGATTCGATAATGATCCGCCTCATCGAAAAAGGTCTGATGTTTGGCAACCTCGTCCACATCTCCAGCCCGGCTCTGGTCGAGCGGTATAACCGCGCGTTGCAGCATCTGGCGGGTAAGACCACGGAATTGACGGATTTCCATGTCGATATTTCGGGCTATTCGCCGGAGGTGGGGATTGAGCTGGAGGATGAGCT
This sequence comes from Ruegeria sp. O11, assembly GCF_056535285.1. Lineage (NCBI taxonomy): Bacteria > Pseudomonadati > Pseudomonadota > Alphaproteobacteria > Rhodobacterales > Roseobacteraceae > Ruegeria > Ruegeria sp. O11. The sequence continues at coordinate 86,474 of NZ_JBQERS010000012.1, read as the reverse complement.
CTACCTCAACCCCAACGGGGTCAACCGGCAGTTTATCTTGCTGACGACCGAGCAGAAACGCGCGCCGTTGCTGAACGTCAAATTCTCGACCTCGCGCGATATCCTGCGCGAATTCATTGAGATGAACGAGGCGCAGCTGTTCGCCCTGACTGCCACCGATGCGGTGGCCGGAGAGCTGGTGAACTCGGTCATCAAACTCACCACTCCGCGCGATTTGCTGAACCTGAGCAAGATCGAGGTTGAGGCGGACACCGCAGGTGGCACCCTGCGCAAGGCCCAGCAATTGGCGGGCATGGTCGAACGCTTCAAAACTGAAGAGGACGCCTGGTTCGACGACGTGCTGATCGCCAAGATGATCGAAACGGCCAAAGATACCGGCGACGTCACCCGCAACCCCGTCCGCCTGCGCCACACGGCGTTCGAACAGCGTAATTTCTGGACGGCACACTTTGGCGGGCTCTACCTGTTCCCGGATATGGATCACCCGGCGGCGATTTGCATGGGCGAAAAGCCCGACGAAATGCCGATCAAATACGTCTTCGGCCCGTCGCAGCGAAACCAGATTGCAAAGTTTCTGGACTACAACGATCTGGTCGAACCTATCGTCAAGGCCCGCGGCGTGAATGCTGCCGCGATCCTGCAACAGAAAATGGACTTTCTGACCATTGCTGCGGCTGCTGACGCGGATGTTGATCTGAGCGGGTTGGACCGCAGCGACATGCGCCGCCTCGCCCGCAATCACGCGGATCGCCTACCCGAAGCGTATCACGGCCTCGCGCAACTATTGCGCTGGGCGACGGATGGCGGGCGTTGGCCGCGCATCACTTCGGACCATCCGGCCTATTTCTATACCTTGCGCGCAGCCGATACGCCGAACCGCGATCTGGTGAACATGCTGCTGGCAGAGCTTGCACCGCTGGACCCGCGCCAGCTGTTCATCTGCCACAAGGAGCTGTTCTATAAGACCTACTCGAACTGGCCCGAGGCCAAGAAAGCCTATGTTGCCGATTTCCTTGCGCGCGAGTATCAGGTGGATAAGGCTGGTGCCCGTGCGGCCTTGTTTGGCCATGAGCCGGACATGAGCGGTAACGACCGGGTCAGCGAAACGGTGATCGCACGGGTTGGCCCCTGGGGCGCAGTCGGGAGGGATTGAGATGTTCGGAGCAATGCGACTGTTCTTGATCCTGCTGGTTGTCCAGACGATCGCCTATTTCGCGCTTTCCTTTTATTCGCGCAGCGTCAGGCGGCAGAAGCTGGAAACCTGGTGGGACGCGAAAGGCAAAACTGGCAACAAAGAAGCGTTTGTCGAGCGTGGTTTGCACGTCTACGACAATTCGTTCCGGCGCAAATTGATTTTGGGTGTCTATATTGTGCCTTGGGTGGCGATTGGCGCGCTGATCTACATCGTGAATTACATGTGAGGGTTAAGGTATGGCCTATGTAAAATGGGCGTTCATTATCATCTTCTGGGGCACGATTGCCGTGATCCTGCAGTATTCCCTGCCGCAGCACGACGTTGTGCGGATCGTCAACACCTATGAGGAACGTCAGGACCTGACGGATTGGACCCGGATTTTCTGGTCTGAACCCGAGGATCAATCCACCAGCCTGTCAAACCGCGATGTGCAGTTCATTCAGGCGGTACGCGCCAACGGAAAGCCCATTGTCTATCGCAACGAAGACACTGGCTGGGGCTGGCCGCCCTATTTCAAGTTCGACACGGCGAACCTCTATACCGAGGCCAACGACGCAAAATCGACCAAGGAAAACCCCGATTGGGTGGTCGTAACGCATTACGGCTGGCGCAATGAGTTCATGTCGATCTTTCCTAACGCGATCTTCATTCGCCATGTCGATGGACCTGATGTGCGCATCATACCCTGGTTCAATATCATCTTCCTGACGATATTCGCGGCATTGGTATGGGCTATCTGGGTCCGGTGGCGCCGTTTCCGGCAAAAGAAGATCGACCCGGTTTTGGAAAACATGGAAGATGGTCTTTACGCCGCCAGTGATGCGATTGATGAAAAACGCAAAGGTTTACGCCGCTGGCTGGATAGTTGGAAATCCAAGTAAGTCGAATTCAGAGAGGTTCTTTGTTGATAGCATTTGCGATACTGCTCATCTGACGATGAACTCAGCATGAAGCGCACCGGCAGCTTTTATGGTTTTCAAAATATCGATCATGTCGCGTGGCGATACGCCCAAGGCATTCAACCCGGCAACCACTTCGGAAAGAGTGGTTGCTTCGGGAATTTCCGCCAGTCCAGTTCCTTCTTCTTCCTCGATTCCGGCAAAAGTACGCGGAACGACGACTGTTTCGCCACGCGCAAAAGGATTGGGTTGAACGGCAATAGGGGTTTCCTCGACGGTGAGGGTCAAGTTGCCCTGCGACACCGCTACGCGCGAAATCCTGACATCTCGGCCAAAGCTTGAAGCGACATAGGTCCGCATATTGGCGATCCGTGCATCTAGGCCGGTACCAGGATTCAATACCATGCTGACCAGGTCAGGTGCGAATTCAAGATGTACATCATCAAGGTCCAGGATGTCTCCGATGGCTTGCGAGACCGGAGTTTCAGCATCGACCACTTGCGGTTCGGTCTCGGTTTCTTCGCTTCGTTTCCGGATACCGGAGTATGCGGCATAGCCCAGAACCCCGGCCCCCAGAATAAAGGGCAGAAACGGCAAGCCGGGAACCAACGCAAACAGAGCCATCAGAACTGCAACAGTCCCCAACGCTGCCGGGTGGCGTCCAAGCTGCGAAAATATCGCGCTGTCAGTTGCGCCTTGCGTACCGCCGCGCGCCAGCAACAAAGCGGAGGCGATCGATATGATCACCGCTGGAATCTGCGAGACCAAACCATCGCCGACAGTCAGGATGGCATAGGTTTCAAAGGCCGATGTGACTGGCATCCCATGCACGATAACGCCCATGACCAGCCCCATCACAAGGTTGAGCAGCGTGATCAGCAGCCCGGCGATGGCGTCACCTTTGACGAATTTTGACGCCCCGTCGAGCGAGCCAAAAAAGGTGGTTTCCTGTTGTTCGCATTCACGCCGTTCTTTGGCTTGATGGTGGTCGATGGCTCCGGCAGACATGTCGCTGTCGATGGCAAGCTGTTTGCCAGGCATTCCGTCCAGTGCGAACCGAGCGCCGACTTCGGCCATGCGCGCCGCTCCTTTGGTAATGACCATGAAGTTCACGATCAGCAGCACGCCAAACACCACCAGCCCCAAAAATATGCTGCCGCTCATGACGAATTGGGCAAAGCCCTCGATCACGTCGCCAGCCGCATTGGTGCCAGTATGCCCCTGCCCGATGATCAGCTTGGTCGAGGACACATTCAGCGACAAACGCAGCATCAGTGAGGCCAGCAGGATCGTCGGGAAGGATGAAAAATCCAAAGGCCGCTCAATGAACAGTGTCAGGGTGAAGATCAGGATCGCCAGTGCAAATGAGGCGGCCAAACCCACATCCAGCACCCAGGCGGGCATTGGCAGGATCATCATGACGATGACCGCCATCAACGCTAATGCCAGCAGAATGGTCGGAGAGAACAAGGTGCGGGGATCGATACGGGGCACGGTCTGCTCCTAGTTGAACGTAATGAAGGCGGTGGCGGAGGTGGTATCTGGCACCAGAGACCCCAGCGCTTTCTGTTCGGCCGGATGTGCGCTCAAGGGTATGAGCGGAGCTGCCGCAGCTGTGAATGGATCGCGTCGACTGACTAGGGGCGATCCGTTCAATTGCGCCAATAAAGTCTGAAAGCGGTCTGAATACGCCGCTGCGTGCTGGTGGGTCCGCGAATGGTAGGCCCCGGCAGCGGCAGGCCATGATCCAAGCTCCGCATAGAGCTGGGACAGAAATCGAGCTGCGTAAGCGGCGTTTTCGTCCGGATCGAACATTGCATCGATCGAGCGAAAGGCCTTGCCGTGCCAGCGGTAATTAATCTGGAAGCATCCCACATCAAAATTGCGAGTGCCGGATTTGAAGATGTCGAACACGTAAGATTTTGCTTCGACCTCAGAGGCGAACCAATAGCCTTGCCCCTCGCGATTGACGGTCCAGGGCCAAGGTTCCAGTCTACCGTCCAGCGTACGGCCTGTTTCGATCCGAGCAATTGCCCTGAGGACGTCAAGAGGAACGCCCTCGGCCTGAGCTGCGCGGCGCGCGGCGTGATCGCACAGCGCGGCTGTCGATGTTGCATGTCCGGTGTGGGCTAGAAAGACATGCGCCAAAAGCGCAGCAATGAGAAGTTTATGAATTGGCATTCTGCCGGTCCGGGATTCTGGTCAGTCCCTCTCAAGCTAGCCAATTATCTGTTTACAGAGGGTTAGCGCATCTCAGTTTCGATCAATCTTGCGGCCGAAAACAACGCTGGTGTTAGTGCGCAAAACACCGGGGATGCGCGCGAGCTCGTCAACCAGAATATCAAGGTCCTCGATTCGTGGGGCTTCGGCTGACAGCAACAGGTCAAACTCACCATTGATCGACAAGCACAGCTTCACCTCGGGATAGGCTTCAAGCCGTTTGATGATGCGCGTGGTTTCCTTTTGCTGCACTTCTAGCAGCACAACGATCTGTACCTTCGGAGTGTCTTCGTTTTCTCGCAGTACGACGGAGTAACCAGCAATAACACCCCGCTCTTCCATGCGATTAATGCGTTCATGCACAGTTGTCCGGGCAACACCCAGCATTGCCGCGATGCGCGTAGTCGAGTCGCGCGCGTTGTGTTGGAGAGCGGCGATGATGCGTCGGTCAAGCTGGTCCATGCGGTCTCCGGGATGAGGCAGGTGTGCCCGGGTTTAAGGTAGATGCCGGGCAAAGCTCAAGGTTCATGAGGAATGCGAGGGTGCAACTCGTCAATGATGATCGGATGGGCATGCGGTTTGGGTCCAGCGAGATGCGGGTGATCCGGCGGCAGTTCCGGATGGTTGTGGACCACAGATTTTGCGTCGGTGCGAGGCCAAACCCTTATCACGAAGATAAGGCCCAAAACGGCAGCGGTGGCCATCCCGGCCATGGCGACCGTCGAACCAAACCAGGTCATCAGCGATCCGGCTAACGGATACAGCACCAACCAGCAGGCATGAGACAGGGTGAATTGGGCGGCGAAGACTGCCGGGCGATCTTCGGGATGTGCAGATCGGGTCAGCAGGCGACCCGATGGTGTCAGAGTGCTAGAATATCCAAAGCCAACCAGTATCCAGATCGCAGTCAGCACGCCTAGCGTCATCGGTATGGTTGCGGCCAGAATAGCGGCCACCGCCATTGTTCCGGTTGCCATTGTGGCACCACTCAGCATGACACGACGATCAGGGATCCGATCCAGCAGGCGTGGCAGCGCGAACGCAGCCAACATTGAACCACCACCAAAACCGGCCAGTGCAATGGCAACAGCGCTTTCAGACAGGTCGAGATCACCACGCACGATCACGACGGTATTAACGATCACCATCGAACTAAGGGCCGCTGCGCTCCAGCTCAGAGCCAACAGGCCACGTAGGCGCGGGGTCTTGAGGTATATTCTGATACCACGGGTGGTTCGGTCATAGATGCCGCGTGGTTCTTTCGGTTTTGGGGAAGGCAGTGTTGCAGACACCACAAGCAGGGCGGAAGCGACAAAGCCAATACTGGTGCCCAGGAACAGACTGTCGAAACTGACGATCAATAAGAGTGCGGCGGCCAGTATCGGGCTTAGAAGACTTTCCAGATCGTATGCCAGACGCGACAGAGACAGGGCTTTGGTATAGTCCTGTTCGTCTGCCAGAACGTCAGGAATCGTCGCCTGAAAGGCCGGAGTGAACCCGGCAGAAGCCGATTGCAGGACAAAGATCAGCACATAGACCTGCCAAATTTCAGTGACGAATGGCAAACATAGAGCGACGATTGCACGCACAATGTCCAATGCCACAAGCATTCTACGCCGGTCCAAACGTTCGGCAAAGGCTGCGGCAAGAGGAGCCACAGTGACATAGGCTACCATCTTTATGGTTAGCGCGGTGCCTAGAACCAACCCTGCTGAATCTCCGGCCAGATCAAATGCTAAAAGCCCCAGCGCCACTGTCGCCAGACCGGTGCCTGTCAGGGCCACAATCTGGGCAGCCAGCAGATGCCGATAGGTGCGATTTGTCAGGACGCTGAGCATTGGTCAGAGGTACTTGGTTATTGTTTTGAAGTCTTCGATGGCAGTCTGATCCGCTTCACCAGACAGGCAGTGATCAACATGATCATGGATCAGCACGCGCTTGGCGTTGGTGATAGCTTTCTCCACCGCAAAAAGCTGCTGAGCGATGTCAGCGCAGGGGGCTTCATCTTCGAGCATGGTGATCACCTTGGCCAAATGCCCGTGCGCGCGTTTCAGGCGCGCGGTGATCTGCGGGTGAGAATTATGGGTATGGGATGTCATGACGTATCCTTATCCCCCCCATGGGGTTATTGTCAAGTTAGTCGCGATGCTATAACTACGCGCGCACCGAGGACGTTGAGTTTGGCTGCGAAACCTCCTATCTCGGGGTCGAGACCGCACAAAGGAAGTCGGCGTGGCGAATTACCTCTATAAAAACGATCTGCCCGAAGGGTTGGATATGGGCCCGGTCGTGGCCATCGATTGCGAAACCATGGGGCTGAACCCGCATCGGGACCGGCTGTGTGTCATCCAGATGTCGGGTGGGGATGGAAATTGTCACATCGTTCAGGTCGAAAAGGGTCAATCATCAGCTCCGAACCTCTGTGCAATGCTTGAGGACCCCAATGTGTTGAAGCTGTTCCATTTTGGCCGCTTCGATATTGCAGCCATGTATCACGCGTTCGGTGTGCTTGCAGCGCCGGTCTATTGCACCAAGATCGCCAGCCGGTTGGTGCGTACCTACACCGACCGCCATGGCCTGAAGAACCTGTGTCAGGAACTGCTGGGTGTCGATATTTCGAAACAGCAGCAAATGAGCGATTGGGGTGCGGAAACCCTGACGGATGCTCAGCTGGACTATGCTGCATCGGATGTATTGTATCTGCACCGTCTGCGCGACGCGCTGGACGGTCGGCTTGCCCGTGAAGACCGTACCGAGGTGGCACAGGCCTGTTTTGATTTCCTCCCCACGCGTGCGAAGCTTGACCTCGCAGGCTGGCCCGAAACCGATATTTTTGCGCACTCATGACAGATACCGAGTCCTTTTTGAAAACTGCACGCCAGGTCATCACCGATGAGGCCCGTGCCTTGGACGTCCTTGCCGAAGGCTTGGACGAGCATTTTGCCGAAGCTGTGCAGCTGATCCTGCAGGCCACAGGCCGCATCATCATTAGCGGTATCGGTAAGTCCGGGCATATCGGCCACAAGATCGCGGCGACCTTGGCTAGTACCGGTACGCCAGCCTATTTTGTCCACCCGGCCGAGGCCAGCCATGGTGATTTGGGCATGGTCTCGAAAGGGGATGTGGTTCTGGCTATCTCGAACTCAGGTGAAGCGCCGGAACTTGCCAATCTGCTGGCCTTTACGCGGCGCTTCGGAATTCCGCTGATTGGTCTGTCCAGCAAACCCGAAAGCACGCTGATGAAGCAGGCTGACGTGCACCTGCTTATTCCATCGATGGGAGAGGCCTGCGGCTTTGGTATGGTTCCCTCGATCTCGACCACTCTGACGTTGGCGATGGGTGACGCTTTGGCAATCGCGTTGATGAAATACCGAGATTTCAGGCCCGAGGATTTTCGTGCCTACCACCCAGGAGGCAAACTGGGGGCGCAATTATCTACCGTGCGCGATTTGATGCACAAAGATATGCCTCTGGTAACTGCCGGTACTCCGATGAGCGAGGCACTGCTGGTTATGAGCCAGAAGAGCTTTGGGGTCGTTGGCGTTACTGATGAGGCCGGCTGTTTGCTGGGCATTATCACGGATGGTGACCTGCGTCGGAACATGGACGGGCTACTGAACAAAAACACCACAGAGGTAATGACCGAAAATCCTCTGACCATCGCGCCAAACGCAATGGCAGAAGAGGCGGTTTCGATCATGAATGATCGCAAGATCACTTCTCTTTTTGTGGTGGATCCCGAGACCAATGGTCCGACATCGGGGCTGTTGCATATCCACGACTGTCTGCGTGTAGGGCTGGGTTAAGGAAATGGCCGAGGTGGATCGCCATTCCCGTTGGGTGCAGTTTCTGAAAGTTCTGCTACCACTGGCGGCGATTCTTATATTGTCCTCTGTGTTTTTGCTGTCCCGCAGCATCGACACCAATGTATCGGTGCCCTTCAATGATCAGGATATTGGAGAGCGACTGACAGATCAGGTTGTTACCCGCCCCGACTACAAAGGCGTAACCCGCAAGGGCGAAGGGATTCGGGTCGAGGCTCGTCGTGCCAGCCAAAGCGGTGAACTAGAAACCCCAACGGCGTCTGAGGTTCAGGGGCGATTTGAGTTGAGCAGCGGTGGCGAGATTACACTAGAATCGAATACGGGCATGATCCGGCCAGACAAGGGCACCGCGACATTTGTGGGCGATGTAGTTATCACGACGGCGGATGGTATTCAGGTAACGACTGACCTTTTGAATACATCTTTGGATGAAATCCGCGGCGACAGCCCAGGTCAGATTGACGGAACGGGTCCGATTGGCGACTTTACCGCAGGGCGAATGATTTTTGGGACTGTAAAAAAGGACGGTCCGGTCCATATTCTTTTTACAGGCGGCGTGAAGCTGATATACGAGCCGCAAAAAGCAGAAAGATAACTTGTGTTCGATTTACGTGTCGCCGTTTTGTGTTGTGCCATCGCAGTTGGGGCCGCGCCTGCATTTGCGCAGGAGGCTCAGGTTGCATTTGGATCGGTGAACGCGGACCCGACCCTGCCGGTTGAAGTCACGTCCGAGACTCTGAACGTAAATCAGGAAGACGGCTCTGCCGAGTTTATCGGCAACGTGATCGTCATACAGGGTGAAATGCGCCTGACCGCAGATCGCGTTCTTGTCATCTATAACGAAGAACGTTCGGCCATTGATCGGATGGAGGCGATGGAAAATGTCGTTCTGGTCAGTCCACCTGACGCTGCCGAAGGTGATTGGGCGGAATACACCATCGATTCCGGTGTGATTGAAATGAAGGGCAATGTGCTGCTGACTCAGGGGCCCAGCATTATCAGCGGTGATCAGATGATCGCAAATCTGACGTCCGGAACCGCAACGATGTCAGGGCGCGTCAAGACGATCCTGCAGCAAGGTGGCAACTGATGAACCGTCCCGAATTGTCCATCGCTGAAGGCTCTTCCGGTCTGAAAATCGAGAAGCTGCGGAAGTCTTATCGCAAGAAGACCGTCATCCGTGACGTGTCTATGGAGCTGAACCGATCTGAGGTCGTGGCGCTGCTGGGGCCGAATGGATCGGGCAAGACCACCACGTTCTATTCCGTCGCAGGGCTGGTTTTTCCCGAGGCAGGTACCGTGACCATTGACGGGCAGAACGTCACGACTCTGCCAATGTATCGCCGTGCGCGGTTGGGTATTGGTTATCTGCCACAGGAAATGTCAATTTTCCGCGGTATGAGTGTCGAGGACAATATCGCCTCGGTTCTGGATATCACGGTCAAACACGCTCATCGCCGGAAAGAGCGGCTTGAAGAGCTGTTATCGGATTTCTCGATCGAACATCTGCGCCGCGCGCCAGCGCTCGCTCTCTCTGGTGGAGAGCGGCGCCGGGTTGAGATCGCGCGCTGTTTGGCCGCCGATCCGAATTATTTGCTGTTGGACGAGCCCTTTGCAGGGGTCGATCCGATCAGTGTCGGTGATATCCGGCATTTGGTGGCTGATCTGAAGAAACGGGGTATCGGGGTTTTGATCACGGATCACAACGTCCGGGAAACGCTGGAAATTGTGGATCGCGCCTACATTCTGCATGACGGTCAAGTTCTGATGTCCGGCACCCCAGACGAGGTGGTGGAGAACGAAAATGTGCGTCGGGTCTATCTGGGCGAAAACTTCCGTATTTCATAAGATTACGCGGAAATGCGCCGGGCGCATGGCGGAAATCTCGCATAAACACATCTGTTTTGATTGACTCTCCCGTCGTCCCTTGCATCAATTGGGACATGGCATTGCTTCGGTTCCAGTCAGGATCTCGATGTCCCTTCTTGGAAGGGCAGGATCAGCGGCAACCGCAGAAAATGCCGATACCCCCCACCCGATAAAAACAAGTCAGTCGCGTCACGCGGCGTCAGAATGGGTGTGAATTGTGAAGGAGATCACATGCGTTACCAAATCAGCGGAAAACAGATCGACATCGGTGCGGCGCTGCAGACCCACGTGCAGACCGAACTGGGCGAGGTCGTGGGCAAGTACGCCCAGCGACCGACTGACGCCAACGTCGTCTTTTCCCGTTCGGCGCATGAATATGTATGCGAAACCACTGTGCATCTGTCGACTGGCCTGACCGCTCAGGCCAAGGCTCATGCGACCGAGATTTATGCGGCGTTTGAAGGCTGCTGTGACAAGATGGAGACACAACTACGGCGTTACAAACGGCGCCTCAAAGACCACCATAAGGATCGATCCGAGCCGGTTGAACTCTTTGGCGCGTCCTCTTATATCCTCGCCTCTGACGAATCGAACACGGCGGATGAACCCGAATCGCTGCAGCCAATGATTGTGGCTGAGATGGAGACCAAGATCCCATCGCTCAGTGTGGGTGAAGCTGTTATGCAAATGGAACTTGCCGGTGCCCCGGTACTGGTGTTCCGGAATGAGAACAAGGACGGATTGAATGTCGTATATCGTCGTGAGGACGGCAATATTGGCTGGATTGATCCGTAACAGGCAAGAATAGTCGGAACGCCCCCTCGCAGAGGGGGCACGGCTTAGGAGCAGATTGATGGAGCTTTCGAGTATTCTAAAGCCCGATGCGGTGCGTGTATTGTCCGCTGCGTCCAGTAAGAAGCGATTGTTTCAGGAAATTGGCGACGTAGGCGCTGCGACGCTTGGGCTGGATGCGCAGGCCATCGTTGAAAGCTTGCTCGAGCGGGAGAGCCTTGGCCCGACTGGCGTTGGCCATGGTGTTGCGCTTCCACACGCTCGGTTGTCGGAACTGGAATCGGTCTCGGGTGTGTTTGTCATGCTCGAGAAACCCATCGACTTTGGCTCGGTCGACCGTCAGCCCGTTGATCTGGCGTTTTCGCTGTTTGCCCCTGAAGAAGCCGGGGTTGAGCATCTGAAGGCGCTGGCGTTGGTCTCGCGCACATTGCGTGAGCAATCGGTCTGCGCGAAGTTGCGGGCAAATCCTGACCCAGTGAAGCTTTATGCTATTCTGACCGAAGCTCAGTCGATGCAAGCGGCGTAAGGTACTAAGAAACGAAGAATCCGTTGAACGACGGCAAGGTAGTCATCGTTGGCGCCGCCTTTTGCGGGCAATACAGGGCTGATCAGTCCAACTAAAGATGATCCCAAAGAAAACAGAATATGGCGGCTAGGCAGAGGCCGGCGATCACATAGATTTTGTGCCCTTCATCCACCCATTCCTGCATTGTTAATGTAAAGCACTTTAGGCGACATGCGTCGTGCGAACCTGTAAACTCGCCGCCGAGCATCAGGAATGTCGCGATTCCGCCGAACAAAATCAGCGATATCCATTTTCTGTTTTGTCTGGGTATCTTAATTCGCATTGGGATTGCTTAGATGAACACGATGGATATCACCGTGAACAATGTCACGCTTTAGCAGATGCCGCGTAAGCAGCGTTAAAACCCAATGCAAGTTGCTATCCAACGCCACCACACATTTTAGTTCGCTGCAGTAGGCCGTTTGAGCTCACTTTTTACCAAATTGGCCTCTCTGAAATGACAGCACCCTCGCAAGTGTCTGCGAGGGTGCTCGTTTCGCATGGGTGATAGACAGTCAAAGGTTCGTTCGATCCTGTGACCGGATTACTCAGCCGCCGGTGCCCATCTCCAATGTCCACCAGATTTTACCGCCTTTTTCCTGGTGCCAGGCAAAGCCCATCTGTGTGGCTTTGGGGTCCATTATTACCGCACGCGGTCCGGGTTCCTGCATCCAAGCAGCCAGCGTTTCCGTCTCGGTCTCATAGGTCTCCGAGATCGCTTCGCCCAGGAAGGTGCCATAATATCCGACCCGCGAAGCCCGATCCAGGGGGGAAGACCCATCCGAACCAAAATGCCAGGGCCGATTTTGGCGGGCCATGTCCTTAGAGTGAGTCTCGGCGGCAGCGTTCAGCTGTGCGTTCAACTGAACTTGCTGCAGACCTGAGGCTTGCCGTAGTGCGTTTACTGAATCCAGCATCCGGAACTGCAACTTTTCTGGGTTGCCGCGGATTTTATAGACGCTCGGCAATGGCCTGCCATCAGCACCAAGAGTTGTCGTACCCGAATCGGTACATGCGGCAAGTGCGACTAAACAAATCGCTAGAAGAGAAAGAATACGTGTCATGATCGGCCTGAATTTAGTGTCAACCACGGAAATAGCCTGCCTGAGCGCCCAGAGCAAACGCACAAAGGCCCAACCTTGCGTGATTCTGCCGGTTTGATTTGCGACTGAAGCATTCTGGCCATAAAATATCACAGAAATTGCATTTGCTCATAACAAAGGACCGCTCAACATGGTCAAGAAAACTCTTTTGTCTCCGACGCGTCGCGGCTTTCTGGCGGCTGCCACTGCCAGTTTGGCTTCGCCTGCGCTAGCCCAATACATTCCGGGTGATCCGTTGCGCCCTGCGCCCGAACCTGAGCCTCAGGTACGACGCAATGTATCCGGATTCAGGGCGCTGGATTGGCAGCCTTACTTTTCCAATACCAGAAACGGCGCCATTCTGGTCGATACGGTATCCCGAGCGCTGCATTATTGGTCAGATGATCAATCCGTATACAAACTGTACCCCTCGTCAGTGCCATTGACCGAAGAATTGACCCGTCGTGGGCGCACCAGTGTCATCCGCAAAGTCGAGGGTCCAAGTTGGTCACCGACGCCATCGATGAAAAAACGCAACCCCGAATGGCCTGATTATATCCCGCCGGGACCTGATAACCCATTGGGAACGCACGCTTTATATCTGAGTTGGAAATATTATCGCATTCACGGCACCCATGATACACGCAAAATCGGCCGTCGGTCTTCGAACGGATGCATTGGTTTGTTCAACGAAGATATCGCTGAGTTGTTCTCAATGGCCAAGGTCGGTACGCAAGTGTTGCTAATTTGACGACATTTTCGCGCACGAACCTGCCATTTACGTAAGTTGCAATTGCAATCCATGGGGATAGCTGATTAGAAAAACTCACGAGGTAAGTCTTAGATGTGCGGTTTCGCTATTGGGAATCGCGCAAATTCTGGAGGTTAATATGAAGAAACTCGTTCTCGCTGCTGCTCTGACTGCTGCTGCTTCGACCGCATATGCTGGCAACCTGGAAGAGCCGGTTGTTGAAGCACCTGTTGTTGTCGAAGAAACCCAAGGTTCGTCGCAGGGCATCATCCTGCCGCTGATCCTGCTGGTTGTAGTTGCCGCAGCTGTTGCAGCAAGCTAAGTCGACGAGACTTTATCAATTTAAAAAGGCGGTGGTGCAAACCACCGCCTTTTTTTGTGTTTGGTTAAGTGGGCCGTCATTCCAACCAGCCGCACAAATTGTCTTGGATCACCTTGCTCAGTGCCGCGATATGCGAATCGTCATCGTTGAGGCACGGGATATAGGTGAACGATTCGCCGCCCGCGTGTTCGAAGCTTTCCTTGATCTCTTCGTTGATCTCTTCCAGCGTTTCGATGCAGTCGGCAGAGAACGCAGGCGCGATAACGGCGATATTTTTCTTACCTGCCCGCGCAAGATCGGCCACATGATCGACGGTGTAGGGTTTCAGCCACTCTTCCGGCCCAAATCGCGATTGGAAGGTTGAGACAAGCTGGTCATCTGACCAACCCAAACGCTCTTTCAGAAGTCTTGAGGTTTTGACGCACTGGCAATGGTAGGGATCACCTTGCTGCAGATAGCGTTCCGGCATGCCATGATACGAGCAGACGAGGACATCCGGTTTGGTCTCCATCACTGCATAGGTACGCTCGACCGAACTTGCCAGTGCGTCGATATAAGAGGGTTCATCGAAATAGGCCGGCACAGTTCGGCTGGCCGGCTGCCAGGTTTCTTTCATCAATGCACGGAAGAATTGATCGTTCGCTGTGGCGGTCGTAGCCCCGGCATATTGCGGGTAGAGCGGGAAGAAAAGGATGCGATCACAGCCTTCTTCCACCATCTGGCGCACCTTTAAAGGGGTCGAAGGATTCCCGTAGCGCATGCAGAATTCGACCATGACCTGATCGCCATACTGTTCGTGCATCGCCTCGCGTATCTTGGCGGTCTGGTCCTTGGTGATCGTCATCAAAGGGCTTTCACCCTTGTCGTGATTCCAGATCGACTTGTACGCTTCGCCCGAACTGAAAGGGCGTTTGGTCAGGATGATGCTTTGCAGAATGGGCTGCCATTTCCAGGCCGGGTAGTCGATCACGCGCTTGTCTGACAAAAATTCATTCAGATAACGCCGCATGGGCCAATAGCTATAATCGTCAGGTGTGCCCAAGTTGGCCAGCAGGACACCGACACGTCCCGTTTTAACCTTGGGATGCTCTGCGGGCGCGTGGGTAGGACGAGTGGCATCAAACATGTGAAGCTTCCTGAATTTATGTGTCTGGCCTGAGATAACGGGAAAAGGCCGGTCGTCAATCGGGCAGTTTGCCCTCATCCGTGCCCAACGCATCAGCAAGGCGCATTTGGGCCGATCCCGGACGTAAAGGTTTGGGCTGACTGTCATCAGGGGACCAGCCTGTCAGGCAGACCAGTTCGTAAGTTCCCCTCAAACGGCCTTGGGAGGTTGCGAAATGAGCGGCATAGATTTCCTGCGCTTTCTCGAAAACAGCCTGCCGGGTCGGTTGCTTCAGACGATCTTGCAGCGCATTGGTTTCTCCCATAGCGCGCAAATCATGCATCAGATGGTTAAGGTCGCGATATTCGGCAGATAACGTTGCCTTGTCTGCAACGGGCAAAGCCAAACCAGCCCGTTGCAGCAACGCGCCCAGATCACGTAATTCTGCCATCGGTGCAATACGCGGGCTTAGACCGCCCGTAACCTCTATCTCCGCCTGACCCAGTGCCGCACGCAATTCCTGAAGGGTGTTACCTCCCAAGCAAACGACCAAGAGCAAACCATCGGGCTTCAACGCACGATGGCATTGGATTAATTGGCCAACCGGGTCGTTTGCCCAATGCAGCGCCATCGCGTGTATCACCAGGTCATGCCTGCCTGGTGTCAGGTCCAGAACCTCATCATCCGGGATGATCCGGGCCTCGGGCCATAACCCTTCCCAGATGTGTGGAAACGGGGTCACGACGACAGGCGCCTTAAAGGTTTTATTAACCATCGATAGACGATCCTGCACCTCGTCAACTGCGGCGCGGTGCAGAAACAGCGCCTCATCCTGCGCGCGGCTGCGGTGGAGCGCGAGCGCAGCGCGGTCAAACAGAGAGGGTGCAGTGTCGGACGGCAGTTTCATAAGCCGCAAGTATCGCATTCGTCAGGGGATTCAAACCGTTGTCGAGATGATCTATCCCCCGCGTTGCCTTTCATGCGGTGTGCTGACCGAATCCGACTTTGGCCTCTGCGGTCCATGCTGGCGAGACACACCATTTATTGGCGGCGCAGTTTGCGAAAGTTGCGGCGTGCCGGTCCCCGGCGCACGGGATGGGCATAGAATCGAATGCGACGACTGCCTCACAAGGCCGCGCGCTTGGCAGGACGGTCGGGCAGCTCTGATGTATCAAGGGGGTGCCAAATCGCTGATACTGGCGTTGAAACATGGGGATCGTACGGAACTGGCGCGCCCGGCTGCGCGCTGGATGGCACAAGCCGGGTCCGAAGTGTTTCGCCCCAACATGTTGATCGCGCCAGTCCCGCTGCGTTGGTCCCGAATGATCCGCAGGCGATATAACCAATCCGCACTGCTTGCGCATCATCTGGGTCAGGAAACGGGTCTGGCCGTATGCCCTGATCTTTTGGTTCGAACCAGACGCACGCCTGTCCTGGATGGCAAAACAGCGGTTGAACGTGCCGCAGCACTCGCCGACGCCATAGCTGTACATCCGAAACGAGAACGTATGACACAGGGCCGCGATATTCTTCTGGTCGATGACGTTATGACCTCGGGTGCGACACTGGAGGCCTGCGCGCGTGTCTGTCGTGCTTCAGGAGCAAATCATATTTTCGTGTTGGTACTGGCGCGCGTTGCCAAGGATGCCTAATTCGCCCATGAATGTGCGGAACCCAAAGGGACGAAATATGAAGCCGGTAGAAATCTACACCTCGCCGCTGTGCGGCTTTTGCCACGCTGCCAAACGGCTGTTGAAGCAGAAAGGCGTTAAGTTCTCAGAAGTCGACGTGCTGATGCATCCCAAACGCAAACCCGAGATGATCCAGCGGGCGGGTGGGAAACGCACTGTCCCGCAGATTTTCATCGGCCAAACTCATGTTGGCGGTTGCGATGACCTCTATGAGCTTGAACGTCAGGGCAAGCTGGATCGCCTGCTCGCGGCCTGATGCAGACCGCTCTGCTGCAAATCACTTCGTCGGACGACCCGGTCCAGAATCTGGACATGGTGCGCGCCATGATGGCCGAGGCGGCAGAGCAAGGCGCGGGCTTTATCTTGACGCCCGAGGTGACGAACTGCGTGTCGACCAGCACTACGCGGCAGCGCGAAGTTCTGCAGCATGAAGAGGATGACATCACCCTGGCTGGCCTGCGCAAGCAGGCCGCTGATTTGGGTGTTTGGCTGCTGATCGGCTCTTTGGGGATAAAGACCCACGATGCCGATGGCCGCTTTGCCAACCGTAGCTTCATGATTAACCCGCAGGGGCAGATCGTGGCGCGATACGACAAGATCCACATGTTTGACGTGCAGGTCAGTGAGACCGAGACGTTCCGCGAATCGAAGAACTATCGTCCCGGCGAGAATGCCGTGATCGCAGATACAGATTTCGGGAAAGTTGGTCTGACGATCTGCTATGATATCCGCTTTCCGCACCTGTATGCAGCGCTGGCGCAGGCCGGAGCACGGATTCTGACGGTTCCGGCAGCGTTTTCGCCGGTCACAGGTGCTGCACATTGGGAATCCCTGCTGCGCGCACGGGCGATTGAAACAGGTTGCTGGGTGCTTGCCCCGGCGCAAGCCGGCGAGCATCCAAAGACGCGCGGCAAGACCCGATATACCCATGGCCACAGCATGGTCGTGGCCCCTTGGGGAGAGGTCGTCATCGACGCAGGCACCGATCCGGGCATTCACTTTTTCGAATTGCATGATAGTTCTGTGTCCGAGGCGCGCCAGCGGGTGCCCTCATTGACCCATGTACGGCCTTTCAGAGGTCCCTGATCCAGAACCGGGCTTATGACGGACGAGAAAAATGCCCTGGCGGTCACGCTGTTTAGCGAAATACTGACCGCAGACCAGCTATTGCGCAACCGGCTGAGCCGGGTGCTGCCTAAGGGCATGGAAATCTCACATTTCTCAGTTCTGAACCATCTGGTCTTTGTCGGAGATGAACGCAGCCCGGCGCAGCTGGCCAACACGTTCCACGTCACGCGCGGAGCGATGACCAACACCTTGGCCAAGCTGGAATGGGCTGGATACATTCACATACGCCCCGACTGGGACGACGCCCGCCGCAAAATGGTCGCCATCAGCCCCGCCGGCCGCCGCGCGCGCGATCAGGCGATTTCCTCGATTGCCCCGCTGATCAACCGCGTCGTCGGAGAGCTGGGGCTGGAGCGCGTCCGCAGCACGCTGCCGGTGCTGCGAGATTTGCGGTTGCAGTTGGAGGGGGAGTGAAGAGCGCAACTATTTGGTTTTCGAGACAACCGACTCTCAAAGATCTACAGCGCCCATATCTTCAAAGGTGTTCATACGATCAATGAGCCTTGTACCCAACTCTGTGGGGCTGCGTGTGAATATTGAAGGGCACGTTTGAAAGCCGCTCTCGCCTGTAAATCGCGCCCCGATTGATAAAGAGCGATGCCGCGCTCAAGTTCCATCTAAATAGCTTTTGAAGAGTTAATTTTTGTCAGCATTTGGATGGTGTTTACACCCATCCTATCCCGCCTTCACACTCGCCGTCACATAATTCACGCTCAAATCCCGGTCCGAGATCGACCAGCTCCACAGGATCGGGTTGAAGACAAAGCCCTTGCGGTCCACCGGCTCCAGTCCGGCCTGACGCAGCAGGTCGAACAGCTCATCCGGCGTGATGAACTTGTTCCACTCATGCGTGCCGCGCGGTAGCCAGCGCATGACGACCTCGGCCCCGAAAATCGCCATAGCATAGGATTTCGGGTTGCGGTTGATGGTCGAGCAGATCAGCAGCCCGCCCGGTTTCAACAACTGCTGCGAGGCGGTCAGGAAACCCAGCGGATCGGCCACATGTTCGACCACTTCCATGTTCAGCACCACGTCAAACTGCTCACCTGCGGCTACCATATCCTCGGCGGTGGTGTGGCGATAATCGATTTGCAACCCCGATTGCTCGGCATGGATGCGGGCGACGGGCAGGTTGCCCTCGGCGGCATCGGCTCCGACCACTTCAGCCCCAAGGCGCGCCATCGGTTCGCTCAGCAAGCCGCCGCCGCATCCGATATCCAGCAGGCGCAGGCCCTCGAACGGACGCGGGTCCTTAAGATCCCGGTCAAATTCCCCAGCAATCTGTTGGGTGATATAGTCCAGACGGCACGGATTCAGCATGTGCAAAGGTTTGAATTTCCCATGTGGGTCCCACCATTCGGCGGCCATCGCCTCGAATTTTGCGATCTCGGACGGGTCGACCGTGTTCGGATGCGCTTGCATTCCTGTCTCCGTGTGCTCTTTTACGCTTAAGGACTATATAGGGCCATAATGGACAAGTACCCGGACCAAAAGCGCGCAGTTCAATATCTTTACCCGCCGATCGATCCGTTCGATCAGCGCGTCGTTGATATGGGCGATGGGCACCGCATTTATGTGGAACAATGCGGTAATCCCAATGGGATACCGGTCGTGGTGCTGCATGGTGGGCCGGGTGGCGGTTGCAGCCCCGCAATGCGGCGCTATTTCGACCCGGATGTCTACCGGGTGATTCTCTTTGATCAGCGCGGTTGTGGTCGTTCAAGGCCCACGGCCTCGGTCGAAGACAATACGACCTGGCATCTGGTCGCGGATATCGAACGGTTGCGAACGCTGATTGGTATCGAGGACTGGATTGTCTTTGGCGGCAGCTGGGGTGCAACACTGGCTTTGATTTACGCGCAGACACACCCGGATCGGGTCAACCGTTTGGTGTTGCGCGGCGTGTTTCTGGCGACACAGGCCGAGCTCGATTGGTTTTATGGTGGCGGTGCGGGCAAGTTTTGGCCGGAACAGTGGGCCAAGTTTGCATCCCTGTTGCCCGAGGCCGAACAGTCTGACGCGATCAATGCCTATCACAAGCGCCTCTTTTCGGGCGATCGTGCGACCGAGATCCTCTTTGCGCGCGCTTGGTCTCATTGGGAGAACGCTCTGGCCTCAATCCACACCAACGGATCGGTTGGGGAAAGCCCCGGGGAATACGCCCGTACCTTTGCACGGCTGGAAAATCATTATTTCAGGAACGGCGCGTTTCTCGAGTATGATGGCCAGATTCTGGACCAGATGGACCGTATCGCACATATTCCCGGCCATATCGTGCAGGGAAGGTATGATATGATCTGTCCACCGCAAGCGGCCTGGAACCTGGCGCAGCGATGGCCTGGCGTTGACTTGAAAATGGTGCGCCAGGCAGGGCACGCCTTGTCAGAACCGGGTATAAGCGTTGAGCTGGTCCGGATTATGGACCGCGTGGCGGAGGGTACGGCATGACCAGGATCGACCGTCGTGCATTGTTTGCCTCGGGTGCTGCCGCCGCCTTGCTGGCGGCGACGGGCGGGTCGCTGGCGGATACACCAAAGACAGGTGGCAAGCTGCGGCTAGCGGTTCCGCGCGATGAGAGTTTGGAAATATTAGCGCGCGGCGCCGTGTTCGACACCCTGACCGAAGTCGCATCAGATGGGACCTTGCGCGGCGAACTGGCAAAAGCTTGGCAGGCTGAAGAACACGCGCGTGTATGGAGCTTTGATCTACGCGACGACGCGATGTTCCATGATGGATCCGCCATGCATGCAGACGATGTAGCGGCGGTATTTTCAGACATCGGACGCGCGGAGGCCCTGGCCCCTGATCGCGTTAGGTTGGAACTGGCCGCGCCCAATCCTGGTTTGCCCTTCTTGCTTGCCGACAGTCGGTTTGTCGTGGCACGTGACGGGCAGGGAGTTACCCCATTGAACAAGGCAACGGGCACGGGGTGCTATAGTGTAGAACGGGCCGAGGATTCTCGCCATTTCCTTGGGCGCAAGGTGGCGGGCCACTACAAAAATGGCCACGCGGGTTGGGCTGATGCGTTGGAAATCATTGTGATCCCTGATGCGCGTGTGCGGGCCGAGGCTTTGCGGGATGGCTATGTGGACATTGCTGCCCTGCCCGAAGGTGATGAGCTTAAGGATCAACGCGGTCTCAGATACCATCCAAGTAAGACCGACATGGCGCTGGCGGTGGCCGCGCATGTTGGCATGCCGCGTCAGATTGGCAGGGGGTCGCTGGACGATGGGCGCATCGCCGAGCGGTGGTGGCTGGCCTAAATCCGATCACGATTTTCGCCGGGGGTTGCAGACTCGGAAAAGCCTGCGTATATGCAGTTGCAACAGCGGCGCGTTGGACTTCTGGTCTGGGGCTCCACCGGAAATCTCGACGGGCCGCGCGCCCGTTTTTTTGTGCCCGATGACAGGGTAGAGAACCTGAATGACAAACGACTTGATAGCGAAAGCAGCCATTGACCGGCGACTGGCCGAGATTATCACACCCGTGATCGAGGATCTGGGATATGAGCTGGTGCGCATCCGCCTGATGAGCGGCAAGACCACCACGATGCAGATCATGGCCGACAAGCCCGATGGCGGCATCGAAGTAGATGACTGCGCCGAGATTTCGAACGCAGTGAGTGCCACGCTGGACGTCGCGGACCCGATTCTTGATGCCTATACGCTTGAAGTGTCCAGCCCCGGCATCGACCGCCCTCTGACCCGTCTTAAGGATTTCGAGACCTTCGAAGGATACGAGGCCAAGATTGAGACCGCTGAACTGATCGACGGCCGCCGCCGCTTTAAGGGTGAACTGGCCGGGATCGAAGGGGATGAGGTACTGATCAATATCCCCGAAGGGGACGAGACGATCACCATCGGTCTGCAATTCGACTGGCTGAGCGACGCCAAGCTGGTCCTGACTGATGAACTGATCAAGGAAATGCTGCGCCAGCGCAAAGACGCCGGTGCCCTGAACGAAAACGCTTTCGACGAGATAGAGACCGAAGGGTCCGAAGAGGAGACGAACTGATGGCAATCACCTCAGCCAACCAGCTGGAGCTGCTGCAGACCGCCGAGGCCGTGGCCCGCGAAAAGATGATCGACCCCGGTCTGGTTGTCGAAGCGATGGAGGAATCGCTCGCCCGTGCCGCCAAGAGCCGCTACGGCGCGGAAATGGATATCCGCGTGTCGATCGACCGCAAAACCGGCAAGGCGACCTTTACCCGCGTCCGTACCGTGGTTGAAGATGAAGAACTTGAGAACTATCAGGCTGAGTTCACCGTTGAGCAGGCCAAACAATATATGGAAAACCCTGAGGTCGGTGATGTCTTCGTTGAAGAGGTTCCGCCGGTTGAGATGGGCCGTATCGCGGCACAATCCGCCAAGCAGGTGATCTTGCAGAAGGTCCGCGAAGCAGAGCGCGACCGTCAGTACGAAGAATTCAAGGATCGCGCGGGCACCATCATCAACGGTGCGGTCAAGCGCGAGGAATTCGGCAACGTCATCGTCGATCTGGGCGGTGCCGAAGCCGTTCTGCGCCGCAATGACAAGATCGGCCGCGAAAGCTATCGCCCGAATGACCGTGTGCGCGCCTATATCAAGGAAGTCCGCCGCGAGGTGCGTGGTCACCAGATCTTCCTGTCGCGCACCGCGCCGGAATTCATGGCTGAGCTGTTCAAGATGGAAGTGCCCGAAATCTATGATGGCATCATTGAGGTCAAGGCCGTGGCCCGTGACCCCGGCTCGCGCGCCAAGATCGCTGTGATCTCGTATGACGGCTCGATTGATCCCGTGGGTGCCTGCGTTGGTATGCGCGGCAGCCGCGTGCAGGCCGTTGTGAACGAGCTGCAGGGTGAAAAGATCGACATCATCCCGTGGAACGAAGATCAGCCGACCTTCTTGGTGAACGCACTGCAGCCTGCAGAGGTTTCCAAGGTGGTTCTGGACGAAGAAGCCGGTAAGATCGAAGTGGTTGTACCCGAAGAGCAGCTTTCGCTGGCCATCGGTCGCCGCGGTCAGAATGTGCGTCTGGCCAGCCAGCTGACCAACCTGGACATCGACATCATGACCGAAGCCGAAGAATCGGCCCGCCGTCAGAAAGAGTTCGAAGCCCGTACACAGCTGTTCATGGAAACGCTGGATTTGGACGAGTTCTTCGCGCAACTTCTGGTTTCGGAAGGATTTACCAACCTCGAAGAAGTGGCCTATGTCGAAATTGAGGAACTGCTGGTCATCGACGGTGTTGACGAAGGCACCGCGCAAGAACTGCAGACCCGTGCGCGCGAATTCCTGGAAGCACAAGCCAAGGCGGCGTTGGATGCGGCCCGTGCGCTGGGCGCCGAGGACAGCCTCATTGAATTCGAAGGCCTGACACCCCAGATGGTAGAGGCGCTGGCCAAGGACGATGTGAAGACGCTGGAAGACTTCGCAACCTGTGCCGACTGGGAACTGGCCGGTGGCTGGACCACAGTTGATGGAGAGCGCATCAAGGATGATGGTGTTCTGGAACCTTTCGGCGTGACGCTGGAAGAGGCTCAGGACTTGGTCATGACGGCGCGCATCATGTTGGGCTGGGTTGATCCGGCTGAATTGGAGCAGGCCGAAGAAGACGGCGAAGCAACCGATGAGGAGGTCGAGGCCTGATCTCAGGCCTCGGGTGGCTGACATGGGTCGCGGTGGCGTCCAAAAGGATCGGTCGGAAGGCCCTGAACGCAAGTGCATCGCCACTGGCGAGATTCAGCCTAAATATGGCTTGATCCGCTTTGTGGCAGGGCCGGACGGTCAGGTCTTTCCCGATGTTGCGGCTAAATTGCCGGGGCGCGGGGTCTATGTGGCGGCGGATCGCGCCGCGCTGGACAAAGCAGTGAGTAAGAAACTGTTCTCGCGTGGGTTCAAGGCGCAGGTGAGTGCGGCCAAGGATCTAACAGATGAGGTCGAAAAACAGGTGGCGCGCCGGGTGATCGAGCTGATCAGTTTGGCGCGCAAGTCCGGAGATGCGGTCGCCGGGTATGAAAAGGTCAAGTCGTGGCTGGACCGGGAAGAGGCCCAGGTGTTGATTCAAGCCTCGGACGGATCAGGGCGCGGTAAGTCGAAACTCAGCACGCCGCACTTTGGAAAATACATCGGCTGGCTGACGGCGGATGAGCTTGGGGCGGCATTTGGGCGCCAAACCGTGATTCATGCGGCCATGGCCTCTGGCGGACTCGCCAAACGTGTTGTAGAGGAAGCGCAGCGCCTGCGTGGCTTGCGCGAAAAGGATGACGGCGGCAAGGGCCGCTCGGAAGGGTAAGAAGCTTAATGAGCGATAGTGACGGCAAAAAGACATTGGGTCTTCGTGGCGGGGCACGCCCCGGAAATGTGAAACAGAGTTTCAGCCACGGACGTACCAAGAATGTCGTGGTGGAGACCAAACGCAAACGCGTGGTCGTACCCAAGCCGGGCGCGACCAAACCAAGTGGTGGTGCGGCACCTTCGGGTGATCCTTCGCGTCGTCCGGCGGGTATTTCCGATGCGGAAATGGCGCGCCGAATGAAGGCGTTGCAAGCTGCCAAAGCGCGCGAGGCTGAAGAGGCCGCTGCGCGCGAGGCACAAGAGAAGGCGCGTGAAGAAGAACGTGCGCGCCGCCGGGCCGAACAGGAAGCCAAGGAACGCGAACAGCGTGAGGCTGAAGAGCGTGCTCGTGCCAAGGCCGAGGAAGAAGAACGCAAGCGCAAAGAGGCGGAAGAAGCCGCCAAGCGCGCTGCCGCGGCACCCGCGCCCGAAGAACAACCGCGTACGGCACGCGGTCCGGCCAACAAACCGGCGCCAGCGGCTACACCCCGCAAGCAAGACCGCGAGCGCGAGCAGCGTGGCCGCGGCAAAGGCCGTGACGACAACCGCCGTTCGGGCAAGCTGACACTGGGTCAGGCCACCGGTGGTGAAGGTAATCGTCAGCGTTCAATGGCTGCGATGAAGCGCAAGCAGGAGCGTGCGCGCCAGAAAGCCATGGGCGGCCCGGTCGAGCGGGAAAAGGTGATCCGCGACGTTCAGTTGCCCGAGGCGATCATGGTCTCGGAACTGGCCAACCGTATGGCCGAGCGCGTGGCTGACGTTGTCAAATCGCTGATGCAGATGGGCATGATGGTCACGCAGAACCAGACCATCGACGCTGATACCGCTGAGCTGATCATCGAAGAGTTTGGGCACAAGGTGACCCGCGTCTCTGATTCGGATGTTGAAGACGTCATCAAAGAAGTCGAAGACAGCGATGACGATCTGCAGCCGCGTCCGCCGGTCATCACCATCATGGGCCACGTTGACCATGGTAAGACATCATTGCTGGACGCGATTCGTGACGCGCGCGTTGTGGCGGGCGAAGCCGGTGGCATTACCCAGCATATCGGCGCCTATCAGGTGAAAACCGATGGTGGCACCACGCTGACCTTCCTTGATACGCCGGGCCACGCAGCCTTTACTTCAATGCGGTCGCGCGGTGCTCAGGTCACTGATATCGTGGTTCTGGTTGTGGCTGCCGATGATGCGGTGATGCCGCAGACGATCGAGGCGATCAACCACGCCAAGGCGGCCGAAGTGCCGATGATCGTGGCGATCAACAAGGTCGATAAGCCGGATGCGAACCCGGACAAGGTGCGGACCGATCTGCTGCAGCACGAAGTCATCGTCGAAAAGATGTCAGGTGAGGTTCAGGACGTCGAAGTGTCCGCCATCACCGGTCAAGGTCTCGATGAACTGCTGGAAGCCATCGCGCTGCAGGCCGAGATTCTGGAACTGAAAGCCAACCCCGACCGCGCCGCCCAAGGTGCCGTGATCGAGGCGCAGCTTGATGTGGGCCGTGGTCCCGTTGCCACCGTTCTGGTTCAGAACGGCACTCTGCGTCAGGGTGATATCTTCGTCGTGGGTGAGCAGTATGGTAAGGTCCGTGCGTTGATCAACGACAAAGGCGACCGCGTCAAAGAAGCCGGCCCCTCGGTTCCCGTTGAGGTTCTTGGTCTGAACGGTACGCCTGAAGCGGGCGACGTTCTGAACGTGACCGAGACCGAAGCGCAGGCCCGTGAGATTGCTGCCTATCGTGAGCAAGCAGCCAAGGACAAGCGCGCCGCAGCTGGTGCCGCGACCACCCTTGAGCAGCTGATGCAGAAGGCCAAAGAAGACGAGAACGTCACCGAGCTGCCGATCTTGATGAAAGCTGACGTGCAGGGTTCTGCCGAAGCCATCGTTCAGGCGATGGAGAAGATCGGCAATGAGGAAGTGCGCGTACGCGTTCTGCACTCGGGTGTTGGCGCGATTACCGAAACGGATGTCGGTCTGGCCGAAGCCTCGGGCGCTCCGATCTTTGGCTTCAACGTTCGTGCCAATGCGTCAGCGCGAAACACCGCGAACCAGAAAGGCGTCGAGATCCGGTATTATTCGGTGATCTATGACCTCGTGGATGACGTGAAGGCAGCCGCATCCGGCCTGCTGAGCGCCGAGATCCGCGAGAAGTTCATCGGTTACGCCGAGATCCGCGAAGTCTTCAAGGTTACCGGCGTTGGCAAAGTTGCCGGCTGTCTGGTCACCGAAGGCGTGGCGCGTCGTTCCGCAGGTGTTCGTCTGCTGCGCGACAACGTGGTGATTCACGAAGGCACGCTGAAGACGCTGAAGCGTTTCAAGGACGAAGTGACCGAAGTTCAGTCGGGTCAGGAATGCGGTATGGCGTTCGAAAACTACGACGACATCCGCGCAGGCGACGTGATCGAGATCTTCGAACGCGAAGAAGTGACCCGGACGCTCGACTGATCTGGCTTCCAGCGAGAGATTTAAGACAGCGGCTCAATTGGGCCGCTGTTTTCTTTTTGGGGTTATTCGCTGCGCGACGACAAAAACGAGCCCGAGGGCATGATGATGTCGAAGTGATGTTTACCCTGTTGAAGGTCGAAACTGACCGAATGTCCTGCTTTTCGTAGCAAGTCCGCATAGTCACGGCTTTGTCGAACAAATTCTGGTGTATCTCTTTCAGCAACCGTTACCCTGTAGCGCGGCCCCGGCGCGGGCAGATTGAGGCAAGGGGAAAGATCGTGAATCTCGACCTTAGTCAGTTGCAAGGGATCATTTACCGAAGTCAGGCTAATCGGCTCCAAATCGTAAACGCCACTGATCAGAATTACGTTACGCACTCTTAGACCCGCCTGCGCCAACGCGCTGGATGAGGTCGCCATGACCATCGCTACCAGATGCGCACCTGCGCTATGACCTGACAGGGTGATGTTTGATGGATCGAAGCCCAATAACTCGGCCTGTGATGCAAGCCACAGCAAGGCATCGCGACATTCTTCGACCATCTGCCCCAACCTGGCTTCTGGGGCGAGTGTGTAATTCAGGGTCGCAAAGGCCTGCCCGTTTTCGTGTAGCACCGGTGCCATTGGGGCGGATTCGCGCTGGCTGAGCGCCTGCCAATACCCTCCGTGAATGAACACATGCAAAGGTGCGTTTGCGTCTGAGGAGGGGAAGAAATCCAGAACCTGCGCCGGACTGTCGCCATAAGCAAGGTTTTCGCGCACATCCATCCGTGCCCGGGCCTGCGCGCTGAGCGCAACATAACTGTCCAGATATGGCGTCAGATCGCCACCAATCATCGAGCTGGGGGAGTATTCCTGTTCAAGTTGATCTTGGGTGAACCCGCGATAAAGCATGCCTCAGTCTCCCGCATACATCAGCTCGGTGCGCATATCGTAGAGGTCGTGGAAGAAGCGCAATTCCAGTGCCTTGCGCAGAAAGGCCACGCCGCTCGAGCCACCTGTTCCAGGTTGCATCCCGATGACACGTTCGACTGCCGTGGCGTGGTCGAATCGCCAGCGCTGGAACAGCGATTCGACGTCCATCAGCTTCTCAGCCAGAGCATAGAGGTCCCAATACTTGCCGGTATCCTGAAAAATCTCGCACCAGATTTTCACGACGCGCGGGTCGCCGGAATAGGATTGTGAATAGTCACGTTCGATCAGGTCTTGCGGTACATCGAACCCCTGCCGTGCCAGCATGTGCAGCACTTCGTCATAAAGGGACGGTTTGGTTAGCGCTGCGCTCAGCATCTCCATGACCTCCGGATCGTGTTCATGAACCTTGAGGGTCGAAGCATCCTTGTTGCCTAATATGAACTCGATCTGGCGGTAACCGTAACTCTGAAAGCCTGATGAACTGCCTAACGCATCGCGAAACGTCATGTAGTCGGCGGGCGTCATGGTCAGCAGCGTTTCCCAAGCGGTGATCAACTGCCGCTGGATCGCCTTGATCCGGTCGAGATTCTTCATCGCCGGGCCGAAATCATCTTGCTGCAGGAAGCGCCGCACTTCGACCAACTGGTGATGCATCAGCTTCAGCCACAGCTCGCTGACCTGATGGATGATGATGAATAACATCTCATCGGGCTGAGCAGGATCCTGAAAGGTCTTTTGCAGATTCAACAGGGTTTTGAGTTGCAGAAAATCGCCATAGCTTTTGCGATGCGTCTCAGCGAAATCGGTGACCAGAGAATCCTCGATTCCGCGTTCCAGCAGTCGGTCATCTTTCGTGCTGCCCATCTTGCTCCTCCGGTTGGTTGCGCGATCCCTGTGTATGGGCCAGTTTTGCAACTATCCAGAGGGTCAGGTCCAGTCCAGAACAACTTTGCCGGACAGGCCCGACTTCATTGCTGCGAAACCTTCGGCAAAATCGTCAACACCAAACTGATGGGTGATCACGCGGCTTACGTCCAAACCGTTCTGCAGCATAGCAATCATCTTGTACCATGTCTCAAACATCTCACGGCCGTAGACGCCCTTGATGGTGATGGCTTTAAAGACAATGCGGCTCCAGTCGACCGGAGATTGGCCCGGCGGGATGCCCAGCAGGGCGATCTTTCCGCCCATGACCAGCGCTTCGACCATCTGATCCAAAGCTGCCTGCGAGCCCGACATCTCCAATCCCACGTCAAAGCCTTCTTTCATCCCCAGTTCGGTGATGACATCGGACAACTCTTCTATGGTTACATCGACCGTACGTATCGACGACACCACATGTTCCGCCAGTTTCAGCCGATCTGCATTGATATCGGTGATTACGACGTTTCGCGCACCTGCATGGCGTGCGACAGCTGCTGCCATTATGCCGATAGGGCCTGCGCCTGTTATCAGAACATCCTCACCCAGCAGATCGAAGCTCAGCGCGGTATGAACCGCATTGCCCAGCGGGTCGAGGATGGCGCCAATCTCATCCGGCACATCATCTGGCAAAGGAATCACGTTGAAGGCGGGCAGTTTCAAAAATTGCGCAAAGGCACCTTGTTCGTTTACGCCGATGCCTCGCGTTCCGGGGTCCAGATGGAACTTGCCAGCGCGACTCTGGCGACTTTCGGTTCCGATCAGGTGCCCTTCGCCCGAGCAGCGCTGGCCGATCTCAAGCCCGGTAACGTTGCGACCAATCTCAACGATTTCGCCTGCGAATTCGTGGCCGGTGATCATCGGCACTGGTACTGTGGCTGCGGCCCAGTCATCCCAGTTCCAGATATGGATATCTGTGCCGCAGATGCCGGTTTTGTTTATGCGGATCAGTACCTCGTCCGGTCCAATCTCGGGCACTGGGGCCTGAACCATCCAAAGACCTTCCTCGGGCTTGGATTTTTCCAGTGCTTTCATCGTGTTGGGTCGCATCAAATCACCCCCAACTCTTTGCCGACTTTGCCAAAGGCCGCGAGCGCGCGATCCAATTCATCCTTTGTTAGAGCCGCATTCATCTGAGTTCTGATCCGCGCTTGACCACGCGGGACGACCGGGAAGAAGAAACCCGAAACATAGACGCCTTCATCAAACAACCGCGACGCCATGTCTTGCGCAAGCGTTGCGTCCCCCAGCATCACCGGGATGATTGGGTGCTCACCGGGCAACAGATCAAAGCCCAGCTTCTCCAAACCGGCGCGCCAGTATTTGGCGTTGCCGAACAGTTGGGCACGCAGCATGTCGCCCTCTTCAACCAGACGGATTGCTTCCATACCGGCAGCGACGATGGACGGCGGCAGCGAGTTTGAGAACAGATAGGGCCGCGCCCGCTGCCGCAGCAGGTCGATCACTGGCTGCGGCCCGGCGATGTAGCCGCCGATTGCCCCCCCAAGTGCCTTGCCCAGAGTTCCCGTCAGAATATCCACGTCAACGCCGAAGTGATCCGGCGTGCCCGCACCGTTTGGCCCCATGAACCCCGTGGCGTGGCAATCATCGACCATGACGATGGCGTCGTATTTGTCGGCCAGCTCGCGTATTTTCGGCAGATTGGCCAGATAGCCATCCATCGAAAAAACGCCGTCGGTGGCGATCATGATATGCCGCGCCCCGTCCTCGCGTGCCTGTTTCAACCAAGCCTCGAGGTCATTCATGTCATTGTTTAGATAGCGATAGCGTTTGGCCTTGCAGAGCCTTACGCCATCGATGATTGACGCGTGGTTCAGACTATCCGAGATGATTGCGTCTTCAGGCCCTAACAAAGGCTCAAATAGCCCGCCATTGGCATCGAAACAGGCAGCGAACAGAATTGAATCATCTTTGTTCAGGAACTTGGCCAGCCGTTGCTCAAGCTCGCGGTGAATATCCTGCGTGCCGCAGATAAAGCGGACCGAGGCCATGCCGAACCCTTTTGGTTCCATGGCGTTCTTGGCGGCGTCGATCAGGGCGGGGTGATCGGCCAGGCCCAGATAGTTGTTGGCGCACAGGTTGATGACCTGCTTTCCGCCCACAGTAATCTCACCGCCCTGAGGCGAGGTGATCATTCGTTCACGCTTGTACAGACCTTCGGATTCGATCTGCTTAAGGGTGTCCGTGATGTGGGACAGGAATGCATCTGCCATGGCGACCTCCGTTCAACTGAGTCGCGTTTCTAACATAACGGACGAATATCCCAAATAGGGGATTTACGAAATTACGGAAAAATATCCGTGAACGCGGATTATCGCTGAGTCAGGCGTTCTTTACAATTAGGAAAACACGCGCAGGGCTGTCGGCAGAAATGGAATGCGCAACGTCAGCGGCATATCGGGCTGTATCACCCTGCCTGAGTTCGCTCACTGCCGCGCCCGAAGTAACTCGAACTGACCCTTCCAACACGGTCAATTGTTCCCGTGCACCGCGCGCATGGGGTTGGCTGTTCAGGGCGCCGTTTTTGTCGAGCTGAATGTCATAGACCTCGTGACCGCCGGCCTCTTCTGGCGGTGAGAGGATCCGGATGCGGCAGTTCTCTCCCATGTTATCGATGCTGGGCACCTCGGAGTTTTTGAGAACCTCGATCTGGTCGGTAGTCTTCGCGTCTTCCAGCAACCCGGCAAAATCCACCTGCAGAGCTCGGGTCAGGTTCCACAGGGTCGAAATTGTTGGGCTGCTTTCTCCCCTCTCGATCTGGCTGACCATGGATCGCGATACGCCGCTGAGATTTGCGACCGCTTCGAGGGAAAGGCCCTGGGCCCGGCGCGCCTCTTTAAGGCGTGTCGGAAGGCGTGTCAGGATATCGTCTGTCTTGTCCGTCATGACGGAATTTCATGCGCCTTGAATCGATAGATGTCAATTCCGTCTGTGACGGGACGTCTCAGGCGACAGAGGGTTTCTGCGGGTGCATACTACGGCCAAACTCAGGAGGAATGATCCATGACCGATATCGTTATTCTGGATGGTGCACGTACTGCCATCGGTACTTTTGGCGGTGCGCTGGCTTCGACAGCGCCGATTGATTTAGCGACCGTGGCGACCGAAGCCGCGCTTGAACGGTCGGGTGTCGAAGGTGGGCAAATCGGGCATGTGGTTTTCGGTCATGTGATCAACACTGAACCCCGCGATATGTACCTTTCGCGCGTAGCAGCGATGCAGGCGGGCATTCCGAATGCGACTCCGGCGATGAACGTAAATCGTTTGTGTGGCTCCGGCGCGCAGGCGATTGTGTCAGCGGTACAGTCTCTGATACTGGGCGATGCCGATTTCGCTGTGGCTGGTGGAGCGGAGAGCATGTCACGCAGCCCCTACATCGTGCCTCAGGCCAGATGGGGCGCCAAGATGGGCGACGTCACCTCACTGGACATGATGTTGGGCGCGCTGAACTGTCCTTTCGGAACCGGTCATATGGGTGTGACGGCTGAGAATGTGGCCGACGAACATCAGATCAGTCGTGAACAGATGGATGCGTTTGCCTTAACCAGCCAGAGCCGAGCAGCTACAGCGATTGACGCTGGATATTTCGAAAGCCAGATCACGCCTGTGCAGGTGAAAGTCAAACGCGAGTTGGTTGACTTTAAAGTGGATGAGCATCCCAAGGCCACCACAGCTGAGGCGTTGGCGGGCCTTCGTCCAGTGTTCAAGAAAGAAGGACGCGTCACGGCGGGGAATGCATCGGGTATCAACGATGGGGCTGCAGCAATGGTTCTGGCGACGGCAGATGCTGCTGACAAGGCCGGATTGAAACCAAAGGCACGGATATTGGGATATGCACATGCTGGGGTGCGGCCCGAAGTAATGGGAATTGGGCCGGTTCCTGCAGTGCAGAACTTGTTCAAGAAGACAGGGCTGTCGGCGGGTGATTTCGATGTGGTCGAGAGTAACGAAGCTTTTGCCGCACAAGCCCTGGCCGTCAATCAAGAGCTTGGATTGGATGTCGCTAAGGTCAATCCGAATGGCGGTGCGATTGCGTTGGGGCACCCTGTGGGGGCAACTGGGGCGATTATCACCCTGAAAGCGCTGTATGAGTTGGAGCGTGTTGGTGGTTCCAAGGCGCTTATCACCATGTGTATTGGCGGTGGGCAGGGGATTGCCATTGCCATCGAGCGGCTCTGATTGAGGTCGAGCGGAGGGGGCTGTCTGCCCCCCATCGCGCCGGTGGCGCGATTCCCCCCGAAGATATTTGTGGCCAGATGAAGCAGGCGGGTTGTTGTTAGCCGAATGTCATCACGACAAGTGTGGCTGCGATTCCAACGGCTGCGCCAATGGCGGCAGGTAGAAGCAACGTTGTCTTGCCGGAAGTTTGCTGGTCATCTTTCGTGGTTTGCGCAATCAGGGCGTTTTCAACCAGCGCAGGCAAGCGTGGGCCGAATCGGGCCAGCACCATTGCGGTCTTTCCAAAATCTCTCAGGGCGGCCCGGGGGCCGATGGAGCTTTTGATATAATCCTCGACGACCGGGCGCGCGACTTCCCAGATATTCATATGATCGTCGAGTGATCGGGCAACGCCTTCGACCACGACCATGGTGCGCTGCAGAAGAATCAGTTCAGTTCGTGTTTCCATGCCGAAGCGCTCGGTGACCTCAAACAAATAGCTGAGCAGTCGGCCCATTGAGATATGGGTCGCGTCCATGCCGAAGATGGGTTCTCCGACTGCGCGCAGGGCGCGGGCGAATTCGTCGACATCCTGGTTGGCAGGGACATAGCCGGCCTCGAAATGGACTTCGGCTACACGTTTGTAGTCGCGGCGGATGAAGCCGAAGAGGATTTCGGCATAGACCCGACGGGTGTATTCGTCGATATGCCCCATGATGCCGTAGTCATAGGCAATAATGTCTCCATTCGCGGCGACCTTCAGGTTCCCTTGGTGCATATCCGCATGGAAATAGCCATCGCGAAGGGCGTGCAGCAGGAAAAGGCGCAACACACGTTCTGCCAGATCGCTGCGATTGTGGCCTGCAGCGTCCAGCGCGTCATTGTCGCCCAGCGGGATTCCATCGGCCCAGCTGAGTGTCATCACCCGGCGTGCGGACAAGGACCAGACGACCGGAGGCAGCCAGAACCCGGAATCATCCTTGGTGTTGGCGGCGTATTCCGAAGCAGCAGCGCTTTCTAGGCGCAGGTCCAACTCGCCGCGGACAACTCCGTCAAAATGCTCGATCACCTCCATAGGGCGCAAGCGACGAGCACCGGGGGCAAACAGGTCGACAATTCGGGCGGCGAAATAAAAGGCGTCTACATCTTTACGGAAGGCGCGTTCAATTCCGGGGCGCAGGACTTTGACGGCAACATCTTCACCCGTGCTGGCCAGCTTAGCTTTGTGGACCTGAGCGATTGAGGCTGCGGCGATAGGCTCACTGAAATCGCTGAACATTTCTGAAAGGGGTTGGCCCAGCTCTTTCTCGACCTCGGCCATGGCTTCGGCCTTGGAGAATGGCGGAAGCTTATCCTGCAAGACACGCAGTTGTTCAGCCAGTTCATTTCCAACCACGTCGGGGCGGGTCGAAAGGACTTGTCCGAACTTGATATAGGCGGGTCCAAGAGCAGTTAGGGCGCGGGTTGCGGGCGGCATCTGGGGATCCCCTTTGTACCCCAGCCACTGAAATGGTTTGCCCAGAACATGTGCGAGAATGCGGATAGCCCGAGGAGCTTCGAACGCGTCTAATACCACGTTCATGGCACCCGTGCGCTCGAGCGTTGCGCCTGTGCGGATCAGGCGGATAATGTTGTGTGGGCCGCGCATCTAGATCTTCCAGCCGGAATGCAGTGCCGCGATACCCATGCTGAGATTGCGGTACTTGGCGTTTTCGAACCCGGCGGCGCGGACCATGGTCAGGAATGTCTCCTGATCCGGGAACTTGCGGATCGATTCCACCAGGTATTGATAGCTGTCGTAGTCATTGGCGATTAGTTTGCCCATGCGTGGAATGACGTTGAAGCTGTAGAGGTCATAAAGCTTTTGCAGTCCGTCATTGGGCAGTTGGCTGAATTCAAGCACCATCAGGCGGCCACCGGGTTTCAGCACGCGATAGGCCTCGTTCAATGCCTCTTGCGGGCGGGTAACATTCCGGATGCCGAAGGAAATTGTATAGACGTCGAACGTATTGTCCTCGAACGGCAGGGACATCGCATCGCCCACCACCCAGTTCAGGCTGTCGGACATCTGGTCTGCCTCGGCGCGCTGGCGGCCTTCGACCAGCATAGGCTCCGTCAGGTCCAGAACCGTGGCATGGCCGTGGCCCGCGCGTCTCAGGAAGCGAAAAGAGATATCTCCGGTCCCACCTGCAACGTCCAGCAACCGTTGACCGGGGCGCGGGGCAAGCCAATCCATCATTGCGTCTTTCCAGACCCGGTGAATGCCCATCGACATGACATCGTTCATCACATCGTATTTCGAGGCGACCGAGTTGAACACGCCCTGTACGCGCCCGGCCTTGTCTGCCTCGCGCACGGTTTCAAACCCGAAATGAGTGGTCTTGTCGCTGTTGTTGGACATTTGCCTTGCCGTTCGTCGAATTTCGCCTCTGTTATAGGGCCATAAGAGGCGGGCACAATGCGGCCCTTTGGAATAGGAACCATCTAATGCCCGAATTGCCCGAGGTCGAGACAGTAAGACGCGGTCTATCCCCGGCGATGGAAGGCGTCGTAATCCAAAGGGCGGACGTAAACCGCCCCGATTTGCGCTGGCCTTTCCCCGAGCGGATGGCTGAACGATTGACTGGGCAGCGCGTCGACCGATTGCGTAGACGATCGAAATACATTCTGGCCGATCTGAACAGTGGAGAAACACTGCTGATCCATCTTGGTATGTCCGGGCGTATGACCGTATCTGGTGATCCTCTAGGGCAATTTGCCCACAAACACCCGATGCCGGAAAAGCATGATCACGTAGTCTTTCATATGGCCAACGGCACCCGTATCACTTTTAACGATCCGCGTCGGTTCGGAGCCATGGATCTGCTGCCGACAGCCATGGCAGAGGATCACAAGCTGCTGTCAGTTCTGGGACCTGAACCATTGGGCAACGATTTCCACGAACAGCACCTCATTGAGGCGTTCAAAGGTAAGAATAGCCCGGTCAAATCCGCGTTGCTTGATCAGGGAATCGTTGCCGGATTGGGAAATATCTACGTCTGCGAAGCGCTTTATCGCGGCAAGGTGTCGCCACGTCGCAAAGCCGGACAGATTTCTGCGCTACGCGTTGCGGCCCTTGTGCCGATCATTCGGAAGGTGCTGCAGGACGCGATTGAAGCGGGCGGGTCATCGCTGCGCGATTTCCGCCAAGCCGATGGAGAACTTGGATATTTTCAGCACAGCTTCGACGTCTATGGCCGCGAAGGCGAGCCCTGCAGAACCGAAGGTTGTGGCGCCGAAATCAAGAGAATCACCCAGTCCGGTCGCTCATCCTTCTATTGCGCGCAATGCCAAAGATAACTTGATCCAGCGAATTCGCGTGGTAAGGAATCGTACTTGAACGGAACAACCGGAAGCTTACACCTCATGGCTTTTGAGACGATCATCGTCGAAATCGAAGACCACGTCGCCCTAATCAAGCTCAACAGACCAGATGCGATGAATGCGCTGAACACCCAGTTACTGGGTGAGTTGTGTGATGCGCTGGAAGAAGCAGACAGCAACGACAAGGTGCGCTGCATCGTCATCACCGGTTCGGACAAAGCCTTTGCGGCTGGTGCGGACATCAAAGAGATGTCCGAGATGAGCTATGTCGATGTCTTCAACATCAACCTTTTTGCCGACGCGAATGACCGGGTTTCGGCGATCCGCAAACCGATCATTGCCGCTGTTGCGGGTTATGCGCTGGGCGGAGGTTGTGAGCTGGCAATGCTGTGTGATTTCATCATCGCGGCGGATACGGCCAAGTTCGGCCAACCCGAGATTAATCTGGGCGTCATCGCAGGACTCGGCGGCAGCCAGCGTTTGACACGATTTGTCGGCAAGTCCAAATCAATGGATATGAACTTGACCGGTCGGTTCATGGACGCGGAAGAGGCCGAGCGTGCGGGGCTGGTCAGCCGCGTCGTGCCTGCCAAGAAGCTGATCGAAGAAGCAACCGGTGCGGCGCAGAAGATCGCTGAGAAGTCGCAGATCACGGCAATCGCGGCCAAGGAAGCCGTGAACCGAAGCTATGAACTGCCATTGAGCGAGGGCATGCTGTTTGAGCGCCGGGTGTTTCATTCGATGTTTGCAACTGAAGATCAGAAAGAGGGCATGGCCGCGTTTCTGGAAAAACGTGCGGCTCAGTTCCGCGACAAGTAACGATAACGGACATTCAGTGAATTCAGGCGGGCTTGGTCCCGTTTTTTTTCTACTGAAGCTCTTGTGAAGAATCAGCTTGGCAAAACCTTTAAACTTGGGTAGAGATCGCCGTCATACATGCGCGTGCGGCCCGCTTGGCCCGACTCACACTCGTGATTTCTGATCCGGTGCGGATATGTCCGTGGCGCGCGACCCTAGATAACCGTACCGAACAAAAGGTCAGAGACACATGGCAAATTCGCCCCAGGCAAAGAAACGCGCTCGTCAGAACGAAAAGCGTTTTGCTGTAAACAAAGCACGCCGTTCGCGCATCCGCACACATCTGCGCAAAGTTGAAGAAGCAATCGCATCCGGTGACAAGGACGCGGCTACCGCTGCCCTGCGCGCCGCTCAGCCCGAGCTGATGCGCGGCGTCACCAAAGGCGTCTTCCACAAGAACACCGCAGCCCGCAAAATGTCGCGCCTGTCGGCACGCGTCAAAGCCCTGGGCTGATTCTTTGGGAAAACGCGTCAAGCGTTGATTTGCGAAAAAGGCGTCGCGCATAGCGGCGCCTTTTTCATTGTTGCCGGAAAGCCGCGTCTTCACGAAGTCGAGAGATTCTTTCGCCCTGAACCCCGAGTCAATATCAGAGTTTCGTTGCCCGGACCCATGGGCTCTTGCTACGACTGAGTCAGCGATTCACTCGCTTGGGGGGACAGGCTGTTCTGGGTATCTGACTGACGGGCATCAGTAGGAATCCGGAACGAATGTTCGAAAACCGGCTTCGGTCGGTTGGACGATCTGCTCTGGGTCTCGGGTTTTCCGATGATCTTGGCCCTGTCGAAAAATTGGATTGTGACGCGCCACCCTGTTTTCGGGGTTGTACCGACCGTTGGACAATGCGGTATCGGATTGCGCTGAACGTCAAAATGACCCGCCAGACCTCGTGGCCTGGCGCAAGGGTATCCTTGTGGGTGGACGCAATAAACCGGTATACCGGACTATTTTGATAAGGCTGACAGGCCAATAAAGAATGGGATGCGTGAGGCGCCGAATGACACAAGAGAAATGGGGACAGTTGCGGAACAAGTTGATGAAGGCTGTTGGTAAGAACAACTTCACGACCTGGATCGAACCTTTAGAGTTTCAGGGATTGCAAGATGGCGTCGCAGTATTTTCTGTCCCGACCAACTTCATGGGAAACTACGTAAGTCAAAATTTTGCGGATCTAATTCTCTATGAACTGAACACGGCGGGCGAGCCTGTTCAGCGCCTTGCCTTCCGCACCGCCGCCAATTCTCCGACCCGTCCGGCGCAGGCCGAGACCCCAAAACCCCAAGCCGTTCCGCAGCCCGCAGTTGTTGAGGCCTCGCATGATGCGCTTGAGGCGTTACAGGCGGCACCGCTGGACGCGCGCTTTACCTTTGACAGTTTTGTTGTTGGTAAGCCGAATGAGCTGGCTCACGCCGCCGCGCGCCGCGTTTCCGAAGGCGGGCCCGTAACATTCAATCCGCTGGTGCTCTACGGGGGTGTCGGCCTTGGTAAGACGCACCTGATGCACGCCATTGCTTGGGAGCTGAAAACCAAGCATCCCGAACTAAACGTTCTGTACCTGTCGGCAGAACAGTTCATGTACCGTTTTGTGCAGGCCCTGCGTGAGCGCCGGATGATGGATTTCAAGCATCTGTTCCGCTCGGTTGACGTGCTTATGGTTGATGACGTGCAGTTCATCGCGGGTAAGGATTCGACGCAGGAAGAATTCTTTCATACCTTCAACGCGCTAGTGGACCAGAACAAGCAGATCATCATTTCGGCCGATCGCGCGCCGGGTGAGATCAAGGATCTTGAAGACCGGGTAAAGTCGCGCCTGCAATGCGGCCTTGTCGTCGATCTTCATCCCACAGACTACGAATTGCGTCTGGGAATCCTGCAGAACAAAGTGCAGCAATACAGCAGCACTTATCCCGATCTGACCATTGCTGATGGTGTATTGGAATTCCTTGCACACCGCATCTCGACCAATGTGCGCGTGCTGGAAGGGGCGCTGACCCGGCTCTTCGCCTTTGCTTCGCTGGTTGGGCGTGAGATCGATATGGAATTGACGCAGGATTGTCTGGCCGATGTGCTACGCGCATCCGAGCGCAAGATCACTGTCGAAGAGATTCAACGCAAAGTCTCGGACTATTACAACATCCGGCTCAGCGACATCATTGGCCCCAAGCGTCTCCGGTCTTATGCTCGCCCGCGTCAGGTGGCGATGTATCTGTGCAAGCAACTGACCAGCCGGTCTTTGCCGGAAATCGGCCGTCGTTTCGGTGGGCGCGACCACACCACAGTCATGCACGGCGTCAAGCGCATCGAAGAGCTGAAGCTGACCGATGGCCAGATCGCCGAAGATGTCGAGATGCTGCGCCGAGCTTTGGAAGCCTAATCTGCGACCGTACTGGAAATGCCCCGCGCCCGTCTGGCCGGGGTATTTTCATGTGCGCAATAATCCACGATTGCGCGCGAACTGGCGGTGGGATGGCCGGTTGGCCTTGACGGTTTGATCATTCCAACCCAGAAATTCACAAAAAATCCTTGTGCCTCAGGGCGGAACCGGTAACTTGCCAGTCCCGCCCATGTACGCACTCAAGTCAGAGGAACTGAGGGTATGAAGATCAGCATCGAACGCGGCACCCTTCTAAAGGCCGTTTCGCAGGCCCAATCTGTTGTTGAACGTCGCAACACCATTCCGATCCTGGCCAATGTGCTGATCGAAGCCGAAGGGGATCAGGCGCTGTTCCGAGCGACTGATCTGGATATCGAGGTTGTCGACAAGGCTCCTGCGCAGGTTGAGAAAGCGGGCGCGACAACTGTCGCCGCCACAACGCTGCATGAGATTGTGCGCAAGCTGCCCGATGGGGCGCTGGTGACTTTAACCGCCGACAGTGCTGCTGGCCGGTTGACGGTTGAGGCCGGTCGGTCGAACTTCTCGCTGGCGACGCTGCCGAAAGAGGATTTTCCGGTTATGGCGTCCTCGGAATACCAATCGAACTTTACGGCGTCGGCTGCGCTGCTGCGGCGGCTGTTCGACAAATCGAAGTTCGCCATTTCTACCGAAGAGACCCGTTATTATCTGAACGGTGTCTACATGCATGTCGCTGATGGTTCTGAGGGCGGCAAGGTGCTGCGCTGCGTGGCGACCGATGGCCACCGTCTGGCGCGCATTGATGCGGATTTGCCGGAGGGTGCGACGGATATGCCGGGTGTAATTGTTCCCCGCAAGACCGTGGGCGAGCTGCGCAAGCTGCTGGATGATGATGAAATGGACATCGCCGTCTCGGTCAGCGAAACCAAGGTGCGGTTTGCAACGCCAGACATCACGCTCACCTCGAAAGTGATTGATGGGACTTTCCCTGACTACACTCGCGTCATCCCTCAGGGAAATACGCGCAAGCTAGAGGTTGACGCTGCCGAATTCGCGCAGGCCGTGGATCGTGTGGCGACCGTTTCGTCCGAACGGTCACGAGCTGTAAAACTGCAACTGGATGCGGACAAGCTGGTTCTGTCAGTGAATGCACCCGACAGTGGTGCGGCTGAGGAAGAGTTGGCTGTCGCGTATGGGGATGAACGTCTCGAAATTGGTTTTAACGCGAAATACCTGCTCGAGATCGCTTCTCAAGTGGACCGCGAGAACGCTGTCTTCATGTTCAATTCCGCTGGTGATCCGACGCTGATGCGCGAGGGCAACGACCAAAGCGCTGTTTACGTCGTAATGCCGATGCGCGTCTGATTGCCCCGACCGGGTGATCTCTAACGAAAGGGAGGGGTCATGGGATTGGCCCTGACCGAGCTTACGGTTTCGCATTTTCGGTCTCATAAGCTGGCGCGGTTGTCCTTGGACGGGCGACCCGTGGCGATCCACGGGCCGAACGGGGCCGGCAAGACCAACATTCTGGAAGCAGTCTCGTTATTTTCACCTGGGCGCGGGATGCGACGGGCAAGTGCCGCCGAGATGACGCGGCGGCCCGAGGCATTGGGGTGGAAACTGTCCGGTTTGCTGGAAGCTCAGGGTCAGCGGTATGAGATTGAAACGTGGTCCGAAGGTGGCGCAGCACGTCAGGTTCGGATTGATGACAAGGCGGCCAGTCAGATTGATCTGGGCAAGTTAGCGCGCGTTGTTTGGTTGATCCCCTCGATGGATCGCTTGTGGATTGAGGGTGCCGAGGGTCGGCGGCGGTTTTTGGACCGGATTGCGCTGAGTTTTGATCCGTCTCATGCCGAAGCCTCACTGACCTATGAAAAGGCGATGCGCGAACGGAACCGATTGCTGAAAGAGCAGGTTCGAGACGCCCATTGGTATGCGGCGCTGGAAGGACAGATGGCAGAGACGGGGCACCGTATCCACGCGGCACGAAGGGCGGCTCTGGAGCATTTGCGCGCGGCTCAGGATCAAGCGGAAACGGCGTTTCCTTCGGCGGAGTTGGAACTTGTCCAGACCGAAGGAGCGATGCCTGAAGCTACGGAAGATTTGCGCGAAGCGTTGAATGAAAGCCGGTTTCGGGATTTGGCTGCGGGACGTACGTTGGTTGGGCCGCATCGTTCAGATCTTTATGGAGTGTTTGCGGCCAAGGGTGTGCCCGCCAAAGACTGTTCCACCGGAGAGCAAAAAGCGCTGTTGGTTTCGCTGATCCTGTCGAACGCGCGGGCGTTGGCGGGCATGGTTGGGGCGCCACCGATTGTGCTGTTGGATGAGGTCGCTGCTCATCTGGACGCGGACCGTCGCGCCGCTCTTTACGATGAGATTTGTGCGCTGGGCGCTCAGGCCTGGATGACGGGCACCGGGCCTGAGCTATTTGCGGAATTGGGCGACCGGGCCCAAACATTGATTGTAACCGAGGGCGACGAAGGCTCGATTGTAACTGCTTAGGCAGGCTCGCTGACTTTACGCTCCCACAGGAAGCCGCGCATAACCTGGTCGACCGGTGTTTTGGCCATGTGGTTGACGTAGTTCGACATGGTTTTCTGCGCCAGTCCCAGAACCACGTCCAAAACCGCGCGGTGGGTATAACCTGCGTCGAAGAACGCCTGCAGTTGTTCTTCGGTCGGGTTGCCACGGGTTTCCATCACCTGCAGGGTGAAAGTGCGCAGTGCCTCAAGTTTTTCCGATGGAAGCGGAGTTTCGTTGCGCAGTGCCTCTGTGATCTCGTCCGAGACTTTCATCATCTTAGCGATTCCAGTGTGGGCGGGCACGCAGTAATGGCATTCGTTTTCTACGTTGATTGTCTGCCAGACAACGGTCTTTTCGTCATTGTCGAAGTCGGTCTGCAGGAACAGG
Organism: Ruegeria sp. O11; assembly: GCF_056535285.1. Taxonomy (NCBI): domain Bacteria; kingdom Pseudomonadati; phylum Pseudomonadota; class Alphaproteobacteria; order Rhodobacterales; family Roseobacteraceae; genus Ruegeria; species Ruegeria sp. O11. Next base: position 44,776 of record NZ_JBQERS010000012.1, on the reverse strand, counting down.
CCGTGCAGAACCTGATAGCCTTCCAGGTGCTGTGGGCTTTCGGCCATTACTTTGTGCAGACCGGGCAGGCGCCCGAATGCAGCCTGAGATTTCTCAAGCAGCGGCTTGGATCCTTCTGGGGCAGATTCGAGGTCGTGGGACGGGAAATTGGCCATGTCAAACTCCTGTTTCTGGCGAGATGGTTCGTATTTAGGGTTTATTGAGTGATCACTCAAGTATATATTTGAGCGAACGTTCAAGTATTGGTGAGACCATGCCCCGCAAGCCCTCATACGACCGAGACGCACTAATCGCGCAGGCTCGTGATATTTTTTGGCGTCACGGCTGGGCAGGAACGTCGCTGAAAGACCTTGAGCGCGAGCTGAAGCTGAAACCGGGCAGCTTCTACGCGGCGTTCGGGTCGAAAGATACGCTCTACGCCCTGGCGTTAGAGCGGTATGCGCAGGATGGGGTTGCCAGCATGAGGACCTTGGCCGAGGAACTGGGGCCGCTCGGCGCGCTCAAGGCGCAGCCACGTCGCGTAATCGAGGCATCAGAGCTGCCGACCAAAGCCTGCATGTTGGCGAAAACTTTTGCCGAGTTGCAGGCCAAGGATCACGATCTGGCCACTCAGGCACGTACTCATATGGTTTCGATGAAGACTTGTTTTGCAGACCTGTTTCGCCGCGCGCAGGATGCCGGAGAAATCGCCCCTGATCATGACCCGGACCGCCTTGCCTCGCGCTATCAATCTGACCTTTTAGGGCTGCGATTATCGGCCGAACGCGACGATGTGAACGCAGCGGAGATCGCCGAAGATATTGCAGCAGACCTCGATCGGCTTTGATCTGCAAATAAAGCGGATCAGAACCACAAAATGTTGGGGGATCGCGTGACATTCCCCACCAGAAAACGTATAAGTTACCAAAATAATATAGGTACTAACGGCATGTCCGAAGACGCACAGGCACCCCAGGAATACGGCGCAGATTCCATCAAAGTTCTCAAAGGCTTAGAGGCGGTTCGCAAGCGCCCAGGCATGTATATCGGGGACACGGATGATGGCTCGGGTCTGCACCACATGGTATACGAGGTCGTGGACAACGGAATTGACGAGGCGTTGGCCGGTCATGCCGACCATGTGACCGTGAAAATCCACGCCGATTCCAGCGTTTCGGTCAGCGACAACGGTCGCGGTATTCCGGTCGATATTCACCCCGAAGAAGGCGTTTCGGCTGCCGAGGTCATCATGACCCAGCTGCACGCGGGCGGTAAGTTCGACAGCAACTCGTACAAGGTGTCGGGTGGTCTGCACGGTGTGGGTGTATCGGTGGTGAACGCACTATCCGATTGGCTGGAACTGCGCATCTGGCGCGCTGGCAAGGAGCATGTGGCGCGGTTTGAAGGTGGTGAGACTGCAGAACATTTGAAAGTTGTGGAAGAGTGCGGCGATCGCACTGGAACCGAGGTGCGTTTTCTGGCCTCGACCAATACGTTTTCAAATCTCGAGTATTCATTCGAGACTCTGGAAAAACGTCTTCGCGAGCTGGCCTTCCTGAATTCGGGCGTGCGGATCATCCTGATCGACGAGCGCCCGGCAGAGCGGTTGGAAACCGAGCTGTTCTATGAAGGCGGTGTCAAAGAGTTCGTTAAGTACCTTGACCGGTCGAAAACTCCGGCCATGCCCGAGCCGATTTACATCAAGGGCGAGCGCGACGATATTGGCGTCGAAATCGCTATGTGGTGGAATGACAGCTATCACGAGACGGTTCTGCCCTTCACCAACAACATCCCGCAGCGCGATGGCGGCACCCATGTGGCGGGCTTCCGGGGCGCGCTAACTCGGACGATCAACAACTATGCCCAGTCCAGCGGCATCGCGAAGAAGGAAAAGGTCAGCTTTACCGGCGATGATGCGCGTGAAGGCCTGACCTGTGTGCTGTCGGTGAAAGTACCTGACCCCAAATTCTCATCCCAGACAAAAGATAAGCTGGTGTCGTCCGAAGTGCGCCCAGCGGTCGAGGGTCTGATGAACGAAAAGCTGTCCGAGTGGTTCGAAGAAAACCCGAACGAGGCAAAGGGCATCGTCGGCAAGATCATCGAGGCCGCTTTGGCCCGTGAGGCCGCCCGTAAGGCGCGCGAACTGACCCGCCGCAAGACGGCGATGGATGTGAATTATCTGGCCGGTAAGCTGAAGGATTGCTCTGAAAAAGACCCGTCCAAGACCGAAGTTTTTCTGGTAGAGGGGGACTCGGCTGGTGGTTCTGCTCAGACGGGTAGGGATCGCCTGACGCAGGCGGTACTGCCCCTGCGCGGTAAAATCCTGAACGTCGAACGCGCTCGGTTTGACCGAATGCTGTCGTCACAGGAGATCGGTAACCTTGTGATGGCGCTAGGCACCGGCATTGGTCGCGATGAGTTCAACATCGAAAAGCTGCGCTACCACAAAATTGTCATTATGACCGATGCGGATGTCGATGGTGCGCACATCCGGACCCTGCTGCTGACGTTCTTCTATCGGCAGATGCCGGAATTGATCGAAGGGGGGTATCTCTACATCGCGCAACCGCCACTCTATAAAGTTTCTCGAGGTAAATCTGAGGTTTACCTGAAGGACCAGGCTGCGCTTGATGAATATCTGGTTAATCAAGGCGTCGAAGGTGCGGTTCTAAAGCTTGGTTCCGGTGAAGAATTAGTTGGCCAGGACCTGACCCGCGTCGTCGATGAAGCGCGTCAATTGAAACGTGTGCTGGATGCGTTCCCAACCCATTACCCGCGTCATATCCTTGAGCAAGCCGCCGTCGCCGGTGCATTTGTGCCAGGTGCTGTGGATGCTGACCTGCAAGGTGTGGCCGACAAGGTTGCGGCCCGTTTGGATCTGATCGCACTGGAATACGAACGCGGCTGGCAAGGTAGGATCACACAAGATCACGGCATCCGCCTGGCCCGTATCCTGCGCGGCGTGGAAGAGGTTCGCACCTTGGACGGCCCCATGCTCCGCTCGGGCGAGGCGCGCAAAACCGGCAGCTTCACCCAAAGCCTGCAAGAGGTTTATAACACTCCAGCGACCCTGATCCGCCGCGATCGGTCCCAAGTCATCCACGGTCCGCTGGATTTGCTGCGCGCGATTCTGGAAGAGGGCGAAAAGGGCCTGTCTCTGCAACGCTACAAGGGTCTGGGTGAGATGAATCCGGACCAATTGTGGGAAACCACACTCGATCCAGATGCCCGGACACTATTACAGGTTCGAGTTGACGATATGGTTGAGGCCGATGACCTGTTCACCAAGCTTATGGGCGATGTTGTGGAACCACGCAGAGAATTCATTCAGAAGAATGCGCTAAGCGTCGAGAATCTGGATTTCTGATCTAGTGTAGGGACGCGCACAAACCTTCACGCACCCCATAAGTTTGCACGATTTGCCCATAAGTTTGCACTGTTTCACGATAATAGTGCAGAGGAGAGCAAGTAAATCGCCTTATGCGGGTGTCGAAGGATAGGTTTCAGTTGCTCAAGGATTGAACACCTGATCGCGATACCAGATCAGGTTCTCCTTGTGCCCAGCAGTTTGACCAGAGATCTGCTTGGAATGTCCAGAAAACGAGCTCATTGCCGGTGCGGACAATTTACTCGAAAACCTAGGTGTCCCGTCGTCCTTGAAAGTCACCAGACCCTTGTCAAATGCTGTATCCCATGATGCTGACAGCAAATAGCTTTATTCGGATACCCTAAGGTCTGTAGCTCGTTCAGCTCTCTTTTCGGGCAGTGTTGCAAAGCGAATACCCTTTAAGAAGAGTTTGTCGCGCAAATCATTCATCCGACGCAAGTCATATGCGCTTCCTTCGGGCACGATCATGAGAATTTCTGGCACAAGCTTTTCGATAAGGGCCAAGTGCCCCAGTGTACCGATGATATCGCGGCGGTTTACTTGACTACGATATGCTTTTGTTTCGATTGCAAACCGGCGTCCGTCTGCACAATCCACGACTAGATCGGGGCTGACCGGTTCTATAACTTTGCCTGAACGAATGGTGACATGACTGGTGTTGAACAACTGCGCCCCAAAGCGTTCGAAGTAGTTGGTCACGATGGTTTCAAACTGCTGAGCTCTTTCTGGTGCAGAAATCGCAGCACTGGTAACTGAATTAGACGCCTGCTTTCTCTTTTTTCGTAGTTCGTCATACTTTTTCTTGAGCGCAACCTGACCGGAATGGCCCGCAAAGACTTCGGCGGCCGATTTCTTGGCTTCCGAAGGGTCCAATTCATTCATTTTCATCAGGAACATCACCAGGGTCATGCCGAGCCATGGAGGTTTCGCGGCAAAGATATCCGGGTAATTTTGCTTTAACCAAGCGCTTACATTCACAGTTTTCTTTAAGCTATCCGATTGTTTTCCTTTGATATTAGCTACACTTTGGAGAACTTCACTCGAAGTTCCGAGCCCGTAGTATTCTGGTTGGCTCATTGCCTCTGAAAGAGCTTCGCCAAGCTCGATCCAGTTTTCTCTTTTTGCCACGCCTTCAAGGCTGCCGGATTTTTCCGCCATTTTTTTCCATGTATTCTGTGTCCGAATATCCTATTCGGGTATTTCCATCAAGGATAGTACAAGATCTACCAGTGAAAAAAGACCCCAAGTCACACCCAACATCCCGCATCGTAAGAAAAGCGGGGCAAAAAAAGAGAGCAAATTACGTCAGTGCTCCGAAATGTGCTGGATACATCCAATTGGAGAGCACATTGGAGGCCACGACTGCTTTTGCGTTGGCGTTGGATCCGCGTGTAGCCAGTTTCCGGCCCCAACCTTGCACATATGATCTTCTATCGGGAAGGTCTTATGCGAAAAAAGAGAATCTTATCGATGAGTTTGTCGGAAAGCGCTATCGCCCCAAGCCTTATACACCCGACTTCCTCGTCAGAATGCGGGATGGTCGAACAGCTTTCGTTGAAACAAAAGCTGAAAGTCGGGTCAACGAGGACCTCCATCGGAATTTTTTGCCAAAGTTTTTCAAATCTGTTGGCCATCATTGGACACTGATTACAGACGAAACGCTGACGGAAATCGTGGCTCACAACGTCCGCACGCTGAAGGCTGTTATTGACAGGCCACCAACGAAGAAAACTCTAGAGGTCCTTTCTGAAGTGCCAAACGAAGGTGTCCGTCTTGGTCAGCTGATCTCCGAGTTTGATCTTGGTTCGGACGAACTCCTTTGCGCTATCCTTTCCGGGTTTCTTGCAGTGGATCTTCATAGTCGACGTCTTGGGCCGGCTTCGTTTGCGTGTTTGTCGCCAACTCCAAAAACCAATCATCTGGAGATCATCGAGCTATGACCCACGTTCAGCGACAGTATATTGGCTGGCATGTTCTGATCGAAGAACAGACCTTCACCGTAGAAGAAATTGGAGTGCGCGACGGTTCAGTCTCCCTGACTGACAAGGACGGTGTTTATTCGCACATCAGCTTTGAGAGATTTAGAGAACTCATTCATTCCGAGATGGCGTTCGATCCGAACGCAGATGCCAGGTCACTGCGCCGAATGCTCAACGCTTCTGAGCAGAAAGAACTAAGCTTCAAAAAACGTGTTATCACAGCGATCAGAGTGCATCGAGGAGGTGGTCTCACTTGGCAGGCAGCCTACAATCGACTTTTACTAGACTTCTTGGATGACAAATACACGTCTTTCCGAGCTAATGGTTTTCCCTCACTAAGGACTGTTCAATCCTGGGATAAGCTGGACCGTTCAAAAGGCGATGCAGGGCTTCGACCCAAACACACGAACAAAGGCAACCGAGCGCCCAGATACGACTTCTTGTTTGAAGAAGTCACTTACGATCTGCTCGAAGAACGGTTTCTGACTTCGGATCGCATGACGCTTACGTCTCTCGCAAGGCTTGCCAAAGCAAAGTATCAGAAAAAATGTGAAGAACTGGATCTCAAGCCCGGGCCATGCGGTAGCAAATGCGTAAACGCAATTATTCAGCTATTGCCACATGCAGATGTTGTGAAACTTAGGCTCGGCAGTGCGGAAGCAAGAAAACAATACTTGCTCGCGATGAATCTTCAGAAAGTTGAAGTTCCGTTCGCACGTCTCGAGACAGACTCCACCACTTTGGACATGTGGTGCGTGGATGATGACGGAGATCCAGTAGGACGTCCAACAGTGTGTGCGGTCATCGATTGCGCAACGGGCCTGATTCTGGGTCTTCAAGTGTCTTGGGGCGCTCCATCATCCAGTCTTACCGCGAGAACCATGAAGGAGGTTTTCGTACCCAAAACGGATGCGTTCTTTGATCGCTACAAAATCCAAAACAGGTTTCAGGCCGTCGGTACGCCACAATTGACGGTATCAGACCAAGGCTCAGAAAACTCTGGCGATATTATTGGGTCAGTCCTGTCGGCCTCGGCACAAGACTGGTTGAAGTGCGTTCCAGGCCAGCCAGATAAGAAGCCATTCATTGAGAGGTTTTTCCGAGAACTAAGTCGATTTATTACCCAGTTTCAGGGGGCCTCCCAAACTTCAGAAATTGGCGCGAAAAAACGCACAAAAATCGCGGAAACAGAAGCTGTCTATACCATTCGCGAAGTCGAAGAAATGCTCCAAAGGTGGCGCTATGACATCTACGCTCAAAAGCAAAGACGGCGAGTGCAAAACATCCAACGGACCAATGAGTCTCCCATTGCCGCATGGAACAGACTGAGTAGACGCCACTTACTTCCCCCCGCGCCATCTGCGGTCCAAGTCAGAGAAATGTTTATGGTTGAAGAGGCAGTTCGTGTCGCCGAACGAGATGGCATCATGTTCAAGAACATTCGGTACGCCTCGTGCGAGCTGAAGAACTATCTTGAGCGCGTTGGAGTAAGAAACAAGGTTCAGATCCGGTACGACCCAAATGACATCCGAGAAATCGCTGTCTGGGACGAACTGGCTCACGAACACTTTTTTGTCCCTACAAAGAGAGAAAACTGCCCCGCGTTGTCATTTGCCCAGTTGGATGCCGCACGAAAAGCGTTGCGCACGCCTGACGTGGAGGAAATCGAAACACAGGCAATTCTAGCCGAACTTCAAATCTATGAAGACTTCAAAGACAAGGCCGACAAACTTACGTCGAAAAAGCGCCGGGCAAAGCAGATCGCAGCGACCCGCAACAAAGAGCTAATTGAACGTTCGGATCACCTACCCGGTGAAGATCCCACCAACTCAGCCAAACGCAAACGGATCAAGCCGACAGTTAGCCTGCCCGGGAACATGCCGAAGAAATCAACCCGGAGGCACAGTTGAGTCACCAGAACTACAGTTACGTCCTGAAACAAGCCGTCTATCACGCCTTGTATCAACAAACGCGCAGTGAACTGATTGAAGCCATTAGCCTTGCACAGCGGCTCGGTGGGTCAATCGTGCCCTTCCTCGGTCCAACAAGATGCGGAAAAAGTCGGATGCTCGAGGATCTGCGGGATACTATCGGTAAGCCAACAACTGAATACCAGGGATGGGTCTATGACAGCGATTTTGTCATCGGTTCCATCCCCAACAAGCCAAATGATAAAATGCTTGTTCGATCCATGCTGGCTTCGCTGGAACTGAGCGGTAAGAGAGGGTCATCTGCGTCAGAGATCGAGGCACAGCTATACAAGGAAATCACGAGCAAGGGCATTCGTGTCATTGCGATGGACGAGTGCAATCACTGCGCTGAACGTGGTGAACGGCTGTCAAAGCGGGGCGTTACCGACCATTTCAAACGCCTCGTGGACAACACAGGTGTGACGCTGGTCCTCTGCGGGTTGCCCAAATTTCAGAGAATTCTGGATGAGAACGAACAGTGCCGTGATCGGGCAATGAAATCCACTTACATGTTGCCCTATTCCTGGTCCGTTGAAGAGGAAAAGACCAACTTCGCTGGCGCTATCGCAGCGCCACTCAACAGCTTGCAAGAAGCCGGCCTAGAGTTTGACTTTGACCCTCATGACATTGTGGTGCGCCTTTACGGAGTGTCTGGCGGCCGCGTTGGGATCGTTATGCGCGTCTTGCACGGGGCAATCGCCTACATCGAGAATGATGTGTTGAGCTACGCCAGCCTCGCCAAGGCAGCGAACTCCGTTCTTCAAGCCCAACACCGTCCAGATTTTTTCTTTGAATCTGATGATATCGAAGAGCTGGATTTGGTCCGTTCGTTCGTAAACGTCATGAAGGAAGCCGACCTTGAGCTTGCACCTTCCACGACGGAAGAATTTTCAGTGTTGGAACACTATTGATGCTGGCCAGAACAACAAATCCACAACCTGATGAAAGCCTCCTCGGCTTCCTTCGCAGATTGTCTGCTTTCAACGCATTCATCGACACGGGGGATTTCTTCTCGGAGCTTGGTATTAGGTACGGACGCCCTCTGATCGAGAGCATTGATGACTTGGAGCGCAAATGTGGATTACTTGCGGGCGAGCTCGCGGCAATCGCACCGGAAGCCAAGCCAAAAGACGCATGCCGCGAGTGGCAATATGAACGGCACCGGTCTGACCCAGTGTGCCCAATCTGTATCGCAGACGGTAAGGTCTATCACCAAAGCTGGCGTCACACGCTGGTAACTGCGTGCCCTGAGCACACGTGCAGGTTGGAAGATACCTGCCCGCGATGCTCAGAGGCTCTTACGCCCGAAAATGGAGGGCACGGAAAATGTTCTTGCGGAACGGATTTGTCGAGACTTCCAGTTCAGACAGCGCCGCGACATGAGGTTCTAATCTCGCAGTTGATTTCGGGCATTCCATCAAGTGAAGTCTCTGGTCTTCCGAAGCAGTTGGTGTCCAGTCCTCCAGCAGATATCGGCCGTTTTGTTCATTTCCTAGCCTCGTCCTTCTCAACAAATCGAACGGGCAAGGCTCTTAAGACTAAATTGCCGAGAACAGTAGAGGAGGCTGTTGTGCTGCTTGAGCCGGTTGCTTCATTATTAGAAAACTGGCCAAACGGTTTTGAAGATCACGTTCGCGAACGTCTGGTAAACGCTGACCCAGCATTGAACTCCGCGCCTGCAAGATTGGGAAATTGGTATCAGCGGTTCATGCAATTCAAAGATCCCGCATATGAACCATTTCACAAGGCTTTGGGTGGAGTTGTTTCAAAAGAGTTCAGCGGAACCTATCTCGGTTCATTTCAAGTCGATGAATCAAGAGAATGGGTGTCTGCCAAGGAAGCTGCTCAAGAGATTGGGATCACGTCGCAGAGGCTGGTTGAGGCGGTTCAAAAGAAACAGATTGCCGGCAAACAAAGCCGGAGCGGATATGGGCACACTCATACTGTTATTCCTCGGCTAGAAGTTCATAACATCCTCGCTGATCGAGAAAGATACTGCGACGGCACTACAATCCGAAACCTACTTGGAGTTTCACGAAAGCAGCTTGAGCTTTTGCGTGAAGCTGCTGTGGTCAGCGAAATTGCTTTGGAAGATCGTCCCCCGTTGATTGACGGTGGCTTTGACAGAATTGCCCTTGCAGATCGGCTGGCTCGTATCAGTGCCTCCGCGGTCCAACGGGATGGTGAGACGATCAGTTTTGTGGATCTAAATCTTCGCAGAACAACGGATCGTTCGGTGCTCATCCAAATTTTTCAGCGCATCTTTGATTGTGAGATCGTGCCTGTAAACGCGAATAGCGAAGTCTTGTTAGGTAAGTTCCAGTATCTGAAAAGCGACGTGGAAAGAGAACTGAGTAAAGGGCGCTTCTCAAAAGACTGGACAGCTCAGGATGTTGCCAGGATCACTGGTTGGAAACCTCAATCAGTCGTGCACTGGTGCAAGCTTGGTCTGCTCGAAGCTCGCGAAGTTTCGCATGGTCCGAACAAGGGTTATTTGATCTCGCCGGAACAGCTAGCGCGGTTCCAATCTACTTTCGTGCCTGTCGCAGTACTTGCTGGGTCACGCCGCACAACATCGCGGCGCTTGCTCGGCCTTCTCGCGAAAAGTCAGATCGAGACTTATGGCGCACAAAAGGAAGCCCAAACAAGCAGAGGCCATCTAGTACGCCTGTCAGACCTCATGACTTTAGCCAATTCCGGAGGACTTCCATCTCTGGATGCCGAAAGCTGTACGGCAAGTCTGAGAAGCCATGAGGCGAAGATGGCTCGTAGCCGAGTCCACCCCAACTAACCTCCCTATCAAAAAGGAACATCTGATGAGTAAACATCTTAGACATAACGAACTCTTCACTGGAGATACGCGCAACCAAGTACACTTTCAGTGGTTACCTTGAGCCCAAGGTACAAAATGTTTCACCGGATACTAAGGTCAGCTATGCGCAGAAACCGGACATTGCAAAGTCTTGTAGACGGCCCAGAGCTGCCACTCGGCGCTGCACTGCGCGTTGATCGTTTGGGAGTCCTGAACGCAGCTGCGCTGATTCATTTTGGTGACGACAACTATTGCAGTTTGAATATAGAATTGCGCATCTCTTTGAGGATGAGGTGTTCATCGATCCAAAGCTGCAAGGATTCGAGCATCTCGTTCGTATGGATCCTCACGGAAATGAACGGCCCCATCTTCGACCCAAGCAGTCCAATAGGTTAAAAGGACCGGCATGGGCTCGGGTAGGTTAACGCGCGTTGTCTTCCCGCTATCCAAAATGGATTGCATCTTTTGCCGGCTCCAGTCGGGCTCTCCCTCCATCAAAAGGCTGGCAAATTCGAAAGGATACTCAAGACGAACGCAGCCGGAACTTAGGTTCCGCTCATTTCGGTCGAAAAGACTGCGGTCGTTGGTATCATGCAAGTATACAGCGTATTTATTAGGAAACATGAACTTGACTAAACCTAACGCATTGTCTGGGCCCGGCCGCTGAACCAAAGTCACGGCGGGGTTCTTTGCTCCCCAGTTGACAGCGTTGGCAGGAATTGTCTGCCCGTCTTTGTTCCGAACTACGTAATTGTTGCGCGCCAGATAGGCTGGATCCTTGCGGATCCGCGAAAGCTTGTCTTTCCGAAAAATCGAGGCGGGAACGGTCCAAGTCGGATTGAATTCCATGTATTGGATTTCATCTCGGAACACTGGGGTTTTTCGGTAGGCTGATCCTGTGATCGACCGAGTGGTCCAAACCGTCCCATCGGACTTGACTAAGTAAGTACGGGTTCCTGCAATATTTACTAGCACGAATTCTTCGTCGATTTCCCGCATGAGCCAGCGGCCTCGCTCCAGGCTGAGGCGCAACTTATTTATGCGATCTTCGACAGGTTTGTTGAGAGACGCGAAAGTCTTACCACCAACGACGCCATCTGCTTCCAACCCATGACGATTTTGAAAGGTTTTTACCTGTTGCACCAAATTATCGTCATAAACCCAAGCTGGATTTATGCCGTTTTGGCTGATTTCTGGAAATTCATTTGTTCCATCGTAGCCTTCTGTCGCTAACCTTTTGCGCAGTTCGGCGACGGCAGGATCCACCATTTCCGGCTTCAGAACCGTTTCTTCGGGGACTTTGTTCCAGCCTCCCTTTGATGCAATAGCTCTGTATTTGCGCAATGCATCAACGAGCATCGTATATTGCGCGTTGTCGATATCGATGCGTTCAATCAAAGCGCTGAAGCCTTCACCTTGAAGAAATTGGCTCAATACAATGGAAGGGTCTTGTTGAATTACTGGTTTTGAGAAGTTCCAATCGTCGTCCAATGCATTTGGATCGACTTTTCCAAAAACCAAATGATGCACGAGTTTTACTGCGGCGTCGGTCGCCAAAATATCGAACAGTGCTTTATTTGAGGTATCGCCACCCTGTGAGTCTTTGAAAGCGGATCGAAGCTCTTCTAGTTTGAAGTCACTCGGCGTAAAGCCCTGATCAATTGCTCCATCCAACTCCTCAAACAACTCGTCAACCAATTCAAAACTTGTCCAAGCTGGCGCAAATTCTCTGTCTGTATAGAAACGAGGCACAAGGATTCCTGCGTCCAAACTCTTGCTGTTTGAAAGTGTACTACTCGCATTCGTATTTGACCTTAGAAGCGCTTCTATCTGTTCCGAGACTTGGTCTGCTGCGCCTAAATTGGGGCATGTCATCAGCGTTGCAGTCAGTGCAGTTGTAACTACTGATTTAAGACCTTTCATCATCCGCTCCGCCACCTTCAATCTATATATTGGCTCTCCATCGGAAGATACTCCAACATTATGTATAATCAAATTGGAATTTATTGGTCTCGGATCTTGCTCGCGCCGCATCGACGACAATTATTTGCGAATGGCTGCGTTGCCCGTAGAACAGACGGCGGGTGAAAACTTGAGAACGTCTGCTCTGGGCTGAAACAGTCGTTGCCGATTGAAGCAATGAGCGATTGCTTAGAACCTTTCGAGAACAGTGCGCCAAAATTGAATCTACCTTTGGCACGTTTTGTCTGCGGTAGTTTGCGAGCTTTGGCATTTGGACCAACTCTACGACTTAACACCAGCTTTCTTCAGGCCTTCGACCAAAAGCGCATTGTGTTCGGGCAGACGGAAGAGGATCAAAGCTCCGGAGACAATGCTGTCTAGGAACGCTGGGGCGAAATCCGCCAGCGCCTGCTCATGTGGCAGGCCTGCTTCGGCACGCCCGAGGTGGGCGGCACTGGCGATCATAAGAGCCCGGCGGATCGGCGCACGCGGCGTCATCTGAATCGCGCGCTCACCCCAACGCATTGCGTCTTCAAAATCAGCGTCGGCGAAGGCAGCTTGGGCGAGCGCCAGATAGGCGTCTCCTACCCACAGATCAGTGTCGCGTGGGGAAAGCTGGAGGGCAAGGTGGGCATGTTCGCGCGCCTCTGTGGTTCGCCCGACCAAAGACTCATGCCAGGCCATGAAGAAGATGTTCCGGGCAAAGTTCGGGTTCAGTGTGAAGCCCAAACTGAAGTCGGCGTTGGCCCCGTCAAAATCCCCACGGAAATGACGAACCACACCGCGAACGCATAAGGCGCGAGGGTCGAGTTGACCACCAAGAAACAGAGGTTCAACACTTTTCTCAGCTAGGCCCAGGTTTTCGGTGGGGTCCTCATCGAACTGGTATAGATAACGCATCAGGTAGGCAAACGCTTTGATCCAATGCGCCTGGACATTGCGCGGGTCGAGATCAATGGCGCGATCAGAGGCCGATATGACCTCATTGAACTTATCCTGAGAGTAGAAGCCTCCTGCGTAGAAGATCGCCATTGCACGTAGTGAGAGGTCGTAGGAGTTGAAGTCGATATCTCGAGCCACAGACGCGCGATCTATTTCGGCAATGGATATCTGGGGGGCGATGGCGCCGACCACGCTGCGTGTAATCTCATCCTGTAACGCGAAGATGTCGTCTAGCGTGCGGTCGTAGCGCTCGGCCCAAACATGGGCTCCATTTGTGCAGTCGATGAGTTGGGCAGTAATGCGTACGCGGTTTTGGGCTCGACGTAGGCTACCCTCTAGCATGTAGCGAACACCGAGTTCACGAGCGACATCTATATGGGTGACGGGGCGACCCCTGAACGAAAACGAGGAGTTGCGGGCGATGACGAAAAGCTCGGGAAAGCGCGAGAGCTCTGTGATGATGTCTTCGGAAACGCCGTCACAGAAGTATTCCTGTTCTGGATCATTGGACATGTTCTGGAAGGGCAAGACAGCGATTGAGGGTTTGTCAGTGGGTTGCGATTGGTTTTGCGTGGAATCAGATTCGCCATCCATCGCCAATTTGTAGGCGCGAACTGGCTTGGAGATGTTTTTGAGCGCTACTTCGCCAAGGTCTATGATGTCGTGTTCAATTTTGCCTCGAACCTGCCGGCATGCGTCGTCAGACAGAATGACACCGCCTGGGTCAGCGACGCCTTCGAGTCTGGCGGCAAGATTAATACCCTCGCCATAAATGTCGCCCTCGTCCAAGATTACGTCTCCAATGTGCAAGCCTATTCGGAAGCTGATCCGGCTTTCGGTGGGGCTCTCGGCTTCGGCGGCGTGCAGCGCCTTCTGGAGCGTCGCTGCGGCCTCAACGGCAGAAACGACCGAGCTAAAAAGTGCAAACAGGCCATCACCGGTAAGCTTGATAATCTCACCTCCGGCACTCTCGATACCTGGATTGATGATGTCCCGGCGTAGGTCTTTGAGACGCGCAAGTGTTCCCGCCTCGTTAGCCGCCATAAGCCGTGAGTAGCCGACCATATCGGCGGCAAGTATGGCGGCAAGTCGGCGTGTCATGCGCATTTCCCAATAGCAACCTTTATTCGAATCTATCAAGTTTGGTAGTAGTGTACCAACTTTCGAAAATGTCCGGTTTGGGCTATCTACGGTCCTTCGGTTAAAGCGGGCCAATGGCGGCGAAGCCCGCTTAGCGGAAGTTGGCCCAATTTTGCCGAATGTCCGGTCCTGTTGAAAGCAGACAACGTACACAGATGGACCGATTTTGTGGACTTGAATGTCAGCTTATGCCGAAAGCGGTCGCTCCGTAATACTTGCGCAAGTTCCGCTTTGCGGACTTTGCAGCCATCCGCATTCTTAGTTCAAAGAACCGCAGTCAGCCCGAAGCGGACATTCACAACCAGACTTTGCAAATCCAGCTTCGCGGACAAAACCGACTTTTGTAGCCACGACTATTGCTCATACTGAAAGTGCTCGCATCCTCAGCGATAGATTTTTCGGTTAAGCAGTGATTTTCCCGTTTGCGGCCATTCTATTGGACTAATCCAGCCCGAGTTCAGCAATCCTTTCGCTGTAATCAGCGTTGAAAATCGAACGCCAGCGAAGCGGGTTGTCAAAAAGAAAAACCGAAATTCCGTTTTTGAATTTTTGTAACTTGCACGATTAGCAAAAACGACATCGGGTCGCTGACAGGAAAGATAAAATGAGGAAACAGGTTTGACTAGTTCCCAGTCCATTGAGCACTTCTCATGCACGAACGTCGAATACCAGAATGGCTTCGCCATGCGCCAGCACCCAGCCTGCGGGGATTCGCCATTCTGGCGGGAACGGAGGCGATTGCCAGGGGTATTTTGATCTCTGTCTTTCCGGTAGCGATGTACAACGCGCTGAAGGATGCGCGATTTGTATCCGAAATTTATTTCGCCATTGGCGCGGTATCACTCTTGATCGGTCTTCTGGTTCCCTACCTGATCCGGTTTGTTCCACGGAGATGGGTCTATGTGTTCGGCACTCTTTCGTACGTCGCGGGTGCGGTTGTGACGACCGTTGCCACCCCTGCTGCCGTTATTGCGGGGCTCGCACTCACGACTTTCGCCGTTGTGACGACATTTGTGTGCTTCAACGCCTATGTACTCGACCATGTTGCCAGGATTGAACTGGGACGTTTTGAGACATCTCGGCTTTTTTACAGTGCGCTGGGTTGGACGGCTGGGCCTGCACTTGGCGCGATATTGTACGAATGGTGGCGACCTGCACCGTTCCTGATTGCAGCCGGCGCGGCGATTGTCATGCTGCTCATCTTTCTTGTTATGCGCCTCGGAAACGGCAGGCTCATCACCAAAAGTCAAAGCACTCCCGCAAATCCGTTCGCCTATTTCGGGAGGTTTTTTGCGCAACCACGATTGGTTGCCGGATGGGTATTCGCAGTCGTTCGTTCCTGTGGTTGGTGGGTTTATGTCGTATACTTGCCCATCTATGCGGTTCAGAACGGGCTAGGCAGCCAACTAGGAGGGGTTGCTTTATCGATTTCCAATGCCGCCCTGTTTTGCACCCCACTGATGCTTCGTTTCATGCAGCACAGTTCGGTGCGCGCAGCAGTGAGAACCGGATTCCTCATGTCCGGGCTGCTATTTCTTTTTGCTGGAGTTCCATTCGGAATCCCTGAAGTCACAATCGCATTTTTAATGATGGGCTCGATTTTCCTGATCTTGCTCGATGTTTCCGCAGGTTTGCCGTTTCTTCTCGCAGTCAAACCGTCCGAACGAACTGAGATGTCAGCAATTTACGCGAGCTTTCGCGATGTTTCGGGTATTATTACACCTGGTGCCGCCTGGCTGGTTCTTATCGTGGCGCCGCTCTCTGGTGTGTTCGCCGCGGGTGGCGTAGGTTTGCTTTGGACGTGGGTTCTGGCTCGTAAGCTGCACCCCCGGTTGGGTCAGACACGCATATCTGTCGAAAGTACTTCAAAGGAAGCTGGCAAAGTTGCTTCTGATATGGTGAGCCCGCCAAACTTGGTCCATGAGAAATCAGTCGCCAGTCACTTACCGACGGATACATAATAGAGGCCAGCCACTGAGTGACCAAAGCAACTCAGGCGTCAGTACCGTGCGGATTCCAAGATTTAGCAGAGACGTTGGACTACAACAATTGCCACTTCAGCGCATATGTTAAAGGCAAGCCTGCCTCTTTCGGCTCTATTTCCCACACGAAAGGAATCGTTAGCCTTGTAGTTTCGGACCCTTAGTCAAACGCGTACGGAAATCATCACCGAAACGCCGGGCCATGCGCCCAGACCGTCAACGAATACCGATCACCATTCTCAACCGGTGTCACCTGATGCAACAAGAAGCTGGGAAAGATGGTCGCGCTGCCCTGATGCCGACTGGCCGTTACAGCATAAGCGCCCGGCATTATCTCCAAGTCGCCGCCGTCGTACATTCCGGGTTTGCTGAGTTGAACGACCAGCGACAGCTTTCTTTTTCGGGCGACTGGCCCATCGCCGATATCGGAATGCCACGCAAAATGACCACCATCTGATGCTTTATAGCAGGCAATCTGCGGACTTTCGGCGAACTCGCTCAGATCGAAGCCAAACTTGTCGGTGTTGAAGCGACGGACAACATTGATCAGGCGTGACATCACCCAATCAGAGCCATCGACGTTGTCCAGCCAGGTCACATCCGCTCTGCGCAGATTATGATCCTTGTTTTGCCCGACAAGCAGAGCCTCGTTCGCCGGGGCTTTTTGCGATGCAGCAACAATCTGCTCACATTCCCGCGCGGTAAATGCACCGGGAATCGAATGAACTTCCAGCATTCTGTACACCATTTTTGATTGGTACTGGATTTTGCCAAAACGCACAGATGGCGCTGCGCTGTTTTCGACCTAAGAGGCTGAAAGCGACGTAATTTTTCTACAATCTCAATTGTTTTCGGACGCGCTACCCAGAGTGGGAATTCATCTTCGGCGCTCTCGGACCCCAAACGGTATAAGATGCGGGATCAGGGGACGCGAGTATTGTGTCGCCTGTGACTAAAATTTCCAATGTTCAGGCTTTGGATTTCCTTCGGCCTCCTTTGCATCGGTGATTATGCCCGCGCAAAGGAAGATTACCGTTTGCGTCCCATTCGTAATCGCTCGGGCGCGAACGTCGTTCCCGGTTTTCTTTTTCCGGGTCGAATTCGGACGGGTCCCATATCTCGGCGGAATCGTCCCAATCTTGTGGGCTTTGCAAATCCTGCTGTTTTGCTGCCGAGTGCTTCACGATCCCGAACCGTTGTGACGCAATGAAACGCCTTATGTGTTCGGTAACGCGATCAATCCTGCGCCTATCCATCGATACCTCCTTTCCCTCCACTTCGTTATTTTAGGAGATCAAAGCTCGTTTTCGGAGTGCCAAACCTTATGATTTTTTCTCAACTGTGTTATCGATGATCTGAATAGATGTTTGTTTTCAGTATATTGTCTCTTTGAGGGACAATCCCTTCAATTTGGCAGACTTTTATAACTCCCTATACTGATCTGGTCTCGATGCACGGCCGTGGAGAGGAAAATGCGTTTGCAAAGGTCTTTTGGTTGGAGGTACTGGACCATCATGGGCGGCGTTTTGATGGTCGTGATTACCGCTGGTTTAATTTTCGAATCTGGCAAAAAGCAGCCCGCAGCAACCGAAGCCCTGGAGGCCTCCGAAAACTGACAATTCGCCTTCTACATGGTAAGCCGCGATTAGTCCGCCATCTCAGGCCGTGACGGGAAACTGTTCTTTTGCAAAGGCACTCAATAGCTGGGCGGCCTTGCAAGGGAGGCTTTCAGGATCATCGTCTGCAAAAACAGCATAGGCGGCATAGGCAAACCGGGGAGCATCCTCAATCACCCTCAACCAACCGGTTTCGACTTCCTGCGCAACTACCCGCCAGGGGAAAAATCCGGCTCCCGGCTGGGCTTTCAAATAGTTCAGGCCGAGAGTTCCAATACCAAGCTGCAACATTGGCGTTGGAATTTCCGGAAAGTTCAGCAGGTGATCAGCACGGAATTCCGGCCCCCAGTCGATCAGAACATAGTTTTCTTCAAATGGGCTTCGCGAGGTATCGAAATCGCTGCTCACGAGTACAAAATCATCTTCGAACAACTGCATTGCGGTCAACCCGACAGTGTTCCGCGGATCATACATCACAGCCAAATCCAGCGCGCCCGCAGTCGTTTGGCTCAGCAGTGTTTCAGTTGAAACCGTAGACCCGTGAACCGCCACATTCGGAAACGCTTGCATGAACTCTGGCATCGCGTCGATCAGAAACCCATCCCACAAGCTGGGTACGGCACCAATTTCCAGTGCAGCTTCTACAGCATCAGGCAGGGAGGCGTCGATCCGAGCTTGTGTCCAGCACCTGACAAGTGCCTGCGCGTGTTTATGAAAGCGGTGCCCGGCAGGAGTAAGTGTAGCACCCGATTTTCCGCGCTCGAACACTGGTCGTCCAAGCTGTTGTTCGAGTGACCGAATGCGCATGCTCACTGTTGATTGTGTAACGTAAACCTTGTTGGCAGCCTCCAGAAAACTGCCCGTTTCGACAATCGCCAGAAATGTTCGCGCGAGTTCAATATCCATGGGGTATCTATTCGAATTTCAAATATAATGCATGAAGCAATTTCGCTATTCAACTAAAACAGTATGTGGCAGATTTGGCTCGTAGCATGAAACTGTTGCCGCTGTTCGGTTGCGACCCCAGGGTCTCAGAGTCCCCCATCTCGAAGTGAGTGTCGAAGAACGGCTCCCGGCAGCGCCAAGCATCTTTCATGCTACACGACCTGCCTCACCTGATTGGGAACGTATTGGCCTGCGTTTCCTAGATTTCCAGTGTCGCCGGCTCACGATCTTCTGATCGGCTTGATTTCCATTGAAGCCATGTAGCGACGGTCCACAGTTCCAATATGTGACAGCACCTCCATCTCGAAACTTTCCTTGAAGGTAAAGGGCCCCAAATGGCCGGCACCTTTCAGAACCTTTAGCTCAGCAAGCTTACCTTGGGTTGCCAGAATTTCTGCGATGCGCTTTGTGTGCGCATGAGTCTCCGATCCGAGCATGATCGTAGAGGGAATTCCTTCATGAAAAATATTTTCTGGATCAGGTTCATTCAGAAGCGCATCGAAATCGCTTGGGGCTTTGTGAACCCAATTAATCATAGCGCACCTGCGTTCACGGCTCAGGGCTTGCCAAGAGCCAAGTCCTCCCCAAAAATCGGTAAAAACCTGTGCGCTAAACTCTTCGCATCCCTCTTCTATGCCAGTTCGTATTGCGTTTGTGAGGCTTACAATCTCGGAACACAATGAACCGTCAGCCGCGTTTCCGGCTTTCAGTAGGCTGAACAAAGTTGGTTCATAGAGACAAAGTGATCGAACAAGGTCGGGTCGAGCTCTGGCGATATGCAACGCCAGCGCTCCTCCATACGAGTGTCCAATCAAGTGAGCGGGTCTGCCAAGCTTCTCAATCTCAGTGATGATCGAAGCAGCTTCGTGTTCCAATGTGAACGGCCCGTCGGGGATTTTATGACCCCGAGACAGGGTTCCAATTAGGTCGGGCGCTATTGTTTTGGTTTCATCGCTCATCCGGGCAAACAGAGTGCGCCACTGGCTTCCGTCAGCACCGGAACAATGTAGCCCCACGCAGGGAGCGGGCGAAATTTGGGACCGGGACGGCGAAGCGTGTAGTGATGCGTCAAATTGTTTATTCATGTGATGACCTCCAATCTGAATTTCACAATGGTGTCATTCATCTGTCCTTCAACCTATCGGACACATGTCCCGGCTAGACTCAAAACGACGGGAAATTGTTGGGACATTTGCCCCAAATTGACTAAAAAAGGACATGCGAACCGTTAGATACACTTCCTCAAGCGATGGTACGTCGCTGGCGTGGAGCAAATCCGGAAACGGCCTGCCCATGGTAAAGGCGGCTAATTGGCTTACGCATCTCAGTTATGATCTCGACAGTCCAATTTGGTCTCACTGGATCGAAATGTTAGAAAGTCAATTCACCCTTGTTCGCTATGATGAGCGAGGCTGCGGATTATCTGACAAACGAGTTGAGAATCTGGGTATTGATTACTGGGTTGATGATCTCGAAGCTGTAATCGACGCCGCTGAAATAGATGAACCAATTTATCTTCTGGGTATTTCTCAGGGTGCGGCGACTTCTATCGCGTATTCGCTCATGTATCCCGACAGGGTCGCTGGGATGATACTTGTTGGCGGCTATGCAAGGGGCAGTAACCACCGCGGATCGGTTGCCGCCAAAAACTACAAGACTGTAATCGATATATTTCGCTTGGGTTGGGAGAATGACAACCCAGCGTTCCAAGATGTATTCACATCAAGATTTCTTCCTGGCGCGGCAGTCGAACAGCGCTCATGGTTCACAGATCTTTGCCAAAAGACCGTTTTGCCTGAGACAGGGGCCGACCTGCTTATGGCGCGCGCTGACGTAAATGTTGAGAGCCTTCTGCCAAAGGTTTCAGTGCCGACACTGGTGATCCATTCAAGGGATGATCAGGTTATTCCGTTTGAAGAAGGGCAACGTCTCGCTCAGAAAATTCCCGGAGCGATAATGTCTGCTTTGGAAGGGAAAAACCACATTATCCAACGCGATGAACCTGCTTGGCGCGCTTTTTCCAAGAGTTTGCTTGAGTTCACATCTTCCGGTCAAACGACGGACTTTAACGATTTGACAAAACGCGAACAGGACGTGCTGAGACTTATCTGTCAGGCAATGAGTAGTAAAGAAATTGCTAGAAGTCTTCAAATGAGTGAAAAAACCGTTCGAAACCACACAAGTAAAATCTACGCCAAACTTGAACTGCAAAACAGACAGCATGCAATTCGCACGTATGGGCATCTGTTCTGATTAGAGCATGAAGCTGCAAACCTATTAATCTGATCTAACGTGGCAATAGTAGCTCTGTCCGCGTAGCAGTCGTTCACGCCGAGTGCAGCGAAAGACCGCTGTGAGCCCATTTTTCCAAATACTGCACAGTGAATCGATGGCAGCTTTGCGCAGAAAGCGGCCTTTGCAAAGTCTAACGAACGGCCCAAAGCGTGGTAGGCCTGTTGCGTTGAGAACCGCTGAAATCAACCCAAAGCGGACGACGAAAAGATGGCCAATCGGCAAAGGTTTTTTGCGTTTTCCTAACAGCGGCTACTCAATTGCCTTGCGAAATGTCTCGGTCAGCCGTTTGTTCAATCCGTGATGAGGTTCGGCTGAAGAACCGTAGTGCAACTCCGCCAAGGCAGCGATGTCATTGAAAATGACTACGGAGCCGCCCTCTTCATTCGCATAAACCAATAGTTTTTGGCAAAAGGCATCCAAACCAATTGCCGGAAAGTCCGCCATAGCCACACCACCGGGCGCTGGTCCGCCGAACAGTAAGAGAACGGCATCCGGCAGCTCCGTCCCCAGTTGGGACGCTTCGGCCGCAAAATCGATTTCTCCAAACCAGACAGTATCGTCCTGCCCCATCACGGCTGTCCTGAGACGTTCGACTGCCTCTGGTACGCTGAGCTGAGATCGCAGCTCGATGATCCCGTAACTGATACCCACGGTCGTCTCCCATCCCATGAACGACCGTGGGTTTTTTCGCCAATTCCATTGGTTCGTGTCTGGAAATGACTAGGGGCTGCACCCAAAACAGAACTACAAAAGCTCGTCGCTGCATTTACAGAAGTATTTTCCATCTCGTGGATGCTTTTTGAGTAATTGTTTGGAATAGCTCCAAAAAAGTATCAACCAACATAAGCAACCAAACAATTCTAAGAAGGTGCTCGGTTAACTCGCGACCAAAGCTCTCCATCTCGAGGGGTGTGCGCATTGCATGCTCCGACTTTTAAGAAGTTGGATCTATCAAATATCCAAATTGGATACATAAATAGAGCAAGCATCGAAATATCAGAATGTTTCCCGTAGTGAGTGCGGGCGTCATTTGATTACCTAGCACTTTCCTACAGCCCCGCGTTGATCCTATCCCAGGGTAATCGACGCGGGGCAACAGATAGAATCACCTCTACAAGCAAATAGTCTGCAACTTTGTCATTGTTCCAGTTCACTTTGTTTATTGATCCTAAAAGAAAACGTATAAAGTGATCAAACTAGGTTAGCTTCCCGCCCTACTCGGGTTGGACGCGGTTACTCGTCGCATCCAACCTGAACTTTAATTTGTGAGCAATGCAGACGCCAGCGGCTTGCTTTTGCAGACGACCATTCAAGTATGACCGGAATTCCTTTGGCGATAGTCAGAGGGTGCCAATCCCGTTACCTTCTTAAATGCGCGGCTGAAATTATTTGCGGTTTCATATCCTAGCATGGAGGAGATACTGGAGACTGTCTCGCGCGTATCTGTGAGGAGTTCCTCGGCCCTTGCTACCCTGATATCGTTGACGATTTCGCGAAAACGAACCCCTTCGCTTGCTAACTTCCGTTGTAGTGTGCGAACGCCAAGATCGAGCGAACGCGCGGTGGCATCAATCGACATTTCCTCCCGATGAAGTTGTTGCCAAACCACTTCCTCGACTTGACCTCTAAGTGTTTGAGGTGGGCCGCCCAATCGTTCGCGTGAAATATCTCCGACAGTTGTCGAGCCTCCGCTAAGTTTTTTGGGCGCGGCTTCGGAGCTCAAAGCCGAAGCTTCAAACTCAACCCCAAGGCGGGTGGCGTTCCAGATTACAGGACAAGCGTAAGTGTCTTCTGCCTCGACAAACCCAGGAACTTTCGGGAAGTCCAAGAGCACGGCCGATGGCTTCCAGTCGTTTCCTAAATACGCGCGAAATATGCTCAGAAAAACCCCAACGGCCGAGAAACCGATGTCCGGATACGCGAAATGCGAGCGAAGTCCAAAACGATAACAGTAGCGCACGCTAGTGCCCGAAGTTTCAAGCCACGCGCGATCCGTGGACGAATGAAATGGCATGACGGCAGAAGCTCGTATTAGCGCTGCCCCCAGCGTTGGAGCAGAAAGAACGTAACTTCCCCAGGCGCCGTAGTCAGCGACAGTGAGATACGGTGACCACAACAATCCGATGTTTTGTTGTCCCGAGGATCGTGCGGCTTCGTGCACAAAGGTCGCCAAGGCATGCTCCGAGATGTAACCGCCTCTTTCCTCAATGAAGTGAACAGGAAGATCGGCAGAGTCAAAAGTACGCAACAGGCGTCTTTCCCCAGCGGCCTCAAGCACAAACTGGGGCATCGCGCCCAAGGCCTTGGCCGAAATCATCGGTGGTAGGTTCAATCCGTCAACCCGCTTGTTCGCCCGCGTGTCGTGAAATGATACGCATCGGCTGAACGGATGTGCAAGCTTTCCACAAACAGCAGGGAGCATTGCGCCATGAAAATACTTGGGCCATCACACAGCGGTTTGTCGACGCGTCTTTTTGGCGTGGCGCTTATTGTGGGTATTTCTTCCTCGCCAGTTCTTTCCCAGTCTTTCAATGACACGGGTGACATCCTTGCACGATCAGCCGAAGTCGAGGACATTGACTACAAGATCATGGTGCAGCGCGCCACTCAGACTGCAATCTGGGGAATGCCCGCCGCTGGTATGATCGATTTTCTGAAGGGCATTCGCCGCGACCTCGGTGGCGACTACAACGACATCATTTATCTCAATAAGCCGTTCGATTCCAAACATGGGTTTCTTACGGCTAACGATGTTACGGCCTATGCTTGGGCTTCAATGACCTCGGAACCCGGTCCCCTTGTCATTGAAGTCCCCGCTGCCACCGAAAAGGTGAACTACTTCGGTACAATCGTGAATGCTTGGGATGTTCCTATCGTGGACGTTGGTCCCGATGGTTTCGACGAAGGTGCCGGCGGCAAGTACCTCATGCTACCCCCAGGCTACGAAGGGGATATGTCCCTGGAGGAATTAACTGAGGCGGGATACCTTCCCTTTGAAACAGATACCTACGAATATGGTTTTTCGTTCCGGCCAAAACTGACGAATGGCGGAACGGACGCCGATGCGGCCGAGTACGCTCAGACGATCAAAGTGTACTACCTGTCCGAGGCCGACAATCCGCCACCCAACAACTATCTCGAAGCGTCAGAAGTGCCGTACGACTCGCTTCCATACTACAACGAGACATTCTTTCAGGACCTGAACGATTACGTTCAAAACAACCCGATCCGTCCACAAGACAAGGTTATGGTGAATTTTCTGAAAGATCTCGGGATCGAGAAGGGAAAGCCTTTCGAACCAAGTGAACTTCAAATGCAGGCAATGAACGAGGGATTGTTGCTCGCGTACGCCTCGATGCAGAACTACTTTGTGACGCCCGGGAAAGCCATGATCCCACTTTGGGTCGACGATAGCGGCGAGATGAGGAGCCAGTGGTTGATTTGGGATTTCGCGGATGGTCAACCCGAGGCTGGTTTCCCCTATGAGACTGAGACCGAAGTCCTTGTGGATGCGCGTGCGGGCGGTAGTTATTTCTGGATTACATACCTGCCGAAACAATTGGGCGGAGGTACATTTTATCTGACAGGCCTGCGCGACAGCGACGGGGAAATGTACGATCACAATCAGACCTATAAACTGAACGTCCCAGCGGATACACCTGCCGACGATTTCTGGTCCGTGATTGTTTATTCGATGGAGACCAAGAGCTTCATTCGGAACGTTGATCCTGTCGGTTTGTCCGAGCGCGACACTGATGCGATGCAGGCTAATGAAGACGGTTCTTACGACATCTTTTTTGGACCAGAAGCACCGGAAGGTATGGAAAGCAACTGGATACCAACCACAGAGCCGTACTTCCTTTTGTTTCGTCTATATGGGCCGCAAGAAGGATGGCTGGAGA
Source organism: Ruegeria sp. O11 (assembly GCF_056535285.1). NCBI lineage: Bacteria > Pseudomonadati > Pseudomonadota > Alphaproteobacteria > Rhodobacterales > Roseobacteraceae > Ruegeria > Ruegeria sp. O11. The sequence continues at coordinate 19,864 of NZ_JBQERS010000012.1, read as the reverse complement.
GTGGCTGGATGCTGGGCGATCTAGAAAAAGTAAACTGATCAAAACAAACAGTAATTCCCAATGGAGCGAACAATGAAAACAAAGTCGTTAGCTGTGCTGACTGCCCTGGTACTCGCATCGCATTCTTCAGCCCAAGAATTCAAAGCCGACGTTCCTGAGAATGTTCTTACACCAGACAAGGTCGAGACCCAGACGCTTGGTGATCTGGAATTCTTCGATGGTATGCCATCACCTGAGACGGTGGAGAAAGTCTTCGACAACCTTGATCTGATCAGAGCAACGACGGCTTTCCTGGATGGCATGAAGATCGCTTCGCTTCGAGCTATGTTTCAGGGATACGAAGACTTGGGCGTCAGTCCCAATGACGTCGTGATTGCAGAAGACCTGCTGGACGCGCGCTCCATCTGGCTGACGCCCAATACAACCACAATCTACATTGGTTCGAATGTCGATATCTCGGATGGCCCGATGGTGATTGAGGTTCCGGCAGGCCTGCTTGGGTTGCTTGATGACGCCGCGTTTGACTATGTGACGGATATCGGGGCGCTTGGCGCGGATAAGGGAGAAGGTGGCAAGTATCTACTTTTGCACAACGACGATGAAACGCCGGTGCCCGAGGGCTACTTCGAACTACGCACAAAGACATATGAGCACTGGTTGTTGCTAAGACGCTCGCCAGACGCAGACGGAGATACGGCTGGCCCTGTTGCCGAGATCAAGGCGGGTCTGAATATCTATCCGCTTAGTGAAGCGGACAATCCTCCCGCGGAAACTTTCCTGAATATCTCCGGTGTTCAACACAACACTGTTCACGCGAACAACGAAGACTTCTTTGAAGAGATCCACGTCGCACTCGAAAACAATCCAATTGGTGCGTTCAGTCCGGAAATTGTAGGAACGTTTGCTTCCATAGGGATCAAGAAGGACGAGCCCTTCGAACCCGATGCCCGTATGCAGGCCATTTTCAAGGAGGCAGCAGCAATCGCAAACGCCACGGCGCGAGCGATCACGTATGCCTCGCGCGATCCAGGAGTGTTCTTTTATGACGACCGGCAATGGAACTCACCGTTCCAACGCCAGAGCTATCTTTTTCTTGAGGACGGCGCGCGCATCCTCGATGATCGGTCGTACTTTTTCTATATGGCAACGGGCATAACGCCTGCGATGACCTCGCCACCGGTCGGGACGGGGTCTGTCTATGCGATGACAGCGCGAGACAGCAACGGACAGTACCTTGACGGCTCAAAAACCTATAAGGTAACGCTACCGGCGCCGGTTCCCGCCAAAAACTTTGCGTCGTTTATGTTGTATAGCGGACAGACTCGGTCAATCCTTGAAACTGACCAGCAATCCGGTGGTATCGACTCTAATAGACCGGGGATAAAACCTAATGAGGATGGGAGTACCAGCATCTATTTTGGTCCAGAAGCCCCAGAAGGTTGGGAGAACAACTGGGCGCAAACCATGCCCGGGCAAAGCTTCAACGTGATGATGCGCCTCTACGGCCCGCTCGAGCCTTGGTTCGACAAGACCTGGCGTCCCGGTGATCTGGAACTGGTAGAATAAAGCGACAACCGCGACTATCGGGCGACGCTACTTTTTGGCGTCGTCTGACATTTTTTCGGTGTCCGCTTCGGGCTCGAAGCGGTCGCTCGTAGAATTTGGGCGAACGTCTGCTGTGTGGACAAAGCAGTCATTCGTAGAACCTCTAAAGACGAAGATGCAAATGCGTGATAGCTCCAGATTATGGCAACGACATCTGCGCGAAATCGACCATCCATTCCTTACACATTTGCCATTTTTGGTGTTCTTTCTGCTTCAATCTGTTTCGGCCTGGTTCCCTACTTCAGCCGCAGCCTAACCGAACAGGGCGTTGCACCCTAGGCCAGGCGCGTAAAACAACCGCTAGCGCTGCGCGGGCTTACTCTGGCGCCGAACCAACGGTTAAAATCTTCCCATTGCTCCAAACTAGAGCCTCGTAACAAACCTCGGCTCCTGCGCCTCCGCACCAACCACCGTCTCGTCCAATAAGCAGTATACGGTCAGGCCCCCAGTCAATAAGACGCCAACCCGTTGCCTGCCACGACATGATCTCACCGTCGACGATAAGATAGAGTGTCAGTCTTCAGCTTCATAATACCTTCCAAACCGTAGGCGGTGAATAGCGCCTAGGTCGCCTTTTCTGCTTGTAAGCTTATCGGAATGACGGGGTCTGCCATGCCACTCTTGTACACTTCATTTTGGAGTTTTTGCTGACTAAGCGTGGTTTGGGTTGAGTTTTGCCAACTAGAATGCACTTTTGATTGAGTTTTGGTGCGTTCAAGTTGATCGAGCTACGCTAAGTCAATCGACAATTGAGCGCGTATAGTGAACAGTGCAAACTTATGGGCAAATCGTGCAAACTTATGCGCAATATCTGTGCAAAATTATGGGCGACGACACCCAGATTTTCTGAATAAAATCAATGATTGGAATGCAGCGTTACGCGCGTCCCTACATCTAGTGTAGGTTTGCGCATAACACTTCGCGCACCCCATAAGTTTACGTAGTTCGCCCATAGTTTTGCGCTGCGCGTTTGTCTGCATTAGCGACGAATTCAATCAGTTTATGGCTTAGTCGTCGCGGTTATGGCCCTTTGCATTGCTCAATCCCGCAAAGGGCCTCCCTAAGGAACCTTGGATTCTCGCGAAGGTCTGCGATGCGCAGTTAGCAGACATTGCAAATCTGCAAAGTCCACTCTCAATCCGCCAAAGGCGCGATCCTGATCGATAGCCGATTTTTCGACCTTTGCACGCTTTCGAGGCGGAAACTCATTAATTGGATTGTAACGTTCGTTTAGAGGCTAAGAAGCATTGGACCTTTGCTGTTGACGGCAAAAAAACAAAAACGCTTTTGACCATAAGTGAATTCATTCGACGATCTCCACCATGAGACCTTCCGGAGATCGAACCACTGCTTCATAATACCCGTCGCCCGTTCGCCTCGGTTTGGACACTAACAGCCCAGCGTGTTTGAAGCGATCTGCGACCTCATCAACTTTCGATACACCACCTACTGAAAAGGCAACGTGTGCCCAGCCACCTTCCTCGTGCGAGCGAGGCCTTACCCATGGTCCTTCCATTAGTTCGATGCGAACGTCATCGTTTGGCAGCGTGGCGAAGCGGGAGGCAAAGCCGGGGCGGTTCACACTCTCATACCGGTCGCTGAGTTCCGCTTCGAAAAACTCTACCCAAAATTTCGAGGAGCGCTCCAAGTCTGTTGTCCAAAGAGCAACGTGGTTCAATTTCATCCCAATCTCGCTCGCATCTATTCAGTATTGACGGACGTCGCATAACAGCATATGCGGTTTTTTGCAATATCCTGAAGGTTTCTGCATGAATCTGAATGTCCCAGACACACGACAACTCGAACTGGCTCGGCGCTTGCAGGAAGGTCAGCAAGTCATTGCGGTCGAGGCTGCTCTAGAATTTGACGTGTCAGTTGATACGATCCGGCGGGATATTCTCGCCCTCGAAGCAGAGGGAAAGGCCCAACGCGTTCGCGGTGGTGCAGTGCCTTTATCCACTCCGGCACCGCCGTTGCATAAAAGACTATCGGGAGATGTTGCGCCTAACCGGAAGCTGGTTTCAGCCGCTATCCGAGAGATCGGCAGTGCGGCGACACTCCTGATCGATGGAGGTACTACAACGCTTGCCATAGTCGAACACCTGCCCCAGGAAGAGGGTCGCCTTGTGATCACACCGTCGCCCTGGATTGCGATTGGCTGCCAGCAAAAGAACGTTCCGGTCTATGTTTTGGGTGGTAGCCTAAGGCCGCAAGGCGGCATTGCGACAGGAGGCACCGCAATCGAACGGGTTGGGGATGTCACGGCAGATGTTGCCATTCTGGGAGCGTGCGGTTTGGATGCTGAGTTCGGTTTAAGCTCGGACGATGCAGAAGAAGCCATGATGAAGAAGGCAATGCACCGCGCCGCAAGCCGCACTATTGTTGTAACTAGTCACGCGAAGATCGGCCTCAGAGCCCGTCATCGAACAGTAGCGCTCTTAGAGATAGATGCTGTTGTCACAGATTCACACAACGCGACAACAGATTTGATCGCATCCCATACGCGTGTGGTGACCAAATGAGCGATAGTTCTCGTGTAAGTGAACTGACCCCGAGAATTGGCCGGCCGACTGATCATTCGGCTACAAACTCGGCGCGTTTAGCCACACGTTTGGCCTTTTTTACTGCGGGTTTTTCTTTGGCCTGTTGTGCGCCCCTTTTCCCCTTTTTCAAAGAATCCGTTGACGTCGACAAAACTCAATTTGGGTTACTCCTGCTTTGTCTTGGATTTGGATCCATAGTCGCCATGCCGGTTACCGGTGTCTTGGCAGCGCGCAGTGGAGCGCGTCCACTTATTTTGCTTGGAGGCTATGGTTTGATCGCCATGCTTCCCCTTCTGGCACTATCGCAAACGCCAATAGCTTTGGGTGCAGCTTTATTCGTTTTCGGAGCGTCACTTGGGACCATCGACGTTGCAATGAATGTACATGGCGCGGAAATTGAAGCTATCGAAAGTCGCCCCCTTATGTCGAACTTTCACGCCCAATTCAGCATTGGTGGGTTTTTCGGAGCTGGTTTGGTTACACTGTTGTTGTCATTCTCCATCCCAGTGCTGACTTGTTCCATTCTGGGGGCTATCGTGGCGTTGGCTTCTATGCTGCTGGCCCGCTCCCGGTTTTTGGAGGTCAGTGGCAAAGATCCGGAACCCATTGTCGTTCCGCGTGGGATTGTTTTGCTATTAGCCATTTTGGCCGCAATCACGTTTTTGGTCGAAGGTGCCCTGCTGGATTGGGGCGCTCTTCTGATCATTGATCTTGAACTCGCCGAACCCGAGAGCGCTGGCGTGGGCTATATCCTGTTCTCAATCGCAATGGTACTGGCCCGCCTGACTGGTGACCGAATTGTTGAGCGATGTGGCGAATATCTCGTTCTGATGGTTGGCGGATCACTCGCGATCATTGGTATCGCGAGCATTCTTCTGTCGACCAATTCGGTTGTAGCCCTGCTTGGGTTCGTCTTGATCGGGCTCGGAGCCGCAAATTTGGTGCCGATCCTATTCAGCGTTGCTGGACGTCAAAACTTGATGCCACCTGGGATTGCTATCGCCTCGGTTACTACTACGGGATACGCGGGCATCCTTATGGGGCCAGCGTTGATTGGTTTCATATCTGGGGCATCGACGCTGGCGACGGCATTCTGGATGCTTGCGCTGCTAATGGTATCTGTTCCGATTTTCGCGAGACTGGTGGCAAAAGTCTGAACCCAACATAGGCAATAGCCGCGATACGTTTCATCATTATCTACGTAGTGTTTCCAGTATCATATTTCGCGTATTGACGTCGTTTTGGAAAATCCTGTCGGCGAAAACTCATGCCATACGCATTTTAGCGACGAGCCGTTTTGCTTATTCTGGTTTTCCCAACTGATCGCGCGCAACGGCTCGGAGAAAAAGCGTATGAGTACTCGCGACTGGGGCGGCGAAAACAACAGTATTAAGGCTGTTAACCCTTCGGCTCGCTTCACGTCCGCTAACTCAACTTGGTGAATAAAGATCAAGCACGGATAGCACACGTGAACGAGTCTCACGATCTTTCACAAAAAAACGTTCTACGACGCTGCGGGCAGGGAAGTCTGGCCAAGTGTCCAGCATTTCGACAATTGCCTTCTCCGCCCCCACAGTATTACCTGTTTCGTGATAGGCGGTGGCGAGCAAAAAGAGGCTTGGCGGACTCACAGGATGGCCTCGCTCTGCTGCTTTGGAAAAGGCATCGATGACTTCACCATAGTTCTCCAACATAAGTTGTGCAGCCCCATAGATGTTGTTGTATGCGAAACGACCCACGCCTAGTCGAGACCGTTGTGGATTAGAAACTTCGGCCATTAACACAGGATCATCTACAACTAGGGCCGTGATGCCTATCAGATCCAAAGTATGTCCGTCTTGAGGGCTAAGATCCAAGGCAATTCGGGCACGTCTAAGCGCTCCTTCACTATCTCCAGTCACAGCAAGGGTCCAGCCATGAGCGGCTTGCGACCAACCATCCAAGGGATCTAGCGTGGTAGCGCGTTCTGCCATTTCCAAAGCTTCAGCAACTAAAGCGGTTGAAGCGTCAGCATCGCTTGTCAGAAGTGACTTAAGTGTGAGCACCTGGGCCGAACCCGCATAACCTGCAGCAAGTTGCGGATCGAGGTCAATCACATACCGAAACGTTTCCAAGTTAATGGCTTGCCGTCGGAGGTCGAACAAAGGAAAAAACAATCCCCGTGTTTGCTCAGCTAAGTTTGCAGCCTGAACACTGGTGAATGACTTCTCCCGAAGCGCAGCCAATTCTGCGGGGTATTTATTGGTTGCGAACTGTGTGTTCGATTGGGAACCGCGTAGTCCAAAATATCCTAGGACACATGCCAACAAAAGCGTTGTTCCGATGAGCGGTAACAGGAATTTGCGACGCCAGAAACCGCCAGAGTGCGATGATGCCGACTGGCTTTGCCCGCTACTTGGCTTCGTCGCGACGGATGGTTCAAATTGTGGTCGATACCCCCCGGTTTGCATAGTTATGCGTAAAGGGTCTGATTTGCCCGCGTCACTGTAGTAGTTCTCCAACGCACGCCTAAGGCGACGGGCCTCAACCCGAACGAGGTTTAGTGCCCCACCGGTCTCGTCAAGCTCCTTATCGTAGACATCTGTCGCGATAACTTTGCCCTTTATGGAGCGCCCGTGACCGTCAAGTTCCTGTTCGACAATGTATCTTAGGAAGGACTGCAGCCTGGGTGAGCCAGCAAACTCTGCGGATGAAAGGACCCGCTCAAGTGTTCGCCTAATTTCTTCAGCCTCTATCATTTCCCCAGACTCACATCCATTTTCTTATTTTTTTCAGTGTTTTAATGACCATCCCGCCTCTCTGAATCTAAGCTGAACTCACCCCTAGCTCACCGTAACTCACTTTCTTTCCGCTCCACCCACCTTCTAACATATTGGCTAAAGTGAATACAAAAAGGCCACACTCAACCATGAACTGCAGGGAACTCCACGCCCTCATACCTGAGTATTCCGAGGCGGCTCTGTCCCGAGCGCTAAGGAACGAAAATATACGTGAAGCGGTGGAAGACCTTGATGAAGTTCTTAAGCATGTAGCCCTCTCACCAGAAAAGTCTCCTGTACGAAAAGAATGGGAGACTGTTCGAGACGAGCTGCTGTCCGAAATTCGACGACTTACGCAGAGGCTCAGCGATGCTAGTTGATATCGGCGATGGTTAGGAAACGCAGGTCCTTGTCTTCAGGAACCAAGAAAAAACAAAAAACTGTGCACCAAAAAAACTCTCGGAGGATCCAAAAATGAGCCAATCACGCAACCCTTACGGGCAACGCCCCGGCGGTGGCATTACGCTGCCGGAGTATTTCCGGCCGACACCCGGCTGTACAAGCAACAACTTTTTCCCACCCAACGAGCTTTTGCCAAAAGGCGAGATGCGGATTTGTTTTCCGGGTAGCACGCCTTGGCCTCCGACGATGGTACAGTCCGGCACATGCATTGTCTTGGAGCTGGGGAACGGTACTCCATTCCCGCGCCGCCTGTTCTTTGATTTCGGCAATGGCTGCGTAAGGAATATTATTCAGCTTGGCATTTTGCCGCCGATGGTGCGCGACATCTTCATCAGCCACTTGCACGTCGACCACTATGCAGACTTGCCCTACTTCATGCCGTTCCGCGCATGGTCGGGAGGCTGGCGCAATGGTTTGCGCATTTTCGGCCCATCAGGTGACCGGCCAGAGACGGGCACCCAATATATGGTCGACAAGATGCATGAGATGATGACATGGCATCTTGAGAACTTTGACCACTGCCCGATTGGCGCCGGCTACGACACCGAAGTTGTTGAGTTCGACTACAAAGACGAAGGCGGCGTGGTTCTGGAAGAACCCGGTTTGAAAGTCACGCACTGGGCGCGAAGCCACGTGAAAAGCGGTGCGTCAGCATATCGCGTGGATTGGGAAGAAGCCGGATTGTCCTTTGTCTGGACAGGCGACGGGCGCCCTGATGAAAGCACAATCGAGTTTGCGAAAGGCTGCGATATTTTCGTGACCGAAGGACAAGCCGATCTACCGCAACTACTCAACTACAAATACGGCACGCCCAAAGAAGTTCTGGAATTCACTCTGGATACCTACCACACGCCTTACTATGCGGCGGGATATCTGATGAACGAAATTCAACCTCGGGCCGGTGTGATCTGCCACTACACCGAGGAATCGGCGGGCGAAGCCATCGCGGAAATTCGCGCGCACTGGGATGGTCTATTCCTCTTTGGTGGACCAGACACCAAGGTAATCAACGTCACAAAGGATCGTATCTGGGAACGTATGGCCCTGCGTCCGGAAATGCCGGCGATGCAGCCACCAGATCCCAGAACGATACCGTTCCCGGATGGCGAGATGCCGGATTACATTCAGATTCCGAAACCGCGTTTGCCGCGTGAGGAACAACAGGATGCCTTCCTGCGGGAACGGGAACTAGATCCGGCCCTCTACATGCCTGAGGACGTACTCCGTCCACTGACGCAGCACTACGACGAAGAAACTTTCCGCTTCGACCTCCACGCCCTGATTGCTGCGCGCGATCATACGGATTGATCTGATTATTGACTAAAAATAAGCGCCGCGTTTCTTAGCCACGCGGCGCGATCACAGTTCTTGCAAAAGGATGTAGCCATGAACAACGCCCCAAAAGAACCTGTCCCGCTGACGATCCTAACAGGGTTTCTGGGTGCGGGAAAAACTACTCTGCTGAACCGGATTTTAAAGGGTGAACATGGGTTGAAAATTGGCATTCTTGTGAATGATTTCGGCTCGATCAATGTCGATGCAGAACTGGTTGTCGACGTCGAAGATGGGATGATTAGCCTCGCGAACGGCTGCGTCTGTTGTCAAATCCGAGATGATCTCGTTGAGTCGGTCGCAGCGTTGATCGAGCGTGATGATCCCATTGAGTACATACTGCTTGAAGCCAGCGGAGTTGCAGATCCGGCAAGCATCTATATGACCTTCGTGGATTCAGCATATCGCGATCTGATACGGCTTGACAGTGTGACGTGTGTCGTCGACGCCGATCAAGTCTTTACTTATGACGACCCGGACCTTGCCAAGCTCAAGCTGCAGCAGATCGGATTTGCGGATCTTGTAATCCTTAACAAAGTTGATTTGGCAGGAGTCGAGGAAACTGCAAAGGTAAAGAGGTGGATAGACGGCTTCTTCTCAAGGGTTCGCATCGTTCCTGCCGTCAAATGTAACGTTCCACTCGAAATCCTGCTGTCTGTCGGTCGTTTCGATGTTTCTCGCGCAATGGCTGATCAAGCGCATAGCCACGACCACGAACATCATCATAAGCACAATCACGGTTCTTTCTTCAGCACCTGGAGTTATACGCGCGACGCGCCATTGCAGCGCAAAGCATTGGAACGAATGATCAAGAGAGAACTGCCTTCAAATATCTATCGCTGCAAGGGATTTGTTTACCTGGATGACGACCCGAACAGCCGTTATTTGCTGCAAGTTGTCGGGCGGCGGGTCGAGTTGACGAAAGACCGCCCTTGGAGGGGCGAGGATCCGGCAAACCGGATCGTTGCCATCGCACACAAAACAACTCTTGATCAAGCGCACTTGTGTGAGTTGTTCGATGCTTGCTCTGGTTCGTCTGTCGGGAACGAAAATAGCGAAGTTGTAACTGTCGCAACAGGATAGTTACCATGCATGAGTTGGAAATCCTGATCGTTCAAGCGGCGAGCTACATCCAGGTTCTATTCGAAGCGGCGAGCGTCATCGTTGTTGCTGCTGGAGGCATCGCCTTTGCACGAGCGTTCATTATGCATCGGAAGTCGGATGCCGAGCCTGTCGCACGGCGCATCCTTGGAAAATACCTGATTGTGGCGCTCGAACTGCAACTAGGCGCGGATATTATAGCGACTGCAACAGACCCAACAATCGAAGAATTGGCGAAACTGACAGCCATCGCCTTCGTCCGAACCTTTCTCGACTATTTCCTCGTTCGGGAAATTCGCGAGGAGAGAGTCGAGGATAAACCAAGTGAAACCTGATTTTCTAACTGAGGCCTCCAATGGACTTTGACGACGAGGACATGCCGCAGCGTTCTAACAATCAGTTGGCCGGCGAACGAACAGATCTGGCGTTCGAGCGGTCCCGGCTCGCTTCGGACAGGACGACCATGGGATATATGAGAACGGCTACGTCGCTCGTTGGTTTTGGCTTCTCTATACCCGCACTATTCAGAATTTTGACTGATGTACCTGGGTTGGAAGAGGTTCCGATAGAACATGCACGTTTTGTCGGATTATTCATGCTGATACTGGCGGTAATAATGCTATCTGTCGCCATCATACAGCAAATTACTTTTCTTAAGCGGATCTCTGATATCTCCGGAAAGCCATTTCCGATTTCACCTGCGCTGGTCTCAGCCGGGTTGATCTTGGCGGTCGCTATTTACGCTACGATCAGCATCCTTTGGAATGTGGAACCGCTGTGATGGAGTCGCCGCTGCCGTTTGAGCAATCCGTCACCCTATTCATCCATATCTTCATTACTCTAGCCATGCTTTGCATCGGGATGAGTGCAACGCTGCGCGAAATGGGTGCAACGGTTCTGGAACGTGAAAGACTAACGCGCCTTCTTGCTGCAAATGTCTTCATACCGCCCGTCATTGCAATCCTGATTATCGGGGTCTTCCCACTACCACGATCAGTTAGCGCCGTTTTGTTTTTGTTGGCAGTCGCCCCCGGCGGCATCAACGCGGTCCAATTTTCGACCAAAGCGCCGGGACAAGTCAGCGCGGCCGGGGCCCTGCTGGTTTTACTTTCAATCATCGGCTTGGTTCTTGCGCCGTCGGCCGCTCAGGTCGTTTTGCCAACCGCCGCGCTGGAACGTGTCGCTTGGGACCAACTAATGATCCGCATCGTGGGTGTGATCGGAATTCCCTTGCTTCTTGGGTTTTTGATCCGACGATTTTACCCGGATGTCGCCGAGCATATCTACAAACCGGCGATGCTTATATCGACAGTCTCCTTCATTGCATCTGTCGTAGCAAGCATCAGCATCCGGCAGGAAGCCGCTGTTGGATTGGGGCCTTCGAGCCTGATCGCGATATTGGTTTTCATTCTGTCCCTAATGGCGCTCGGCTGGTTTTTAGGCGGCGAGAATAAGGAGTATCGGCAGGTCCTTGCGACCTGCACAAACCTTCGCAATGTCGGTCTTGTCTATCTACTTGTGGATGCGTGCTGCTTTGATCCGGCCTATTCAACGAGCGTTCTGGCCTTCATGATGCTGATGGTTCCAATCAACCTTGTATTCACTATTGCCTGCGCAGTGGCAAGAAAACGGCATAGCCAATCTGGTAGTGATGACAGAGGCACCAATGCATGACGATTGGGCGAACGACATCGCGAAAATATCTTGCAACCATGCTCGCTATTGCTGCTTCCACTTCTTGGGCTCAGACCGGAGAAGACGAAAAACTATCGGATGATCCGACAAAGATCGTAACGAAAATCGGCGTTCGTTATAGTGACTTTGGCACCGTATTCGGCTCGGTTGCTTTCGGGCCCGTAACGAAGATCAACGTCTCGGTCTCAGAAGACGATCAGTGGCGCGTTGGTGGCTCTTATCTCTTCGATTTTGGAATAGTTAATTTCTCAGCGTCCGAGCAAGAGCTGGAAGGTGGCGTCAAACAAACGCAATACGCCATAGGGACCTTTGTGCCGCTTGCCGCGTTGGGCTTTCAGCCTAAAGGATGGCTTTTGTTCCCGGCACTGGGAGCAAACTATACCGACGGTCGGATCGGCAATAGCGATATTGAGTTTGCTGATGCCTTTCCCGCTGAAATTGCCAGCAAGGGCGGGTATATCGGTATACTTGGCCTCAAGCCATTGTCAGAACGATGGGTTGTGAAGACCGGTGGTGTCCTATCTGCCGGTTCCAACGATTACTCTGGGTACACCGTTGGTGCGGGCGTTACCTTCAATGCGTCGCCGAACGACAGCATCAGCGTATTTGGCAGCCATATCGACAACACTTTCGGAACACGTGATCTGGTTGGTATCAGCTATACGCACGAGTTTTGACGGCAACTGAACAAAAGAAACACGGTGAGGGCAATTCACGATGCTCATTATTCTCGGTCTTTATTTTGGTATTGTTTGGCTGGTTTTTGCGAAGCTCAAAATCCTGCCTTGGAACGGGTTCTTCAAGACAGTCGTGTACGGTGGAGCTTTGGTCATCGCGTTGGTTGTTGTTGGAGCCTTAAACCACACGACACCATCCGGGACTGTGTCCGTGCAAGGTGCTGTCATCAACATTGCACCGAACGTATCCGGCCCAGTCACTGAAGTAGCGGTCACGGCAAACCAACCGGTGGCGAAGGGTGATGTGTTGTTTCGAATAGATGACACCACCTACGCGGCTGAAGTTGCCCGACTTCAAGCCTCGCTCGCATCAGCACAGTCCGCAGCAGACCAGTTACAGACAGACTATGCGGCGGCGCTTGCAGAAATTGATTCTCTTGAAGCCCAACTTTCTTTCGGTGTGCAGCGTCGCGATGACATCGTCCAGCTTACCGGACGCGGTGCTGCAGCTGAGTTCCAATTGCAGGAAGCCGTTTCAACGATTGAGCAACTTGAAGCCGGGCTGCGAGCAGCACAAGCGCGTAGGCAGAGCCTCGAACGACGCATCGCGGCTCAGGTGGACGGAGTCGACGTCGGTGTCGTTGAAGTTCAGGAGGCGCTGGCCCAAGCTGAGTGGGCGTTGCAGCAGACGGTCGTTCGAGCGCCGGATGACGGTGTTGTAACGGCGCTCTCACTCCGCCCAGGCAATCGTGTTACGACGTTACAAGGCGCCGTGAATTTTCTACTCCCTTCAGATCGGCTGCTCATTGCGGCGTTGCCGCAAAGCAGCTATCCCAACGTGGCCGTTGGCGATACGATCCGGATTGCTTTGGGCACTATGCCAGGTCAGGAATTTGAGACCACAATACGGTCAATCCCTCCGGGAACACGAGAGGGCACGTTGGATACGAGGGGCGGGCTGCCTAGCATGCGCGAACTTACAGGCGCGTCGAGCTACATTGTAACTATCGATATCCCAGAAGGCCTTCCGTCTGATCGTGCAAAGCTTGGTGTGTCAGGAACCGCTTTGGTAATAACCGAAGGGGCTGGCGCAATCTCAGTGCTGGCGGAAATCCTGTTTTGGATCAACAAGAAACTCAACTACATCTGAGCCCAAATTCGACAAAAGGGGCAACCCGGCCTTGCAAACATAGGAAACTAAATGCGGCTGATCAGAGTATGCTTGATTGCGACAACAGTGATTGCACTCACCGTAGTTTGCTTAAGGTTGGCTTTTCCGCTGCCTGAGCAGAATTTTTCGCGGCAAACGCTGAAACTGGACGCCGATTGGGCTGGAGCATTGGGCGAAACCATTCAATATGCTCTTAATCGCAACCCCGGTCTCGACGGAGTTCGGCCTTTGGGCGATGGACGCGCCGCATTTGCAGCCAGGGCTATCCTTGCGAGAGAAGCTACCTCCTCAATCGATGCGCAATACTATATATGGCAAGATGACGTAACAGGTCTCATGCTCCTTGACGAGCTTAGGGCGGCAGCAGAACGCGGTGTTCGCGTCAGACTACTGGTCGATGACAACGGTATCTCAGGGTTGGACGATCTACTTTCAGAGCTAGACACGCTCCCCAACGCGAATGTGCGTATTTTCAATCCGTTTACGCTGAGAAAACCCAAGTTGCTCTCTTACGCATTTGACTTCAGCCGACTAAACCGGCGGATGCACAATAAGTCGATGACTGTCGATGGGGTCGCAACGATTGTTGGGGGGCGCAACATCGGCGACATCTATTTCGACTATGGGGGTGGAACGCACTACCTTGATTTAGATGCGATTGCCATCGGGCCGATTGTGGACGATGTTTCGAAATCATTCGACGCTTATTGGAACAGTGCATCTTCTTACGATGCTGGACTATTCTTAGATCCTCCAGCCGTAGGCAGTCTGCAAGCTAAGGCGGATGCGGCACGGCGAACCGCCGTTGGCGCAGGTTACCAAAAAGCAATTCAGGAAAGTGAACTGGCCGACAACATCGCAGCACATACTCTGAAGTTTGATTGGAGCGAGGTTACACTTTTTGTCGACGATCCGGCGAAGGGCTTGGGCGAAGTCAAAAGTGAAGACCTATTGGTCGAACAACTGATCGAATTCGCTAAGAGCTCACGGACTTCACTGGACCTTGTTTCGGCATATTTTATTCCTGGCGAAAGAGGCTCTAAGGTCTTGGAGGAGTTGGCCAAGTCAGGTGTTAGGGTCCGTATCTTGACCAATTCTTTGGACGCGACAGACGTCATGCCAGTTCACGCTGCGTATATGCGTTACAGATATGATTTGTTGAATAGTGGAGTAGAACTGCTGGAGCTACGAGCCTTGCGGCGGGAACATCGCGACAGAAGCCTGCCAGAGATCCTAGCTGGGTCGGCATCAGGGCTGCATGCAAAAACCTTTGGGGCGGATGGCGAGCGGATCTTTATTGGCTCTTTTAATCTCGATCCAAGGTCTGCGCATCTCAACACTGAAATGGGCATCATGATCGAAAGTCCAACGATTGCTGCATCACTGACAGAGCAATTGAACAAACCGGAATTTTCTTATCGCGTTAAGCTCAATAACGGCAACGAAATGATTTGGGTTCAAGAAGAACAAGATGGCACAGTCACTGTGCATACTACGGATCCGGAAACCAATGGCCTACAGAGAGGTCTTACTACAGTCGTCAGGTGGCTACCGGTAGAATGGATGCTGTGAGCAGTTTTTTGAATTGGTTGTATTATTGAAAAGGTCATGCTCCCTCTTCCATTCCGTACCAATGCGCCGATAAACGCAGAAAACAAATGGCTGAACAGATTTCTGGACTGTGACATAGATGATCTTCGCCGAGGTTGGGTGTGGGTGAACTAGTAGTTGAAACGCAAACCTAAGCCGGCACCTTTATCGTAGGGGCGGTCGGAACCTATGCCGATGAGGAAATCAGCATAAATTGCGATGCCAGGACTGAGGTTCTTGCCAATCTGGAACTCAGCGGTAGCTGGCCAAGCATCGTTCTCCCAGTCATATGGTGCTTTGATATCAGCCTTGGCCCAGTACCCATCGCCAAACGGTTGTAGCGCAATCAACCGCATCGCGGTTTGGTTTATGTCCGTCGGGCCATTGTATGAAGCAAAATGCTGGAGCAGTGGGATCAGCGTCAGCCCTGATTTTGTGTTTGCAAAGGCGAACCCGCCAAAAGGCGCAATTTGATCGGACCCGGTTCCGATCCCTTTTTCCGGGTCGCCAAAGTCCAGTATCCACTCCAGACCAATGGCCGACTTGATGGCCCACGTTTCGTTGAGCGGTCTCTGAGAAGGGAAATAGATCGCTTTGAGGCTCAATTTCTCAAAGTCATTGAACCGAGTTCCAGTCACATCCGTTGAGTTGTAGTGCAACTCATATTTCAGTTTCAGATCAGGCCGCAGCATGTATGCGCCATCTATAAAGGCGTCCTGCTTGTCAGCACCGTTGCCCAAATCAAAATACTGATACCGGATGTCCGTGTTATTGACTGCGGCCAAAGGGTTTGAAGCGTTTTCATCGGCGATTGCTGAGGCCGCAACAATGCCAGTCGCCAATGCAAGGACAAGCGCTTGGATTTTCATATTGTTTCCAGAATTTTTGTTGTGGATGCCAAGCCCCACATCAAGCATATTATCATCTGATGCGGGGCTTGCATGACTCTTATCAGCTTCACCTTTTAGTCGGGCTGAATGTCCCGCTTGGCGACAAAGGCATCCACCGCTGCGACGGTTTCAGGACGAAGGTTCACGATACCTTCATAGGGACGTCCAGTCGCGGCTGGTTGATCGGGGTACATTTCCTTGAATTTCAGGTGGCGGGCAATAATGCGGTTAAACTCATGTCCAGCCCATGCTCCGATCTCGGTCGATACGCTCTGTTCTTCGCGGGGGTCGCGGAACAGGTTGTAGAACTTGGCCACGATAGCATTTTCACCTTTGGCCGGAACTTTGAGTTTGATGTGTTCCTTTACCACCTCTTTCAGCGAATTGATCGAGTAGATCAGTACATGATCCCTGCGCCCATGCGTATCGCCAATAAACATCAGGGACGTCTGATCGACACCGTCAATGATCCGGTCGCGGGGGATGGCATCCATCGCTCCGCCGATACGCGCAATTGACGTGAACAAATCAGAGATATGAATAATGTCAGATACAATTGAGTCTCCCTCGATCAAGCCGGGCAGGCGGGCAAACGCGTCCACCCGAACGCCTCCTTCAGACGTATCGGCCTTGCCGCCGCGGAAGACCAGCGGCGAAAACCCACTGCCGGGGGCATATTTGGTGAAGTGACCGTTGTCGCCCATCAAAACGATCAGGGTATTATCCCTGAGCCCCAGCGCATCGACTTCGTTCAGAACGACCCCTATCCATTCATCCAACTCTTCCATGCTTTCAACGAATGTACCGCCGTTGGGTGTCGTGAACGCTTCTCTCGTCGTGCGCGTTGTCGACAGAGGGACAAGCGGCCAGTATTGCAGGAAGAACGGTTCATCCCGTTCTGCTAGCAGGCGCAACTGCTCCATCGCCTGTGCCTGATAGCGGATGTTCATTTCATTATATTTGTCCTGGGTCCATTTCTCACCCGGTTCCATATGGACTTCGCGGACCTCCCCGCCAATAACAGCTTCAAGGCCGGTAATCATGTGTCCCGGATCAGGGCGAAACCAATCATCCAGCGTGTATTTGGAGTTGTAGTTGTCTTCCCCTATGGCCATGGTGATTTCTTCCTTGGCTGCATCTTCGTTGAAGATGGCCAACTGGCCCTGCTGATGGATGGGGAACGCGGCGTAGTCAAAGCCCTGATAAGTAGGCCAGGATTCCTGAATGTCGCCCATGTGCCATTTGCCAACATGCGAGGTGTTGTAGCCTACGGATTTCAGAACTTCGGCAATTGTGACTTCTTCATCGGCAAGGCCAAAACCTGAAATATCGACGGCGGTATCGCCCATCCCATTGCGATACGGCTGGCGACCCGTCATGAAGGCGACCCGCGACGGTGTGCAGGACGGCTCGGTATACATGCGCGCAAACCGCATGCTTTCCTCTGCGAGCGCGTTGATATTGGGCGTCGAATACCCGCGTATCGCGTTCATCTCGGGCATACCCATGTCGCCAAAACCCATGTCGTCAATAAGGATGTAGAAGATGTTTGGAGGGTTCCCTCCGTTTTTCTCACGAAAATCGGCCAGCAGTTGGTCAACCTGTGCGTCGTTCTCGACCCAAACGGCTTCGTTTTGCTGCTTCAGCACATAGTATTCCGCATCATGCACGATATTGCTGTCCTGAGCTGCCGCCGTGATAGCGGAGCCGGCAAAGACCAGCGCGGAGAGGAACAGTTTTGATTTCATGAGATACCCCTGTTTCATGATATACTTGTTTTCAGACCTTCAAGGATCAGATGATGGCAAAAGGTTGAAAGGGAGAGTTCGCTGTCTTCAGCCTGTGAGCGCAACAACTCTTTTTCGCTTTTGGTTAGCAGCGTTACGACGCGTTCGGTGCGCACAGTATCTTCAGGCAACGATGGGCGTCCGAACCTCTTCCCTCTCGATTTGTCTGCTTTGTCTTGCAATTGTCCACGCCTACATATTCGAATAACATTTCATGAAAACTACCTGCGGGGCGGAATGGACGACATCAAAAAACGATCAGCCCCCAAAAAAACCTGCGCCCCAAACACACTTTTTTTGCAGGACCCTTCGCAATTCCGCGAGCTGTCCCAATGGGATGTCGAGCTACGTCAAATTGAAGAGGGAACTATGAACTCTTCGGTATCCGTTTGGGCAGGTCTTGACCTTCAAATGATTGATTTGTCGTTTGATAAGGCTGTGTACCAAACCGGAGTTTCTCGCCCTGACATTCTAGCGTTTGGCTTACCAGACAAAGGGAGTGTACGAACTTGGCTTAACGGCTCACCCTCAGACACCGCTCTGATGAATTTTGGTAGCGGAGACCCTTTTGAAGGCGTGAGCAATTCAACGCTCACAGGCCTGACCTTTGGCATCGACATCCGAAGGGCTCAACGGATCGCCGACGATTGCGGTCTTGATATCAGCACCGTGCGAAATGACGCTTTAAGATCCTTCGTTAGCGACGCTGGCAAGCTGCATTACTTAGTCAAAAACAAAGCGCGCTTTCTAATTGGATCAGCGGCCGGACCAAGCTCTGATAGTGAAGAGAGTGATATGATCTTAGAGCTTCTGGAAATGCTGGTGGTAGGCGAAAAATGGAGTGATCGGCGAAACAGTAAAAATAGAACCCGTTTAGCACAACAAGCCGTTGAGTTCATGCGGGCCCATTTGATGGATAACGTGTCAATCGGTGAGGTATGTGCAGATATTCAGGTATCCACATGCACTCTTCGTCGCGCGTTTCAGGAAACATATGGGGTGAGCCCCAAGCAGTTTTATCTAAGAGCCCGTCTCGGTGCTGTGCGCCATGAACTGGTATCCTGCTCGCCAGAGGAGAGTATATCGGACATCGCAAACGCTTACGGATTTTGGCACATGGGTCAGTTCGCGCGAGACTACAGAGCACTCTTTGGACAACTGCCGACACAAACGTTGTCAGGCAAAATGAACTGAAACAGAGCTTGGCAGTCCGCGGCCTAACTTGTCCGCAACACTAGAATTGCAAAGTCGGATTTTGAAGGTCCGCTTAGGGCTGCCACCGGTCATTAATGTGAAAAGTAACGAAAGGCGACAACAAGCCCAATGCGGGCTTTGCCAACCTTTCAAATCAGCATCATCCCCGACCATTTCAGTTCGAGTTTCAATCCCTAGCGGGCAAGGCAACCTCGCCTTCCCAGTCAGAAATACGGTGCGGTAGCGCCAGGAATTTTGACGCCACACGTGTTTTGGTCGTTCCACTTCCAGTCATCCCCGAATATTTGCCGGTGGAGGAAACAATCCGCCAGTTGTTGACGCCGAAGGCAACAACCTCCCATCTCATGGTGAACGTGTCCTCTTCTTCACCATAAACACAGACGCCACCGCCGCTGACACCGCTGGGTCCGCCGAAACCCGAGCCCACGCACCGGACAAAACCAGGATCGATTGGTCCCTCGTCAACGGTATAAGTCCCATAGTTGTCCTCTTTCCAGAACACGTCCTCGCCCGCGGAAATTTGCTCTTGGTTGACGACATAGAAGTTCGTTGCCGACACTTTCTCTGCAGCAGTCAGACAATGAGGCGCAAAGAGAACTGCGGGGATAAGCATTGAACGCAACATGTTGTTTCCTTCGACAGTGGGGCAAAACCAGCATGATAGAGACTACGAAATTTATTGCTAGGAAAGGAACGCATAGCCGGACCTGAAAAGTCAGCTTCGTCCCGCATCTCAGAGATTGCAAAGCTTAGTGATGAAGGTCCGCTTTGGGCTGACTGCGGTCCTTTGAATTAAGAATGCGGATGGCTGCAAAGTCCGCATCTCGGAAGTCACCTTGCTTGGAATTGAAGGTCTGCTTTGGGCTGGTTGCGGTCAACCATACTCATAGTAGAGACTGGTGGTACATAGTTCCGCAGAGCAGTGCTGGCGAAATGCTTGTCCGGGGCGCTTTGGTTCCTAGCAGGAGAGGCGCTTAGAAGAAGCACGCACTACTACAATGACAGTCGCCATAGACTTCTTATGTCAAATATTGGTT
>NZ_JBQERS010000011.1:0-138552 GCF_056535285.1 Ruegeria sp. O11 | reverse complement strand
CCGTAGGGCAGCAGATCATCACTGGAAATGCCCAGCTTGGCACCGATCTCCTGAATCGGCTTCTTGTTTGCCTCACGGGCAATCTCAATATCGGATTTATAGCTCATTGGGTCGGGTCCCTGATTGAATTCCGTGCACGGCCGACGCGCGGGAGTCGGCGCTATGCAGTCCTTACGATGGTGCAGCGCCTTAGTGAACACAGATTCCGACATAATCAAGCCGTGAAACGGCTTCGATCCATTTCGGGCATTACCTATAGAGGTCTTATGTTTTCAAGGTGACCAAGGACGTTGATCCGGTACAAACAATGACATGCAATCGCCTATTCGCACTTTGCCTGGCCGTTCGACCCAGGCCGTCACGCCTCTGCGGCCCTGTGCCGCAGATTTGAATGATGCACCATAACCGGGAGAAACGGCCTCTATTTCACGCCCTGGCATGACACAGGGGCGGTTTTCCATATCAACGGTGATGGTTAAGCCCCCCTCGGCCTGCAGCCGAGAGCTTGGCGGTATGTGGGTAAAATCCGGGATCCCTTTGAGAACCATACTTGCACCCAGCAAAGAGGGATCAAGCCCATCCAGCCGCATATCACGAGCGATCACATCCAGTTCATCAGCGCACAGAATAGAAAGCTGACGCACATTCCTTATCTCAGTGCCGTTCGGGTACAGGTCCCTGACCCGCGAACACGACGCCCGGGTATGCCCCTCATGGCGTGCACCCCGGTCGCCTTCGAATTCGAGATCAAGCGCTTCAACCGCCTGTGCGCTAATAGCGCCACCAACCACTACGTGACCCAACCAGACAACCTCGGCAGCGTATTCCGTTTTCCGTAGTACCGGCATTTCCTACATCACCCTCTCGCCTTGTGGGTCATAGAGAACATGCGGGTGATGTGATGGAAAGAAAAAAGACCCGAGCAATGCCCGGGTCTGTCTGGTTAAGCTGAGGGTTCAGGCTCCATGCCACCTTCGGGTGGAGACTTCTTAGCCTTGGTTTTGGGAATCGCGGTGACACTTGGCGCGTTGCCTTCATCTGGCTTATCGCCTTCGTCATCGCTCTCACTTGGCGATTCTCCATTCATAACCCGCTTGATCTCATCTCCGGTCAGCGTCTCGTATTCGAGCAAACCCTGAGCCAGGCGCTCCCATTCCTCGTTCTTTTCGGTCAGAATCTGGTGCGCGCGCTCATAACCTTGCTGGATCAAGCGCTTCACCTCTTCCTCAATCAGCTCTTTCGTATGAGCCGATACTGAGAATCCGGCAGTATTGCCTGAATAGCCTTCGTGGGCTTCGGCATAGTCAATGTTACCGACCTTGTCCGACATACCCCAGCGCATCACCATAGCCCGCGCCAATTGGCTGGCCTGCATGATGTCGCCTGCAGGGCCATTCGAGACGTGATCTTCGCCGTATTTGATCACCTCGGCAGCCTTACCTGCCATGGTCATGGCCAGTTTCTGCTCGCACTCATCCCGGTGATAGTTCAACCGATCCATCTCGGGTAAGGACACAACCATACCCAACGCTCCACCGCGTGGAATAATGGTCGCCTTGTATACGGGATCGCACATCGGCAATTCCAGACCAACGACGGCGTGACCGGCCTCGTGATAAGCCGTCTTCTCTTTCTGATCCTGGGTCAGCACCATCGAGCGGCGCTCGGCGCCCATCATCACCTTGTCCTTGGCGTTCTCAAAATCTTCCATTGTGACAAAGCGGCGACCCACACGAGCGGCCATCAGCGCGGCCTCGTTCACGAGGTTCGCCAGATCAGCACCCGAGAAGCCGGGTGTACCACGCGCGATGATGCGCAGATCGACATCGGGACCCAAAGGTGTCTTGCGCGCGTGCACGCCCAGTATTTTCTCACGGCCTTTGATGTCGGGGTTGCCGACAGTCACGTTGCGGTCAAACCGGCCCGGACGCAGCAGCGCAGGGTCCAGCACATCCTTACGGTTGGTCGCGGCTAGAATGATCACACCTTCGTTGGCCTCGAACCCGTCCATCTCGACCAGAAGCTGGTTGAGCGTCTGTTCGCGCTCATCGTTACCACCGCCATAACCCGCGCCACGATGGCGACCTACGGCATCGATCTCGTCAATAAACACGATACATGGCGCGTTCTTCTTGGCCTGTTCGAACATGTCGCGCACACGGGATGCACCTACACCCACAAACATCTCGACAAAGTCTGAACCCGAGATGGTGAAGAACGGCACGCCCGCCTCACCCGCGATCGCGCGGGCCAGCAGCGTTTTACCGGTCCCTGGAGGGCCAACCAGCAGCGCACCTTTTGGGATCTTGCCACCCAAGCGCGAGAATTTCTGTGGGTTACGCAGGAATTCAACGATTTCTTCCAGTTCTTCCTTGGCCTCATCAATGCCGGCGACGTCGTCGAAGGTTACGCGCCCATGCTTTTCAGTCAGCATCTTAGCCTTGGATTTGCCAAAGCCCATCGCGCCGCCTTTGCCGCCACCCTGCATCCGGTTCATGAAATAGACCCAGACACCGATCAGCAGCAGGAAGGGCAGCAATGTGATCAGGAACGACTGGAACCCTGACTGCTGCTGTTTCACAGCCTCAACAGGGATGTTTTTGTCGATCAGCAGCTTGGTAACCTCGGCGTCGGTGGGTTTGATCGTAGTGTAACTGGCGCCGTTCTGAGTCGAGTAGCGAATCTGCTCACCGTCCAGCGTGACTTTGTTGACCTCACCACTTTCAACGGCGGACACAAAATCAGAATAGGTTTTTTCATTGCCCTGAAGCGACCCGCTGGGTCCGCTGAACAGGTTGAACAGTGCAAGGATCAGTAGAAACAGAACGACCCAGAAGGCGATGTTGCGAGCGTTGCCCAAGGAAAATCTCCCGAAAGGTTTCGGCAGGTGGCGACCTGCCGGAGTTACCCCTTAAAATAGAGAGGATTGTGGCAGGTTCAATGCGATAAAATCAAAGCCGCAAAGTCAGACCTTTCTGGCAGCAATTCGACGCGCCATTCATTCGCGAAACTGGCCAAAGGTGCCGCCAAAACCGTATCGCCAGCCCAAACGGCGGGTGTCGACAACACTACAGTACGGGGTTTGCCTGTGGAGCGCCAATTTTCGAGCTGCCGAATTCCATCTTCACCCAGCGCCCGAATTTCAGCATCTGCACGATTTGGACCAGATACGATCCAGCGGCGGTCCCATGGTTCAAGCGGTCGTGCGCATTGATCCCTGATGGCGTTTAGCTCTCTGCAAATCCAAGTTTTTTTGCCTTCTGGAACCAGGATACAGCCCCCGAGCGTCGTCGTCTGGCCAGAAGAGATCGCATCCATCACTTGGTCCACCGCGTTGTGACGCGGAGGATAGCCAGCGCCAGCAATCCACAAGACAGACGCAATCACCAAACGCCGGCGAATTTCCTCGGGTAAAGTTTCGAAATCACCGCGGTCGAGACACAAATCGCCATCCGACACCTGGATGCATCTGACAGCGGATTCCTGCGTGTAGCGTGCCAGAGCCTCACGCGCTTGTGCCATATTTTCAGCAACCCTTGATAAGTTCGCTGTGGTGATGCCGATCTGATCCAACCCGGATAGAACCTGACGCGCCTTGATCCGATCAAAGCGCTGGTCCTGATTCGAGGGGTCATCAATCCAAGAAATGTCTTGCGCAGTCAGATAGTCTCGTAAGCGCTCACGTGTCGTGGTTAGCAATGGGCGCAATAGGGCTATCCCCTCTTCTTTGCGCGACCCGGACATTGCTGAAAGGCCTGAAACGCCCGCTGCGCGCGCCAACCGCATCAGAACGGTTTCGGCCTGATCGTCTGCGGTATGACCCAGTGCGATTGCCTGCAACCCTTTGGCCTTGGCCCAGGCGACAAGCAGTCGATATCGCGCACGCCGCGCCTGATCTTGCAGATTACCGGCTCTGTCCCAACCTTGCCATTTCAGTATTTCATGAGGGATACCCCAGCGCTGCGCCAGTGCCGCGGCAGCCAAAGCTTCCGAGGCTGATTCAGGCCGCAATCCATGATCGACCGTTGCCGCATATAGTTCCAATTGCTCTTGCTGCGCTATGTCCGCCAACAAACGCATGAGGGCAGTCGAATCACTGCCCCCTGAAACCGCCACACCCAGCCGGCATGGTAGCGGATCCGGCAAGCGCGCCCGCACTTCAGCCCGAAGCGTATCGGCGTCAATGTTCAAGAACAGCCCAGCGTTGCCATTTCCTGCACGGCCGAAGCCGCTGGTGCCGAGGTCGGGAACCGCACACCAACTTCGCCGAGTGTAATGCAGGCCTGATCTGTTTGACCCAATTGTCCAAGCGCTGCGCCCAACTCGAACAAAGCCTCGGGGGCCAGGGGGCCTTCGGAATCGCCTGTGAAACTTGCCAAGAACGCGCGTGCAGCTTCCCGGGTATCACCCACCCCTTTAAGCGCCTGCCCGCGCCGCAAATTAGCCTGACTCGCCAGCGGGCTACCGGGATAAGACAGATCGAACTGCGCAAACAGATCGGCTGCGGTTTGGAAATCCCCATCCGCCAATGCCTGTGAAGCAGCGTCAAAATCCGCCTGCTCACCCACAGCAAGTTCACCTTGATCCGTGTCCGAGGGTTGCGTCGGCGTTGGTGAAGGAGCTACCGCAACTTCCGTTTGTGTCTCACCGCCCAGTGTGGAGGTTTCGCCCAATGTGCTCAGGTCTCCGCCTTCAAGCTCAACCAGACGGAACTCCAGATCACCAATCCGGTTCGTACCGTCGGTGACGATATTCTGCACCCGTTGGTTCAACTGCTCGGTTTGGCGCGTCAGACGCTGCAACTCGGCCTCGATCGCGTCGACACGTTCCAGAACGGAACTGCCGGACAGGTTCGGCGCGGGCGAGCCTGTGGTCGAAAACTCGCGCTTGAGACGCTGGATTTCCACATGAAGCACGGTCAGTTCCTGACGGATATCCGCCAAAGTTTGCTGATCTTGTGCTTGTGCCACACCAGCGACGGCCACAACCGCCGCCAGAACCAATCCTGCAAATCGCATCATCTTACCCCAAGGTTGAGCCGGTCAGCACCGTCACCGCGCGGCGGTTTTTGGAATAGCAATCCTCGGTGCTGCAAATTTCGATAGGGCGTTCCTTGCCATAACTGACGGTGGTCAATCGGTTGCCCGCAACTCCGCGCGAGATCAAATATTCCCGAGCTGCGTTTGCGCGACGAGCGCCAAGCGCAAGGTTGTATTCGCGCGTGCCCTGCTCGTCCGCGTGGCCTTCGATGTTGGCGACAAAATCCGGGTTGGCCAGCAGCCAGTCGGCCTGCCCTTGAAGAACCGTCTGCGCCTGCGGACTGAGCGTTGACTGGTCGACGGCAAACAGAACCCGGTCGCCGACCGTCTGCTGGAAATAAGCTGGCGAGCGCGGATCACTGGGAGACCCCGGAACCAGAGCACCGCTGCCACCGGCACCTCCGCCCAGTGCCGACGGATCGTTATTCGTACAGGCAGCAATCAGGGTCAGCACCCCGATAGCCGCGGCTTTGCTCAACAGTTTCATCTCAAGTGCCTCGTGTTTCGTTGTTTATTGCCGCGCTTCTATCACATTGCGGGTTTGTTGTGAACTTTACCTGCTGCCTGTTCCGATCAATTCTGCAATGGTCCCCAAGACGGGTCGCTACCCCCATCCGGCGTTCGCACAGGACGCAGGTTCCTTCCCGAAATATCCACGGAGTAAAGCGTCGATCGACCGCTCGCGCCTTGTGTTTCGCGGGTGAACATGATGACCCGCCCGTTCGGTGACCAGGTGGGTCCTTCGTCTAGGAAAGAAGCGGTCAGAAGACGCTCTTCACTGCCGTCGGTGCGCATTACGCCGATGTGGAAGCGGCCTTTGTTCTGCTTGGTAAAGGCGATCAGGTCACCACGCGGAGACCAGACCGGCGTGCCATAGCGCCCCTGTCCGAAACTGATCCGCGTCGCCTCACCCCCATTGGCGGGCATGACATAAAGCTGCGGAGTGCCCGAGCGGTCGCTTTCGAACACGATCTGGCCACCATCCGGCGAATAGCTGGGTGCGGTTTCAATCGCAGGTGTGTTTGTCAGCCGCACACTTTGACCCGAGGCCAGATCCATCTTCCACAGATCCGTGTTTCCGCCCTGCGTCAGCGAATAAACAATCGAGCGACCATCGGGCGAAAAGCGCGGCGAAAAGCTCATGGTGCCTTCCTGCGTTGGCAATTCCTGCCGTTTCACGCGACCGACATCCAGCACGTAGATGCGTGGCTGACCGGTTTC
The DNA here is from genome assembly GCF_056535285.1 of Ruegeria sp. O11. Classification (NCBI taxonomy): domain Bacteria; kingdom Pseudomonadati; phylum Pseudomonadota; class Alphaproteobacteria; order Rhodobacterales; family Roseobacteraceae; genus Ruegeria; species Ruegeria sp. O11. Next base: position 132,292 of record NZ_JBQERS010000011.1, on the reverse strand, counting down.
ATAGCTGGTGTACAGCAGCCGGTCACCGGTCGGCGAAAAGCGCGGCGCCAGCACGATGGCGGCGCTGTCAGTCAGGTACTGCACATTCGCGCCGTCATAATCCATGATCGCCAACCGCTTGCGCCGCTGATCCTTCGGGCCACTTTCCGATACGAACGCAACCCGGCTATCAAAATAAGCACCCTCACCGGTGATCCGGGTATATACCTGATCGGCCACCTTATGCGCCATCCGACGCCAGCCGTCGGTGGTGCCGGCAAACTGCAACCCATTGCCCAGTTCCTGACCCGAGAATACGTCCCACACCCGGAACCGAACCGTCAGCCGTTTGCCCGAAACATTGACCGCGCCTGTCACCAATGCCTGCGCGTTGATTGCTTTCCAGTCGGCAAACTGCACCGGAGCATCAAAACTGCTGACCCGGCTGATGAACGCATCCGATGAAATTTCGCGAAACAGGCCCGTTCCCGTCAGGTCCGACACGATCACGCGCGATATATCCTGAGCGTATTGTGCTGCAGAAGGCCCATCCGGCACAAAACTCGGCACCGCAAATGGCATCGGCTCGATGATCCCTTCATCGATTTCCAAGCGCAGCGGGCCACTCTGGGCATAGGCCGAGGTCGAAAGAAGGGTCAGGCCAACGAAGAGGCTGGTCAGAAGTTTCATCATTTGATCCGCATCCTCTCGGGATTGAAGGTAATCTCAATATCCTGCCATTGATCGTATTTGTCAGCAGGCAGGTCGTATCCTTTGGCGCCACAGCGTAAAATCGCGCGCCGCGCTGCCTCGTAGGCTTGTTTTGCCGAAGCGGCCGAGCCGCCGGTACTGTCCAGCAACTGCAGGCTGCCACCGACCACTTTACCGTCCCGGGTAAGCGAGAACCCAACGACGACGATAGTTTCCAGCGCATCCGTCGACAGAGATCCGACATTCCAACACCGCGACACGGCAACCCTCATCGCATCTTTCTCGCCGCTGGTCAGTGGAGGACCCAAAGGTTCAGTACCATTCCCCAGCGCCTCAGCAAGCGCGTCGTTGATTGCCTGATCATCTTGCGCGGGCTCTGTCGGAGTGGGTTCAGGTGCTTCGGCAACCTCAGGCTCGGGTGGTGGCGCCGGACGGTTCGGACGCACGCGCGGGCGGGGCGAGGTGCGGGGAGCCGGGTCCTCGACCTCTTCCGCCTCGGTGACGATCTCGGGCGCGGCTTCTTCAGGAGCAGTCTGGTCCTGCTGCTCTTGCTGAACCTCAGCACCCTCATCCAAAGAGACGGGAGGGGTCTCAATGTCATCCGGTTTCGCCTCCGGCGGGGGTGGTGCAATCTGTTCAGGTGCGATCTTATCTGCGGGGCTCGGTTCCGCCTCGGGACCCGGAGGAACCGGAAGCGCCGCCACCTCGGGCTCGGGCTGTTCAAGCGTCGGGGGCTGTTCGATCAGCTCAGGTTCGGGCTGTATTTCTACCTCCTCGGGCTCCACCTCAGGCTCGGGTTCCGGCTCTGGCGGGGCAACCGGTTCCGGCTCTGGCTGTTCTTCCGGTGCTGGGTCCGGCGTATCAATCTCGTCCGGCTCTGTGGGTTGTTGTAATTCAGCCGGGTCAGTCGGCACCTCTGGTGCCTCCCGCTGGGCGGTCATTGCCGCAAACTGCTCAGACGATATCACGGTGACATCCTGCACTGCCATCGGCAACGGCTCGGACCGGAAGGTCCCTCCGAACAGCGCCCAGCTGATCAGGCTGACATGCGCAATTGCCGAAATCTTGGTGCCGGTCTCCACCGCGCGACCTCACTCTCACCCTTCGTCCAGCGTTGGCCCGCCGGTATCGGTTACAAGACCCACGTTGGAGAACCCGCCTGCATTCAGCGCACCCATGACCTGCATTACCTGCGCATATGGGATAGCACCGTCAGCACGCAGGAACACTCGATCACTGCTACGCTCAGCCGCAATGGCGCGCAACTTGCCGATCAGCTCTTCGCGCAGCACATCTGTTGTCTGGATCTGTACTCGGCCGTCTGCCGTCAAAGTGACAGTCAATGGTTCTTCGTTGTCACCGGGTAAGGCGCTTGCGGCCGTCTTTGGCAGATCAACAGGCACACCAACGGTGAGCAAAGGGGCAGCCACCATGAAGATAATCAGCAACACCAGCATGACATCCACAAATGGCGTCACATTGATCTCGGCCATCGGCTGGGCACGGCCGCGACGCCGCCCGCGCCGGCGTCCATTATCACCCGAGGATTGCTGAACCGCCGCACCCATCGTCAGCTATCCAACTGTCTGGACAGGATCGTTGCAAATTCATCGGCGAATGCTTCGTAACCGCCTACGATCCGATCACTGTCGGCGCTGAGCTTGTTGTAGAAAATCACTGCCGGAATGGCAGCAAGCAACCCAAGGCCTGTGGCCAGCAACGCCTCGGCAATACCGGGGGCCACAACAGCGAGGTTGGTGTTCTGCTGCTCGGCAATCTCGATAAAGGCGTTCATAATGCCCCAAACGGTGCCGAACAGGCCGATAAATGGTGCAGTCGAACCTACCGTGGCAAGAATGGGCAGTCCTTTTTGCAGCCCTTCGGCTTCTTTCGCGATCGCCACATCCATCGAGCGGTCAATCCGCGCGGTCGCCCCGGCGATCAAACCACCATCGTTACGATGCGAGCGGCGCCACTCGATCATCCCGGCTGCAAAAATCTTCTCAGAACTGCCATCCGGCTGTGTTCCGATCTTCTCGAACAGCTCGTCCAGAGGATTCCCTGACCAAAAGCTTTCGTCAAACACCTGAGCCTCACGACGCGCCGCCCGGTAATTGATCAGCTTTTGAATGATGATCGCCCAAGACCAAAAGGACGCGATCAAAAGGATCAGCATCACGATTTTGACGATAAATGTCGCACGGGCAAACAGCCCCCACATGGAGAAATCGATCTCCTGCGCCAGCGCCAGCGTTTCAGCTTCCATGAACCTGCTCTTTGTTTTGCCTGATGGCCATTTGGCCTTGTTTCGGCAAACGCTAACGCAGATGGATATGAAAAGCCAACAGAACCACCCTTGAGGGTGAAAATGTTACATCAATGCGCGAATCTCTGCCGGAAGGCGCACGGGCTTACCCTGCGCATTCATGCAAACCGCGGTGACCGCGGCACGAAAGATCTCGGTTTCACCACGCCTAACCAATTGCGACATCGACAGCCGCGCACCCGATAGTGAAACCATCTCGGTTTCCACCACCAATTCATCTTCGAAGCGCGCAGCAGCCAGATAATCCGCCTCGATCCGCCGCACGACCCAGACAATACCCGCATCCCGCATCGCGTTCTGATCGTTGCCCAGCTTGCGCACCCAGTCGGACCGGGCGCGTTCGATGAACTTCAGGTAATTCGCGTGATAGACCACCCCGCCCATGTCGGTGTCTTCGTAATACACGCGAACCGGGTAAACATGTTTCATTGCGGTTGTTCCAATCGGGCAAACAGACGCAACGCATGAGAGGAATCCTGCGCTGCCCCGGGTAAAACCGGATCGTAGGCGGCGCGGATCAAGGCCGCAATATCAGGCCGTAAGATCGTTGCGTCACCTGCGATGGCCAAAGGTGACGCGCTACGGAATGCTGTATCGGACCATAGCAGAATGGTCTGCACCACCTGGCTGAGCGCCAGTGTTTCCGCCGGGACCTTGGACATCTCCTTGTCCATGCGTAGAAACACAAAAGCCGCGCGAATTGCACCATCTTCTTCGAACCGGAAAATGCGATACTGATTGGCATCAGCGGCAACCAACCGCTCGACCAATGGAGCCAAATCCGGGATCAGGCGATCCAGGTCAGGAACTTCCAACAACTCCTGCCAATCTCGGAAGAAGAAGACCATGCAGTTGGCACCCAGCTCAGGGTCCGTCTCGACCATCTTATGACCGGCCAGAGTGACAACCGCTTCAAACGCGTCTTTGACGGTCGCGAGTGTCTCATCCTCGACACCGAATACGATTGGCGCGATGGGCCGCCCCCAGCGCGCAAACAAAAACTCACCGTTCTCGCGCGTGAACAGCGCTTTGATCTCTTCCGGAGTCACGCTTGAACCTTCATCTTCTGAAAAATACTCTCAGTAGAGGCATAAAATCTCTTGCGAGCTGCTTCAACCAAACAGATCGCTTTGCCCTTTGGGCACAGCCATCCCCAAATGCGTCCATGCTTTCTGCGCCAGCATCCGTCCGCGCGGGGTGCGTTGGATCAATCCTTGCTGCAACAGATAGGGCTCGATCACTTCTTCCAGCGAGTCCCGACTTTCCGACAACGCCGCCGATAGCGTCTCTATTCCAACCGGACCACCAGCATAGTTCTCGGCGATCAGCTTCAGATACCGGCGGTCGGCCCCATCCAGACCCAGATTGTCGACACCCAGTCGGGTCAACGCCCCATCCGCCAATTCGCGGGTAATCCGCCCATCACCTTCGACAATGGCAAAATCCACGACCCGCCGCAGCAAACGACCGGCGATCCGCGGTGTGCCGCGTGACCTTCGCGCAATTTCGCGCGCGCCTTCATCGTCGGCAGGTGCGCCCAGCTTCCGCGCATTCCGTGTGACAATCTCATGCAGCTCATCGACCGTGTAAAACTGCAGCCGGGTTGGAATACCAAAGCGATCTCGCAGTGGGGTCGTCAATAGCCCCATTCGTGTGGTCGCCCCGACCAGCGTGAAAGGCTGCAACTCAATTCGCACCGTCCGCGCCGCCGGGCCTTCACCGATCACCAGATCCAGTTCGAAATCCTCCATCGCTGGATAAAGCACCTCTTCAACTGCCGGGTTCAGACGATGAATCTCGTCGATGAATAACACATCTCTTGATTCCAGATTGGTCAGGATCGCCGCCAGATCGCCCGCCTTGGCCAGAACCGGCCCCGAGGTCATGCGGAAATTCACTCCCAACTCACGCGCCATGATCTGCGCCAGCGTGGTCTTCCCCAATCCTGGGGGGCCATGGAACAGTGTATGGTCCATCGCCTCACCCCGCTGGCGGGCCGACTGGATAAAGATGCGCAGGTTTGCGCGTGCCTCGGCCTGACCGATAAACTCATCAAGGCCCTGAGGGCGCAGGGCGCGATCATTGTCTTCCGGCATCGGCTCGGGGCGCAAGGCGGGATCGGCGTCTACCATTAACTTACCCTTTCGGAGCCAGCAGTTTCAGCGCGGCGCGGATCAGATCGGCTTCACCCGCATCGGGCATATTGGCCGCTGCCTCAGCGACAGCAGAAGCCGCCTCGGATGGGCCATAGCCAAGATTGCCCAGCGCCGAAAGCGCGCCCGCAGAAGCAGCAGCAGCGCCTGAGGCCGGTTTTACCGCTCGTTTCGGCGCGGGCGCAGGCTCACCCGCGTCGATGACTTCCAGAGCGGGACCCTCCATTGCTTCGGTTACAGTGCCACCCATAGCCATCACGCCTGGGGCTTTGTCCTTCAGGTCCAACACGATCCGTTGTGCCGTCTTCGGTCCGACACCCTTGGCTGCCTTGACCGCACCCCAATCGCCCAAGGCGATCGCACGGCTGACACCATCCGGTCCCAACGCACTGAGGATCGACAACGAGACCTTCGCGCCAACGCCCTGAACCGAGCACAGCAGGCGATGCCATTCCTTCTCTACCAAGGACAGAAAGCCGTAAAGCTGCATCAGGTCTTCGCGCACAACCATGTCTGTGTAGATCGATACACCTTCACCCACCCCGGGCAAAGCCGCCATGGTCCGATCTGAGCAATAGACGATGTACCCGACCCCGCGTACGTCGATCAGAACGTGATCAGCAGCGCGATAGTCCAGTCGTCCGGTGAGTTTGCCGATCATGCACGCACCTCTTTCAACCGAGCCTGCGGAGTGGAGCCATAGTAGGAGTGACAAATCGCAATCGCCAAAGCGTCCGCTGCATCCGCCCCTTTGGGCGAACAACCCGGCAGTTGCAATTTAACCATGTGCAACACCTGTTCTTTCTCGGCGTGGCCGACACCCACCACAGTTTTCTTGACCCGGTTGGGGGCGTATTCACCCACCGGCAGACCGGCTTGTGCCAGGGTCAATAGCGCAACACCCCGCGCCTGCCCCAACTTCAGGGTTCCTGCTCCGTCTTTGTTGACAAAGGTCTGTTCGATGGCCGCCTGATCGGGCCGGTGTTCAGCGATAACCTCGACTATCTGGTTGTGGAGCGACAAAAGCCGTTCTCCCAAATCATCACCATCGGATTTACACAAGCCATTGGCGACGTGGCTCAGGCGGCTGCCCGTTGATTCGATGACGCCCCATCCCAGGGTCCTTAGACCCGGATCAATGCCCAGAATTCGCATGTTTGCTTCGGCCTGCTCGGGTTTACGTGATCTTTTTCCATCGATTAGCACGAAGCGTGAACATTTTCCAAGCAAAATGGTCGCAGGGTGAAAAACGACATTTGTGTCGCCCCTGGTCTTCCCGGGTTCATTTGCGACACCGACTGGTTCACTTTCGACCTCGATATGAAGGAAAATTAACCAATGATTTAAAGGGCTTTCAGAGATACTGAGCATTGCAAAAAACGCATAGGACACATGCAATTTCAGCGCTTGCGCGGCAAGATTGAGATCACTAGATGCCGCTCAGATCGCAAGATCAGAGTTTAACACAAACCAGAAGGAAACAGGATATGGCTGCACTGGACACCACCCGCACCACCACTGGCTCATTCGGCCTCGTCGGCCGTATCGGCGCGACTTTCGCATCGGTTGTAAGCACCGTAGTCGAATGGAATGACGCCCGTGTAACACGCAACGCGCTGAACGGTCTGACCGATCGTGAACTGGCTGATATCGGCTTGTGCCGTGGCGACATCGACGAAGTCGCCGAGGGCCGTCGATAACAAATTGTCACTGCTCCAAATAAGCCCCTACTTCCTCCCTGTGGGGCGAACAGAAACACCGCGTGCCTCAAGACACGCGGTGTTTTTGATTGAGGAGGGCGTTCAAACTTAGGCTAGAACATTACCTTGTTTAATTGGGTGGCGAAGAATGCAGTCACAGGATCGGCTTGCATGATCCATGCACCAGCTTGTTCAACTGCAGTGCCTTGGTGCAAGGCATCCACGCGCGTGTCGTAGGCAGACGGGCCCAGATGGGACAGAAGGAAAGCTTTGAAACCAAAGAAGCCCACCACACACATTAGTAAAACCTTCGCCGGAACTGCCGAGCGCACGCGCTGCGGCTTCATCACCACCAGTCCATCCGACCGCATGGTCGCACGATACCCACGGCTTAGTTTTTGATGCTTTTTGTTCAAGCGCGTAACGCGTTGATCAAATTCCAGTTGTTTTCCAGTCATGGCAGCCTCCAAAAAACCGCCCCCCGATTGCGTCCAATGACGGTAAAAGAAGAATGCGACAAAAACGTGGCGAAAATCCACAAAACTCCCGCAAATGGCCTAGCTTTCGCCCCGTTTGCTTAAGATTAGCGTCGTCCACTCACCAATCTCACTCCTGCGCACCTGATTGAAGCCATTTTGAATATAAACTGTGAGCACATCATCAGCTTGTTCATTGAGGATTCCCGACAGGATTGCGTGTCCGCCTACCCGCAGATTCGCCGATATCTCTGGTGAAAGCGCGACCAGGGGTCCTTTGAGAATGTTCGCAAATATCAGGTCATAAGGCGCATGTTCATTCAGGTCGCGATGATCGAATCCCGCGGCTTCGACACATTTCACGGCTCCTGCCATACCGTTTGCCCTCAAATTGGCCTCGGCCACGTCAACAGCAACCTCATCAATATCACTGGCGATGATATCGCCATCCCAAACCCGAGCCGCGGCCATCGCCAACACGGCAGTACCGCAACCGATATCGGCAACTTTGGTGGCCGCGAAGCCTTCATCCAGAAGAAAGTCCAGAGCTTTGAGACATCCTAAGGTCGTTCCATGATGCCCCGTGCCAAAGGCCATCGCGGCCTCAATCAACAATGGAATACGACCATCGGGCAGCTTGTCTGCGTCGTGGCTGCCATATACAAAAAAACGACCTGCTTCGACCGGGGCCAGTTCGCGACGTACATGTGCAACCCAGTCAGTTTCGGGAAGCTCTGAGACGACGAATGGCTTCGCCTCAAATGCTGCGGCCAAAACGGCCAACGCGGTCTCGTCTGGTGCTTCAGTAAAGTACCCGCCGATCTCCCATAGGCCCGAGCCATCCTCGACCTCAAACACCCCCACACCGGTGGGCTCCGGGTTCAGACGTTCCATCGCCTCGCCCAGACCTTCGGCTGCTACTCTGCCGGTCAGGGTGGTCAGTGCAGTGAATGTGGGCATGGGGGGCCTCCTGTCTCAAGCTGCCCCTGCGCGTAGGGCGGCGCGGCGCCGAGGTCAAGCGCCGGTGACTACTCGGCAGGTGCAGTGGCGTATTTCGACAGGATTGTCTCGTTCCCGGCCTCCGGATGCCGTGGGATCAGAAGAGACAAGCCCAACGACACCATTGCCATCGCAGCGGCAAGACCAAATACGGCACCCGGTGAAATGACCCAAAGCAGGCCCAAAAGCGCAGGCAGGAACACTGCCGCGATATGGTTAATGGTAAAGGCAACGGCCGCAGTGGGTGCAATATCTGCCGGATCGGCGATCTTTTGGAAGTATGTTTTCAGTGCCAGTGCCAGCGCAAACAGAACATGATCGATCACATATAATATTGCCGCCAGCAAAACGCCCCATCCGAACCAATAGATACCACCGTAGGCTGCGAATACGATTGCAAGGCCGGTATATTCAAAGATCAGCGTGCGGCGTTCCCCGAATCTGGCAACTGCTTTGCCCAACATCGGCGCTGCGGCCATGTTGATCATCAGGTTGATGAGGTAGAGGCTGGTCAGTTCGTGCACCTCGAACCCGAACTTCTCAACCATCATGAAGCCCGCAAAAACGATGAAAATCTGACGCCGCGCGCCTGCCATGAATTGCAGGGCGTAATACAACCAGTAACGTCTGCGCAGTACGATCTTTTTGGTCTGGGGTGTCGGCGAATCGAACTGCGGAAATGCGATCAGACAAAACAGCGCAAGCAGAACGGTTACGCCGCCAGCAGCCATGAAGACGAAGTTGTAAGACAGATCGAACCGATCCCATGTCAACACGATCAAGCCATAGACCACAGCCGTCGCAGCCGAACCCATCGCAACCAGCCAGCCCAAAATCTGTGGCGCACGATCCTTGGGCAACCACTGCAGTTGCAACGACTGATTCACCGTCTCGTAGTAGTGAAACCCGATTGAGCTGAACAAAGTGACAAACAACAGACCGCCAAGGCTTGGAAACCACGCGGTCACCGCAGTTGCAGCGCCCAGCATCATCAACGAGATCATGGCCAGAACCTGCTCGCGGATGAAGATGATCACTGCGATAACACCGACGGCCAGAAACCCCGGAATTTCGCGCACCGTGTGCAACAGACCGATATCCGCCCCGTCAAAATTCGCAGCCTCAATGACAAAATTGTTCAGCAACGCACTCCACGCGTTGAACGCGATCGGCATGGTCAACGCCATCACGAACAAGAGCGTCATAGGACGGCGCCAGAGCGGAAGACTCTGCGCCTCAGACAAGGGCATGGGTTTCAGCATGAGGTTGCCTTACGCCCATTTGCACCTTTTGGCGAGTGGAAAGCGGCTGGCGCACAGTGGCTCTGCACTGATGCAGGGGTCAGTAGAAGCTTTGCGGATCGATATCCACGGCCAGGCGGATATCGCCTTTCAACTTCAATGGGGCAATCCAGCGGGCGATGGCGTCCTGAATAGGCGCGCCTTTCGGAGCTTTGACCAACAGCCGGACGCGGTGACGGCCACGTATGCGCGCGATGGGGGCCGGAGCCGGGCCAAACACCTGCGCCCCGACGTCGCGCAGCGGTGCATCGTTGCGCGCCATGGCATTGCCGATGTCGAAAACCGGCCCGACCTCGGGGCCCGACAGGACAATCCCGGCCATACGGCCGTAAGGCGGCACCCCAGCGGCCTGACGCCCAGCGGCTTCGGCCTTCCAGAACCCTTCTTCATCGCCCGATAGGATCGCCCGGATCACAGGATGCTCAGGCTGGAAGGTCTGCAGCAACGCCTGCCCCGGTTTATCCGCACGGCCTGCCCGGCCCGCAACCTGCCGCATCAGTTGAAAAGTCCGTTCCGCCGCGCGCAGGTCGGCCCCGTGCAGGCTGAGGTCCGCATCGATCACCCCCACCAGCGTCAGCTTGGGAAAGTTATGCCCCTTGGCCACCAGTTGCGTCCCGATAACGATATCCGCATCGCCCTCGGCAATCTCTTCGATCTTGGCCTTCAAGGCACGGGCCGAACCAAACAGGTCAGAGCTGAGCATAGCGATCTTGGCCTCGGGGAAGGTCGCCTCGGCCTCTTCGGCCAGTCGTTCAATCCCCGGCCCGACCGGTGCCAGCTTGCCCTCGACCCCGCAGGACGGGCAGGTCTCGGGCATCGGCTTGGTCTCACCACATTGGTGGCACATCAGACGTTTGAGGAACCGGTGCTCCACCATCCGCGCATCGCAATGGTCACAGGCAATCTGTTCTCCGCAGGCCCGGCACAGGGTCACCGGTGCATAGCCGCGGCGATTGATGAACAGCAGCGACTGTTCGCCCCGCTCAATCCGCTGCCGTACCGCCTGCCGCAGCGAGGGGGAAATCCAAGTCCCCGCCTGCATCTGTTCGGCCCGCATATCGATGGGCTTCATCTCGGGCAGGACTGCCGCGCCAAAGCGTGCGGTCAGGTCGAGACGCTCATACTTCCCAGCCTCGGCATTCGCCCAGCTTTCAAGCGACGGCGTCGCGCTGGCCAGAACCACGCGCGCCCCGCAGATGGAGGCCCGCAACACCGCCATATCGCGCGCGCTGTAATGCACGCCATCTTCCTGTTTGTACGACGTGTCGTGCTCTTCATCGACCACAACCAGCCCCAGATCGCGGAACGGCAGGAACAGCGCCGACCGAGCGCCCACAACCAGCTGAGCATCCCCCTGCCCAACCATCCGCCAGACCCGACGTCGTTCTGTCATTGTTGCGCCCGAATGCCATTCTGCCGGAGGCGCACCGAAACGTGCCTCGACACGGGTCAGAAATTCAGCCGTCAGCGCAATCTCGGGTAGCAGAACCAGAGCCTGCCGCCCATTGCGCAGCGCCTCGGCCACGGCTTCCAGATAAACCTCGGTTTTGCCCGACCCCGTCACGCCCTTCAGCAGCGTGGTCCCATAGTCACCCGTGCGCTGCCCGGCTTGAAGTCGCGCAACGGCTTTTGCCTGATCCTCGGTCAGGTCTTTCCCCGGCAGATCAGGGTCCAGATGGGGATAGGGCAGATCTCGTGGGCTGTCCTCTTCCCGCACAGCGCCTTGTTTGACCAGTCCTTTGACCACGGAGGAGGTTACACCCGCCTGCTCGGCCAGTTCTTTCAGTGTGAACGCCAGCCCACCGTAATCCCGCAGAACCTCTAGCACCCGTGTCCGGGCGTCTGTCATCCGATCCGGTTCCGCGCCTCCCAGCCGATAAACCTTGCGCATTGACGGCGGCTCACCCAACCCCGGCGCGCGCGTCGCCAGACGCAGCATCGCAGGCATCGGTGTCAGCGTGTAATCAGCTACGCGCCCCAGAAACAGGCGCATTTCCTCGCGCATCGGCGCAACCTCAAGCACCCGGATCACCGACCGCGCCTTGGCCAGGTCAAAACCGCCCTGCCCCTGCCCCCAGACCACACCCAAGACTTTACGCGGCCCCAAAGGCACTTCGACAAACGCCCCAAGAAAGCACCCGCCTTCGGGCGCTTTATAGTCCAACGTCCGATCCAGCGGCTGCGTTGTCAGCACCGCAACAAGCTCTCCTTCGTCGAAAAATCCGTTAGCGCTCACGGCATATCCTTCGCAGGGGGTTCCAGCATGGGTCTCTTTGAGGTAAAGCCATCCGCGACCAAGGCCAACCCATCAAAGGACTGCCCTCATGAAATTCTTCGTAGACACCGCCGAGATCGACGCCATCGCCGAACTGAACGATCTGGGCATGGTGGACGGCGTAACCACCAACCCCTCGCTAATCCTGAAATCGGGCCGCGACATTCTGGAAGTCACCAAAGAGATCTGTGATCTGGTCGACGGCCCCGTCTCGGCCGAAGTTGTCGCCACCGAAGCCGACGACATGATCGCCGAAGGCCGCAAGCTGGCAAAGATTGCATCGAACATTGCTGTCAAAGTACCGCTGACATGGGCGGGTTTAAAAACCTGTAAAACGCTGACCGACGAAGGCCAGATGGTCAATGTGACCCTGTGCTTCTCGACCAATCAGGCGATTCTGGCCGCCAAGGCGGGCGCGACCTTCATCTCGCCCTTCATCGGACGCCTTGACGATATCAACCTCGACGGCATGGACCTAATCGCAGATATCCGTCAGGTCTATGACAACTACGGGTTTGAAACCGAAATCCTGGCCGCCTCGATCCGTACCGTGAACCACGTTACCGATAGCGCCCGCATCGGGGCCGACGTGATTACCGCTCCTCCGGGCGTCATCAAGAAACTGGCTGACCACCCACTAACCGACAAAGGTCTGGAAACATTCTTGGCCGACTGGGCCAAAACAGGTCAGAAAATTCTCTGATCCTTTGCGTTGCCGCGCGGTGCTGCCAGGCACCGCGCCCTGCCCAACGGCCAAAGCTGAATTTCATTCAGCGCATGGCTGGCGGGAGCTCCCGCCACAGCAGCGATGAAATTCGCCTTTCGCGTGCATTTTTCCCAAGGCAAATCCGGCAACCCGTGTTATAACCCCGCCAAAACAAAAAACGACCGGACGGGACATGAGCAGCGATCCTAAACTCAAGGACAATCTCCGCGCCGCGATTCTGGCTGAGCCTGACGCAGTGCTGGATGACAAAGACCTGATGCAAGCCCTTGTGGCGGCAAATGAACAAGCCCGCGGTGACAATGTCGTTGATCTGCGCGGCATCGCCATGCAACGCCTTGAGGCACGGCTCGATCGGCTTGAGGATACCCATCGCTCAGTCATCGCAGCAGCTTACGAAAATCTGGCAGGCACAAATCAGGTGCATCGTGCAATTCTCCGGCTTCTCGAACCCACAGTATTCGAAGATTTTTTGCGCGCGCTTGGCAATGACGTGGCCGAGATCCTGCGTGTCGATCACATCACATTGGTTCTTGAAACGACTATCGTGCGCGACGATCCTGTAGTGAACCAGCTTGGTGGTGTTCTGACCGTGGTCGAGCCCGGATTTATCGACAGTTACCTGACCTCGGACCGCAATGGCCAACCGCGCGAAGTTACGCTGCGCGAAATTCGCTATCCCAACCCTCAAGTGTACGGCGAACAGGCCGATCAACTGCAATCCGAAGCCTGCCTCAAACTTGATCTCGGCGCGGGACGTTTGCCCGGCATGATTGTCATGGGTGCCAACGACCCACGGCATTTCTCGCCTCAGCTTGGGACTGATCTTCTTGCCTTCTTTGCCGGTGTCTTTGAACGCTCGATGCGCCACTGGTTGTCATGAGCCTGATCTCCCCAGCCTGCCGCGATGCTTTGCAGCATTGGCTGGACAGTCTGGGGGCGCTTGCTGGGCGATCGGAGAATACGCTCGAGGCCTATCGCGGTGACGTGACCGAATTCCTGTCCTTCATGACCCTCCATCACAGCGAGCGCCAAGGGCTGGCAGCACTGGAACGTATTACCGTTTCGGATATGCGGGCTTGGATGGCGGATCAGCGCAATTCGGACGTCGGCGCGCGATCTCTGGCGCGCAAACTGTCTGCGGTCAAAAACTTCTATCGTTGGCTGGCTGAGCGCGAAGGGTTCGAGCCGACCGCTGTCCTGTCCACACGCGCGCCTAAATTTACTAAGAAATTGCCCCGCCCTCTGGCCGAAGACGCAGCCCGCGCCATGATCGAAACGGTCGAGTTGCAATCATCTTCCGGTTGGGTTGCCGCCCGGGATGTCGCGGTCGTAACACTCCTATACGGTTGTGGGCTTCGCATTTCCGAGGCACTTTCCCTGACCGGATCGGATGCACCCCTGCCGGATACTATGCGCATTTCAGGGAAAGGTGGCAAAGAACGAATCGTGCCGGTTCTTCCGGCCGCTAGGGCAGCAGTTGATCGCTATCTCCGGCTATGTCCGCATCCGCAAACACCTGATGCCCCGCTGTTTCGAGGCGTTCGGAGCGGCCCTCTGAACCCCGGGATCATTCAGGCCGTGGTCGCCAAAGCGCGAATGCAGCTTGGCTTGCCTGCCACTGCGACCCCACACGCAATGCGTCACAGCTTTGCCACCCATTTACTGTCAGCAGGTGGTGACCTGCGCGCGATTCAGGAGCTTTTGGGACACGCCTCGCTTTCGACCACACAGACCTATACCGCGGTCGACACGGCCCGGTTGATGGAGGTCTACAACCGCACGCACCCAAAAGCCTGAAGCAAAGACCCTTTTTGCTTTGCATCTGCGCCTTGCTTCCGTCATGACACCACCATGACACTTAGATTCAAAGCGCTTTCCGTTCATCTCTTCACCGCCACAGGTGCCGTTTTCGCAATGCTCGCCATGTTGGCCGCAGTCGAAGAGAAATGGAGCCTGATGTATCTCTGGCTGGTTGTCTCGTTCATCGTGGACGGAATCGATGGCCCGCTGGCGAGGCACTATCACGTCAAAAAGAACGCACCAGAGTTTGACGGCGTGTTGCTGGATCTGATCATCGACTATCTGACCTATGTGTTCATCCCGGCCTTTGCCCTGTTCAAATCAGGACTGATGGATGGCTGGACCGGCTGGTTCGCCATCATCGTCATCACCTTTGCCAGCGCGATGTATTTTGCGGATACGCGCATGAAAACCAAAGACAATTCCTTCTCCGGCTTTCCGGGCTGCTGGAACATGTTCGTCATCGTGATCTTCGCTTTGGAGCCCAACTTCGGGGTCATCCTGCTGCTGGTCACCTTGCTGTCAGTCGCAATGTTCCTGCCGCTGAAATTCATTCACCCGGTCCGAACCGAGCGTTGGCGCACCTTGTCCCTGCCGATGGCTTTTGCGTGGACCTTCTTTGCAGGCTGGGCCGCCTGGGTCGACTTTCACCCTGAAAGCTGGGCCCATTGGGGGCTGGTGATCACCAGCCTGTATCTGGTTTCAGCAGGAATTGCGCAGCAGATCATCCCTCCGCGCAAAGCCAGGGATTACAAGACTTCCTGAACCTCAAACTCAGTCCCGTTATGGGTGAACACATCACCTTCTTGCAGTCCGACCATGGCCAGATAGATCGGGCTTTGGGTCGAAATACCCATGTAGGTTTTGCCGTCCACGTCAAACCGAGTCGTTGAGACACATACGACGAAGCGGCGATTGTTGAACTTGATCACCGCACCGGGCTGCACCGTGTCCGTGACGCTGAAATCGGTGTTTTCGATGACGTCTATCTTCGCATGATGCGCATGAACGGGCGCGTCAAAGGCGGCGGCCAGATCGGCATTCTCGCGTGATGCTGCAATATCATCCTTGTCATGCCCTTCCCGGTCATCCAGTTGGGAATCCTTCAGAAAGGCATCATAATGCGCCTGTGCGGTTGCCAGTTCCTGTTCTTCCAAAGACATCAAATGATCAACAATGGCTTTCTTACGTACGGCGGGATCTGTCTGGCCGGTCATGCAATTCGGTCCTTCAAATTCACTATTTGATATAGGTTGGGGCCGTGTCGCTCTGAATGCAACAGGTAAGTGCGGATCAGATCAACAGGCTGGCTGCACCTTCGTGACGCAGCAAAGCCACTTTGGTCTCTACTCCACCCTGCCCTGAAAACCCGACCATCTTGCCATCCGCGCCCAGAACCCGGTGACAGGGAATGATGATCGGGATGGGATTCCCACCGCATCCCCGCCCAACCGCCTGCGCCGAGTATCCAAGCTCGTCGGCCAACTCGCCGTAGGTGCGCGTATCCCCGAACGGGATGGCATACATCGCATCGCACACGCGACGCTGAAATTCTGACCCCTTGATCCGATAGGGCAGATCGAACTGCTGCAAACGCCCTTCGTCATAAGCGCGTAATTGCATCGCTGCTTCTCGCAGAACCGGGGTGGCCGGGCCTTCGTCTTGGGCATTCCAAACAAGTCGTGTAATGGCGCCATCGATCTCTTCGACACCAAGGCAACCAAACTGAGTTTCTACGGCGATCATCGGCATAAGAGAACGGTTGCAGATGTTTCGCCACACCTGCAACCCGAATCCTGACGATCCGCCTTTCATCTGGCCAAAAATACCTCGGAGCGCGAGGCAGAGCCTCGCATCAGCGAACTCTCCTACGCGCTCCGTTTGTGTGTCAGCTCAGCGCTTCGTTACAGCGCCCGCACACGCCCGGATGGGCATGCAACCCCACATCGGGCAGGATTTTCCAGCACCGCTGGCATTTGTCGCCCTGGGCCTTTTCGAAGACCACGGCGACGCCTTCGATTTCCGGAACCCGGAACGCCTCGGCGGGGGCCGGATCGCCTGTGACGGCCAGGCCCGAGGTGATGCACATATCATCCACGTCGAAGGATGCCAGCAGATCGCGGGTTTCCTGATCTTCGACATACACGATCGGAGCGGCCTCAAGGCTGGATCCGATCACCTTGTCTTGACGCTGAATTTCCAGCGCTGCGGTCACAGCACGGCGGACACGGCGGACTTTGGCCATGCTGGCTTCCAGTTCTTCATGGTGCCAGTCGATGGGCGTTTCAGGGAAATCGACCAGATGGACCGAGCTGTCATCGGCCGGGAATCGTTCCAACCAAACCTCTTCCATGGTGAAGACCAGAACCGGAGCCAACCACGTGGTCAGACGGTGGAACAGGATATCCAGCACCGTCCGCGCGGCGCGGCGGCGCAGGCTGTCACCGTCGCAATATAGCGCGTCCTTGCGGACGTCGAAGTAGAAGGACGACAGATCGACAGTGGCAAAGGTGAACACGGCGCTGAACACGCCCTGAAAATCAAACGAGGCATAACCCTTGCGCACCTGCTCATCCAGATCAGCCAGACGGCTCAGTACCCAGCGCTCCAGACGTGGCATATCCTCTGGCGCGACGCGGTCGGCTTCGGTGAAATCGGCAAGCGAGCCCAACATGAAGCGCATGGTGTTGCGCAGGCGGCGATAGCTGTCGGCGGTGCCTTTCAGGATTTCCGGCCCGATCCGCTGATCGGCGGTGTAGTCGGTCTGGGCCACCCACAGACGCAGGATATCGGCGCCGTATTGCTTTACGACCTCTTCCGGCACGATGGTGTTGCCCAGCGATTTGGACATCTTGTTGCCCTTGGCATCCAAGGTGAAACCGTGGGTCACCACATTGCGATAGGGCGCACGGCCCTTGGTGCCACATGCCTGCAGCATCGAAGAATGGAACCAGCCGCGGTGCTGGTCAGTACCTTCCATATAAACGTCAGCAATACCGTCCTCGGTCCCGTCCTCACGATCACGCAGAACGAAGGCGTGGGTCGAGCCCGAATCGAACCATACGTCCAGCACGTCGAACACCTGGTCGTACTCGTCCGGGTTGACGATTCCGTCGAGAATCTTTTCTTTGAACCCGTCCGTGTACCAGACATCTGCGCCGTCTTTCTCGAACGCTACCTTGATACGGGCGTTCAGATCTGCGTTGCGCAACAGGTAATCCGCGTCGGTGGGCAAAGCCCCCTTCTTAGTGAAGCAGGTCAGCGGCACACCCCACGCGCGTTGGCGTGACAGTACCCAGTCCGGGCGCGCCTCGATCATCGAATACAGGCGGTTGCGGCCCGTTTGTGGGGTCCACTTGACCAACTCATCGATAGACCGCAGGGCGCGTTCGCGGATGGTGTCGCCCATCTCGCCCATGCCGTCCTCCAGCTTGCGGTCAACCGATGCAAACCACTGCGGCGTGTTGCGATAGATGATCGGAGCCTTTGAGCGCCATGAATGCGGATAGCTGTGCTTGATCTTGCCGCGCGCCAGCAGCCCGCCGACCTCAGCTAGCTTGTCGATGACGGCTTTATTCGCATCACCCTCACCGCCCTTGCGGGACAGAATGTATTTGCCGCCGAAGAACGGTAGATCAGAGCGGAAAGAGCCATCGTCCATTACGTTATAGGTGATGACCTGTTCCAGCATGCCCAGATTACGATATAGCTCGAATTCCTCCATACCGTGCGAGGGCGCGCAATGGACAAAACCGGTACCTTCCGTATCGGTCACAAACTCAGCAGCGCGGAAGTCACGGATATCGTCCCATTCGCCATTGCCGCCCTCGGCCCCGGCCAGCGGGTGTGCCAGCTGGATCTTGGCCAGATCTTCCTGCGTCACATCACACAGACGACGGTACATGGAGTCATCCAGCCGCGCACGTGCAAAAACATCCGCTGCACGATCATCGGCCAACAGATAGCGGTCGCCGATCCGCGCCCAGCACTCCTCGGGGCGGCCGGTGATTTCGTAGAGGCCGTACGAAATGTCTTCACCATAAACCACAGCCTTGTTCGACGGCATGGTCCACGGGGTCGTCGTCCAGATCACCACATAGGCGTTGTCCAACGTCACATCGCCGGTGTTCACAACCTTGAATTTCACCCAGATGGTGAAGCTTTCCTTGTCGTGATACTCGACCTCGGCCTCGGCCAGCGCGGTTTTTTCGATGGGCGACCACATGACGGGTTTCGAACCCTGATAAAGCGTGCCATTCATCAGAAACTTCATGAACTCGTCGGCGATCACGGCTTCGGCGTGATAGTCCATGGTGATGTAGGGATCGGGCCAGTTGCCGGTGATGCCCAGACGCTTGAACTCTTCACGTTGGACGTCGATCCAGCCCTCGGCGAACTTGCGGCATTCCTGACGGAAATCGACGATGTTCACCTCGTCTTTGTTCTTGCCCTTCTTGCGGTACTGTTCCTCGATCTTCCATTCGATCGGTAAGCCGTGGCAGTCCCAGCCGGGCACATAACGCGAGTCGAAGCCCATCATCTGATGCGACCGCACGATCATGTCCTTGATGGTCTTGTTCAGCGCGTGACCGATATGCAGATGCCCATTCGCATAGGGGGGGCCATCGTGCAGGGTAAAGGGTTTACGGCCCTCTTTCTCGCGCAGGCGGTCATAGACACCGATCTTTTCCCAGCGCTCCAGCCATGCAGGCTCGCGCTTGGGCAGGCCAGCTCGCATCGGGAATTCGGTCTTGGGCAGATTCAGCGTGTCTTTGTAGTCAGGTGTTTGGGGTGTGTCGGCGCACATTTGGGGCGTCCTCAGGATGATCTTGTCGTGTATGGATCGAAGCGGTCAGTGCGATATCTCAAGCACCTTTGCCCGGCGTCTCGCGATATCAGAGCGCCGGGGATATAATTCGAATAATGATGGCCAGACGGTCAAACATGGCCGCGCTTATAGGACGCCCGCCCTCAATGGTCCAGAGGTTCCGCATCCTGAGGCGAATGGCGCAGCTTGGCCCAGCGATTGAGCCATGCCAGCCCTGCCAGAGCGAGCCCTAACGCAAGCAGAGAAAAGACGCGGATCAGCCCCCCCAATCCAGCGATATCGATCAGAAATACCTTCGCCACCGCCAACCCGATAACAGCCAAGCCAGCCTTGCGCATCAAATCAGAGTGGCGGGCCAGTGATTGATAAAACAACGCCGCTCCGACCACCAACAACGTGATTGTATAAGTATAAAGCTCGGGCTGAGTGACGCCGTTGCCTTCATACATACCGCCCGCGCCCTGCCAGACATGCCGGATCGCTAATCCCAGCCAAACAGTTGCCAGAACTGTGGCTGCTCCATAGCTGATCTGTTTCAGCAGAACGGGCTGTGTATCGACACGCCAGGCCGAGAAACCAATTGCCAGCGCGGGCAACAAATAAGCCACGGCGAGCGTGTTCAAAACCAGTGGGCCTAGTACCGGATCCGCAAACGGGTTGAGCAGCGGGTTGGCTTCTGACAACGCCTGACCCAGGCGATACACACCATGCGCACCGAAGAAAGCAGCCAAGGCGTAGCGCAGATAGTTTAACTTACCGCCCAACTTGAACCGTTGCACCTGTGCGAAAGCCAGCAGCAGCCAGATGACCGCAAGCAATCCCAGCCCCCAGTGGCTGTTGGTGGCACCGCCTTCGCCGAAACTTTCCAGCCAGCGCAGCAACAGCAGCGATAGCAGTATCCCCGCTGTCGCCCAGGCCGCGCTTTCAAGGAGCAATGAAGCAATCGGGCGGTCTAGGGGCTTCAGTAACGTCCAGCCCACAATGAACCCGACAACCGCAGCCGAATAGACCAACGTCATTTCGAGCAAAGGAGCGCCTTCGGCCCAAACAAGCCCTGGGTCCAACACCAGTCGGACTGTGACGGTGAATACGCCTGCCCAGATGAACCAGCTCATCGGAGGCAGTTCAAATCGTCTGTCCAACGCGGCGGCCACAACGATCATGGCGACAAGCGCCACGGTTAAAGCAGCCGAACTGAGCACAATAATGCAGGCAAAGCTGAGACAAGAAAGCGCGGACAGAGTCGCCAAGGCTGGGCGCATCCGGTTTTCACCATCGACCCGCGCGAACCGTTCGGCCAGAACTACCATCATCGCGCCCAAAGCGATGGCATGTAGCGCCCATGGGTAGGCTCCTAATACCTCAGCAGGCTGCCATCCGACCTCAAGCGCGATCGCCAGGGCCGGAGCGAATATCGCCGCCCCTCCGGCCCAGACCACGGCATAGCGCCCCGCGTGCAAGGATCGCCAAGCTGCAATCAAAGTGACCAAAGCGCCTAAGGCCACCAATTGCGTGACGCTCCAAGGATAATCTGCCTCGGCTGTTTCCGCATAAGTATCCACAAAGCGAAGCCATACTGCGCCTCCATCCAACCCGTGCACCAAGACAAACCAGATTAGTCCCAGTGCTGGGAATGCGGTCACATCCTGTAATGCCCGTGCATCCTTTGCCCAGAGCATCAGCGCCAATACCAAGCCTGTGAACAGCGCGACGCCCAACCAGAATTCACCACCTGAATCTGGCCAATGCAGCGACAAAATTACTGAGGAAACAAGTACCGCACCAAAGGCAATCCGAGTTGGAAACTCGGGCCATGGTCCTCCTTTCCGGCGTCGGATAATCTCGGTCACCATCGCACCAGAGTGGTTTGGCCAGATACGCCGTATGGGTATCGCAATCGCAATGATCGCCAGTGCCGTGACGCAGGTTAGATACCCGGGCTCGGTCGACGGCGAAGACAGTACCAGCAGAAACGCGGCCCCATAGGCGCCAATAAGGGTCAACACCGAAATCCACGCCCAACGCCTGACTGTATCAATTCCCAGACCCAATACGGCGACTATGAAAAAGTAACCGTAGAGCCAGCTAGGATCATCCGAGGAACCACCCACGGCAAAGGGGGCGGCAAAAGCTCCGATCAGACCAACAGCCGCCAATAGCGGCCCATGGAACCAACCCAACACGAGCCCGAACAGCGCGATGA
Organism: Ruegeria sp. O11; assembly: GCF_056535285.1. Taxonomy (NCBI): domain Bacteria; kingdom Pseudomonadati; phylum Pseudomonadota; class Alphaproteobacteria; order Rhodobacterales; family Roseobacteraceae; genus Ruegeria; species Ruegeria sp. O11. The sequence continues at coordinate 110,814 of NZ_JBQERS010000011.1, read as the reverse complement.
CAATCAACCCGGCCAACGCCGCCTCGGGCCCGATCAGATCATAAAGCTGGCGTGCCGCCAGAATGCCGCCGAACAGGGTAACCAGCCCTGCGCCTGAAAATACCGATGGGAGATAAGCGGTTGAGGCCTCCTCATCATCGCCGAACCGACGGCGGATCACCTCACCCGCGCCGATCAGCAGCAAGCCAAAGACCAGCGCCGCAGCGACCCGCGCGGTGGGGGGCAACAACCCGTTTTCGACCCCATACTGAACCAGAAAGATCCCCGCCAACGCCAGTGAAAGCGCCGATACCGCGTAGAACCAGTTCTCGCGCAACCACGCGCCCAGCGCTGCGATTTTTTCTTCGCGAAATACGATACTGGCTTGAGGATCTTTAATCTCGGGAGCTAGCGGTGTCTCCGTTAGACCTTCGTCGGTGGTGGTTGAAGCTTTTGCCGCTGCCCAAGGCGCAGGCTTAGCTTGCGCGGTTGTGGGTTCTGATCGGGACGTTTTGGGTGCCTCAGCAGTGCTTTCTGGCATTTGCCCTGCAAGTTGCTGCTCAAGCTGTTCTACCCGTTTGCGCAACCGCGACTGGCCAACCAGCAATACGATGATCGAAACAGGAATGGCCAGAACGATCAGGCCAATGAGAACAAGCAAGGATTCCAACCGAAACCTCCGAGGTAGGATACATCAAACGTATCGCGGTGATCGGCAGGTTTATAGTAAGGAAATCCACATGATTACCGTATGTTGCTTTGCAAGCCTGCCTAAAACAGCGCCAAGTCGGGGCGCGCCAGCATCAACCAGACGATTGTCAGCACAGCAACAAAGGCCGGAACGCCGCAGGCGAACCAAAGGCGGAACAATCGGAAATATGCAACCGGCAAAGCAGTCCCATCGTGATTGGCCAGTCTTGCATAATCCCGCAGCCTGATTTGTATCCAAACCACAGGCAACCAGAACAGGCCGGTCAGAATATAAAGCAGCACAGACGCCACGATCCAATCCTCTGTCAGAGACCAGCCTAAGCGCCATGCCAACAGTGCGCCCGTCACAGGCTGTAGTACGACCGCGGTTGCTGTGAAAATCATGTCTGCCAACACCACGATACCTGCGGTATGGGCGATAATCCTCGCGTCTGCTGTTCGATGCGCCATCAGCATGAAAAAGGCGATGCCCGCGCCTGTTCCCAACAGAACACACGCTCCGATCACATGCAGCCAGCGCAGAAACAGGTCCGGGTCCATTAGCGGCTCTCCAACATGGGTCGAGCAACCAATGACAGCATCAATGCGGGCGCGATTTTGACCAATGGTCCCAGCGGATCTAGCCAAAGTTCTGGTGCCATCAACGTTGCGGCGATCAAATAAAACATGGCGATCGCGGCTTGAGCCAAACAAACGCGGGCCGCCCAAGGGCGCCACAGAATTGCCAGCCCCAGCATTATGTCAATCAATGACCAGAACACTACGCTTGCATTTGCGATGGCGCCTGACCAACCATTCCTCGTAAGGACTTCGGCTGCCTGAGAAAGACCCGTTAGTCCGAACACACCAGATAGAACCCAGAAGAGGCAGAGCACAGCAATAACGACCGGCATCTGCAACGTCATCCGAGCTGTCAGCCTGTGTTCTCTCGCGCAAGCCAGCCCGCCATAAATCTCCTCTAATCCGGCCAGAGAGCGGCCCGTGGCACGGCGATATGGCTCAGGGTCGCCTGTCACCCCTTGAGCCATTACCATCATCGCCGTACTCCGCAGAGGTGATCGCCACCCAAGGTGCCCAAGCAGATCTGCCACAGCCGCGACTACTTTCGTTATCGGTGGCGGCATCGTGATGGTTAAGTGTGCTGGCGAAAAGCCAAGCCAGTGTCGTGTCACTGACAAAACCCGCGACAGCGGTTGCGGCGTATCTTCCACCAGATCGTAGCTACCTGGCGGCAGATCGCCTTGAATGGCAGACAAGACGGCGGCACACAGGTCACGCATCCCGACACCTTGCACTGGAGTTTCAGGATAGGCGACCGGCTGTACGAAAGGCACTGCCGCCAGCATCCGCAACAGCGCCGTGCCGCCATAATCGCTCTGCCCGATCACCAACCCGGGCTTGAAGCACCACAAAATCGCGCCACTTGCGCGTAGGGCTGCATCCCCGTCCGCCTTGGTGCGCATGAACTCGGTCGAGGCATCGGTGTTGGCCCCGATTGCCGAGACCTGGACGATTGAAACGCCTTCCTCAGCACAAGCCTGTCCCAACGATGCAATCGCCGTGTAATGCACGGCGCGCAGATCGTCTTGTCCCCCATCCTGCAGAGCCCCAGCGCAATTCACCACAACATCGACATCTGTGAGGAGTGGCCTCCAGTCCCCGGCTGATCTAAAATCTCGCAGGTCGCCCGACACCAGATCAACATCGGGCAAGACACGTCCCGCTGTCTTTCGGCTGCGTATAAGGCCCTTGACCGCGAGACCATCCGCATGCAGCGCCCGAACAACAGCCGCGCCGATGAAACCATAGGCGCCCAGCACCAATACTGTTTTTTCTTCGAACTTCACTGCCACAGGATGACCCACACGTGTTTTCATCACCCTAGCGGATCAAACCGCTGCGACCAGCTTGATTGAGCCGTCTGCGACAACGGCAACGATCAGGGATGGAACAGGGAACCGACCAAGAATGCGATCCCAGCGGCCAGACCACCGATCAGAAGTGTTTCGGCTCCGGATCGCCACCAAGGCGCAAGGGACCAGCGGCTTTTCATGGCTCCGATGGCAAAGAATACACCTGCCGTCATCCAGGCCGAAACGGTAAACGCACCTTCAATCGAGAAAAGGAATGGCAGCAGTGGAATCATACCCGCGACCAGAAAGGCAAAGAACGTCGCCATTGCGGCTTTCATCGGGTGCGGGTCGACGCTGCCTAACCCGTATTCGCCCTCGATCATCAGGTTAATCCAATTGTCGTGGTTTGAGGTGATCTCATCTGTGGCCTCGTCCAACACGCGGCCCGACAGACCTTTTTGCGTAAGGATTTCGCGTACTTCCTTGCGCTCTCCGTCCGGATAAAGCCTGATATGCTGTTCCTCGATGGCGCGGATGCGATGGATGTTGTCGATCTCAGCCTTGGTGCCAGAATAGTTGCCTGCCGCCATCGAGAACCCATCCGCCAGCACATTGGCCAACCCGAGCGCTACGATGACAAATGGCGATAGCCCCGCCCCCGCGACACCGGCGACGATGGCGAACGTGGTGACCGATCCATCGATGCCGCCATAGACCACATCACGCAACACACCACGTCCAGACGGGGCATTGATCCGTTCGGTAATCTCTTGCTGACTGTGGCCGTGATCGGTCATGGCGTGCTCCGACTTTTTTATGACGGATCCATGCTATTGTAGCCTTGCGCCAGATCAACTCTTGGAAAACAGCCCGCTAAGTGCGCGTTTGATCATGCCCCGCGTCGAGGGTTTGTGGCGTTTTGAGAAGGGCAGAGGTCGGCACACCTCCATCGCGGCGACGCCAACGCGAGCTGTTAACGCACCATTGACCAAGCCCTCGCCGAACCGACGCGACAGTTTGCTGAGGACTGAGCCGCCCAGGATCGGCTCCAGTAAATCATCCCCGACAGCTACGGCACCGGTCGCAACCAAATGCACAAATACAGCACGGGTCAGGCGCCAACTGCCAAGAAAGCCTGCCCGACCGCCGTAAATCTCGGCGATGCGTCGGATCATGCGCATTGAGCTTGCCAGCGCTGTTGCGACATCAGCCAGCGCAAGTGGCACCAGAGCAGTCACGGTAGCGACCTGCCGGGCTGCGGCCTCGACCTCGCGACTGGCAGCGGCGTCCAGCGGGGCCAAAAGTTCGTCTTCGGCCAAGCTCAGCAGGGTGGCGGCATCGAATTGCTCTCCCATGCGTTCGGTCAAACGGTCGCGGCCCCAGCGGGTTTCATCACGCCCGTTGTAGAACACAATCAGCCGTGTGCTGACGGCGCGGGCTTGCGACAAGTCCTCGTCTGCTAACGCAGCATCGGCAGCGCGGCGTAACCCGTCCACGCGAGAAAGGCGACTAATCGCGGCCAGTTCACGTAGTGCGATAACCAGCACGACCAGCAAAAGCGCGGCGATCAGGCCCGTGACGATCCACCCCAGAATTGGGGCGCGTTCCAGCAGCGACATGGCAAAATCCCACGCCGCAACCGAGACCACCGCGCCTACGACTGCAAGCGCCAAACCCCAAAACCAGCGCGCCAAGGCCGATGGTTTTCGGGCTGCAAACCGAACGGCGGCCTGCATCGCCTGCCCCTGAGGAGGTGCAATATCAGGTACGGGAGGTGCAGTTGAAACATCGGCGGCCGGGGTGTCGTCTTCCAGTTCAATCAGCACGGGGCCCTTAGACATCGACCTCCTCCTCACGTGTCCAGACATATTTGATATCTGGCAGGTTTTCGTCATTCTCGGACCCGTCGCTGCGCGCGACCTCGACAAACCCGTTGCGTTCGTAGAACCGGCAGGCGCGGTGATTGGCCTGAAACGCATATAGATTGAGATCGGGGCGCTGCGTCTTCGCAAGATCAAGCAATTGCTGTCCGATCCCCTGCCCACGCGCCGGTGCTGTCAAATAGAGCGACTGCACTTCTTCCCCGTCCAACGCCAGAAATCCGGTGACCTGGCCTAGCACCTCGGCCACCGTGACCCAGCCCAAATCGATCATTTTGCCGCAAAATGCGATGGTTTCTGCTTCGGAATGTAGCTCTGGCATCCAGTCATTTTCCCGTGCAAACCCGTGCAGAATTGCGCCTGTGGTTCCGGCATCGGTACTGCGTGCTGGGCGGAGGATCGCGTTCACAGCCTGTCTCCAATCAGAAACTGCGCGGCTCGGTCCAACCGAATATGCGGTGGGCCGTCTCCGGGATTCAGGGTCAGATGCGTCGGCGCGAAAGCCATATAGCCATAATCCTCGCCCAACCAACCTTCGGCCCCGTTTCGCGCGGGGCCAAGCAGATGGGCTGGGTCCTCTGGCAAATCGCCGGGATAAAACGCCGCCTGCTTGCCTCTGTCCAACAGAGTGCCGCGCACACAATGAAGTTCAACGCCGTTATGGTTACGCACCTCTTCAGTGGTGGCGCGAAGCGATGCCAGCGACAACGCCGCTGTCTCGGCACCGGCGAAGCTGGCGCGGTCGCGCGCCTCACGAGTCAACGCCTCGATAATCGCGGTCAGACGTGGGTGCTGCAGATGGTGCAGATGGTCCGCTTTGGTGGCCGCAAACAGGATACGCTCGACCCGCTTGCCAAGCAGCAGTTTGTTCAGCCACGCATTGCGACCGGGGCGGAAGGCCGACAGGATATCGGCCATGGCGCGGCGCATATCTTCAACCGCTTGCGGGCCTTTGTGGATCGCGCCCAGCGCATCGACCAGAACGATCTGCCGGTCGATCCGGGCAAAGTGATCGCGGAAGAAGGGTTTGACCACTTGTACCTTGTAAGCCTCGTAGCGCCGTTCCATCTCGCGGTGCAACGTCCTTCGGCGTGATGCTTCAGACACCGGCAAAGGCGCGAAGGTCAGCACAGGAGAGCCTGCGAGATCTCCCGGCAGAAGGAACCGACCGGGGGTGCAGTCGTAGAACCCGGCCTCACGCGCGGCATTTAGATAGTCTGTGAAGCTGCGAGCAAGGTCCTGCGCCTGCGGCTCATCATGTGGCGCGGTTGGGTCGGCCGCTCTGGCCTTGGCCAGAAACGCCTCTGCTTGTGGACGGTTGGATATGTGCTCCAACGTGCCACGCGACCAGTCCTCGTAGGATTTGTCTAGCAGGGCCAGATCCAGCAGCCATTCACCGGGATAATCCACAATGTCCAGATGCAATGTTCGCGGCCCTTGCAGCCCTGAAAGTAGACCTGCGGGCTGGACTTTGAAGGACAGGCGCAGCTCAGACACCGCCCTTGTGCTTTCCGGCCAGTGCGGCGTAGGCCCCGTGAGCGCTGACAGATGGGATTCGAAATCGAATCGGGGCACGGTATCGTCGGGTTGGGGTTGCAGATAGCTGGCGGTGATCCGCCCCTCTTGCTGCGCCACCAACCCGGTCATACGGCCGCGGTCCAGGAGGTTGGCCACCAGCGATGTGATAAATACAGTTTTACCAGACCGCGCCAATCCCGTGACGCCCAGCCGTATGACCGGCTCAAAGAACGTTTCGGACACGCGGTCGCCCACGGATTCGACGCTGCGTACCAAACTGTCTGCCAATGATGAGATGACCAAGCCGTCGCCCCGCAATTATCGTTTGTGCCAAGATAGGTAGCGGTTACCGCACTTGCCAGAGCTTTCGCCCCCTTGCCCGACCGACCAAGGCGCGATACCAGCGCCCCATGCCCAGATACGCGCTGCAAGTCGAATACCAAGGGGAACCGTTCGCCGGATGGCAACGGCAGAAAGAACTGCCGTCGGTTCAGGGCGCGATCGAACTAGCGCTTTCGCGGATCGAACCCGGTGACCACACCATCGCAGCCGCCGGTCGTACGGATGCGGGTGTGCACGCGCTGGGGCAAGTGGCGCATTGCGATCTGGTTAAGGACTGGGACCCGTTCCGCCTGGCTGAGGCGTTGAATTATCACCTCAAGCCGCAGCCCGTTGCCATCGTGAAAGCCGCACGGGTGGATGATGACTGGCATGCGCGGTTCTCGGCGCTTGAGCGGCAATATCTGTTCCGCATCCTGATGCGCCGCGCGCCCGCTACCCATGACAAGGGGCAGGTCTGGCAGATCAATCATTCTCTGGACGTCGCGGCGATGCAGGCCGGGGCGGATTTGCTGATCGGGCGGCATGACTTCACCACCTTCCGATCCTCCATCTGCCAGGCCGCCAGCCCGGTCAAAACACTGGATGAGTTGCGGGTGGAACGGGTGCAGGGCTTCTCTGGCCCCGAAATCCACTTCCATGTTCGCGCCCGATCGTTCCTGCACAATCAGGTACGTAGCTTTGTTGGCACGTTGGAGCGTGTGGGAGCTAGGGCATGGACGCCTGAGGACGTTCGCGATGCGCTTGAGGCGGTTGACCGAGCGGCCTGTGGCCCGGTTTGCCCGCCGCAAGGATTGTATCTGGCAAGGGTCGGGTATCCAGAGCCGGTTTTCGACTAAGTCTACAAAGCCCGCAACAGCAACCCACTAGCAATCACGGCGATGATAAGACCCGCCACCAGTTCGATGGTCGGAGCCAGCACCGATGCAAAGCGCGTGGCCGAGGCAGAGGCCAATAAACCGCCACGCAACCCAAAAGACGTCCAACCGACCAAAGTGGTGACAGTTGCGGTGCCTAAAGCCATGGCGAATGCGCCCGCGATGCCGACCATTGCGATACCCATCTGCCATGTCAGGATCAGCACGAACAACGCGCCGGTACAGGGGCGCGCGGCTATGCCAGCGATCAGGATCAACGCCTCGCGCAGGCTGCCCACCTGAGCGACCTCATCGGCAGTCGGGCCGTGGCGGTGGCCGCAGTCAGCGCAAACTTCGTGGTCGTGATGATGGTGGTCATGATCATGCGCACGGTGATGGTGGTCGTGCGTATGCGATGTCTGGCTTTTGCGATGCCGTACAAAGCTGCGCAGCGCGCGAAAGATCAACCACAAGCCGATTACCGCAATCATGCCATAGCTGATCGGCGCCATGACCTGTTCGGTCGTGCCTACCAACGTCTCGCGCGACATCTGGAACACGAGAACACCCGCATAAACCAACACGATTGCCGTGACTGCTTGACCCAGACTAGACAAAACACTGATCGCGGATAGTCGCCAAAACGCGACACGACGGCCCAACCCGTACCCTCCGATTAAAACCTTGCCATGACCTGGTCCAATGGCGTGGAAAAAACCATAGGCGAAACAGACGGTCAGTAGCGTCGCGATAGCTTCGGGCTGCTCGGCCCGGGCCGCGCGCAAGGCGCGGGCGATCTGGTTCTGGAACTCCCGCTGCTCACCAGCCGCCCATGCAGCCAGATGGTCAAAGCCACCGCTGCCCCAGAACCAAAGGAGCAACCCGCAAGCGATGACGACGGGAACGATCAGGTATTTGGACATGAAAGTCTGATCTCAGTTGCGAATTTCTCACCAACCAGAGGGATGTCATTCTCCTCGAGGTCATAGTCGGCATCGAGTGTCCGTAAAAACGCCTGCATCTGCGCCAGTTCTGCGTCAATGTCCGGATCGCTCCGATCAATCTGACAGATGACAGGACCCGAAACCGTCACAGGCCGGGTCACCTCGTAGGCGGTGTAAAAGCTCTCATCAAAGGCTTTGATCGACAGGTCACTTGCCGGAACGGGCGTGCCTTCTACCGAGCGCAAATGCGTGGTCACGATACGTGCATCTTCAGTCGTCGCTTGTGGCTCTAGCGGGCCAGACAGGGGGATCACGGTCTCGCCCATACGAATGACCAAATCGCCATTGTACCCTTCAACCCATTGCGCATCGAAGCCGCTTAGAAATTTTTCTTCCTCTTCGGTCAGCACGCCATCGCCGTCCTGATCCAATCTCATGTCTTCCAGCACCAGCAGCGAATAGAATTCATCATAGGCCCAGGTCACACGCACATGGGTCAGGTTGCCTGCGTCATCGACGACGAACTCCAGTCCCGTGTCGATAAAGACGTGCGGGTGGGCCAAAACCGGAAATGGCAGACAGCAGGTTAGAAGGGTCGCAATCCAACGCATAGCGTAAAGATAGGGTGCGGGGCAGGCATCGGCAATCCGGTTCCCCAGAGTATCGCTGATTCCAGCCGAGTTAATTGGGCGGAAACAGAACCAGAGTCTGTAGCGCCGTTCCCACAGGTCCCTGCGTGTCAAACAAAACCGACTGCGACATACCAATCCCCGACGGCTGCCAGTGCGAAATCGAATCGGAGGCCAGCCAGTCTGAGGTGGGCTCTCGATGGACTTGTATCGTCAGATCGGTGTTCATGAATCCCATCTCGGTCGTGGGCGCATTCCATGATATGCCATTACCACAATCCGCGAGCGGGCAGAGCGCCTGTATCGGCGAGGGATCTTCGCCATCAACCAAGGTGGGCGTGCGCATCCACACGATTTTGGGACCAGCGCCCTGATTGCCGCCGGCTGGATAGCCAATTTCTGAGTGATGGGCAAAACCAGGCAGATCATGCCGCATTTCACCGATTGGAAATGGGCCATCGACGACATCTTCCAATCGCGGTGCAGGCAGGTCGACATTGGGAACAGACCCAAGGTCCCTGCGCACCACATGCATGGTAGTTGCCGTTGCACAAAGCGTATCATCTAGGTCATGAACGGTGACGCGTGTGGTCGCCAGCGTTTTTGTGTGGCGCGTGGTCTCCGCCGCGACCCGCAAACCGGTCAAAGGCAGCGGGCGCAGCAAATTGACCGTGAGACGGGTCAACATCTTATCTGGTCCGACCTCGGTCTCGGCCGCTCGCACAATCAGGCCACTGACTGGCCCCGCATGACAGTGATCTGCTGACCAAGGCCCGCGCGCGGGATCATTGCCGACAAACTCACCTTGCGTATTCTGATGAAAATACGCCTGCCCCAACACATCCGATATCATCGCGGTTGCTTCTGCCTCAGACTTTTTCTTGCGTGTATTTCTTTAGTTCGGCACGGGCGACCTGGCGACGATGCACCGCGTCGGGTCCATCCGCCAAACGCAAGGTGCGTACATGGGTCCACGCGTTGGCCAAAGGTGTATCCTGGCTGATCCCTTGCGCGCCAAACATCTGCACAGCTTCGTCGATCACCTTCAGCGCTATTTTGGGCGCCACGACCTTGATCTGGCTGATCCAAGGGGCCGCCGCCCGCGCATCGCCCTGATCCATGTACCATGCCGCCTTTAGGCACAGCAGTCGGGCCATTTCGATCTCCATCCGACATTCGGCAATGATGTCGTAATTGGCGCCCAGTTGCGCCAGCTTCTTCCCGAATGCTTGGCGTTGCAGTGACCGCTTGCACATCTGTTCCAATGCGGCTTCGGCCTGACCGATGGCGCGCATGCAATGATGAATGCGACCCGGCCCCAGACGACCCTGCGCGATCTCGAACCCGCGCCCCTCGCCCAGCAGGATGTTCTCAGCTGGAACCCGTACATCTGTGAAACGGATATGCATGTGACCATGAGGTGCATCGTCGTGGCCGTAGACTTCCATCGGCCGCAATATCTCGATGCCAGGCGTGCCTGCTGGCACCACGATCATCGACTGGCGCTGGTGCTTCTGCAGATCATCTCCGCCCGTTTTGACCATCACGATATAGACCTTGCAGCGCGGATCACCTGCCCCGGAAGACCACCATTTCTCACCATTCAGAATGTAGTCAGCACCGTCCCGCACACAGGACATCGAGATATTCGTTGCATCCGACGACGCCACATCCGGTTCGGTCATCAGATAGGCCGACCTGATCTGGCCATCGAGCAACGGCTTCAGCCACTGTTCCTTCATCGCGTCCGAGCCGTAGCGCTCAAAGACCTCCATATTCCCGGTATCAGGTGCTGAGCAGTTAAATACTTCAGCCCCCAAAGGGGTCTTACCCATTTCTTCGGCAAAATAGGCGTACTCAACTGTACTGAGGCCAAAGCCCTTATCACTGTCCGTCAGCCAGAAGTTCCACAGCCCTGCCGCTTTGGCCTTGTCCTTTAGACCTTCGAGGATTTCGGCCTGACGCTCGGTGTATTGCCAGCGATCGCCTTTGTTGATCTCCGTATGATACTCCTGTTCAAGCGGCATGACCTCATCCCGGATCATATCAGCAACACGTTGCAACAAGGCGCGATTTTCATCGCGCAGTCCGAATGTCATGGTCATGTATAGTCCTCTCTACAGCACCGCGCGCACCCGACGCTTGGGTCCGAGGATGGCTCAGCACCTATGACACTGTCCAGTTGGGTGACGGAACGTCATTCAGATAAAACGATACCATACACTGCATCACAGTGAGGTGCCTGAGGTCGCGGCAGAAATTCTCGATTGGATCGGGCGTAGATACATGAGGTCAGACGCCGACCCAGTGACAGCCTTTAAGGTGCCAGTATCCAGTTACCATCGGCAGTTCTGCAACGGCGTGTTCTGATATCCCGAGCCTGTTCCGCGCCTTCGGGCTGCACAATATGCTGGAGTATTACGCAATTATTCTGAACGCTGTGAACCCGGATCGTCCCTTTTGAGCCTGTATCTTGATTAAGCCAAGCCCTCTCTTGCCCAACCGAGGGCGAACCTGAGGACAACAACGCATTCGAGGTGGCGCTTAGCACTTCGAAATCCGCGGGGCTCAACCCCATTTCCGCGATGATTCGGGAAATCGGTTTGGCCTGAGCGATTCCACTCGAACCCAGTAATAGAACGGTAACGAGCGCTGAATAAAAGAAGGCTTTCATTATGGGGCCTCGCCGATCTGAACAACTTTCACGCTCATAGATATACCTCTGTGCGTGTGTGGCCAAGCCCAACTTGGTCACCTTCAAATTATCCCGAACAAACCTATTGCAAGGCGGGTGCTAGGTCCCTCAGCCCGTTCGCCTCATATTATCCCAAGACGAACCAGAGGCATTTGATGACACATCCAAAATACTATGCACCTACAGGCGGTCACCCGGGGCAAGAGCAGTTATTGACTGACCGCGCCATGTTCACCGACGCCTATGCGGTTATCCCGAAAGGCACGATGCGCGACATCGTCACCAGCTTTCTTCCTTTCTGGGAAGGGACACGCCTGTGGGTTCTTTCGCGGCCTCTGAGTGGGTTTGCAGAGACATTCTCGCAATACATCATGGAGGTTCAGCCCAGTGGCGGCAGTGATACTCCGGAAACAGACCCAAACGCACAAGGTGTGATTTTTGTAGTCGAAGGCTCTGTAACCCTGACGTTGAACCAAGCGGAGCACATACTTGAGACCGGAGGATATGCTTATATCCCACCTGGAAGTGACTGGGCCCTACACAATCGCGCCGATTCCGTTGCCCGGTTCCATTGGGTTCGCAAAGCCTATCAGGCCGTGCCCGGCCTGCCAGCCCCTGATCCGATCATCACCAACGAATGCGATGTGGCGCCCGTCGAGATGCCCGGCACCAAAGGGCGTTGGTCTACCACGCGTTTTACCGATCCGCATGACCTGCGGCATGATATGCATGTCAACATCGTCAATTTCGAGCCCGGTGGCGTAATCCCATTTGCAGAAACCCATGTGATGGAACACGGCCTTTACGTGCTGGAGGGCAAGGCGGTTTATCGACTCAATCAGGATTGGGTCGAGGTCGAGGCCGGAGATTATATGTGGCTGCGCGCTTTCTGCCCCCAAGCCTGCTATGCGGGTGGTCCGGGTCGGTTCCGATATCTGCTATATAAAGATGTAAATCGGCATATGCCTCTCTCGGTTCCCTCGCGATAGACGACCATAGCGTTAATGTCCGGTATAGGGGTTCACAGAATCGCTGGAATCTGATGAAATTACGTAAGTTTTCAGCACTGGAGATTGTTCAATGTTACTGCGCGGTACGATGATTGCACTGGTTGCCACCCTTGGCCTTTCGGCGTTCAACGCCGAGCCGGTCGCAGCCAAGGAAGAAACCAAGTCCGTTTTCGTCATGAGCCGTACCTGGGCGGTGACGCAGGTCTCGGACGCGCCTGTGGTCTATCGGGCCACGCGGGACAACAACAATCTGAACCCCTTTGGCCCCCCGCCACGTCTGCGCACCATTCAGGCGATGGCTGCGATACAGCAGGCGACCGGATGCAAGGCGATCTATTCCAGCATGTATCAGAACATCTCGGGCCAGTTCTTTTCACAGGTCAGCTGCAACTGAAATTGGTACAATACTTTGATTGAGATCGCATGATCTGCCTGCCATAGCTTGCGCATGAAACTTGCGATCAACGGATTCGGCCGTATCGGCCGCACCATCCTGCGACAGGTCCTAGGCCCGTCGCAGCATTCGGATATCGAGCTGGTGCTGATCAACGATATCGCACCGCTCGAAACCTGCGCATATCTGTTCAAGTACGACAGCACATTCGGACCTTATCCAGGTTCGGTGGCAGCCGAAGGTGGAGCATTGAACATCGATGGCCGGATTGTTCCAATGTCCCACAGCGCAGATTTGGCAAAGGTCGATCTGTCCGGCGTCGATGTCATGCTCGATTGCACCGGCATCGCGCGCACATCGGATGTTGCCAGCCGGGGATTGACTGCCGGGGCGGGCAAAGTGCTGATTTCCGGCCCCTCACCTGCTGCCGAGGTCACGGTTGTACTGGGTGCAAACGAAGATCAATTGGGCAACGCACGGATCGTGTCGAATGCGTCATGCACCACGAATGGGCTGGCACCGCTCGTCAAACTGATTGATGAAATCGGCGGGCTTGTGTCCGGGCACATGACCACGATCCACTGCTATACAAACAGCCAGCCTATGGTCGATGCGCCACGCGGGGATCTGGCTCGTTCGCGCGCTGGTGCGTTGTCGATGGTGCCCACGACCTCAAGCGCCACACATCTGATCGATGTTGTGCTGCCAAATCTTGCCGGTCGCATTTCAGGGGCTGCGGTGCGTGTTCCCACGGCCAGCGTATCTGCTGTCGATCTTGTCGCCACCCTTGAACGGGGCAAGAGCGCGGATCAGTTCGACCAAGCGTTTCGCAACGCGGTCGCAGCTTCTGCCGTACTGGGCTGGACCGATCTGCCCTTGGTATCATCTGATTTGCGCTCCCGTCCTGAATCACTCGTTTTGGCCGGGCCCGAGACGCGTATGATCGGAGAGAACCAAATCAGGGTCTTTGGTTGGTATGACAATGAATGGGGGTTTTCGGCCCGCATGCTGGATGTCGCACGCTTGATGGCCGAAGCGGGGTGACCCGCAGCGCTGCGTCGCGCTGCGGGATTGTTCATAGGCCTCATTCGTGAGGCAGGCTGCCAGAGCCGTGACCGGCCATTCCGCCAGAAACTTCCTCGGTCGATTCTTCTGCCAGCTCTTCAGGCAGGACCAGGTTCAGCACGATGGCGATCAGAGCCGCTGGCAGCAGGCCGCTTGTCATCAGAATGCGAAGCGTATCCGGCAGGTGCTGGACCGCACCAGGTTCCAGCTGCAACCCAAGACCAATCGACAGCGAGATCGCAAAGATCACCATGTTGCGGCGATTCCAATCCACGTCCGACAGCATCGAGATGCCTGCCGCAACCACCATGCCGAACATGACGATCACGCCGCCACCCAGCACTTCGATGGGTACTGTGCGAATGATCGCTCCGACCTTCGGCACGAGACCACACAGGATCAGGAACAAGGCCCCGCAGGTCACCACATGACGGCTCATGACGCCTGTCATCGCAATCAAGCCGACATTCTGGCTGAACGATGTATTCGGAAACCCGCCGAACATACCGGCGAGCGCAGTTCCAAAACCATCGGCATATGTTGCACCTTCGATCTCTTTGTCTGTCGCCTCGCGACCTGCACCACCCTTGGTGATCCCCGATACGTCACCGACGGTCTCAATGGCCGAGACGAAAGACATCAGACAGAATCCGATAATGGCCGCCAATGAGAACTCAAAGCCATATTTGAACGGGACTGGAAGTGCGAATGCCGAGGCCCGCGACCAGCTGTTGCCGATGGCTTCGAACGTCACCATGCCGACCATCAGCGCATAGACGTAGCCAACCGCCAATCCGACGAGTACGGCAGACACTGACAGCATACCACGCGCAAAGAACTTGAGGCCCAGCGTCACGACAACCACGACCAACGCCGCCGACCAGTTGAGCAGCGATCCGTATTCCGGAGTACCAATCGCAGGCACGCCACCAGCAGAATATTGAATGCCAACCTTGACCAGCGCCAAACCGATCATTGTCACGACAAGCCCGGTCACCAGCGGCGGAAGCGCAAAACGTATCTTGCCAATGAACAGGCCTAGAAAGGCGTGAAAAAGACCACCGATCAGGACGCCACCGAACAGTGCTGCCAAAGCATCCACACCCTTACCAGCGACAAGCGGGATCATGATGGGCAGAAAGGCAAAGCTTGTTCCCTGAACAATCGGCAGTGCCGCGCCAACTGGGCCCAGCGTCACAGTCTGCAACAAGGTTGCCAGACCCGCGAACAGCATCGACATTTGGATCAGGTAGAGCAGCTCAGGAAAATCGGGGGAATTGGATCCAAATCCAAACCCGGCGGCTCCGGCCACGATGATGGCCGGTGTAACGTTTGAAACAAACATCGCCAGCACATGCTGAATGCCCAGCGGTATCGCCTTGTGTAAGGCGGGCGTATAGTTCGGGTCCCGAAGTTGTTCGGGGGTCCCTATCGAAGTTTCGGCCATGATCTCATTGTCCTCCCTAAGATCCAATGGGGTTCTTACCGCTTCTTTGGCGGCTTCGTATTTGGATTCAGCGGTCGACCACCTCGTACGGAGTGCTGAACCAGTATTCTTCTAGATTTGGACCGTCCCCGATCCTATCGACGACCGCGAACAGGCCGGGCCCGTGCAGAGGAGTTAGAACCCCGTGCCAAGTGCCTCGGTGATAGTTCACAGCTTGTCCGGGGAGCGTGATGAAAGCCCTTGGTTGCCCGGGTTTTCCGCCCTCATCCGGTGCGACAATCACCAGAAAAGGCTGGTGAGTCATCGGAATAAAGGCCTGGCTGCCATCGGGATGACGCTCGACCATTTCCAGCCGGTAGGGCAATTCGCGCGGGTTGGCGTTAAACAGGCTAATACCGGCACGCGCGTTACCGAAATCCAGTTCAGCCCGGTCGTGATAACGGCCGCATTGGCCCTGATTGATCATCTTGTCAGGCTCACCTGAGATATCAATCAGATCGCCAAATGGCGCGAACGCTGCTGTCGAGATCGTTTCAGCGACAATCTGGGTCATGAGGGCAGCACATCGCGCAGACGGAATTCGGCGATCCGTTCGACCTGTCGGCATGCTTCAGCAAACTCGGTTTCGCGATCCTGTTCGATCCGCCGCTCAAATGCGCCCAGGATCGAGGCCTTGTTGTGGTCCCTAACGGCGATAATGAACGGAAAACCAAATTTTTCGGTGTAGCGCTGATTTAATTCGGTAAAGGTGGCGCGTTCGTCATCCGTCAGCGCATCGAGACCGGCCGAAGCCTGCTCAGACGTGCTTTCCTGTGTCAGCCGCTTGGCCTGCGCCAGTTTACCAGCAAGATCGGGGTGGGCCGTTAAAACACCCAGCCGTTCCTCGTCCGAGGCGGACCGGAACATGCGGGTCAAAGCATTGTGCAATCCACCCGCCGTGTCATGTGCCGCGCCCAGTTCCAGACCAAACGCACGCTCGGCGATCCATGCGGAATGCTCGAAGATACCTCCGTAAGCGGAGACAAATTCGTCGCGGCCCATCTGTGAGGGTTTTGGGCGCTCAGCCAGCGGGTGCGTTTCAGCCCAATGTTCCGCAATCTGCAATCGCGTTGCAAACCACACATCCGAGAACCCGAGCGCGTAATCCAGAAACCGTTTCAGCGCCATGACGCGTCCCGGACGCCCGATCAAGCGACAATGAAGACCAATCGACAGCATCTTGGGTGCGCCAGCTTCGCCTTCTGCATAAAGCGCATCGAAGCTGTCTTTCAGATAAGAATAGAACTGATCCCCGGCGTTGAACCCCTGCGGTGTGGCAAAGCGCATATCGTTGCAATCCAGCGTGTAGGGAACAATCAACTGATCCCGGCCACTGGTCTGCATCCAGTATGGAAGATCATCCGCATAGGTGTCCGCGACATAGGCAAAACCACCCTCTTCGGCGACCAGACGCACAGTGTTGTCCGAACAGCGCCCGGTGTACCAGCCACGCGGGCGATCCCCCACAACTTCGGTATGCAAGCGGATAGCTTCTGCAACCTGAGCCCGCTCTTCATCCTCGGGCATGTCCTTGTGCTCGACCCATTTCAGCCCGTGGCTGGCAATCTCCCACCCTGACGATTTCATTGCGGCCACCTGATCTGGCGAGCGCGCCAAAGCCGTCGCCACACCGTAGACAGTGATCGGCAGATCTTTCATCAACCGATGCAGGCGCCAGAATCCTGCCCGCGCGCCGTATTCATAGATCGATTCCATGTTCCAGTGACGCTGGCCCGGCCATTGCGCCGCCCCGACTATCTCGGACAAGAACGCCTCAGACGCAGCATCCCCATGCAGAACACAGTTTTCACCACCCTCTTCGTAGTTCAGCACGATCTGTACAGCCAGTTTCGCCCCGCCGGGCCATGCGGCGTCAGGCGGGTTGGCTCCATATCCGATCATATCGCGGGGGTAACGAGGCGGCTGCATAGGGTCTTCCAGTCCGATTAGGTGTTTTGACAGCTTTACCGCAGAAACGGTCCATTGATTATCAAATCAATCCGAACACTGTTTCCAGTTCTTTCGGCATTTCAACCATTTTGCTGTTTGGCCCAGACTGTGGCACACCAAAAGAAACACATAGGAGAGACCCTTGGCTGGCTATCTGACGACCCATGTTCTGGACACGGCACGCGGCTGCCCCGCTGAGGGGTTGAAAATCTCTCTTTACGAAGTGTCGGGAGATTCTCATCGCAAACTGGCTGAGATGGAAACCAACGAGGATGGTCGCACCAACAGTCCGATCCTACCGCAGGACGACTTCAAAACCGGCACGTATGAACTGATTTTCTTTGCTGGCGATTACCTACGCGCGACGGGTCAGGACGGCGATGATCCTCTGTTTCTGGATCAGGTACCTATCCGCTTTGGTATGTCCGACCCGGATGCCCATTACCATGTACCGCTGCTTCTATCCCCATATGGGTATTCGACCTATCGGGGCAGCTAGACCTAGATTTCGGCGCTGCGGACCACCTTGCCGATACGATCAATCATGAAATCCATAAACAGCCGTGCCTTGGGATCTTGGTGGCGGCGATGGGTATATAAGCAAGCCATTTGAACCGGCACCGGTGGCGTTTGCGTCGCCACCGGGATCAATCGTCCTGCCTTCAGATGTTCGGACACCTCAAAGACAGGTTTCATAGCAATTCCCTGCCCCGACAACGCCCAATCGGTTAAAACATCGCCATCGTCGCACTCATAGCGACCTGAAACAGCGAACCGTTTCGGGCCATCGAGCGTTTCCAGCATCCACTGAAACTCTGCCGCTCCGGGGAAGCGTAGATTCAAACACTCATGTTTGCCTGAAATCAGATCCGTTCCAGATTCGGGCATCCCACAACGGCTGACGTAATCAGGGGCCGCGCATAGCACGCGCTGGCAATCCGCGATCTTGCGGATGCGCAATGTGCTGTCTTCGGGCTGACCGATGAAAAAGGCCAGATCCAACCCTTCGGTGGTTAGGTCGACAGAGCGGTCTGTCAGCCTTAGACGCACATCAATCTCAGGGTATTCTGACAGAAAATCAGGCACATGAGGTGCCAGAAGACGGCGTCCGACACCCAGGGGCGCTGCGACGAACAGCGACCCGCGCGGCGCTTCGGTCAGATGTGTGACTTGCGCTTCTGCCTCATCCACCGCATCCAGAACTGCGACTGCACCGGGGTAAAATGCACGCCCTTGCTCAGTTGGAGTCAAGTTGCGTGTGGTTCGCTGGAACAGACGAACCCCGAGGTGATCTTCTAACTGCGAAATCCGCGCTGACGTCACCGCAGGTGAGATTCGCATATCGCGCCCGGCGGCTGACATACTGCCTAGATCATAAACCCGTACAAAGGTTCGAATGTTATCGAGATAGGACATCTTATCGTTTTTTTTGATACAGTTTGACAATATACGGGAATACCGAAGAAAAGCCCGTTTGCCTAGTGTGGCGATAACTTATCGGAGACCTCATCAATGTACGACTTCGCCGTGTTCTGGGATTGGATTGGTTTTGGCGTGCGCTGGCTGCACGTCATCACTGCGATCGCCTGGATCGGATCATCCTTCTATTTCATCGCGCTGGACCTTGGCCTGAACCGCGATATTCCCGGCCCGGCGGACGGCGAGGAATGGCAAGTCCATGGCGGTGGCTTTTATCACATCCAGAAATATCTTGTCGCGCCGGAGCGCATGCCTGACCACCTGACCTGGTTCAAATGGGAAAGCTACGCGACTTGGCTGAGCGGCGCCGCGCTATTAATGATCGTCTACTGGGTTGGCGGCGAGCTTTATCTGATCGATGCGCATAAAGCTGATCTGGCGCTGTGGCAGGGCATCCTGATCTCGGCTGCGTCGCTGACCATTGGCTGGCTGGTCTATGATTTTCTGTGCAAGTCTGGTCTCGGTGAACGCCCGACGCTGCTGATGGTTCTGTTGTTTGTCCTGCTGGTGGCCATGGGCTGGGGTTATAACCAAATCTTCACCGGCCGTGCGATGATGCTGCATCTAGGGGCTTTCACGGCCACAATCATGACGGCGAATGTGTTCTTCATAATTATGCCGAACCAGCGCATTGTTGTGGATGACCTCAAAAACGGACGTACGCCTGATCCCAAGTACGGCAAAATCGCCAAACTGCGTTCTACCCACAACAACTATCTAACCTTGCCCGTTGTGTTCCTGATGCTGTCGAACCACTACCCGCTGGCCTTTGCCACCGAGTACAATTGGATCATCGCCGCGTTGGTCTTTTTGATGGGCGTCACCATTCGCCACTATTTCAACACCCGCCATGCGCGCGCCGGAAATCCAACCTGGACCTGGCTGGTGACTGCACTGCTGTTCATGGCCATCATGTGGCTGTCGACCGCTTCTATGCACGACCCGTTGGAAGAGGCCGAAGCGCATCAGCTTACACCATATGAACAGAAATTTGCAGCGGCGGATGGCTTTGAAGAAGCGCACGACATTGTTTTGGGGCGCTGTTCCATGTGCCACGCGCGTGAGCCTGTCTGGGAAGGCATCCTGTGGGCACCCAAAGGTGTGTTGCTCGAAACCGAGGCCGACATCGCGCAGAACGCGCAGCAGATATATCTGCAATCAGGCGTCACCCACGCAATGCCCCCTGCAAACGTCACTTTCATGGAGCCCGAAGATCGCGACGCGATCATTAGGTGGTTCCGAAATGCCGATCTGTGAAAAATTGGGACACGGTCGAGCCAATAATAGCAACTGAGTTTGGTTTAGTTCTTCCCCTTTGCGTCGCCAAATGCTCTAAATGAATTCAACAAGCCGCATTTCTATTGTTTCGCGGCCATAGTGATTTCGACTTGGGGCAGTTGGAGCCAGACAATGATAGGGAGCAGACCGCGCAGCGTTCTGAGAAGCTGGCTTTTTTGCGCTCTTTTGGCATTGTCTCCCAATCTTGCATCGGCGCTGGAAACCACCCTCTCCGCTCCCGGCGCATCTAAAGATCTGATTGACCGGCTGGAAGAGACCTCATCGGTTTTCACCTCAGAATCGCGTGGACTGGATACGTCGTTGGAAATCCTGTCGGCTGCTCTGTCCGACTACCGCACCATCGTTCAAATCATGTATGACGAAGGGTATTTCAGCCCCGTCGTCAGCATAAAGTTGGACGGGCAGGAAGCTGCAAATATCAACTCTTTGAATGTTCCTACCCAGTTCAAACGTGCAACGATATTGGTGACTTCAGGGCCGAAGTTCAAATTTGGCACTGCTGTCGTTCAACCATTGGCACCAGAAACCGTGCTACCCGAGGAATTTGCCACAGGCAAAACGGCCACCACCGGAGCAATCCAACAAGCGGCATCCGCAGGGGTCCAAGGTTGGCGCGATACGGGCCACGCAAAGGCAGGGGTGTCGGACCAAAGAGTAATCGCGCGACATGCGCAGGCACGACTGGATGCCACAATTGATCTGGCACCGGGACCAAGGCTTCGGTTCGGCAAAATGAACATCCAAGGCGACACTAACGTTCGCCATCGGTCGATCGAAAAAATTGCAGGCTTCCCCTCGGGTGAAGTTTATTCCCCAGAACAGGTACAAAAGGTTGGAACCCGACTGCGGCGCACCGGCACATTCAGCACGGTTTCTATTAAGGAACATGATGAGCCCAACCCGGACGGCACTTTGGATTTCGATGCCACATTCGAAGACCTCCCCCCCCGTCGGCTGACATTCGGGGCCGAGATCGCCTCGCGCGATGGGCTGGATTTAACTGCCACGTGGACCCATCGAAATGTGTTCCGGCGGGCAGAGCGGCTAAGGTTCGAGGCTGCGATCCGCAACATTGGCGGCGCCGAGGATATCGACGGGCGCATTGGCCTGCGTCTGGATCAACCAGACCGGCTCGGCCCAGACGACAATACATTCTGGAGCGCGCTGCTGGAACGGCGAAATACCGAGAATTATAACGTCACTATCGCTTCGCTTGCCTACGGTGCCCGCCGCACTTTTTCGAACCGTCTTTATGCCGAAGCCTCAGCCGGTTTCCAATGGTCAGACGCGGATGACGCCTATGGCGATGGCCGCAAGTTCCAGTACTTCATCCTGCCTTTCCGGTCTGAATGGGATGAACGGGATAGCAAGGTCAGCGCCACGCGTGGCTACTATCTGGATTCGCAGGTAATGCCCTTTGTCGGGTTCTCTGGTTCTGACACTGGCCTGAGGATGTTTTTTGACGGGCGTTACTATAACGACATAGGCACAGGCGGCCGGTTGGTGCTCGCCGGGCGCGTTCAACTTGGATCAGTCCTTGGCCCGCCGCCAGACGGTGTGACGCCGGATTTCCTGTTCTTCTCGGGCGGCGCGGGAACGGTACGCGGTCAGCCCTATGAAAGCCTCGGCATCCCAGTCGGGGACGGTGTTGCCGGCGGTAAGTCCTTTCTGGGACTGTCAGCTGAAGTTCGTGGCAAAGTCACCGACACAATCTCGTTGGTCGGCTTCTATGACTATGGCGTCGTCGACACGTCCTCGTTCATCGGCAGCGGCGCGGAAGAGCATTCTGGCGCCGGGCTAGGTATTCGCTATGATCTGGGCGGTTTCGGGCCGTTGCGCTTTGACCTCGCCGTCCCAGTTCAGGGTGACACGGGCGATGGGCTGCAGTTCTACATCGGGATCGGGCAGGCCTTCTGATGCGTCGCTTTATATATCCTCTGTTGCTGAGTTCAGCAGTGATCATCGTACCCTTCGCAGCGACCGCGCAGGACGAAGGCGGCAGCATGATCGAGCAGTTCCTGCAGGACACCCTGTCAGGTGGCGATCAAAATGTGCGGGTGATTGGTCTGGAAGGCGCGCTGAGTTCACGAGCGACGATTCAGGAAATTACCGTCGCCGATGACGAAGGTGTCTGGCTGACCATCAAAAATGCTGAGCTGGATTGGAACCGGCTGGCGTTGCTGCGGGGTCGATTCTCAGTCAATACATTGTCGGCGCAAGAGATTAACATCGCCCGTGCCCCGGGCACGACGACTAAGGACACACCGCCGCCTTCAGCTGAGACCCAACCCTTTCAACTGCCCGAGCTTCCGGTTTCCATTGAAATTGGCGAGCTTCGGGTCGATGACTTGTCTTTGGGTGAGCCATTGATCGGCGTTGCGGCTGATCTTGCCGTGAATGGTAACCTCTCGCTGGCGGACGGAACGCTGGATACAACGCTGGATATCGACCGGCTGGATCGAGCGGGTGATACGATTGATCTCAAAGCCGGATTCCAGAACGATAACAGCCAGATCGACCTGGACCTCACCGTCGCCGAAGCCTCGGGCGGGTTGATCGCAACGGCCCTGTCCATCCCCGATGCCCCGCCGCTAAAACTTACCGCAAAAGGTTCGGGGCCGGTATCAGATTTCAACGCCGATATCGGGCTGAGCAGCGATCAACAGCTTCGCGTATCTGGCCAAGTTCGACTGCGGACAGCCGAAGAGAATGGCACTGCATCCGATGGGATTGCATTTACTGCCGATGTCGGCGGCGACCTGACTCCGTTCCTGGCCCAAGAGATGGACACGTTTTTTGGCACAGACACGAGGCTTTTCGTGGACGGGCGCACCCATTCCGATGGCGCGCTGGACATCTCGGACATTGAGATCACCTCAGAAGCATTGGAACTGAAAAGCGAGGTGAGCCTTGCCTCGGGCGGTGCTTTGCAACTGGTTGCCCTTCAAGGCCGCATCACGCCACCAGAAGGCGACAAAGTTGTTCTGCCCGTCAGTGGCGGCGACACGTCCATTGGCGCGGCGCAGATTTCGGCCTTGTACAACTCCAAAAACGGTAACTATTGGGATCTGAGCCTGACAACTGACAACGTTGAGACCCCCAATCTGAATATTGATCACGCCAGAATTACTGGGCAGGGCACCTTGGATCAGTCCAGCGGCTTATCGATGGATGGAGACGTCCAGGCTGTGCTTAATGGCATCGATTTGACTGATCCAGCGCTGAAAGCTGCCGTTGGGGATCAGATCACGCTGGATGGACGGTTCGATTATGGCAGTGACCAGTCCTTACAACTGACCGGTTTCGAACTGGTTGGCAGCGACTATACCCTTGAAACCGATGCCGTGATCAGCGGGCTTGAGACAGGGTTGCAGGTTGATGGCGCGGCACTGCTGCAGGCCACCGACCTATCGAGGTTTTCGAACCTCGCACAGCTGCAGCTAGGTGGCGAAGCTTCGATCAAAGTCGAAGGCAAAGGCTCACCGCTGGAACGCAGCTTTGATGGCAAGCTAACAGTAAACGGGCGCGATTTGGTTACTGGCCGCGACGATATCGACCCAATGATCACCGGTGAAACCGACATTGTGTTAGATGCCAAACGCGGAACCCATGGCGTGTCCATACGGGAGCTTTCGATCAGTGGTGATGCACTGACTGCTCAGGCCAGCGGTACGGTCACGACCCTTAATGGCAACATGACGATCGATGGGCAGGCCAACGTCAACGCCCCCGATCTGAAGGTATTCTCTGGCCTCGCTAAGCGTGATCTCTCCGGTGCGGTGCAGGCCCGGCTGGATGGCAACGGCACCGTACAAACACTGGAGTTTGACGGCCAGGCCAGCGTAATCGGTACAAATATCGAAACAGGGATGATTGAGTTCGATCCGCTGTTGAGAGGCCGGGTATCGATCAATCTGGACGGCGCACATTCCGGCGATCAGGTCGTCGTCCGAAATGCTACAATCAAAAGCGCCGCGTTGACCGCCGAGGTCGGTGCTACGATTAATGATCCTATCGGCGACATTGCCGTAGACGGCAGTGCCAAGGTAGCGGCACCGGATTTGTCAGTGTTCTCAGGCCTCGTCGGGCGCGACCTGACGGGATCAATCAATGCTGATGTCACAGGCAGAGCCGCGCAAGGTAGCAAGACTTTTGAGATCATTGGCAACCTCAGCGCGGATGATCTTGGAACAGGTATAAACGTGATTGATGCGCTTGTTCAGGGCAGAACAACGCTAAACGTGGATGCCGCAAACGACGATCAAGGTCTTAACATCCGCACGTTCAATCTGAACGGAACAGCGCTGACTGCAGATGCATCGGGACGATTGGACCGTGAAGCAGGAGGCCTGAATTTCTCGGCCATGCTGGACAATGTGGGTCGGGTCTCGCCTACTCTGTCCGGCCCGCTAAAACTTGATGGCAATGTCGCCCCGACCGGGTCTGGCCTTGAGGGCAACGCCCGCTTGCAAGGACCTGAGAGCTCTTATGCCGACTTGTCGGGAACCGTTGACACCAATGGTTCAGCCGACTTTGATTTTGAAGCCAAGATCAATCGGCTCGAACGTCTGATCCCCGATTTCCCTGGAACCCTGTCTGCCAATGGAAATGCTCGCCGTGATGCAGGCAAGTGGATTATCGACGCCAAAGCCGACGGCCCCGCCGAGATCAACACTACGGTCGCGGGTACCTTTGATGAAAGTAGCGGCGAGGCAGACTTGAAGATGCAAGGCGGTATCAACATAGGTATCGCCAATGCGTTTATTTCACCCAATAGCCTGGCGGGTAAAGCTCGGTTCGATCTAGCCCTGAAAGGGGCGCCTGCACTGGATGCGCTCAGCGGAACGATTTCAACATCCGGCGCATCAATGGCGCTGCCAGATGTGGGGCAAACGATCACCGATATCGGCGGAACGATCAACATCGCGCAAAGCCGTGCAACTGTTGCACTGCAGGGTGGCCTGCGGGCAGGAGGAGGCTTCACCGTCAATGGCCCGATCAATCTGACCTCGCCCTTCAACACTCAGATCACCACGAAGCTCAATAATCTCGTTCTGACAGACAGGCTTTTGTATGAGACCACATTGAACGGCCAGATTGCCCTGACCGGGGCATTGGCTGGAAACAGTGCTCTGGCCGGTCAGATAAACTTTGGCGAAACCAACATAAACCTTGCCGCAGCGGCAGGCGCAGTTGGCGCAGCACCAATCCCAACAATCGACCATATTAACGAAAGCCGTGCCGGTTTTGTGACGCGGGAACGTGCCAATCTGGTCGAAACCGAAGACAAAGCCAAAAGCAACTCGCGCATGTCATTGGACATCGGCCTGCTTGCCCCCAAAGCCGTGTTTGTTCGAGGCCGAGGTGTCAACGCCGAATTGGGAGGGCGCATTCAGATTGGCGGAACCACCACATCCGTCGTCCCATCGGGTCAGATCGAATTGATCCGGGGTAACATCGACATTCTGGGCCGTCGTCTTGCGCTGACCAAGGGTCTGGTGACACTGCAAGGCGACCTGACCCCCTATATCGAGTTTGAATCTTCGACCAGCACCTCGGACGGTACAGCCACCATTGAGATCGCAGGTCCTCTGGATTCGCCCGAAGTGGACGTGTTCTCAGACCCCGAACGCCCGACCGAAGAAGCACTGGCCATGCTGCTGTTCGGCAACCGTTTTTCGGAGTTGTCGCCTTTTGTGATCGCGCAGATGGCGGCTTCACTGGCCCAGCTCAGCGGCGCGGGTGGGGATGCAACCAAGGGCGTGCGCGAGGCTACGGGGCTTGACACTGTAGACCTTGGCGCAACGGAAGGCGGCGGTGGCAGCCTAGGGGCAGGCGCATATCTAAGCGACAACCTCTATACCGACTTCACCGTCAATACCGAAGGCGATACCGAAGTGAATTTGAACCTGGACGTCACCGACAGCTTTACAGTGCGTGGTACGGTGGATGGCCGGGGTGAGACGGGGTTGGGTATATTCTTCGAACGGGATTACTGATCACAAAAAAGGGCGACCTCAAATGAGCCGCCCTTTCTAATAGTACGTGAAGTTTATTCCGCCGCGATGGCGTCTTCGATCTTTTCGACACGAATGGCCGAGAATTTAAACTCGGGGATCTTGCCGTATGGGTCGATGGCCGAGTTGGTCAGGATATTCGCCGCCGCCTCGACATAGGCGAATGGTATAAACACCATATCCTCGGCAATCGCTCGGTCGGCTCGCACCATGATTTCAATCGAACCGCGGCGAGTAGTCAGACGGATCATCTCGCCCGGCTCAATCCCCATCAGTTTCAACGTACGCGGGTTCATCGAGCAGTTCGCTTCAGGTTCTACGGCGTCCAAAACAGTGGCCCGGCGGGTCATCGACCCGGTGTGCCAGTGTTCCAGCTGCCGGCCCGTGGTGGCGATCATCGGGTACTCGTCATCCGGCGCCTCATCCGGCGGAATGACGCTGGCCGGGGTGAACCGGGCCCGACCATCTGCGCGCGGGAACCCGTCACCGAACACGATGGCCTGTCCCGGATCGGTTTCGCTGAGCGAGGGATAGGTGATGGTCTCGGTCTCCAACCTTTCCCAAGTGATATTGTCGAGCGAGGCCATGGTCAGCTTCATCTCGGCAAAGACCTGGGACACGTCCGTGTACTCCCAGTTCAGACCTATGCGCTGCGCAAGCTCGACAGTGATTTTCCAATCCTCGCGCGCCTCACCCGGAGGCGTCACAGCAGGACGCACACGTTGTACCTGACGGTTGGTGTTGGACACGGTGCCGTTCTTCTCATAGAGCGCCGAGGCGGGCAGGATGATGTCGGCATAGTTCGCCGTTTCGGTCAGGAAGATATCCTGCACGATCATCAGCTCCAGATTGGCCAGAGCCTCACGCGCGTGGCCTACATCCGGGTCAGACATGGCAGGGTTTTCACCCTGAATGTACATGCCCTTGATGTTGCCTGCGTAAGCCTGATCGATGATCTCGGTGACCGTCAGGCCCTTCTCGTTCGAGAAGTCGCGTTCATCGTTCCAAACATTGTTGAACTTAGCCCGGATGCTGTCATCGGTGACTGACTGATAATCCGGCAGGAACATCGGGATCAGACCCGCATCTGAGGCGCCCTGAACATTGTTCTGACCCCGCAACGGGTGAAGACCCGCGCCCGGCTTGCCAACGTTACCGGTCATCAAGGCCAGCGAGATCAAGCAGCGCGAATTATCGGTTCCGTGGATGTGCTGGCTGACACCCATACCCCAGAAAATCAGACCGGCCTTGGCTTGTGCAAAGGTGCGCGCCACTCGGCGCAGTTGATCCGGTTCAATACCACAGATCGGCGACATCGCTTCGGGCGTGAACTGGCGCAGATGCTCTTTCTCGGCTTCCCAGTTCTCGGTCCAGCGGTGGATGTACTGGCTGTCATAGAGCTCCTCTTCCACAATCACATTCATGATCGCGTTGAGCATCGAGACATCCGCTCCCGGACGGAATTGCAGCATCTCATCTGCAAACTTGCGCATGCCGACGCCGCGCGGGTCCATCACGATCAACTTGCCACCGCGTTTGGTGAACTGCTTGAAGTAAGTCGCGGCTACGGGGTGATTCTCGATCGGGTTGGCCCCGATGATGATCGCCACATCCGCGTTTTCGATCTCGTTGAAGGTCGCAGTAACGGCGCCGGAGCCGACGTTTTCGATCAGGGCCGCAACCGACGACGCATGGCACAGGCGGGTGCAGTGGTCGACATTGTTGTGGCGGAAACCCTGACGGATGAACTTCTGGAACAGATACGCCTCTTCATTGGTGCACTTGGCCGAACCAAAGCCCGCAACGCTGCGCGGGTCTTCCTCGCGCAGGGCTTTCAACTTGGTGGCGGCCAGATCCATCGCCTCTTCCCAAGTCGCTTCGCGGAAATGAGTTGATAGGTTGCCGGGATCGACATTCAGGCCCTTCTCAGGCGCATCTTCACGACGGATCAGCGGCTTGGTCAGGCGATGCGGATGGTGGATGTAGTCGAATCCGAAGCGGCCTTTGACGCACAGACGGCCTTCGTTTGCTGGACCGTTGATACCTTCGACATACTTGACCTTGCCGTCTTTGACCTTGAGCGAAACCTTACAGCCCACGCCGCAGAACGGGCAGACGCTTTCCGTTTCTGAGTCGTAGTCCTTGCTGTCGCCTCGCTGCTGGTCATCCAGTACGGTTGCTGGCATCAAGGCACCGGTCGGGCAGGCCTGCACGCATTCACCACAAGCCACACAGGTCGAAGCACCCATCGGGTCGTTCTGGTCGAACACCACCTGCGCTGTGTGGCCACGTCCGGCCATACCAATCACGTCGTTGACCTGCACGTCGCGGCAGGCCCGGACGCAGAGGTTGCAGTTGATGCAAGCGTCCAGATTGACGCGCATCGCAACGTGGCTGTCATCCAACAGCGGGATTTTCTCGGCCTCTTTCGCCGGGAAACGGCTGTCGCTGACATGGTTCAGCTTGGCCATATCCCAGAAGTGGCTGGAGGTGTCGTGTGCTTCCTCAGGCTGATCCGCGACCAACAGCTCCATGACCATGGCGCGCGATTTCTCGGCCCGATCACTGTCGGTTTTCACGACCATACCGTCCGCCGCCGGGCGGATGCAGGAGGCAACCAGCGTGCGCTCACCTTCCACCTCGACCATACAGGCGCGGCAGTTGCCGTCGGGTTTGTAACCGGGTTGCGGTTTGTGGCACAGGTGCGGAATAGTAAATCCCTGTCCCTTGGCGGCTTCCCAGATGGTCCAGCCTTCGGGTACGGTGACATCTTCGCCGTTCAGGTTGAAGGTGACGGTTTTGTTCGGGCTTGCATCAAGCATGGCTCTGTCTCCCCTCAGATTTCGTCGGCGAAGTGTTTCATGACAAGGCGGATCGGGTTCGGGGCCGCCTGCCCCAGACCGCAGATCGAGGCATCGCCCATCACCTGACACAGATCCTCGAGCAAGTCCTGATCCCACTTGTCGGCCTGCATCAGTTTGACCGCCTTTTCGCAACCCGCCCGGCAGGGCGTACACTGGCCACAGCTCTCATCCTCGAAGAACCGCAGCATGTTCAGCGCCGCATCGCGGGCGGTGTCCTGATCGGACAGAACCACCACAGCGGCAGAGCCAATAAATGTGCCGTGCGGTTGCAGCGTGTCGAAGTCCAATGGGATATCATCCATCGACGCGGGCAACAGGCCCGAGGATGGACCACCTGGCTGATAAGCCTTGAAGGTCTGCCCTTCGGCCATACCACCAGCAGCTTCGATCACATCCAAAATGGTCGAGCCAGCAGGCAGAAGGTAAACACCCGGCTTCGCGACCCGCCCCGAGACCGAATAGCTACGCAAACCCTTGCGACCATTCTTTTCGGTGCTGTTAAGGCATTCAGGCCCTTCACGGCAAACTTTGGTCACCCAATAGAGGGTCTCGACATTGTGCACCAAGGTCGGGCGGTTAAAGACCCCAACCTGCGCCACGAACGGAGGACGGTGACGCGGCAGGCCCTTTTTACCTTCGATCGACTCAATCATCGCGGATTCTTCACCGCATATATAAGCTCCGGCGCCGCGGCGCAGATCGATATAGCCGGGCTCAACAATCCCGGCCTGTTCCAGCGCGGCAATCTCACGGCGTAGGATTTCCAGAACCGCCGGGTATTCGTCACGCATGTAGATAAAGCACGTCTCGGCCTCGACTGCCCATGCGGCGATCAGCATACCTTCGAGGAAGACATGCGGTGTACGCTCCAAGTAGTAGCGGTCTTTGAACGTGCCGGGCTCGCCCTCATCCCCGTTTACAGCCAGATAGCGCGGACCTTCGTTCATGCGAACAAAGCCCCATTTCTTGCCGGATGGGAAGCCAGCGCCACCCAAACCACGCAGGCCCGAGGACAGAACCTCTTGCTGCACCTTCTCCCAGTCACCGCCGTCGCGGAGCTCATTCAGCTTGGCGTAGCCGCCATTAGCTTCATAAGCGGCAAAGGCTTCGTAGTCGGGCTGATGCGCATGCGTGTCTTCGGTCGCAATCGCCGCCTGTACTTTTTCAGGGGTCGCATGATCGATATGATTGTGACCGATCTCAAGAACAGGCGCGGTGTCACAACGGCCCATACAAGGTGCGCGAACAACGCGGACCTCTGCCGGGTCAAGACCATCTTCAAGCGCCTTTTGAAGTTGCTGGGCACCGGCCATTTCACACGAAAGAGAATCACATACCCGGATCGTCAGCGCGGGCGGAGGCGTCTCGCCTTCCTTCACCACGTCGAAATGCGCATAGAAGGTGGCCGTCTCATAAATCTCAGCCTGCCCGATCCGCATCTCAACCGCCAAGGCGGCAATGTGGTCGGCGCTGATATGGCCGTGTTCGTCCTGAATCAAATGCAGAAATTCGATCAGCAGGTCACGACGGCGCGGGTGGTCGCCCAGCAGACGCGCGATTTCAGCCTGCGCCTCATCCGTGAATTGACGGCCTTTAGGTGTGTGCCGCCCTTTGCCTTTACCTGACTTCCAGACGCCCTTGGGTGCGCCTGATGGCTTGGTATCTAATGGTGCCATGATGCCCTCCGATTAAGGCTCCGTGTCTCATCAGACTAGCATATCGTCAAATCGCATATCTCAATCGTACGATAACGACAGATTATCACCGTAAAGACGCCACCACATCACGTAGTGCGCCGACCGTGGGCAATTCAGGGTCGCGAGTCAGGGTCGCCAAACAAATCGGCTTGCTGACCACCGGGTCGACCAAAGGCAACACTTTGGTATCTTTCAAATCCCCCAGCGCCCGCACCAGCACGCGCGGGATCACAGTGGCAGCCAGCCCCTCGCGCGCCATAACCATCGAGGCAGTGAACCCACTGGTCTCGGCCACAATATCCGGGTGCAAGCCCTGTTCGGCAAATATCCGGTCCAGAATTCGCCGGTTTTGCATCTGAGGCTCCAACAGGCTGAGCGGGAACTCGGCCACGCGCGCCCATGGGATCGGGCCTGTCTCATCGGTCATATGCGAAGGAACCAACAGGACGTAGGTTTCTTCGTACAACGGCTGCACCTGCCGCAAGTCGGTGCCGATGCTGTCGCCATAGGTAATACCCGCGTCCAGACTGCCTTCGTCCAACCGGTGTTGGATCGCGGTCGCGGACATGGTCTCGATCCGGGTCACGATACGCGGGTGGGCGTCGCGCAACCGCTTGGTCAGACGCCCGGTGAAGGCAATCGCCGTAGGGATCACGCCCAGAATAAGCGTGCCGGTGATCTCACCCTTGGCAGCCAACACCTGCTGTTCCAAAGCCTTGGTGTCATCGAGAATGCGTCGCGCCCGCTGAACGATCATCTCGCCCTCTTCGGTCAGGCCCTGAAACCGATTGGCGCGCCGGACAATAGAGACACCCAATCGATCCTCGAGATTACGGATGCGCATTGAGAACGCAGGCTGGGAAATGCCACACTCCTCAGCCGCTTTTGCAAAATGACGATGCCGCGCCAATGCGCTCAGCAGTTGCAGGTCGCGGATTTCGATCATTTGACACTTTCCTGGACGGCAAGTTGAACCCCACACATATGCGGTTTGCTCAATAGAGAACAGAATTTACGGCGCTCGCACAGGAACTATTAATCGGACTCGCCCCACTCAGCAAAGCTCAATAGCCTCGCTCAAAGGCATTTGAATGAGGTCTTCATGTTTGAAACTTTACTCGTCATTTTCATCGGGCTCGTCGGCGGCATTGCCGTCGGTCTTCAAGCGCAAATAGCCGGCTCAATGGGGGGCCGTATCGGTGGTGCCGCGGGCAGCCTCATCGTTCACTTGGGAGGAGCAATCGCTTCGCTAGCACTGTTGATATTTCGCGGCGGCGAAAACATTAGTGAATGGCGGCATCTGCCTTGGTACATGTTGGGAAGCGGCGTATTGGGCCTAATACTCTATCTGACCCTCAGTCAAACCATACCGAAGCTGGGCGCCACATCAGCGATAACTCTCGTCGTCCTCGGCCAGCTTGCAGTTGGCATGGTCATCGATCATTTTGGTCTATTCGAAGCCGACGTTCGGTCGATTGATTTTCAGCGAATTGGCGCAGTGGCCATGCTTATGGTCGGAGCCTATCTATTGCTTCGCTAATTCGCAATTGTGGCGACAACGATATGAGTGTTTGAGGGGCATCGGCGAAAGATCTGACTAAGATTCCTTCCTCTTGGTGATACCACTCCAAAACCGCCTTTAAGTGTTGAATAAGAAGTGCATCACATCGCCGTCCTTGACGATGTAACCTTTACCCTCGGCTCGCATCTTGCCCGCTTCTTTCGCGCCCTGTTCCCCATTGGCGGCGATATAGTCATCATAGGCGATGGTCTCGGCGCGGATGAAGCCTTTTTCGAAATCGCCGTGGATCACGCCAGCCGCCTGTGGTGCGGCGGTGCCGGTGCGGATGGTCCAGGCGCGGGCCTCTTTCGGGCCTACGGTGAAATAGGTTTCCAGCTTGAGCAGATCGTAACCAGCGCGGATCAGGCGGTCGAGGCCGGGTTCTTCCAGCCCCATTTCCTCAAGGAACATCTGCGCTTCCTCGTCTTCCAGCAGGCTGATCTCTTCTTCGATCTTAGCGCTGATGATGACATGGGCATTGCCCTGCGCAGCGGCCATCTCGGCAACCTTGGCGGAATACTCATTACCCTCGGCGGCTTCTTCCTCGGACACGTTGCAGACGTAGAGCACCGGCTTAGTCGTCAGAAGCTGCAACATCTTCCAGGCCTTGGCGTCTTCGTCCGAGACTTCGACCAATCGCGCGGGCTTGCCGTTTTCCAGCATCACCTGTGCCTCGGCCAGAAGGCGATCCTGCTGCTGTGCCTCTTTGTCGTTACCCTTCAGCTTGCGCACCAGATTGGCACGGCGCTTTTCGATGCTTTCCAGATCGGCCAGCATAAGCTCGGTTTCGATCGTGTCCGCATCCGCCACGGGATCGACACGACCATCCACATGGGTCACATCACCATCCTCAAAACAGCGCAGAACATGAGCAATCGCATCGGTCTCACGGATATTCGCCAGGAATTGGTTGCCAAGTCCTTCGCCCTTTGATGCGCCTTTTACCAGACCGGCGATATCTACAAAGGTCATGCGCGTTGGAATGATCTGTTTAGAACTGGCGATCGCCGCCAATTTGTCCAGGCGATCATCAGGAACAGCAACATCACCCACGTTGGGTTCGATGGTACAGAATGGGAAATTCGCCGCCTGGGCTGCCGCAGTTTTTGTCAGCGCATTGAAGAGGGTCGACTTGCCCACATTCGGCAAACCCACGATTCCCATTTTAAAGCCCATGACGGCCTCCTGATACCATTCGAGCGCCGCTTCTAGGCAGGTCTAGCGCAATGCGCAAGGCGTAGCACTCCCTCCCACCTCCGAGTCTGATCTGCCACATCACGAAATTGGCATGACATTGTGTTCTTGCCCTCATTGAATTCATGCACATACAGTCCCCAATAAAACTAATACCAACGAACGACGGACATAGTAGGTACGATGAAACCCCTTGTTATTCTGGCCTTCGCGCTGGCGGCGGCGACTTCTGCGCAGGCACAATCCATCATTTTCGGCGCTGGCTACGCAGATTACTCCCACAGCGACGGAGACGATCAGGCCATTTTTTCGCTTGAGTATCAGCATCGCCCGTTTCACGAGGCAACTCGGTTCAGCGCAACATGGGGTGGGGCTCTCTCGGTTGATACAGACGGCGACACGCATATTGGTGCCGGATTGATCGGAGTATATAGCTTTGCCGACCGATGGTTTATCGAAGGCAGCGTCATGCCCGGCTACTATAGCGAAGGAAGCGATCAGAATGATTTGGGAGGCAGTTTTCAGATTCGCAGCCTGTTGGGTCTTGGTTATACGCTTGAAAGTGGGAACAAACTGTCGGTTGCCATCACGCACAAATCCAATGCTAGTACGCAGGGCGATAACCCCGGTGTGAACTCACTACTGCTGCGGTATCATTACTCGTTCTGATCTCTAGTCCACCAAGCGGGATTGATTTTCAGCGAAAGTTTCTGCACATCAGGTCCAAACCCGAGTGCAAGGACTTCCGATGACCCGTATCGACGCCAAATTCGCCGCTCTGAAAGAACAGGGTAAAAAGGCATTTGTAGCTTATGTCATGGCCGGGGATCCCGACTATGAAACGTCGCTGGAGGTCGTAAAGGGTTTGCCCGGCGCGGGCGTCGATGTGATCGAACTGGGCCTGCCCTTTACCGACCCGATGGCGGATGGCCCCACCATCCAGGCCGCTGGTCAACGGGCGTTGGATGGCGGGATGACGTTGCAGCGCACGCTTGATCTGGCACGCGCTTTCCGCGAAACCGATGATACCACGCCGATTGTGCTGATGGGATACTACAACCCGATCTACAGTCGAGGAGTTGAGACCTTTCTGACGGATGCAAAGTCTGCCGGAATTGACGGGCTGATCGTCGTCGACCTGCCACCTGAAGAAGACGAAGAGCTTTGCCTGCCAGCACAGGCTGCCGGGTTGAACTTTATCAGGCTGGCAACACCGACAACCGACGATAACCGCCTACCTCGCGTGCTGCAGAACACGTCTGGCTTTGTTTATTACGTGTCGATTACCGGCATCACCGGCGCTGCTGAGGCGCAGGCGACCGATGTCGGACCCGAGGTTGCACGGATCAAAGCCGCAACCGATTTACCGGTCATTGTCGGGTTCGGGATCAATACGCCAGAGAAGTCACGCAACATTGCCAGCGTGTCAGATGGTGCCGTTGTCGGGTCCGCAATAGTCAGCCAAATCGGGTCTGGAAAACCAGTGTCCGAGGTGTTGGACTTCGTCAAATCACTTGCTGACGGCGCGCACACCGCCTGATAACTTATGATATTTCAAATCGGTGTTCACTGCAGCAGGCGTTCAACTTGCTGCGGTATTTTTCGTTTTTAACCACGCGGCAACCAACCGCAGTTGATCGCCATTGCAGGGCGATGGAAAAATTGGTAAAGAAACTTAACCAATCCTGCGGAAGCCAGATCCATGCCGACAATTACCAATATCGAAGATCTCAAACGGATCTATGAACGCCGGGTTCCACGCATGTTTTTTGACTACGCGGAAAGCGGCAGTTGGACGGAACAAACATTCCGCGAGAACACCTCGGATTTCGAAGACATCCGCCTGCGTCAGCGGGTGGCCGTAGATATGACCGGGCGCTCGACCGCGTCGCAGATGATCGGACAGGATGTGTCGATGCCGGTGGCACTGGCTCCGGTAGGTCTCACAGGCATGCAACACGCAGATGGTGAGATCAAAGCGGCCAAAGCTGCCGAGGCCTTTGGCGTGCCCTTCACCCTTTCGACGATGTCAATCAACTCGATCGAAGATGTTGCTGAAAACACGACCGCTCCGTTCTGGTTCCAACTCTATACAATGAAGGATCAAGACTACGTCGGGCGACTAATCCAGCGCGCGAAGGATGCGAAATGCTCAGCCTTGGTGATCACGCTCGACCTGCAAATCCTCGGTCAGCGACACAAGGACTTGAAGAATGGCCTCTCCGCCCCTCCAAAGCTGACCCCCAAAACCATTGCCAACCTGATGACAAAATGGGCCTGGGGTATCGAAATGCTGGGCGCCAAGCGCCGGGAATTCGGTAACATCGTCGGTCATGTCGACAGCATCACCGATACCCGCTCACTGGGAACATGGACTGCTGAACAGTTCGATCCCAGCCTCGACTGGGGCAAGGTTGAGAAGCTGATGGAACAGTGGGGCGGCAAAGTAATCCTCAAGGGTATATTGGACGCCGAAGACGCAAAGATGGCCGCCAAGCTGGGTGCGGACGCCATCGTCGTATCAAATCACGGCGGGCGACAGCTGGACGGCGCGCTCAGTTCAATCCGGGTTCTACCCGAGATCATGGATGCCGTTGGCAATGATGTCGAAGTGCATCTGGATAGCGGCATTCGTTCGGGGCAAGACGTGCTAAAGGCTCTGGCGCTTGGGGCCAAAGGAACCTTCATAGGCCGCGCCTTTGTTTATGGGCTGGGTGCGATGGGTCAGAAAGGCGTGACGACGGCTTTGGAGGTAATCCAGAAAGAGCTCGATACAACGATGGCACTTTGCGGTGAGCGCAACGTGGCTGATCTGGGGCGCCACAATCTTCTGGTCCCGGAAGACTTCGGCGGCCGCTGGCAGGCCTGATCCTCGAATAACTAAAAAAGAGGGACACTGCCCCCGCCGCCCTTTGGGCGTCTCCCCCGAGATAATTGCAGCCAGATGAAGAAGTGGATCCCATCTTCATCTGGCCCTATATATCCCGGAGCGCGAGGCAGAGCCTCGCAAAATTCCTCAGGCCACAAAAAGCCCTTTCCAAACCAATTGAATCAAGCTAAGGACGCGGCTTCACGCGGGCATACAGCCTTGGAGGATGCCCGCCCTAACATTGGAGAATTATCATGGCTGGAGAGATTCCTGATCTCGTAGCTCTGGAACGGACGGGGACAGGCAAGGGCGCCGCTCGTCAAGCACGCCGCGACGGCATGGTTCCGGGCATCGTGTTTGGTGGCGACAAAGACCCGCTGCCGATCCAAATCCCGTTCAACGTCCTGTTCAAGCGACTGAAAGCAGGCCGGTTCAAGTCGACCCTGTGGAACCTGAAGGTTGAAGGCCACGAAGACGTTCGCGTCATCTGCCGCGACGTTCAGCGTGACGTGGTCAAAGACCTGCCGACCCACCTGGACCTGATGCGCCTGCGTCGGACCACAAAGATCGCGCTGTTCATACCTGTTGAATTCGTCAACGAAGAAGCGGCCCCCGGCATCAAGAAGGGTGGCGTTCTGACCGTTGTGCGTCCGGAAGTTGAACTGTTGTGCACCGCGGGTGACATTCCTGAGAAGATCACCGTTGATCTGACAGGCATGGAAATCAACGACGTTGTTACCATTTCTTCGGTTGATCTGCCTGCTGGCACCAAACCAACCATCGATCGTGACTTCGTGATCGCCAACGTTTCGGCACCCACCGGTCTGTCGACAAGCGACGATGAAGAGGGTGAAGAGGGCGAAGTTGCAGCTGATGAAGTTGAAGTCATCGGCCAGGACGAAGCTGAAGAATAAGTTCGGATCATATCCGAATAGT
This sequence comes from Ruegeria sp. O11, assembly GCF_056535285.1. Lineage (NCBI taxonomy): Bacteria > Pseudomonadati > Pseudomonadota > Alphaproteobacteria > Rhodobacterales > Roseobacteraceae > Ruegeria > Ruegeria sp. O11. Next base: position 73,588 of record NZ_JBQERS010000011.1, on the reverse strand, counting down.
GTAACGGGGCTCGTTTGTAGCCCCGTTTTTTTATGCAGATGTTGGGCTGGAAACGAGACGGTAAGATGTGGCATCAACCGCTGAGATTACGCTGTTAAGGACGATGCGATGAAAATGTTTGTCGGCTTAGGAAATCCCGGGCAGAAATACGCCCGTAACCGGCACAATATCGGGTTTATGGCATTGGAGCGGATCGCCGAAGACCATGGCTTTGGCCCGTGGAAATCTAAGTTTCAGGCTGAGATCGCCGAAGGTCGCTTGGGTGGGCAGAAAGTGCTGCTGGTCAAACCTCAGACATTTATGAACCGTTCGGGCCAGTCCGTGGGCGAGGCAATGCGGTTCTACAAACTCGATTCGGCCGATGTGACCGTCTTCCATGATGAGCTTGATTTGGCCCCGGGCAAGGTACGTGTGAAAGCTGGCGGCGGACATGCGGGACATAACGGGTTGCGGTCGATCCACGAACATATCAGCCCGGCCTATGATCGCGTGCGGCTGGGCATTGGGCATCCGGGCCGTAAAGAAATGGTCTCACCCTATGTTCTGAGTGATTTTGCCAAAGCCGATGCAGACTGGCTGGATAGCGTCCTGCGCGGGGTTTCGGATGGTGCGGATTATCTTGCCGATGACGAAAGCGGCAAGTTCATGAATGCTGTTGCTTTGCGAACCGCTCCGCCAAGATCGTCGAAGCAGTTTGGCAAACCTGAAAGCCCCCCTAAAACGAGCGTCGAGGCCGCATCTGTTCCAGATGAGCGTTCAGCCATGCAGAAGCTGTTGGACAAATTCAGGTAATGCTTCCGCAACGTAGTAATTGCGTAATGGAACTGACCGGGGTCCACTGTCAGGTGTAATAGGAGACTACGGATGAGATCTGCTTTTAAGTGGCTGCTACGTCTTGTGTTTGCTCTGGCGTTAGCGGCGTTGGTGGTCGGCTTTTGGAAACGCGAAGAGATTCAACGCCTGATGGCCGTGAACTCTTTGTTTTCAGAAGAAAAGATCGTGTATAATTTTTCGCACATGGACGAGGCGTTTCTGACCAACGATTTGCCGCGCGGTGACGGCCCGACCTGGGAACTGCCTTATGGCCCCGGTCTCGATCTGCCCGATGGAACTGACCAGTGGATCGAAGATCGCGCGGTAACTTCTTTGCTTGTGATGCAAGACGGAGCGATCCGGTTTGAGGAATATTATCTGGGCACCGGACCCGATGACCGGAGGATTTCGTGGTCAGTTGCAAAAAGCTATTTGTCGGCCCTGTTTGGTATTCTGATGGCCGAGGGTGCTATTTCATCGCTGGATGACCCGGTTGTACAATACGCCCCGGATCTCAAGGAAAGCGCATATGAGACTGCGACGATCCGCAATGTGCTGAACATGGCCAGCGGTGTGACCTTCGACGAAGACTATCTGGACTACAATTCTGACATAAACCGAATGGGGCGCGTCGTTGCCTTGGGGGGTGAGTTGGATGATTTTGCAGCCTCATTGCAAGACAGCTTCGTCGCGCCGGGCGAAACTTGGCAATATGTGTCCATAGACACCCATGTAATCGGAATGGTTATCCGGGGCGCGACAGGGCGCAGCGTCGCAGAGCTGCTGACCGAGAAAGTGATCGAGCCGCTGGGGTTGGAGCGGGACGGCTACTACATCACCGATGGCGCAGGCGTTGCATTTGTTTTGGGCGGTCTCAACTTCACAACGCGCGATTTTGCACGGTTCGGGCAGTTGATTTTGCAGGGTGGCGAACGCGATGGCCGGCAGATTGTACCTGCGGATTGGATCGACACATCTACTTGGCCTAGCGCCCCGACAGACCCTGGCGAGATCGGTTATGGCTATCAGTGGTGGATACCTGTTGGGGCGCATGAGGGTGAATTCATGGCGCGCGGCATCTATGGCCAGTATATCTATTTCGACCAGCCACGCGGGGTCTTGATCGTGACAACTGGCGCTGACCGAAAGTTCCGCGATCCCGGCGTCAACGAGCTGAATGTCGAAATGTTCCGCAAAATTGCGCAAAGCCTGTAAGATGCAGCCATGCAAAAGCTAGACAGCATCAATGTTCTGGGAGGCGTACTCGCCCCTTGTTCTCGCGATCCTCTGACCGGGTTCTTTCGCGACGGCGTGTGCAACACCTGCCCGGAAGACCAGGGCAGCCACACGGTTTGCGCAGTAATGACCGCTGAGTTTTTGGCGTACTCGAAATATGTCGGCAATGACCTGAGCACGCCTCGACCTGAATTCGATTTCCCAGGTCTCAAACCCGGCGATAGCTGGTGCCTGTGTGCGTCGCGTTTCTTGCAAGCCTATGACGAGGGCTGTGCACCCCTGGTCCACCTTGAAGCCACCCATCAGAGAGCGTTGGATATAGTTCCCCTGCATATCCTACGGGCGCAGCGTTCAGAAGACGAGACCTAGATCGCGGTAGCCCGATATCCACGTGACGTGCGCGATGGAGGCCCGGTCGGAAAGCTGTGTTCAGCTTGCAGATCCCATCCTGAGCGGGACAACATTTCCACCACCGTCTCTGGCCTGTAGGTCCGGTGCCGCCACTGAAACCAGATGATGGCATTGCACCAATGTGGTTTGCTCACGACCAGCCAGAGCGTCGCACCGGGTTCGGCAAGATCGCGCATTTGGCGCAGAGCCTCAGTAGGGTCGACGCAATGTTCCAGAACGTGCGCGGCCAGTAGGCAGTCAAATCGGGCCTCTGGTTGAAAATCGTCCAATCGGGATTGAATGAGCGTCGCATCGAATCCGCGGCGCTGCAAAGCTGAATGCGCCAAGTGCAGCATCCGGGCAGAAGGCTCGAGCAGCGCGATGTTACCTTCGGGCCGGATGACTGTGCGTGCTTCGGCGAAAGCACCCGTCCCACACCCGATATCCAGCGCATTACGCCCCAAGTCTGCAAGCGGATCTGACGACAGAAATCCTAGGTAGGCATCAAAATACCCTAGCAGCCGCATCTTATCCGACCAGCCGGGGGCTGCCTGATCGTATTTTTGGTCAAGCCGATTAAGTTCAGCCTTTGAGGACGCGCCGCTCATGATTAGCAAACTGGCACAGTTCCTCAAAGGCGCAAAGCCTGTTTTGGGTGATCAGTCTGCTGTACGGCCTTCGGTGTCGGACATGTCGAAGTTCAGGTAGTTCGCAACCGTCTGCACATCCTTGTCGCCGCGTCCGCACATGTTCATGCAGATCAGGTGATCTTTGGGCAAATCTGGTGCGATCTTCATCACATGCGCCAGCGCATGACTGGGCTCGAGCGCCGGGATGATGCCCTCGGTCGCACAGCACAGCTGAAATGCCTCCAGCGCCTCTTTGTCGGTGATTGAGACATAGTTGGCACGGCCGATATCGTTCAGCCAGGAATGCTCAGGCCCGATCCCCGGATAATCCAGACCCGCCGAGATGGAATAGCCTTCCAGAATCTGCCCATCGTCATCCTGCAACAGATAAGTGCGATTACCGTGCAGCACGCCGGGGCGACCGCCGGTCAACGAGGCACAATGTTCCATCTTTTCATTCACGCCCTTGCCGCCTGCTTCGACGCCGATGATGTTGACCTCTTTGTCATCAAGGAACGGATAGAACAGGCCCATCGCATTCGATCCACCGCCAATGGCTGCGATGATGGTGTCGGGTAGACGACCTTCGGCCTTGTGCATCTGCTCTTTGGCTTCCTTACCGATGATCGACTGGAAATCGCGTACCATCGCCGGGTACGGGTGCGGACCGGCCACTGTGCCGATGCAATAGAAGGTGTCGCGCACATTGGTCACCCAGTCGCGCAGCGCGTCGTTCATCGCGTCTTTCAGCGTACCCCGACCGCTTGTCACCGGAATCACCTCAGCCCCAAGCAGGCGCATACGGAATACATTCGGGGCCTGACGCTGTACGTCATGCGCGCCCATATAGACGATGCATTTCAGGCCGAACTTGGCACAGACGGTAGCGGTGGCTACGCCGTGCTGCCCTGCCCCGGTTTCCGCGATGATCCGGGTCTTACCCATGCGGCGCGCAAGAATGATCTGGCCCAGCACGTTATTAATCTTATGCGCACCAGTGTGGTTCAGTTCATCGCGCTTCAGATAGATTTTGGCCCCGCCCAGATGCTCGGTCAGGCGTTCCGCGTAATACAGCGGCGAGGGGCGGCCCACATAGTTGGCCCACAGATCATCCATCTCGGCCCAGAAAGTAGGGTCATCCTTGGCTTTGTTATATTCCTCTTCCAGCGACAGGATCAGCGGCATCAGCGTTTCGCTGACGAACCGTCCACCGAAGATGCCGAAACGGCCCTGCTCATCCGGGCCGGACATGAAGGAATTAAAAAGATCGTTGGCCATGGGTGTCTCCACTCGTCGTACGCGACTTTCATAGGTGGTAGCGGCAGGATTTGCCATGGCAAAACGCATCATTGCTGATCCTGGACGCATTGCGCCCAGACCTTCAAAGCCTGATCCCTGCTAGGGACAGCAATGCAGGGAAAATGGTGGAATTCATAGGTTTTGGCCAAGCGCGAAGCCGCATCCACCACACATCGATGCGGGCCCGATTGGGCAAATGTCAGCATAGCCTCTATGTCTTCCCAAACACTGAGTGAAAAAAACATGCCCTGATGTAAAAAGACCTGTGCTTCCAGGCACAATGGATCGCCGCGCGCCTGAAGCAACGCCTGACGCGCCCGCCAGAATAGTTCCGGCCCGTAGTACCATCGTCTTAACGAAACACCGCCAATTGCCGCAAGCATTGTCTCCTCCCCTTTTCCGGAGATACGCAGCAGACAATTGTTCAGATCACCGTGTGGCGGCGATGAATGCGCTGATCAAGGCCTCATCCTTGATACCCGGGGCACTTTCAACACCCGAAGCGACGTCCACTTGCCGGGCTCCCGTGGTACGAATGGCCTCCGCCACGTTGTCGGGAGTTAGACCACCCGCCAACATCCACGGCTTGCGCCAATACTTCCGCCCGGCCAAAAGCCGCCAATCGAACGCCAAGCCATTGCCACCCGGTAGAACCGCATTTTTTGGTGGTTTGGCATCGATCAAAATCTGGTCGGCGACGTCGCTAAACGCATCAATCGCAGCGAGGTCTTCCGCATCGGCCACTCCAATGACCTTCATAACCGGCAACCCATAGCGCGATTTGATTTCCGAAACCCGTTCGACGTTTTCACCACCGTGTAACTGCAGCATATCGAACGGTGCGGTTTCGGTAATCTGATCCAAAACCTCGTTCGACGCATTCACAACCAAAGCCACCTTAGCAACCCCAACAGGTACAGATTGCACCAACTCTGCTGCTTGCTCAGCGGATACATAACGCGGCGATTTAGGAAAGAAATTGAAGCCAAGATACCGTGCACCTGCTTCAACTGCCGCACGCACATGATCAGGTGCGGTAAGACCGCATATTTTGACACTGATTTCACCGGACATAGTCGGCCTCAGCTTGCCTCATCCAGCAGGGCAAGAACGTCGTCTTGTCCTTCATTTTGCTTTTTCTTGAGCTTCTTGACCTCGCGCTCAAGCTTACGCACTTCGCTTTTCTTCACAGTGGCGTCTTTACGGTGCTTGTGCTCACGCAGCCACTCCCAAAGGAAGCCGATGACCAGACCGGCCACAACGCCACCAAGGACAACCAAGAACAAAGGGAGCGAGGTTGAAAAGTTGAACCCAAGCAACTCTGCCAGTGCATCCGGCATCAGCTTCAATTCAACCAGCTCACGATTGGCCAGAGAGATTGAAACCAATATGATCCCTAAGGCAGCAAGAAAAGCATAACGAATGTAGCGCATCATGACTTACGCTTTACCGTTCAACCGATCCCTTAGCAACTTGCCGGTCTTGAAAAACGGAACACATTTTTCTTCAACCTGTACGGTTTCTCCAGTACGGGGATTCCGTCCGACACGTGCATCGCGTTTTTTCACGGAGAAAGCGCCAAATCCACGCAGCTCAACGCGATCACCGCGCGACATTGCATCGGTCACTTCTTCAAAAACCGTATTTACAATCCGTTCGACGTCGCGCTGATAAAGATGCGGGTTTTCGTCGGCGATTTTTTGAATCAGTTCTGAACGGATCATGCGTAATACCCTCCCAGGCGTCCGGTATGTCTGGCCTACTGATTTGACAGTATAGGAAAAAACCCGGTTTGGGGGAACGCATACTCTGCATCGATTGGACTTATTTTGCCACATTCTAACGCGAATATTAGCGCACAAGCTCGTTTTCTACACCTATTGAGCGAACATGACGGGAAAAAACCCGGATAATTGGAACATATTGATTCGCAACAAAAACGGCCCCGCGCATGCGCACGGGGCCGAAATTCTTGGTTAGGCTTTCGCCCTGAATCAGTCGCCGGACTTCAGCGCTGCACCCAGGATATCGCCCAGCGATGCGCCAGAGTCGGAAGAACCGTACTGTTCCACGGCTTCTTTCTCTTCGGCGATTTCGCGTGCCTTAATCGACAGGCCCAGACGGCGGGTCTTGCTGTCGACGTTGGTGACGCGGACGTCGACCTTGTCACCGACCGAGAAACGCTCGGGGCGCTGTTCGGCGCGGTCACGGCTCAGGTCTGAACGGCGGATGAAGGATTTCATGCCTTCGTATTCCACCTCGATGCCGCCATCTTCAATCGCGGTCACTTCGACGGTTACGATCGAGCCACGCTTCACGCCGCCCACGGCTTCGGCGAACTTGTCACCGCCCAGGGCTTTGATCGACAGCGAGATACGCTCTTTTTCGACGTCAACTTCCGAGACAACGGCCGAAACCATGTCGCCCTTGCGGTAGTTCTGGATCGCATCCTCGCCACGCTCGTCCCAGGACAGGTCCGACAGGTGAACCATGCCGTCGATGTCGCCTTCGAGGCCAATGAACAGACCGAATTCGGTGATGTTCTTGACTTCGCCCTCAACCTCGGTGCCCTCGGGGTGTGTTTCTGCAAACACTTCCCATGGATTGCGCTGAGTCTGTTTCAGGCCCAGAGACACGCGACGCTTGGCGCCGTCGATTTCCAGAACCATGACGTCGACTTCCTGGCTGGTCGAAACGATCTTGCCGGGGTGGACGTTTTTCTTGGTCCAGGACATCTCGGACACGTGCACCAGACCTTCGACACCAGCTTCCAGTTCGACGAACGCGCCGTAGTCGGTGATGTTGGTGACGCGACCCTGATGGACCGAGCCCAGCGGGTACTTGGCAGCAACCAGATCCCACGGATCTTCCTGCAGCTGCTTCATGCCCAGGCTGATGCGGTGGGTCTCTTTGTTGATCTTGATGACCTGAACCTTGATGGTTTCGCCGATCGTCAGGATCTCGGACGGGTGGTTCACACGACGCCATGCCATGTCGGTGACGTGCAGCAGGCCGTCAACGCCGCCCAGGTCAACAAATGCACCGTATTCGGTGATGTTTTTGACAACACCCTCGACGGTCTGACCTTCGGACAGGTTGCCGATAACTTCGGCACGCTGTTCGGCACGCGATTCTTCCAGGATTGCGCGACGCGAAACAACGATGTTGCCACGGCGACGGTCCATTTTCAGGATCTGGAACGGTTGCTTCAGACCCATCAGCGGGCCAGCGTCGCGCACGGGGCGAACGTCAACCTGCGAGCCGGGCAGGAACGCGACTGCGCCACCCAGATCGACGGTGAAGCCACCTTTGACGCGACCAAAGATTGCACCTTCGACGCGCTGGTCGTCGGCATATGCTTTTTCCAGACGATCCCATGCCTCTTCACGGCGGGCCATCTCGCGCGAGATGACGGCTTCGCCGCGGGCGTTTTCTGCGGCGCGCAGGTAAACTTCGACCTCGTCACCAACAGCGATTTCAGGGGCTTCGCCGGGATTTGCGAATTCTTTCAGATCAACGCGGCCTTCCATTTTGTAGCCTACGTCGATGATGGCTTGGCCGGCTTCGATCGCCAGAACCTTGCCTTTGACAACAGAACCCTCTTCGGGTGTGTCCATTTCGAAGCTTTCATTCAGGAGGGCTTCGAATTCCTCCATGGATGCGTTAGCCATGTGGCGTTGTTTTCCTTTACAGTACGTTTTTGCTGGCCGAGCGGTTGTCTCCGCCGGTCTTGTTTCATGATGTCTTCAGGCGTGATCCGGTGCGCCCCTGAGCAAACAAACACAAAGGGCCGAGGTTACCCGGCCCTGCTCAGAAACGTCATCCGGACGTTGACCGCCCTTGTATCGACAGCGCGCGTATAGGCGGATTCCAATGCTTGCGCAAGTGCAAAGCCAACAAACGCTGGCTTATGCGGCGGGATCAGCGCTTGATTGCTTGCCCGGCGTGCCCCAGATCAACGCATCTTGCTGCAACATGGATCGCTCAATGGCGTCAAGCCGCAGAATAGCGGCCATGGGATTTGCCGAACCCCCAGCTTGGTCCCAGATTTTGAGAGCCGAGGCCGGACTCCATGGCAAACAGGCAGACGCCAGCCACTGCCTAAGGCCTTGCGGTAATGCGTCATAGGCCTGCATCGGCGAGCCCCGCCGCCTACGACGTTTGAGCTGAGTCCGCAAATTACGGCCTGAATTGCCTTTGATCGCCCTACCGGCGTTGGCAGGGATCACACCTCGTTTTACATCGTAACGCGCAGACACACAGAAACTCCATCTTTCAAGCCTGTGTTACGATATCATATAACATAAACCTTTTAGCAAGACGTTCTTTGGGCCGTACAGTCGGAAATTAGATTTCCTCGCCCTTTTTTAACAGTTCCTTGAACAGCTCTTGCTGCAACTCACCGCTGTCGCCGCCGCCAAACTGTGCTCCTCCGCTGGAATAGAGGGTGCCATATGTTTGTGCGATGTTCACAGTTTGCGCGATACCCGAAATCAATTGATCCCTTTCCAGCGACAAAAGCGGGTGCAAGAACACCGCCCAAACCCTACCGTTCGCGATCGCATATCGCGCATCCAATGCCGTATCGAAATTGGCCTGCATCATCCGTTGCATGTCGGCCTGACTCAGACTGTCTGCAGATCGGATCGGAACCATCACGCGCATACGATCCGCATTGGTATCCGTCACAACAAATACACGCGTCTCTGAGATCATCAGCTCAAAACCAGGCCCGTGTGGTTGCGCCTCGGGATCCAGTGCAAACAGGATTTTACCCAGACGTTCGTAGGTCATCGGGGGTTCATTGATCGGAGACGGGGTTTCAGCTTCCTGAGCAGCCATGCCTGTGGCTGTTAACACCAGAAACAGAACTATTCGGATCATGTGGCGCCTCCTATAGATATAGAAACGACAATATGACGTTCAGCTCTGACGAACCAAACAAAGCTCTGTGAACACTTATCACACATCATGCATCGGTTAGGACGATCTGCAATACTTTGCGTTCTATCGGCGATTACACGTCCGAAAAGCCTTTCCTATTTTCACCCCATCGGCCGACGACTGTTGCGGCCAGGAACCAAATGGAAAGGAATAACCAAATGAAATCTCTTGCCCTTACGGCCCTTGCGATGACACTTGCCCTTACTGCCCCTGCATTTGCTGCGGATGAAATAAACGTCTCAAAGGGTATCTCTGCTGCTGGCGCTCCATTGGCGGTACATGGTGTAGATCTGGTGGCCTTGGTGAATGACGGCAATCCGGTCGAGGGTTTTGCAACCCATACAGCGACCTATGACGGCGCGTCCTACTATTTCACCAGTGCTGCAAACCTTGAAGCGTTTGAGGCCAACCCAGCAGCATACTTGCCTCAACACGGCGGATATTGCTCATTCGGTGTTTCGGTCGGAAAGAAATTTGACGGCGACCCGGATCAATATCTGGTTGCCGACGGAAAGCTGTTCTTGTTCCTGAACGCAGACACCCGTGCATCTTTCCTGAAAGACGTCACGGGGACAGCAAAAACCGCTGATGATCAGTGGGCCAACATCAAAAGCATCGCTGTAGGCGAGCTGTAAGGAATTGGCCCTGCCTGAAGGCGATTATGCTTTAGGCAGGGTCATTTCGATGACTTCGATCGCACGGGCCAGTGCAGCATCGACACTCAGGTCCGAGGTATCCAGCAGCACAGCATCAACTGCGGGCTTCATCGGTGCAGTGCTGCGTTCAGCGTCACGGGCATCGCGTTCTTTGACGTCTGCCAGCACCTGTTCGCGCGAGACATCATCGCCTTTGGCTGCAAGCTCCAGATATCGCCGTTCCGCGCGCACTTCGGCACTGGCCGTGACGAACAGTTTGACCTCGGCGTCCCGACAAATAACGGTTCCAATATCACGCCCGTCAAGAACTGCGCCTCCGACACGTCGCGCAAAGGCACGTTGGAAATCAACCAGTGCGCTGCGAACCTCGGGTATAACAGCCACTTTTGAGGCCGCCTTTGCGATCTCGGCCGTACGAAGGTCACCCTGACCCAACTCTTCTGCGGTTAGAGATTGCGCCGCCGTAACAGGCTCTTCCCCTTGCAGCATGCGTCGTCCAACCGCTCGGTAAAGCAATCCAGTATCCAGATGGGCAAACCCGAAATGCGCGGCTACCGCCTTCGAGATCGTGCCCTTACCTGCCGCAGCAGGGCCGTCGATCGCAACCGTATACCGCTGCTCGAGCATCAGACGGGCCGGTTGTCGCGAAGCAGCTTGGCACCCAAACCCGTCATCAACGGCTCAAAGATCGGGAACGAAGTTGCAATCGGACCACCATCATCTACCGAAACCGCCTTTTTCGCGCCCATACCCATCACCATGAAGGACATGGCAATGCGGTGATCGAGGAAACTCTCACAAATGCCGCCGCCGGGAACACCACCAATGCCTAGGCCCTCGACTGACCACCAATCGTCACCCTCGTCTACCGTCACGCCATTTGCGCGCAGGCCACGCGCCATTGCATCGATCCGGTCACTTTCCTTGACGCGTAACTCTTTGACGCCGCCCATCATCATTGTGCCGGTTGCATTGGCGGCAACAACGGACAGCACAGGGTATTCGTCAATCATCGAGGCAGCGCGTTCTGGTGGGACGGAAATTCCCTTCATATTCGGCGAGTATTTTGCCCGCAGATCTGCAACGGGCTCACCACCCTCTTCGCGCTCGTTCTCATAGGTCAGATCCGCACCCATCTCGCGTAGCGTTGTAAACAAACCTGCACGCGTGGGGTTTAATCCGATGCCTGGCACCAAAACATCCGATCCGGGGGTAATCAGTGCGGCACATACCGGGAAGGCTGCGCTAGATGGGTCACGCGGCACCGCAATGACCTGCGGCTTCAATTCTGGACGCCCGGTCAGGGTAATCACTCGACCCTCGTCGGTATCCTCGACGGTGATTTCTGCGCCGAACCCGGCCAGCATCCGTTCGGAATGATCACGGGTTGCCTCTTTCTCGATTACCACGGTCTTGCCGGGGGCATTCAGCCCTGCCAGCAGAACAGCGGATTTCACCTGAGCCGATGGCACAGGCACCTCGTAACGAACCGGGATGGGGTCCGCAGCGCCGACGATGGTCATCGGCAGGCGTCCACCATTACGACCGACAGATTGCGTACCAAACAGCGCCAGAGGATCGGTGACCCGGGCCATCGGACGTTTGTTCAGGCTGGCATCCCCGGTAAAGGTCGCCGTTATCGGAGAGGTTGCCATCGCTCCCATAATCAGGCGCACACCGGTGCCCGAGTTCCCGCAATCGATCACCTGATCGGGTTCCGCAAAGCCGCCTACGCCTACGCCGTGCACCGACCATTCGCCGCCTCCGTGATCCGTAACTTCGGCCCCGAAGGCCCGCATGGCCTTGGCCGTGTCCAGCACATCCTCGCCCTCAAGCAGGCCCGAAATCCTGGTTTCGCCAACAGCCATCGCCCCCAGGATCAGGGACCGGTGCGAGATTGATTTGTCGCCAGGCACCTCTGCCGTGCCGGTCAGCGGGCCGCATGGATGCGACGTCATCGGGATGGGCGTGCCGTGTCCGGACATGGGGGCTCCTGTTTTCGCTATCGGTCCTCAGGCCGATTAGCGAATTGGGGCCGGTTGGTCCAGCGGCAATCAGTCTTTGCGTCGGAAGGTCAGATAATGCGGGGTACGCCCCTCGCGTAGGGCTTTTTGTTCGTAGCGGGTGGAAATCCAGTCATCCCAAGGCTCGCGCCAGTCGGCGGGGCGCTCGGCGAGCCACTCAAAACCGGCACGCGGTACCTCTTCAAGAGTCTGGCGCACATAGTCGGGGATATCGGTGGCAACGCGAAAAATCGAACCCGGCTTCAAGGCACGCGCGAGAGGTTCCAGATGCTCAGGGGTCACGAACCTGCGCCGATGATGACGTGTTTTCGGCCACGGATCAGGATAGAGCAGGAACGCGCGCGAGATGCTGGCCTCGGGCAGCACATCAAACAGATCCCGCACATCGCCGGGGTGCACGGCGAGGTTTTCGGCACCAGCCTGACGAATTTTGCCCAACAACATTGCGACACCATTGATGTAAGGCTCTGCTCCGATAATGCCAATACCGGGATTGTTTTGCGCCTGATGCACCAAATGCTCGCCACCGCCAAATCCGACTTCGAGCCAGACAGGCTTGCCACCGAACAGGCCCTCTAGGTCCAAAGCGGTGCGTTCTGGGTTGGTTTCCCAATCTACCGCACCTGGAGACAGGGCGGCCAGATCTTCTGACAGATAAGTCTTTTGGCTGGGCTTCAAGGTCTTGCCTTTGAAGCGGCCATAAAAGTTCCTGCGGGGGCGCAGTGGGGTCTGGTTGCTCATGCCCGTGCCCATACTGCTGACTCGTGCCTGAGGCAAGGGTGGAGGTTGGGGGCTGGCCCCCACACCTCCGGCGTATTTATTGAATAGGTGAATGTCGCTCAGACAGCCTGCCTAAGAGCGTCGGCCAAATCGGTACGCTCCCAGCTGAATCCGCCATCTGCATCGGGTTCGCGTCCGAAATGGCCATAGGCTGCAGTACGCTGATAGATCGGCTTGTTCAGTTGCAGATGCTCGCGAATGCCGCGCGGTGTCAGGTCCATGACTTGACCGACAGCATTCTCGATAACCGCGTCAGCGATCTGGCCTGTCCCATGTGTGTCGGCATAGATCGACAGGGGTTTGGAGACGCCAATCGCATAGCTCAACTGAATGGTGCAGCGTTCCGCCATTCCTGCCGCTACCACGTTCTTGGCAAGGTAGCGTGCGGCATACGCAGCCGAGCGGTCCACCTTGGTCGGGTCCTTGCCAGAGAACGCACCGCCCCCGTGCGGAGCAGCACCGCCATAGGTGTCCACGATGATCTTGCGCCCGGTCAGACCCGCATCGCCATCGGGGCCGCCGATCACGAACTTGCCAGTGGGATTCACATGCCACTCGGTCTCGGCGGTCAGCCAGCCATCGGGCAGGGTTTTGCGAATATAGGGTTCGACAATCTGGCGGATATCATCCGAGGTCAGCGCCTCATCCAGATGCTGAGTGGACAGCACGATTGAGCTGACACCAACTGGATTGCCATCCCGGTAGATGACCGACAGCTGCGATTTCGCGTCCGGACCCAGTGCGGGCTCGGTTCCGTTCTTACGAACTTCGGCCAGTCGGCGAAGGATTGCATGCGAATACTGGATCGGAGCTGGCATCAGTGCGGGTGTCTCGGTCGTGGCGTACCCGAACATGATACCCTGATCGCCCGCGCCCTCGTCCTTATTGTCAGCGGCGTCGACACCCTGCGCAATATGAGCCGACTGTTCGTGCAGCAGGTTGGTTACCTCGACGGTTTCGTGGTGAAACTTGTCCTGCTCGTATCCGATATCTTTGATGCAGGCGCGCGCAATATCATCGATATGCGCCATGTAATCGTGGAGCTTGTCCTGATCCGACAGCCCCACTTCGCCACCGATGACCACACGGTCCGTTGTGGCAAAAGTTTCGCACGCAACGCGGGCTTCGGGCTCTTCACGCAGGAAGGCGTCTAGCACCGCATCGGAAATACGATCGCAGACTTTATCAGGGTGTCCTTCGGATACGGACTCCGAAGTAAAAGTGTAATTCTGTCGGGACATAAATGTGCTCCAATAAGATTTTCCCATCACGTCAGGAAGCCGTTGTGAAGGGCAATTGACCGAATACGCGCGCAGTCAGGTAGGGTCAATCGGTATTTGACCGTTGAACCTACTGGTATGACGCCAGAGCAACGCCCAAGCTGCTAATAGAAGGAAAAACACCGGTTTGTCCCCGATCCGGGAATATATCGTCGCGGCTTGGGGCTGCGGCAATTCGGCGTCGATAAACCCGGCCTGCCCAAGCGCCAACGCGTCAGTAATTCGCCCCAAAGGGTCAATCATCGCAGAAACACCGGTATTGGCCGAGCGCAACATCGGCAGACCCTGCTCGATAGCGCGCATCTGTGCCTGTGCAAGATGCTGATACGGACCGGAGCGAGTCCCGAACCACGCATCGTTAGTGATCTGCAACAGAAAATCTGCCCGGCCCGGCGCGGACAGAACATCTTGTGTGAATACGGCCTCATAACAGATCAGCGGCAGAGCTTTCCCAAGCCCTCCTGCATCCATCAGGGCAGCGCCCGGCCCAGCGCTGAAACCACTTCCCATGGTTGCCGCCATTCCGTGAATTCCAAACCGCGCCATCAATTCACCAAAGGGCACATATTCTCCGAATGGGGCCAGGTGGTGTTTGTCATAGAGCCCTGCCTGTTGACCATCTCCATTCAAATAGATCATCGAGTTATAGATCTGCCGTCCGGCAGCACGCTGAATACCTAGAAAAACAGGCGTACCCTGCGCCGCTTCACCAATTGCTGAAAGATAGGGCTGCGCACTGCCAAGCCACGCCGGAACCGAAGTTTCTGGCCAGACAATCAGATCTGGCCTGGGCTCGGCTAACGTGAATTCAAGTTGGCGGGCAAAAAACAGGGGTGCATATTCCGGGTCCCACTTTTGGTGCTGTGGAGCATTAGGCTGTATCAGCCGCACGATACGGCCGGTGTATTCAACCGACGGCCGGTTCGCGGCGTAAGCCAGAGCCAATACAGCGCACCCCGCAGGCACAAAGATTGGCATCCCCAGACCGCGTGGAGTCCGATCACTGGCGATGGCTGCACCGAGTGGCAAAGTCGCAATCAGCGTCAGCGCGCCCAAGCCATAAGGTCCTACCAGCGACAGGAGCTGAGAAAAAGGCGTATCCACCCAGATCTGGGCAATACCCGCCCAAGGAAACCCTGTTAGTATGTAACCCCGCGCAAACTCGGCCAGAGAGAGCGTCAAAGCCAGTAGCATACCCTGCACGATCGGCGATCCACCGATGCGTTTTGCAACTCCAAAGGCCAGCGCCCAGAACAATGCCAACCCGCCTGACAAGAAGATCAGTGCAAAGGGTGCCATCCAGGCATGGCGTTCTGCGTCAACCATGAATGGTTCGATGATCCAGTTTAGCGCATGGGCAAAATACCCGGTGGCGAACACCCATCCCAGCAAAGCCGCGCGGCGGGATGTTTCAGAGTTCAAGTACAATGGAGTAAGCAGGATCAGCGCCACCAATGCCGCTGGCCAATAACCCAACGGGGCAAGCCCACAAGCAGCCACGATTCCCAAGGATGCCGCTAGCAGCAACCGCAACCAATAGGGCCACCCCTGGGCAGGATTCATGCAGCGATATCCGGCAACATGACGCGCAACCGCTTTATGCGGCGTGGGTCTGCGTCAAGAACTTCGAATTCAGGCCCTTCGGGGTGGCATACCACCTCACCACGCGCCGGGACGCGCCCGGATAGCATGAAGACCAAACCGCCCAAAGTGTCGATCTCTTCTTCGTCCACATCTTCGTGGCTGGTCAATGAACGACCAATTTCGGCTTCGAAATCTTCAAGCGGAACCCGAGCTTGAACCACGTAGCAGCCGGGTTTTTCTTGTATCCAAAGCTGATCCTCATCGGCGTCATGTTCGTCGGCAATTTCGCCCACAACCTGTTCGATTAGGTCTTCGATGGTCAGCAGGCCGTCGACACCACCGTATTCGTCAATGACCAGCGCCATATGACGGCGTTCAGTTTGCATCTTGGTTAAAAGTACGCCAATCGGCATCGAGGGCGGAACGAACAGCAAGGTCCTTAGCATTGACGTCAAATCAAACTCGGACGAGTTGCCATTAAATCCATGGGTCAGCGCGAAATCCTTGAGGTGGACAAAGCCCAGTGGCGTATCGAGCGTTCCCTCGTAGACAGGGATTCGCGATAATCCACTATCGCGAAAAATTTGCGCCAACTCGTCCTTGGGTGTTGTCGAGGGAACCGAGATAATCTCGGCCGTGGGTATCGCGACATCTTCGACCCGCATTCTGCGCAGGTTGATCATACCCCTCGGTTGTGAATCCGTGACCTTAGCCCCGTTCACCTGACTGGCTTCATCGCCCGGAGGTGAAAATGCGTCGAATATCCGGGATAAAAGCCCGCCTTTTTCATCGCTATCCGTGTTGCTGTTCTGTGAATGCGCGCCTTGCGCTGCCCTAGAACTGCCGTCTGTATCGCCCATTATCCTGTTCCAAATGATCGGGCAAAGCTGCCCCTGTCATACATTATATGGGTTATCTATACCCAGTTTGCCAAGTATTTCGATCTCAACCCGTTCCATCAAAGTGGCGTCGAGGTCACGAATGTGATCGTATCCTAACAAATGTAACGTGCCGTGAATTATCAAGTGGGTCACATGATCTTCCATTGATTTACCCGCTGCGATGGCCTCACGCGCGCAGGTGTCATATGAAATCGCAATGTCTCCCAATGCGATTTCCCCAGTGAAATCGGGCTCGGGCAACATTGGTATGCCCCCAGGCTGATCAGGGGACAAATCTTCGGCAGGCCAGCTTAGAACATTTGTCGGCTTCAGTTTTTCCCGGAATTCGGCATTCAGAACTGCGATACGTTCATCGTTACAACCCAACAAGCTGATTTCGCAGAGATCCGATTTGAGACCGCAATAATCAAGAACTTCAATGAGTGCACGTTGCGCCAAAGGCTGCAATTCCCGCCAGCGCTCGTCTTCGATCGTTACATCCAGAATCATACCGGCTCTCCAAGGCTCCAAAACCCTTCGGAACCTTGGGTTTCACCCCGTTTCGCGGCCCGTGTCGGCCTCATACGCCTCAATAATGGCGGCGACAAGCGGGTGGCGCACGACATCTTTCGACGTGAAATAATTAAAACTGATATTCGGGATCGTCTTCAGCAGTCTTTCCGCATCCGCCAAACCCGATTGCACACCGCGCGGCAAATCGACCTGTGACCGGTCTCCGGTGATCACCATGCGGCTGCCTTCGCCAAGTCTGGTCAGGAACATTTTCATTTGCATGGTGGTGGCATTTTGCGCCTCGTCCAGCACGACAAAGGCATTCGCCAGCGTCCGCCCACGCATAAACGCCAGAGGCGCGATTTCGATCCGCTTTTCTTCGATCAGCTTAGCCAGCTGCTTGCCCGGGAGGAAATCATTCAGCGCATCATAAAGCGGCTGCATGTAGGGATCGACTTTATCCTTCATGTCACCGGGCAGGTAACCCAGCTTTTCGCCGGCCTCTACCGCTGGGCGGCTGAGAATGATCCGGTCCACATGGCCTCCGATGAACATCGACACACCCACAGCAACAGCCAGATAAGTTTTACCCGTACCTGCAGGGCCGATTCCAAAGGCCAGCTCATTGTTGAAGAGCGACTGAACATATGCCTTCTGGGCGTCTGTCCGCGGCTCAACCAGCTTCTTACGCGTTTTGATTTCGACCGTTCCGCCTTTGAACATCTCAAGCTGGTCACCATCCCGCGTGCCGGTTCCGGCCTCGGAATTGCCCATGCGCAACTCTCGGTCGACATCTGCTGCTTCGACATCTCGCCCACCTTCAAGCCGAGTGTAGAGCGCCTGCAGCACTTCAATCGCCTGCTTTTGCGATTCTTCATCACCCAGCACGACCAACTGATTTCCACGCCGCACGATCTGCACCGAAAGCTTTTGCTCGATATCGGTCAGGTTACGGTCATATTCGCCGCACAAATCGATTAGTAGTCTGTTGTCTGGGAACTCAACAAGCGCCTCACGCTGGGGCATATCTTCTTGCGGTGGGGTCAGGGCACCGATGGCCAATCCGTTCTCCTGTCTTGGCGTTTCACCCCGAGCGTAGACAACATCTTGAGGTGGACGCAAGGCGCAGTTTCGTTTTTTGCAAACGGGATGACAAATGCGCCGATCAACGGCGTTGTTGCGCATAAAATATCAGTTTTTGCGAATGGTTCAGAATGTATAATTCAATCCGATCCGCAATCCGCGGTAGCTTGGCGTCGATTTGGTGCTGAAAGAAGGGCCCAGTTCCACGGTTTTTGATTCGAACTGCAGATATTCGAGCTCACCAGTGATCGACCAATCGTCATTCAGTTTATGCTCGGCACCCAGGCTGGCAGAAAAACCCTGACGTCGATCAACGTCTTCAAAGCGGGTAGTCCCACCCACTTCGGTCACAGAAGCCGACGTTGTGATATCACCACGCACATAGCCCACTGTAACGAAGTAAAGGACACTCTTGCTGCGGTTTGTAAGTCCATTTCGAAGGCGGATCGAGAATACATCGGAAATTGCAGATCTGCCGCTGACGGGTGTTCCGCCGATCTGTCCCGACGTGCTGCCGTCCAGAGTGCCAAAGTCGTAGCCGACTTCCAGACCATAGACATAGTCGCGCCCGCCTCTCGCAGGCAAAATCCCGCGCCAACCCCCGCGAAACCCGGCAAAGTTGCCGTCAGTACTGACCTCTCCGATCCCGAAAACTGAGCCGCCATTGACCTGCAAGCCAAACTCATCGGAACCACCCGTTGCACGACTGGCGCTCACCCCCAGATAAAACGCCCGGATATCGCTGGCATATCGTTCGGACGAAATCACGTCAGGTTCAGTGACTTCCCCGGTCACATCCCCAGCCAAAGTCGGAGCAGCGCAAGATAACATCAATAAGAGGGCCGTCAAACCGCGGGACATCTTCGATTTTGGAAAACATATCCAACTCACTACTCGCACCCTCCGCCATCATGGCTTGCCTCTTCGGGTCAAAAGTTTCGTAGGCCGCAAAACCCACACCCGAGAAATCTGGCCTCTCTCGGAGCATAGTTCCAAGTCATAAATCAAGGGTTAAATTTGGTCGGAAGGAACCCTTGCAGCATACGTATATTGGATTAAATCACTTCGCCGCCTAGCGAGTTCGCGCCAGAGGATTTGATCCTTACCTTACGTAAATCTCCACGTGCCACATCTGCATCCGAAACGTGAACCGCGTGAAGATACTCGGATTTTCCAACCATCTGGCCCGGTTGACGCCCAGATTTTTCAAACAGGACACTGACTGTTTTGCCAACCATGGAATCCTGAATCACTCGCTGATGACGTGTAATCAAGGCTTGTAACCGTTGCAGACGCTCGTCTGCCACTTCGGCATCGACCTGTGGCCGTTCTGCCGCAGGCGTACCGGGGCGGGTAGAATACTTGAATGAATACGCGTAGCCGTATTTGACCTCTTCCACCAAATCCAGAGTAGCCTGAAAATCCTCATCTGTCTCTTCGGGGAAGCCTACGATGAAATCGCCGGACATTAGAATATCGGGCCGGGCTTCGCGGATGCGTTCGATTAGCCGCAGATAGCTTTCAGCCGTGTGACTGCGGTTCATGCGTTTCAGGATTTTGTCCGATCCCGACTGCACCGGCAGGTGCAGATAAGGCATCAGTTTTTCGCAGGTCCCATGCGCCTCGATCAGCGCATCGTCCATGTCGTTCGGGTGCGAGGTGGTAAAGCGGATGCGCTCCAGCCCATCGACCTTGTTCAACTCCCAGATCAGACCGGCAAGGGTCATGTCCCCATTCGGCCCAGCCCCGTGATAGGCATTTACGTTCTGCCCCAGCAACGTGATCTCGCGCACGCCGCGTTCGACCAGATCCTGCGCCTCACGAATAATGCGGTCTGCAGGCCTGCTGACCTCGGCCCCGCGGGTATAGGGCACCACGCAGAATGCACAGAATTTATCACAGCCTTCCTGCACGGTCAGAAAAGCAGTCGGGCCACGCTTCGCTTTGGGACGGTTCTTGAGCTTTTCGAATTTGTCTTCTTCGGGGAAATCGGTATCCAGCGCCTTTTCACCCGCGCGCGTCTTCGCCTCCATCTCAGGCAGGCGGTGATAGCTTTGCGGACCCACCACCAGATCGACCAGAGGCTGACGGCGCATAATCTCTTCGCCCTCGGCCTGGGCTACGCAGCCAGCGACACCAATCTTCAATTCCGGCTTGTCTGCTTTCAGCCCCTTGAACCGGCCCAGTTCGGAATAGACTTTCTCAGCTGCTTTTTCACGAATGTGGCAAGTATTGAGAAGGATCATATCCGCATCATCGGCCGATTTGGTCTCGACATACCCCTGCCCGCCCAG
Source organism: Ruegeria sp. O11 (assembly GCF_056535285.1). Lineage (NCBI taxonomy): Bacteria > Pseudomonadati > Pseudomonadota > Alphaproteobacteria > Rhodobacterales > Roseobacteraceae > Ruegeria > Ruegeria sp. O11. Next base: position 53,182 of record NZ_JBQERS010000011.1, on the reverse strand, counting down.
CGCTTCGGCCATGCGCTCACTGTCATAGACGTTCATCTGACAGCCATAGGTCTTGATAAACAGCTTTTTCGGTTCAGACATGGGTTGGCCTTTGCAGTCGCTGGATCGGCGTCGTCTATACGTATCGAACGCCGCTTGCAATGCTGGCGCAATTACCCGAATTTGGCGGGAATTTCCAGCGAGGCGGAAACAAAGCCAACGATGCAGTATGATTCCCTTGATCACCTTCTGAAATCCGGCGGTGAGGCCCTGAACAAGGGCCCCATAGCGTTGATCTTCGCCGAAGATGAAGTCGAATTGGAAAGCACGCTGCATCACCACCTAAAACTGGGGTTCAAATCGGTGATCGCGTTCCTGCCACAGGAATTTGCGATCGACGATGATCTGAGCGAGAGAGTCTACCGGGTTGTGATGACATGCGCGCCCAGAACAGTCGTTTTTGACGCCGTAAACCGGATCATTCAAGCCACGCAAGGCGTCTGGATATACTACTGCTACAACGCCGAATACCTGTTCTATCCGTTCTGCGAGACCCGCTCGGTTGGCGAATTGCTCGCCTTCCATTCAGAAGAGCGGCGTCAGGCGATGTTGACCCATGTGGTCGATCTGTATGCGAACGATCTTACGGTCTTTCCCAACGGCGTGGCCCCTGATCAAGCAATGCTGGACAAGACCGGATACTACGCCCACACGCGGCATGATGCATCTGGCAAGCCGCTAGAGCGGCAGCTGGATATGTCCGGTGGCCTCCGCTGGCGGTTCGAAGATCATATCCCCTATGAACGGCGCCGGATCGATCGGATTTCGCTGTTTAAAGCAAAATCCGATCTGAAGCTTCTGCCGGATCACACGTTCAACGAGGCGGAATACAACACCTACGCCTGCCCTTGGCACAACAACCTGACCGCCGCGATCTGCTCCTTCCGTGCGGCCAAGGCGTTGAAGACGAACGCCGGGTCGACGTTCGATATCTCTGACTTCTGCTGGAACCATTCAACTCCGTTCGAGTGGGATTCGCGCCAGTTGCTGGATCTGGGCCTGATTGAATCGGGCCAGTGGTTCTAGGTCCTAACGCTGCAACAGAACCGGAAACCAGTCCTCGCGCAGCCGTTGCCCCGGCACCATGTCATGCCCCGGAAATGGCGGCGATGTCCGCCCCGGACGTTCAACATAGCGCGCATCATCACCAACCAACCGCAGCGAGAAGGCCCTGCGCCGACTATCAGACGTATTGCCTCGGGCCCCGTGTAGAGTGCGATAATTGAAGGCCACGGCGTCACCGGGCTCCATTTCAAACTCTACAATCCTCATACCCTCGGCATCCGGGTCCGGGATCGGCATGTATTGCCCCTTATCAGGAAAGAACCCTTCCTCCGAGACCCAACGAGTAGGCAGCACTTCTTTTTCCCAGCGGTGCGATCCGGCGACGCAACGCAAGGTCGCTTGTTTCACCGGGTCCAACGGTGACCAGAAGCTTATATTTTGTTGGCCATCGACAAAATAGTAGGGCCCATCCTGATGCCACGGAGTCGCCATTGAGGTCCCGGGCTCCTTCACCAGTACATGGTCGTGGAACATCTGCACGGATTGTGATTGCATAAGGTCGGCTGCAACTTCGGCAGCAGGGGATGTTTCGATCACTTCACGAAACTGCGGGATACGAGACCAGTTGCAATAGTCGTCAAAAAAACGGCCGGTCTCACCGTCTTTCTTGTTCTCTGACGCATAGGGACCCGGTTCATCCATGTTTGCCGCAACCCCGGCCCGCAGGGTTTCAATGTGATCGGCGAACAGGCCTTTGACCAACACAACACCATCCGTCTGGAAGTCGTCAATCATGGCTTGGGAAACAAGAGGGTGAGTCATCGCGGTCTCCTTGGATTTGTCGCCCGATCTGCGCATGAATGAGCCCTCTGTTCAAATCATATCTTTCGATTAAGGTATTAACCTAATGTTATACCTTACACTCCGCCAATACGAATATGTCTGCGCCATTGGTCGACATGGCAGCCTGTCTGCGGCAGCACAGCGCCTGAACGTCTCGCAACCCGCCTTGTCCAATGCACTGACCCGGGTCGAATCACATTTGGGATATCCACTCTTTGCCCGAAGGCGGGGTGCCGCGATGGCATTAACCCCGCAAGGCCGCAAGTTTATCGAAGAAGCCGAAACCTTGTTGAACCGAGCAGCCCTATTAGAACAGTCAAAACAGCCGCTAACCGGCGAGAACCGATTGCGCCTGGGATGCTTCGTCGATTTGGCCCCCTTTCTTCTGGCCCAGTCTCTGCACCATCTGCGAGAGGCCTTGCCCGATGTCGTCCTGACACACGGGGTTGAAACGTTCGAAGGTCTGATTTCCGGCCTGATCGATGGCAGATATGATTTTGCGCTTACGTATGATCTGGGCATGGACGCCGGTTTTTTGTGCAAGAAGCTGTTCGACAGCACGCCACATGCACTGCTTTCACCCGATCATACACTGGCGAGGGCCGAGCAGGTGACCCTAACCGAGCTCGCGGCACATCCATTGATTCTGTCCAAAGAGGGTCTGTCCGCGCAGCATGTGCTCGCGCTCTTCAGACGCAAAGGTCTGAATCCCACAATCTCGCACCGGGCGGAATCACTCGAGCTTTCGCGTAGTCTGGCTGCTCATGGGGAAGGTATCGGGATAAGTTATACCAGCCCTAAAAGCGGCTTCAGCTATGATCAGGTCCGCCTGGTAAGCCTGCCGATCATCGATCCGGACGCAACCGAATCCGTCGTTTTGGCGCGGCATGGCACGGGGCCTACTGATCCACTGATCACGCAGGCCGAACATGCATTGGTTACGCTGTTACGAAAGGATTAGCGGTTATTTCTTCCGCAAGCGGATCACCACATCGACCGATGCGATTTCGACGCCTTCAGGAGCTTCCGGCAATTGCTGAATCACCAATTGGTCTGACGGCGCATCGCTTAGGCGGCTTTCGTCTTCCCAATAGAAATGCGGATGGTCGTGCGTATTGGTGTCGAAATAGCTTTTGGATCCGTCCACAGTGATTTCCTGCAGAACCCCGGCATCGCAGAACGCGCGTAATGTGTTGTATACGGTCGCCAGCGAAACCGCGTCACCTTTGGCTTTTGCGGATTCAAACAGGCTTTCTGCGGTCACATGACGATGCAACCCGTCACCCACAAGCAATTCGGCCAAAGCAACCCTTTGGCGCGTGGGGCGCAAACCTGCGTCAACCAACCAATTTGCAGCGATGTCACGGCTCTGAGGTGTCATGAATCCGATACCTGTGTTTTGCTGCCCTTAATATAAGTGCGCCCGACCTGCAATTTCAAATGAAATTCATTCGCAAGAAGTATACGTGTCACGGCATGATATGGCGTGCTGGTCTTGCAGGACCTTGCAAACGGGTGCTAGACGAGACCAGATATAACGAACAGACCCAGGCAGGAGAGGCGGCAGAATGGCCCAATTCCCAAGCAGTTTTGACAAGGACGATCTGCTGAAATGCGCCCGCGGCGAGCTTTTTGGCCCTGGCAACGCGCAGTTGCCCGCCCCGCCGATGCTGATGATGGACCGGATCACCGATATCTCGGGCGATGGTGGTGCGCATGGCAAAGGCCATGTACTGGCCGAATTTGATATTAAACCCGACCTTTGGTTCTTTGACTGCCATTTCCCCGGCAACCCGATCATGCCCGGCTGTCTGGGCTTGGACGGTCTGTGGCAACTGACCGGCTTCAACCTCGGTTGGCGCGGATGGCAAGGCCGTGGCATGGCCGTTGGCGTCGGCGAGGTCAAGCTTACCGGGATGGTACGCCCGGACCGGAAGATGCTGACCTATAAAATTGATTTCAAAAAAGCGATCCAAACGCGCCGTCTGACAATGGGTGTGGCAGATGGCATCGTCGAAGCCGATGGCGAATTGATATACGACGTCAAGGACATGAAGGTCGTTCTGTCAGACGCCTGAGCCTGACCGGCCGAAACAAGGAGTACGCACATGCGTCGAGTAGTCGTCACCGGTTTGGGGGTTGTGTCCTCGATCGGGAACAACGCTGAAGAGGTGCTTGCCTCGCTGAAAGCAGGCAAATCTGGCATTGAGGCCAACGAACAGATGGTCGAACACGGCTTTCGCAGCCAGATCGCCGGATCGCTGAAAATCGACGTGGCTGATCACGTGGACAAGCGCACGCTGCGGTTCATGGGACCGGGCGCAGCTTATGCCCATATCGCGATGAGCCAGGCCATCGCTGATGCCGGGCTGACCGAAGATCAGGTCGTCAATCCGCGCACCGGTCTGGTCGCGGGTTCGGGCGGACCTTCGACCAGCGCGATGCTGACCGCACACCAAACCGTGCTGAAAACCGGCGCGACCAAACGGATCGGCCCGTTTGCAGTGCCTAAATGCATGTGCTCGACGATTTCAGCGAACCTTGCGACCGCGTTCAAGATCAAGGGCATCAACTATTCGATTACCTCTGCCTGCTCGACGTCGCTGCACTGCATCGGCAACGCGGCTGAACAGATCATGCTGGGCAAGCAGGACGTGATGTTCGCAGGTGGCGGCGAAGAACTGGACTGGACCCTGTCCTGCCTGTTCGACGCGATGGGTGCGATGTCGTCCAAATATAACGACACGCCCAACAGAGCCTCACGCGCATTCGATCAAAACCGCGACGGATTCGTAATTTCCGGTGGTGGCGGCATTGTGGTTCTTGAGGACCTCGAACATGCGCTTGCGCGTGGTGCGAAAATCTATGCCGAAGTGACCGGCTATGCCGCTACATCGGATGGGCACGATATGGTGGCCCCTTCTGGAGAAGGTGGCGAGCGCGCGATGCGTCTGGCGCTGTCGACCGTGCCCGAAGGCCGCAAGGTCGGCTATATCAACGCCCACGGCACCTCGACCCCGGTTGGCGATGTAGGCGAAGTCGAAGCCGTGCGCCGTATCTTTGGCGAAGGCAGCGTACCTCCGATTTCATCAACCAAATCGATGACCGGCCACGCGCAGGGCGCGGCTGGCGCGCTTGAGGCGATCTTCTGCCTGTTGATGCTGGAACATGATTTCATTACTCCGTCGATCAATGTCGACACACTTGCCGAAGGCATCCTGCCCGGTGAAATTGCAACTCAAGTAGTTGAAAACGCAGGCCTGGACAGCGTGATGACCAACAGCTTCGGCTTTGGCGGCACCAACGGATCCATGGTTCTGTCGAAGTATAACGGGTGAACAAGATGTCGGATATTCTCAAGGGTAAACGCGGCCTGATCATGGGCGTGGCAAATGACCGCTCGATTGCATGGGGCATCGCCAAAGCCATGCACGAGGCGGGCGCTGAACTGGCTTTCACCTATCAGGGCGAGGCGTTCGGCAAGCGGCTGGAACCTCTGGCCCAGAGCCTTGGCAGCGACTTCATGGTCGATGCGGATGTCACCGATGACGCATCACTAGACCGCGCATTTGGCGAGTTGGGAAAGCGCTGGCAGACCATCGATTTTGTCGTCCACGCTATCGCCTATTCGGACAAGAACGAACTGACGGGCCGTTTCCTGAACACCACACGCGCAAACTTCAAGCATTCAATGGATGTGTCGGCCTATTCGTTTATCGAGGTCGCGCGCCGCGCCTATCCCCTGATGAAGGACAATGGCGGCACGCTTCTGACCCTGACCTATCAGGGCTCGAACAAGGTGGTGCCGAATTACAACGTCATGGGCGTCGCCAAAGCGGCGCTGGAATCTGCGACCCGTTATCTGGCAAACGATCTAGGCCCCGACGGCATCCGCGTCAACGCCATCTCACCCGGCCCTATGAAGACGCTGGCCGGTGCCGCCATCGGCGGAGCGCGCAAGACCTACAAGTTCTGCGACCAGAACGCGCCGATGCGTTCGAATGCCACGCTAGAGGCTGTTGGCGGCACTGCCGTTTATCTGGCATCCGATGCGGGAAGCTTCACCTCGGGTGAGATCATCCGTGTCGACGGCGGGTATCACATTCTTGGCATGCCTCAGCCCGAGGCCATGTGACCATATCTTTCCCTGCGGGCGCCAAGATTTGACCATCTTTGCCCCGCAGGGATTACGATATGAGCAAACTTGAACAAATCCTTGCGAGTAACGCGCGCTCGCCAGCGTTGAAACGCAAGTCAGGAAGCGGACGTGCACGTCTGTTCCTGCTAATACTCACATCGCTGCTGATTGCCTTTGTGTTTCTGACCCAACCGCCTGTACGCAATGCGGTTGAGCCTCTGTTGTCACATATCCCCGACCTTTGATCTGAACGGGATCAGTTGATCGAAACGATCTCGATGTCAAAGACCAGATCTTGCCCCGCCAATGGATGATTTGCATCCAGAGTCACTGTCGCCTCGTCTACTTCGACAACAGTCACTGGTAGCGCCTGACCGTCAGGGGTTTGCATCTGCAACTGCGTACCGGGTTCCAGCGGAATGTCATCCGGGATGCCTTCACGCGGGATCTGTTGCCGCATACCCGGATTGATCGGACCATAGGCTTCAACGCAATCAATCTCGACACGCTTTTTCTCGCCAATCTCCATCCCCGGCAGGGCTGCATCCAGACCGGGGATGATCTGCCCGGAACCAACCGCAAACTCAAGCGGATCGCGCCCCTCGGAGCTGTCGAAGACTTTGCCGTCCAACAGAGTTCCGGTGTAGTGGATGCGAACGGTGTCGCCATCTTTTATTGCGGTCATGGTGGCCTCCGGCCTGAAAGGAATGAACGGCGCAGCCTAGAGGCTGACACGGCATTGTAAACCCTGCCCTCTTTAACCCCGGAACCGGTTGTGGTTACCTGCGCCCGATCAGGGGAGGATCGGATGGCTATCACCACTTGTGTATTCGACGCGTATGGCACTCTGTTTGACGTGGCTGCTGCTGCCCGGCAGGCCGCAGCGGAACAGGGGTTCGAGGCGCTGGCGGATAAATGGCCCGAATTGGCCAGTCACTGGCGTCTGAAGCAACTGCAATACACTTGGCTGCGTGCTGTCGCTGATGCGCATTGTGACTTTTGGGACGTCACGCAAGATGGGCTGGATTGGGCGTTGGAAGCGGTTGGCCTGCAAGGGGATACCACCCTTCGGCAGCGCCTGCTGGATTTGTATTGGGAGTTGCAGGCCTATCCTGAGGTCCCCGAGATGCTTAATACACTGAAAGCGGGCGGGATGCAGACGGCCATCCTGTCCAACGGTTCGCCTCCTATGTTGGATGGTGCGGTTCAATCTGCTGGGATCGGAGATGTGCTTGATGACGTGTTGTCGGTTGAAAGCGTCGGGGTCTTCAAACCCCATGCCAGCGTCTATGACCTCGTGCAAAACCGGTTTGGCTGCGCGCGTAACGAAGTGCTATTCGTCAGTTCAAACGGCTGGGACGCCGCTGGGGCAAGCGGCTATGGATTTGTTACCGCTTGGGTGAATCGCGCAGGGGAACCGATTGACCGCCTGCCCTGGAAACCTGCCCATGTGCTGTCTGACCTGACAACGATCCCGCAATTGGCGGGGCTTTGATGGCGTATTTCACCACGTCGGACGGCAAACGCCTGTACTATGAAGATACAGGTACGGGCCAACCTCTGCTCTGCCTGGCAGGCTTGACACGGAACTGCCGCGACTTTTCGTTTCTAGCGCCACATCTGAGCGATCTTCGTATGATTGCGATGGATTATCGCGGGCGCGGCAAGTCTGATTTTGATGCGAACTACATGAATTACAACATCCTGCGCGAGTGGCAGGATGCAGTTGAACTGCTGGATCACCTGGGCTTGGGTAAGGTGGCACTATTGGGCACCTCGCGCGGGGGGCTGATCGCCATGGCGCTGGCCACCAGCCATCCTGACCGTCTGGCAGGTGTGATCCTAAACGACGTTGGTCCGGTGATCGAACTCGGTGGTATTGCCAAGATCATGGGCTATGTCGGCAACCGCCCAACCTCAAAAACCTACGACGATGCGGCTCACGCCCTTGGGGTCATGATGGATTCGCAATTCCCAGGTGTCTCTTTGGACATCTGGAGACAGCAGGTTGAGAACCAATACATCCAGACCGATACCGGACTGGACCTGCGCTATGACCCTGCCCTGAGAAACGCTCTGATCGAACAGGCAGCAAACACGCCCGCTCCTGACCTCTGGCCTTTGTTCGACGCGTTGCACGATATCCCGACTGGCGTTATCCGGGGTGCGAATTCCGACCTGCTGAGCACTGCCACAGTACAAGAAATGCACGCGCGCCACCCTAAACTGATCTCAACCGAAGTACCGGACCGTGGTCATGTTCCGTTCCTGAACGAAGTGCAATCCCTCGACCTAATCCACCAAATATTGGATGCCACATGAGCAACATTGACATGATCGAAGCCGCAGCCAACAGGCTGAAAGGGCACGTGCGCGAGACCCCGCTTCTGTCATCACCTTTTCTGGATGAAATCGCGGGTCGCCGCGTATTGGTAAAACCCGAATGCCTGCAACACACCGGTAGTTTCAAGTTTCGCGGCGCGTGGTCCGCAATCTCTGCGCTGGATGACGCGGCGCGCAACCGCGGTGTGATCGCCTATTCCTCGGGCAATCACGCGCAAGGCGTTGCCTATGCAGCAGCTCAACACGGGATATCTTCAGTCATCGTCATGCCGTCGGATGCGCCGAAGCTGAAGATTGAAAACACCCGCGCGCTGGGGGGGGAAGTGGTCCTCTATGACCGTGCAACCGAAAGCCGCGAAGACATCGGTGAAGCGTTGGCTACTGAGCGCGGTTTGACGCTGATCCGACCCTATGATGAGCCGCAAGTGATTGCAGGGCAAGGTACGACGGGATTGGAGTTGGCGCGTCAGGCGCTCGAGCTTGACGTGACCGAAGGCGATGTCCTCGTATGTTGCGGCGGAGGTGGGTTGACCTCTGGCATTGCACTGGCTCTGGAACATCATGCACCCGGCCTACGCGCGCGCCCATGTGAGCCCGAGGGGTTTGACGATGTTAAACGCTCTCTGCAGGTTGGCGCGATCCAGAGCAACAATGCCTCATCCGGCAACATCTGCGACGCAATCCTGACACCGCAACCGGGGCGAATTACCTTTCCGATTCTTCAACGGCTTTGCGGCCCCGGACTTGCAGTATCTGAACAAGAGGCACTGCACGCCGTGGCCCTCGCCTTTTTGCGCCTCAAGATAGTGTTGGAGCCAGGTGGAGCGGTGTCTTTGGCGTCAGCGCTGTTTCGGAAAGATCAAATTGAGGGGGATACCGTGATCGTCGTGGCCTCGGGCGGGAATGTAGATCCGCAGATATTTGAACAAGCGTTGGAATTCCTTACCTGACAATCGGAAGCGATCAGTGCAAAATCTGATCGAGTTTGTTTTATTAGGCACCCTGAACAGACGGGGACCGATTGCATGCGTATCGCTGACCTGAAAGACGTAAGTCTACACTATCGAATTGACGGAGATGTCGACGGAGCCCCCATTGTATTTGCCAATTCACTGGGTACCGACATGCGCCTTTGGGACCCGATTATACCTTTTCTACCCAAAGGGTTACGGATCATCAGATTCGATAAACGCGGACACGGATTATCGTCCCAACCGGCCGCCCCATACTCAATGGGGAGCTTGATACGAGATGCTGAACAACTGCTGGATCATCTCGAGGTAAAAGACTGCGTGTTTGTCGGCCTGTCCATCGGCGGTATGATTGCGCAGGGATTGGCGGTAAAGCGCATGGACCAGATCCGCGCACTGGTGCTGTCGAATACCGCTGCCAAGATTGGGACGCCTAAGATCTGGCAAGACCGTATGGCAGCCGTTCGCGCTGGTGGGATTGAAGCCCTTGCTGACGCCACAATGGAGCGTTGGTTCTCGAAACACTTCCAGTCCGGCCCTGAGATACCCTTGTGGCGAAACATGATGGTTCGGCAACCAGTTGAGGGATATCTGGGGTGTTGTGCCGCGATTTCGGGCACAGATTTCTATACGCCCACCAGCGGACTGCGGCTGCCCACATTGGGAATTGCTGGCAGCGAGGACGGTTCGACTCCGCCCGATCTGGTACGTGAAACGGTTGATCTTATACCTGGCTCGCGCTTTGCACTGATCCGACGGGCGGGTCATCTGCCATGTGTCGAGCGCCCGCAGGAATATGCCGAATTGCTTGGCAATTTCCTGATCGAGATCGGCCATATCTGAGGGAGAAACAGTTGGCGGACTTCTTACTAGTCCACGGGTCATGCCACGGTGCCTGGTGCTGGCGTGACCTGATTCCGGAATTGACCACATTCGGGCATTCTGCCCGCGCTATCGATATGCCAAGCCATGGTTCGGACCCAACTCCAATTCAGGATGTGACCCTCGAGTCGTGCCGGGATTCAATTTTGAAAGCCTCAACACCACAATCGATCATCGTGGCACACTCCTGGGGCGGTTATCCCGTCAGCGCTGCTGCCGAGGCTGATCCGGATGCCATGCGGGGTGTAATTTATCTCAGCGCATATGTCCCGCAATCCGGGCTTTCCATGATTGAAATGCGTAAACGCGCGCCTCGCCAGCTGATAGGTGATGCCGTCGAAAAATCTTCTGATGGTCTATCGTATACGGTTGTACCGGATCGGGTTCATGATCTGTTTTATCATGACTGCCCGCATGAGGTTGTGGCCTACGCGTTTGGTCGCTTATGCCCCCAAGCTATCGCGCCGCAAGCGACACCATTAGATACAGGCAAAAACTTCGCCAGCGTCCCAAAAGGATACATCCGAACGACTGATGACCGTACAGTGCCGACCGAGTATCAGGCCGAAATGGCTGGATGCGCAGACGCCGGTATGTGCCTGACCATCGACAGTTCTCATTCACCGTTCTTCTCGCACCCTGAGCATCTGGCCGGATTGATGCACCAGATCTCGGAACGAATGTGACCGGGGCCGATAACAAACGATCGCAATCACCGCGAAGGCGGGGTGCAAAACTCGCCCAGCTATTCGTTCGGCTCTTGTGGAATGCGAGGCGGAAAGATTGATAACAGCCTGCTGCATTTATGAACGCGCGCGCCGCATTGGCATAACAACGACATATACGTGACGGAAACCACCTTGCAGGTTAGGCCGGGACAGGCCACCGTGAGCTCAAACGGGAACGGGGAAAAACATGCAATCCATCAAAGCAGCCGTGTGCAGGGCGTTCGGCGAACCGCTGATCATCGAAGACATTCTGATCGCGCCACCTGGAATGGGTGAGGTAGAAGTTACGCTGGAGGCCGTGGCAATCTGCCATTCGGATATCTCATTCGCCAGCGGGGCATGGGGCGGTCACCTACCTGCCGTCTACGGGCATGAGGCCGCTGGGATAATCTCGGCAGTCGGAGACGGTGCGGGCGATTTTAAGGTTGGTGATCCGGTGGTCGTGACACTGATCCGTGCGTGCGGGTCATGCCCCTCTTGCGCTGGGGGAAAACCCACAATTTGCGAAACGCCCTATGACACGATCAAAGGACCGCTACGAACCGCAGACGGGGGCGCATTGGAACAAGCGATGGCTTGCGGTGCATTTGCCGAGAAAGTCGTGGTCAGCCATCGTCAGATCGTCAGAATTCCCGAAACACTACCAAAGGATCTCGCAAGCCTGCTCTCGTGCGGCGTGATCACCGGGGTCGGTGCAGCCGTCAACGCCGCTGAATTGCGCCCCGGGCAGGATGTTGTAGTGATTGGTGCCGGTGGGGTTGGCCTAAATGCGATTCAAGGCGCACGTATCGCCGGCGCGCGCCGTATCGTTGCCGTCGACATGACCGAAGAAAAGCTTGAGATCGCTAAAGAGTTCGGAGCGACGCATGGTGTTCTGGGCAACCTCAGGGAGCCGTGGAAAGCCGCGTATAAAGCGCTTGGCGGGCGTGGAGCAGACGCGGTTCTGATTACCGTTGGCGCAATCCCAGCCTATGACCAGGCCCCGCGCTATCTGGGCCGCGGTGGCAAAGCGATCATGATCGGGATGCCGCATTCTGGTGACATGTCCAGCTATGAACCCGTTGTTTTGGCAGCGCTTGGGCAAGGCATGGTTGGGTCAAAAATGGGAGACGTCGTGATCCAGCGCGATATTCCATGGATGATTGATCTTTATGAACAGGGGCGGCTGAAACTGGACGAATTGATCTCGGGTCGCTGGACCCTTTCACAGATCAACGAAGCCATCGAGGATACCAAGACCGGTGCTGCTAAGCGCAATGTGATCATGTTCGACCGCGACTGAACCCCTGAAAGGAGCGCCTGATGAAACTGCAGGATCTCGATGTCATCGTTACCGCCCCTCCGGCCCCAGGCTGGGGTGGGCGCTATTGGATTCTGGTCAAAGTCTCGACCGATACGGGTGTGGTTGGATGGGGAGAATGCTATGCATCCTCGGTCGGACACGATGCCATGACCCATGTCATCCGCGATGTGTTCGAACGGCACATGCAAGGGGAGAACCCCGAGAATATCGAATTGATGTTCCGGCGTGCATACTCCAGCGGATTTACGCAGCGCCCGGATCTGACTGTCATGGGCGCGTTTTCGGGCTTAGAGATCGCGTGCTGGGACATTCTTGGCAAAGATCGGGACCGACCGGTCTATGCACTTCTGGGCGGCAGGATGAACGACCGTATCCGGGCCTATACCTATCTCTACCCGCTTCCTCAGCACGATCTGGCTGACTTCTGGACCTCGCCGGAACAGGCCGGTGAAAGTGCGGCAGAAATGGTTCGACGCGGCTACACAGCTATCAAATTCGATCCGGCGGGGCCCTATACGATCCGCGGCGGGCATATGCCTGCTATGTCGGATATCTCAATGTCAGTTGCATTCTGTAACGCCATTCGCGAGGCGGTAGGAGATAAGGCCGACCTGCTATTCGGCACCCACGGTCAGTTCAACACCGCCGGAGCAATTCGCCTAGGACAAGCGCTGGAGCCCTATTCACCTTTGTGGTTTGAGGAGCCCACTCCTCCGGACATGATTGAAGATATGGCTCGCGTGGCGCGCAATGTCCGCATACCTGTCGCGACGGGTGAGCGGATGACGACCAAGGCCGAATTCGGCGCGGTATTGCGCGCAGGCGCCGCCGAAATACTGCAACCCGCACTTGGCCGTGCAGGCGGTATCTGGGAGATGAAGAAGGTCGCCGCCATGGCCGAGGTTTTTAACGCGCAGATGGCACCGCATCTATATGCGGGCCCGATTGAATGGGCTGCCAACATTCATCTGGCCGCATCGATTCCAAACCTGTTGCTCCTGGAAAGTATCGAAACGCCGTTTCACGACCAACTGATCAAAGGAAGCATCCGCGTCAACGAGGGCTTTGTCACTCCTCCCACCAAGCCCGGGCTTGGTATTGACGTTGACGAGGACCTTGCGCGCGCACACCCCTACATAGGTGATGGTCTGCACTTAGAGATGCAGGAAGCGCCCTGCGACTATGTAAATGGAAATGCATTTCAGGGCGGCGCTCCTGTGGTCGAGGGGTGACAATCGGACGGCAAGTAAGGCATATTGATCCGACCCAGAAGTAGATCTTAGGTTGTTGCGTGAGACCTCAGGATAACGACACTCAAATTTTGTCGGGGGAAACCCCCGCAGATATGAAAGAAAGTGCGGCACGGGCAGCGGTATTCCTCAAGGCCCTGGCACATGAAGGTCGCCTGATGATCTTGTGCCATCTGGGAGACGGCGAGCGTTCTGTAGGAGAGTTGGAGGATTTGCTGGAGCTTCGGCAGGCAGCGGTCAGCCAAATGCTTGCACGCTTACGCGACGAAGGACTGGTAAAAACCCGACGCGATGGCAAAACGATCTATTACGCACTGAATGATGGCAAAGCTGCGCAGATGATCGAACTTCTCTATAGCCTGTTTTGTGAGCCAGATGCCTAGGCCGATCAGTTCGAGACATATCCTGCGATAACCTGCAGCAGCTTGAAGGCTGTGGCAGCATCATTTTCGACCACGGCCAGGAATTCTTCTTCACCAATTCGCAGACAGGACAGGTCCGTTTCTGCCACCATGCTCAAGGCCCGTGGCTCTTTACGGATCAATCCGAGCTCACCGACCAAAGCACCAGCGCCAACGGTTATGATAAGTTGGTCGTCCTCGCCCGAACGCGGCAGATAAAGACCCGCTTCGCCTTCGAGGACGACATAGGCCCCATCGGTTGGCTGGTCGTCCTTTAGGAACACCACCTGGCCGGCCTTGGCCTCGAACCAACGCGCACCAAAGGCCAGCAGGCGGAGCTGACGGCGGTCAAGACCCGAGAACAACGGTGTTTGTTCCAGCGCTCGCAATTTGCGACTCAGGTCGGCAGATGCAGCGCTGTCACCCTCGACGTCGGTTGGGCCTTCGCCAGTCACGACCCGACCCTGACGAATTTCGACATGCATGTCGAAAACATCTGGATTTTCGAACGTATCATTCAGGTAGATTACCGTAGTTTCGGGCAAAAGTTCACGCAGATTTTTGTAAACCGCGACCTGCGTTTCCATGTCATAGCTGGCCAACGCAGTTTCCAGGATCAAAATGTCCGGCTTTTTGATTGTTGCGCGCGTAAAGGCCAAGGGTTCAGCAAACACCGCCGGCAAGTTCTGACCACCAAGTGAAACCGGCACATCATAGATCAGTTCAACCACCAACGAACGCGCGCCATTTTCAGCCAACGCATCGACGATCAGCTTGCGTGCCTCATCGGTTCGCGCACCACCAATCTGGCTGACCTTACCGAATAACGCATTTTCCATGACAGTCAGGCCAGGCGCAAAGGCGTTCTCATTCAAAGGCACAAAAACATCGTGCAGAGGTTCCAGCAATTTTTCCGAGTGGCTGTGGCGAAGCTCGAGGATGCGATTTTTTAGCTCGTCCGAAAACGCAGGACCGATCTGTTCCGCCGAGATCACAAACGGCACCGACAACAAGCTGGCCAATTGCTCGTCGTCCAAGCCCTGTGTGCCTTCTTTGCGGGTTTGCTCAACCAATTCGACCGCAGCCTCGTAGGTTTGAGCCTCGAGCCCGAGTTTGCGGAACAATGGGTGGTCAGTTCCATCCAGTCCGAAGATCTGGCGTAGCATTTCAATCACGTCACGGGTCAGACTGACCAGAGTTTCATCCAGCCCCAGCTCACGCAACTGACCCAGAAACACGGTTTGGCGCGCCAAAAGTTGTTGATTGACTGGCACGCAGGGCGTCGCGAACAAGAGGTTTTCAGCAACCGGTAATGCGGGGTTATAAGTGGACCGGTCAAAAACCAAAGCTTGCTCGGCCAGACCAGCCTCGCGCACTGCCTGTTGCACCAATGGTCGCAGCTCAATCAGTTTGGCCGCCAACTCCGGATGTTCATTGGGATCAAAGGCCTGTTCTGCCCCGCGCTTAAACAGAGCGGCACCTGAACCCATGCCGTCTATCAACTGCAGCCACCATTCACGCAACTGATCGGTATCGTCAAAACCGGCCAATCCCGGATCAAACCATTTGGTATCTATTGGATCCGCGCTGTTACCCGCGCGCAGCGTTTCTGCAAAATTCGGATCATCAGATGAGGTGGACAATGGGCGGGGGCGCATCGGCATAATCACGTTCTCGCCCAACGTACCCTGAAACATCACCGGCCGAGAGGTAGCCAGACCGATCCGCGCTGCCACAACACTCTGATGCAGGCCTGCCATATTGATGCCGCCGATTTCGATCCGTCCAGAGGTCGGTGCAATCTCTCGGATCAGCAATTCGGTCAGTGCATCACGATCTTCTTCGCTGGTTGCCGAGATACCAATGGTCTTGCCGGCCGGAAAAGTCAGGTTCAGATCGTCAAGCACCTGATTGCCATCAATATCGCGAACCGAGACCCGGTCCAGCACGATATCACCATTCAAGTGGGGGCGTTCAGAAGGCTCGCCTTCGAACAGCGACTCGTCAATCATGCCTTCCGGTGCGAATCGCTCGATCACAACATCCCACCGCAGCGACATATCCTGCGTTTGGTTGTAGTAGGTCAGCAGTTCCTTCCAAGGAGAGCTCAGATCTTTATAGGCGGCCAGCGCGGCCACCAATGCGCCCAAAGAAACCGATCCCTGCAATACCAGAAGGCCTCCGACGAGATAAAACATAAAGGGCGTCAGCTGCGAGATGAAGTTGTTGATGAACTTCATAAAGAACTTTTTCTGATAGATCTCAAAGCGGATGGCGAACAACCGCCCCAGCTGATCCGAGATCATCGCACGACGATACCGCCACCCCCCATTGGCACGCAAAGTCGATGCACCGGCGGCATTCTCACCGATCTGGGCGGCCAGAACGCGGACCTCCTGAATGCGCTTCTTGTTCAGCAAGTTGATTTGACGCTGCAGTTTGGGGATCAACCAGGCCTGTAAAGGAATCAAGGCGACGGCAGCCAGACCGAACCAGACGCTTTGCAGAAACAGAAAGGACAGAATCGTGATCATCTGACCCGCCTGCAGCACAGGCTGACTGATCGCATCCCCCATCAAGCCTCCCATGGGCTCGCTTTCAGCGGTGACCATCGACACCATTTCGCCCTGGCTCACACGCTCAAAATAGGGCTGCGGAAATCTAAGCGCGCGATTGATCAACTGATACCGAAATCGACGCAGCATCCGTTCGCTCAAAACACCCTTCATGGTGTTGATGCGCATTTTCATCAGACCATGCGCCAGCACCGCAGCCAGAAAGGCAAAGCAGAGAATCGTCAGGAATGCAGTTTGTGTCAGGCTATATCCCCAAACGTCGACAATCTGACTGGTCGCACCGATTGCATCATTGATGATGCGTTTGGGGAGCTCCAAGGTGAGATAAAGTAATGGAAATAGCGTCGCAGTCACGGCCAGTAGAATCAGCTGATCGCGTTTGGAGTATTTCCAGATGAACCGAAAGATCGTTCGCTCGATTGAACCCGCCCCTACTAATGACCCACCGCTCAAATCACTGATTTTGGTGTGAATACAACGGCACGAATTTACCGCAATCGTATCCTCAGACGCAAATGAAAATCCGATTTGCGCTTATTTCGCGTTGTGTGAACAAGTTCATTTGCGCGGCAGGCCATTACCCCCTAATCTTCTGATTCAGGACGATATCGGGAGGATTCATTTGCCTGCCAACTTTGGCGCTGTGTTTCTGTTGCTCTGCCTGCTTCAGATCAAGCACATGTTCGCCGATTATTATTTACAGACGCCCAAAATGCTTTCTGGGCGTGGCACGTATTTCCACATGGGACGCGCGCAACATGCAGCTGTGCATGTTGTGGGATCGGTTATTATCTTTGCGCTCTTTCGTGCGCCGATAGAATTTATTCTGATCATTGCTGCATTGGAATGGATCGTGCATTTCCACATAGATTTCGCAAAAGCCAATTACTCAGATCGCAAACAGCTACAACCCAATCAGGCAGCTTTCTGGCGTGCCGCTGGTTTGGATCAATTGCTTCATAACCTGACCTATATCGGGATGGCCTGGGCCTGGGTGGTCTTTGCAGCCTGAAGCTTAAGGCACGGTCGGTTGATTTCTTTTGATTGTACGCAACACCACATTGGTCTGCGCACTGGCAACGGCTGGCAGCCGAAACAGGAAGTCCTCCAGAAACGTATTGTAAGCCGCCAGATCTCGGCAAAGGACACGCAAGTGGTAGTCCGCCTGCCCCGTGGTTGCATAGCATTCCTGGATTTCGGGGCTTAGTTCCACCGCTCGGATGAAGTCGACGATTTTGTCCGGATCGTGTCGCGTCAGATGCACATGTACGATTGCTTCGAACGTCAATCCCATCGCCGGTGGGTTCACCAAGGCACCATAGCGTTCGATTATCCCTGCGTCTTCAAGAGCGCGCACTCTGCGCCAAAGCGCCGAGGCCGACATCCCCACTGTGTCGGCTAAATCTGCATTCGAAATTCGACTGTCATTCTGCAGCAGCGTCAGAATTCGGCGGTCTCGGTCATCTAGAGCAATCATATTGGATATTCTAATCGGAATTTTGATATATTGTGAGTTTTTTTCCAAAATATCATATCTCAGCACACAAAATGGAACGGTTAACCATTCAAACTGGGTTAAAATATCCTCAACCAAAGGCATAATCCCATGGACCCGATGCAATGAGCCACCTCGACCGAAATATTCGCACCTATCAACTCGACGATCGCTATTCCCTAACTCAAGGCCGGGTCTTTTTGACGGGCACTCAGGCCCTCGCGCGGATCATGATGGATCAGGCGCGGCGCGATCGGCAGGCAGGTTTGAATACATCAGGTTTTGTCTCTGGCTATCGCGGATCGCCATTGGGCGGGTTGGACCTGGAGCTTTGGCGTGCCAAAGAACGATTAATAGCAGACCGCATCACCTTCATGCCCGCTGTGAACGAGGACCTGGGCGCAACAGCGGTACTGGGTGCCCAACAGGCCACGTTGGACCCACATTGCGAAGTCGAGGGCATCTTTTCGATGTGGTACGGCAAAGGCCCTGGCGTCGACCGTTCAGGCGATGCGCTAAAACATGGCAATGCTTATGGTTCCGCCCCGAAAGGTGGCGTGCTTGTGGTGGCGGGCGACGACCACGGTTGCGTCAGTTCGTCGATGCCGCACCAATCGGACGTGGCCTTCATGGCGTGGTTTATGCCCACATTGAACCCGGCCTCGGTCGAGGAATATTTGGAATTCGGCGAATACGGATTCGCTCTTTCCCGCTTTTCGGGCACATGGGTCGGGTTCAAGGCGATCTCAGAAACAGTGGAAAGCGCGCGTTCGGTCGATCTGCTCCCGGACCGCAGTTTCACCCTGCCCCGGATCGATCTGCCAGAACGCGGCTTGCATGTGCGGACGGCCGACCTGCCCTCGCCTGAGATCGAGACCCGCATACAACACAAGCTGCGTGCCGTCCGGGCATTTGCCGAAGAAAACCCCATCGACCGACGCATCTATGACATCGACAACGCCAAATTCGGATTTGTGACCACCGGCAAAGGTCACCTTGATTTGATGGAGGCGCTGCGTTTGTTGGGCCTTGATCAAGCCGCTTGCCGTCGCTTGGGGATCGACATCTACAAGGTCGGGATGGTCTGGCCGCTGGCCCGCCGCAACGCGTTGCGCTTTGTGAAAGGCAAGGCCGAGGTTCTGGTCGTCGAGGAAAAGCGCGGCATCATCGAAAGCCAGTTCAAAGAGTATTTCTATGACTGGCCCGGCGACAAACCCCACAAGATGGTGGGCAAATATGACAGCCATGGTGAACCGCTGATCCCGTGGACCGGGGAACTCAGCCCGTTGATGCTAGCCCCCATCGTAGCCGCCCGCCTTGACACGTTCTTTCCAGAAGAAAACCTGCCTGCTAAAGCGCGCGCGCTGACCGAGACGGAAGCGCCCGTGATCAACGTCCCGGGTGCAACGCGAACGCCCTATTTCTGCTCGGGTTGCCCGCACAACACCTCGACTAAAGTACCCGAAGGCTCCACTGCTGCCAGCGGCATCGGGTGCCATGTCATGGCATCATGGATGGATCGCGAAACCGTCGGCTACGCTCAGATGGGCGGAGAAGGCGTGCCTCACGTGGTGGCCTCACAATTCAATGGCGGCAAGCATATCTTTCAGAATCTGGGCGAAGGGACGTGGTACCATTCGGGATCCCTCGCGATCCGACAGGCGGTCGCGGCAGGAACGAACATCACCTATAAAATCCTCTACAATGATGCGGTCGCAATGACCGGAGGGCAGCCGGTGGACGGGCCAGTCAGCGTGGCAGGCATCGCGCAAACCTGCCGCGCCGAGGGGGTCGAGCGGATCGCACTGGTCTCGGATGGCATCACCAAGTTCGGCCGTGCCGAATTCCCTGCGGGAACTACATTTCATGACCGGGCAGAAATGGACAGCCTGCAACGCGAGCTGCGCGACATACCCGGTGTCACCGTTCTGATCTACGAACAGACTTGCGCGACCGAAAAGCGACGCCGCCGCAAGCGCGGCACGATGGAAGACCCAAAGAAATTTGTTTGGATCAATGATCTCGTCTGCGAAGGCTGTGGCGACTGTTCGGTGGCATCGAACTGCCTGAGTGTCGAGCCGCGTGAAACGCCGCTGGGCCGCAAGCGCAAGATTAATCTGAGCTCCTGCAACAAGGATTTCTCGTGCCTGAACGGGTTCTGCCCCAGTTTCGTGACCATCGAGGGCGCAACTCGGCGCAAGAAGAGCGTTGATATGGATCTTGATGCGCTTGAGGCGGGACTGCCCCTGCCCTCGGCCGCATCTTTGGAGTCCCCCTTTGATCTGCTGGTGACAGGCGTCGGAGGCACCGGAGTGGTTACAGTCGGGGCCTTGATCACCATGGCGGCGCATCTAGAAGGTAAGGGTGCTTCGGTTCTGGATTTCACCGGATTTGCACAAAAATTCGGAACCGTACTGAGCTATATCCGCCTCGGTAAAGAACCTGATACGCTCAACCAGGTGCGCATTGATCAGGGCGCTGCGGATGCGGTGATCGGATGCGATGTGGTCGTAAGCTCGGCCCCCAAAGCATCGGCTCACTTTGCGCCGGGGACGCGCGTCGTTCTGAACCGGGCCGAGATGCCTACCGGAGATCTTGTGCTGCATCGTGATGCCCAACTACGGGTTGACGCGCGGGAGCAGGCGATTGCAGACGTAGTGGGTGCGGAAAATTTAACCAGCCTTGACGCAAACGCGATGGCCGAGGCGCTTTTAGGCGATACGGTCTTCGCCAATGTCATTATGTTGGGCTATGCTTGGCAAAAGGCGCTGGTACCTGTGTCACACACCGCGCTGTCGCAGGCAATTCTTCTAAACGGTGTCGCGGTCGAAAAGAACCGACTGGCTTTTGCCCTTGGACGGTGTTTGGCAGTTGATCCGGAACGCGTTCAGGGATTGGCTCAGCCGACCGAGACAGAGGACACACTGGACCAGATGATCGAGCGGCGGGTTGCCTTTCTTACTGACTATCAGAACGCCGAATATGCCAACCGCTACGCACAGCGGATCAAGGCGATCCGATCGTCAAAGTCTGATATCTCGGACCGCCTTGTTGAGACGATTGCTCGAAATCTGTTCCGTTTCATGGCCTATAAGGACGAGTTTGAGGTCGCCCGACTGCAGACATCTTCTGACTTTTCTGAGGAGCTGGCACAGCAGTTCGAAGGTGATTTCAAAGCCAAATACCATTTCGCCCCACCGCTGCTGAGTTGGCGCAAGGATGAGCGCGGGCGACCGGTCAAGTTTACGTTGGGCGCATGGATGCACCCGGTTCTGCGTGGTCTTTCACGGTTGCGCGGATTGCGCGGATCAACTCTGAACCCGTTCGGATATCACGCCGAAGCGCGGCTGCACCGTAATATCCTGAATTGGTTTGAAGAGCTTCTGAACATGTATCAGACCAATCCGACAGCACGATCAGAAGCAGAGTGGTTGCGCGCGTTCTCGGCGGCGGACCAGATACGAGGGTTCGGACCGGTACGCGAAGAGAGCTTCGAAACAGCGCGCGCAGAGGTGTCTTAACCGAGAACCGAAAAGCTGCTTTCGGTATTGATGGGCCGTTTGCGGGAATAAAATCCGGTGTCGATAGTCCGGCCTAAATAGGGCAACTCGAACTGCAACGGATTGTCATCATGATCTGCACCGCCTTCGACATAGCCGATCAAAGCGGTCATCATCTTGCCCGCGATCGGAGCATTTTTGTATTGGTTCCCGCTGGTGCCGCAGGCCATGTAGAACCCCGGAAGGCTGGATTTATCATAGATCGGAATCCAATCTGTCGATGCATCGTACAAATCCACGACGCCCCGGGTGCGTGAGGGTATCCCCAGGCTGGGAACGCGCTGCGCGTAGCGCATTGCTTGCGTTGTCCACTGGTCTGTAAAATCATGGTTATAATTCACGTCATCTTCGCACCATTGATGCGGATCGCACGCCGGATCTTCCGAGCCGATCAGAATGTGGTTGCCATGCTCAGGGCGGCAATAAAGGGCGATGTCGCTATCTGAGACAATTGTTCCTTGTGTCTCAAAATCAAACCCTTCGGGTGCCGGTACATGCACGACTTCCTGCCGCAGCGGGCGGGTCTGGATGGTCATGTCACCCAGAACCCCTGCCATTTCGTTAACAATTGCCGACCCGGGCCCAGCGACGTTTACAACCACTTTGGCATGGATCTCTTCACCCGAGGCAAGTTTGACGCCCGCAACGCGGCCCTCGCTGGTCAGTATTTCACGCACCTCAGCACCGGTGCGAACGTCGGCACCATGCAACTTCGCCGCATCCATCAGGTTTTGGGCCGACAACGCCGGATCTGTCACATATCCCGCGTTAGGCCAGAAAACCGCGCCTTGGACATGTGCCCCGTTCGATTGCCCAAACTCTGGATCATCCATTCGCCGCGCCGGAGCGAAGCTGTCTAACGTGTAAATCGGCAGACGTTCCGTAATCTTCTCCGGTGTCCATTCTTCAAAAGGACAGTCCAGTTCGGTACTGTACTTCTTATGGTTTTCAAGAAATCCATTGGCCTCCGTCTTCATGACCATACAGCCGGTTTCACGGAACTGTGCCAGATTGGCATCATCGGACAATCCCAGATAATCTGCCCAATCACGCCAATAATGGTATCCCTCCCAGGCGAAGGCCGTGCCATCAAAAGTCGAATAATGCATCCGAACGATGGCGCATGAACCGGCGGTCGATCCATGCCCAACTTGCGTATTGCGGTCCAGTGACAGAGTCTTCCAACCCGCCTTAGCCATCTCGAAGGCGATGGCGGCCCCAATTACGCCGGTTCCGATAATGATTGCATCAGGTTGGCTCATGTCCTGTCCTCTCCCAAAGGCGTTTCGCATAGTCGCTGAATTCGGATACTTCTTCGGGTCGCGGCTCAACCCCAGTGAAGACGTAAAGATAGTGTGGCACCATCGATAGCCTGGTCGCCATCGGCTCGTTCAACTGCGCCAGATCATATCCGATCTGCATATAGTACAGTACGCGTGCACGAGTCTCGGCTTCGGTCTCATCATAGTTGAAACGGATGAACATCGTGCACAGCGCTGCCAGACGTCTCGCGTCGGATTGATCCAACATGCGTCGCACCTTTCCAGATCGTCGCGCCCAATCTCGAACGGCAAAATCAAGCGCCGTATCAAAAAGCTCTGAGTTCACGACACAACGCTGAACATTGCAAACGGCCGCCGTTATCGTCTCTGCAGGCAGTTCGGATTGTGCGATCAATGCTGCCGTGTTGGTCGCCTGCCATCGCGCCAGCAACGCATCCAACAACTCCTGCCGGGACTTGAAGTACCAGTAGAACGAGGAGCGCGAGACCGCCATACGTTCCGCCAGGTTCATGACCTTCACCTGCTCGACCCCATCCGAGATCAAGACGTCCATGGCGACGTTCAACCAGTCATCACGTGTGACCTTAATATTGCCGGTCAAAGGTTCAGCTTCCGGATCGTCCCGGTGGAGGATTGGTTTTGTGCTCATTCAACTCTCCGGCGGTGCACCGCCTGCTTCCGTGCGACGTGCGATGAATTCATGCAACGCGCCAAGACGGCTCACATCCTGGGCTGGGGCTTCGAAATTCGCTAGAATTTCTTTCCAAACGCCTGTCGCCCGGTGATTTGCGTCGACCGAACCACGCTCGGTCCAAGTCCCGAAATTGGCGTAGTCATGAATATGTGGCTCGTAAAATGCAGTGTTGTAGCGTTCCATCGTCTGGCTGGTCGCGAAGAAATGCCCGCTGGGTTCAACTTCGCTCAGCGCGGAATCGAAACCTATCTCTGAACTATCTGCCTGCGCTCCGGCGCAAAGTTCGGCCACCATGTTCAGGACTTCTGCATCACAGATCATCTTTTCGAAGGACACCGTCAGGCCACCTTCAAGCCAACCGGCTGAGTGAATGATCACTGTCGCTCCGGCCATTAGGCAGCCCCAAAGACCGAACTGGTTCTCGTTGGCAGCCTGTACGTCATTGAGGTTCGAAGCCGACCCTGCCGCCGATCGCCAAGGCAGGCCTAAGTATCGTGCGAGTTGCCCCGCGGCCAACGACGCCTGAAAATGCGAAGGCGTTCCAAACGCAGGCGCACCGGATTTCATATCAACGTTGCTGGTGAAGGTCCCATAGCACACTGGCGCGCCGGGGTTTGTCAACTGCGTCAGTGTCAAAGCAGCGAGCACCTCGGCATGCGACAGGGTGATGGCTCCGGCAACGGTGATTGGCGCCATTGCACCCATCAGGGTAAATGGAGTGATAATCGACATCTGCCCGTGGCGCGCAAAATCGATCAGCCCCTGCGCCATCGGAATATCCAGCGTCCGCGGGCTATTGGTGTTGATGATCGTGTAACAATGCGGATTGCCACGGAACTCATCATCGCTAAACCCGCGCGCGATGGACAGCATCTCAAAACAGTCGATCACCTGAGGCGTTCCGCGCGAGAAGAAGAAGGGGAACTTGTCCGTCAATTCCATTTGCGCTTGGGTGGTGAAATAGTGCCTGACGTTGGTGGGTACGTCCTGCGGTTCGACCTGAGGCGAGATCATCTGGAAGACATCGAAATGATGCGTGAGCTTGAGGAACTCCAGATAGTCTTGCCCGTTTGCAGGCCTGCGCCCGCGCACCAGGTCAGTCGCATTCGGAGCACCAGCGCCGGGTTGGAACACCAAAGAACCTAGCTCCAGCGTGAAATCCCTGCGCCGCGCCCCGGCGCGGCAGGCAATGGATTTCGGGGCCGACGCCACCGCAGCCTCGACCATGTCGCGCCCGATGAAGACCATCTCATTATCTTCATTCACGCGCGCACCACCCTGCGCATAAATCCGGCGCGCCTCGGGCAGCAGGACCTTCACACCCAATTCTTCCAGCGTGCGCAAGGCCGTCTCGTGCATCTCGGCAATCTGATCCGCCGGAAATACTTCCATCTGCGGAAACGGATTGCGCAGCTGACGATAGTTCACGTCACGACTGGGTTGCGGGACCGCCTCGGCCCCACGCCCTCGGCGACGGCGTCTTCCAGCCTCTGCTTCCATGATCAACCTCGCATCGCTTTGCCCTGCGGGTCGTACGGCGACGGCTCAACCACGCGGACTGGGCGTTCAACGCCGACTACATGCACCGACAGCTCTGTCCCTGGGTTTGCCTTGTCGCGATCTACCAGAGCCATTGCCAAGGACTTGCCGGTGTAGTGCCCAAAGCCTCCCGACGTCACAAAACCCACACGTTCGCCGCCTGCCCAAATGGGTTCATACCCGCTGGCATCCGCGTCCAACGCGTCGACCTCAAGCGTCACCTGTACCTGCGCTGGTCCGTTGCCATCGCGCTCGGCCAGCGCCGCATCTTTGCCGACAAAATCCTTGTCCCAGTCGATCCAGCGATCCATCCCGGTCATGCCGGGTGTATAGAGCTGGGTGAATTCTGCAGACCAGATACCAAAGCTCTTCTCAAGCCGCGTCGACAGCATCGCGTTGAAACCGCATTCGCGGATTTCCTCATCGGCGCCGGCCTCCAACAGCATACGGCGTAGCTTGATATGGTCGCCATAGCGGCAGTTGATCTCGTACCCCTTCTCGCCCGTCACTGACATCCGGGCAACGCGGGCGCGGACCAGTCCAATATCGAAGTCGCCACAGCCCATGAATTTCAAGCCCGAGATGTCCTGTTCTGCCAGTTTCTCGACCACGGTCTCTGACCTCGGCCCAACCACGGCAAATCCACAGTATTCTTCACCCAGATCGCGGACCGTGACGCCATCCATCATGTGATCATCGAACCAACGCATATGCCAGGCACGCAGATAGTAGCTGCCCATGATCCACCAGGTGCCATCGCCCCAGTTGAGCACTGTCAGATCACCCTTGAGCCGTCCGTTCTCACCCAGCATTGGAGCCAGTTTAGCCCGACCCGGCGCGGGGAGTTTTGAGGCCATGACTTTGTCGAGCCACGCCTCGGCATTCGGACCTGAGACCTCAAACCGCGAGAAACCCGAGATATCAAGCAGGCCCACACCTTCGCGGATGGCCTTGCACTCCTCAGCCACGATGTCATGCGCGTTGGACCGCTTGAGCGTCGGCGTCTCCTCGAACCCGTTCGGCGCGAAGTAAAGCGGCACTTCAAGGTCCCAGCTAACACCCCATTTACAGCCTGCCTCGGTCATCGCGTCATGGGCCGGAGCCATTTTCAGCGGGCGGCCTGCGGGCAACTGCTCGTTCGGGTAGGTCATCACGAAACGACGGGAATAGAACTGACCAGTTGTTTCGCGGATGTAGCGTTTGTTCTGAGCGAAATCGCCATAACGTGCCACGTCCATCGGCCAAGCGTCGGCTTCGGGCTCGCCATGGATCATCCACTCGGCTAGCGTCTTGCCGACGCCACCACCCTGTAGGAACCCGGCCATCACCGCACAGGCTGACCAATAACCGCGCTTGCCCGGGACCGGACCGACCAGAGGGTTGCCATCAGGCGAAAAGGTAAACGCGCCATTCACCCATGTTTTGATGCCAACATTCTGGATCGACGGGTACCGTTCAAAGCCCAAAGTCAGCTCATTCTCAATCCGGTCAAGCTGTTCCTGAAACAGCTCTTCGCCGTAATTCCAAGGCGCACCGTCCATGGCCCAGTGTTCATGATCGACTTCGTAGATACCAACCAGAACACCCTTCTGGTCCTGCCGCATATAGGTGAAACCTTCGAGGTCCACGGTCATCGGCATCTCGAAATCTGCCTCAGCCATCTCGGGCACGGTATCAGTAATAAGATAGTGATGTTTGAGCGGCGACACCGGCAGTTCTACCCCTGCCATACGGCCCACCTGCTTGGCCCAGAGACCTGCGGCATTGACCACATGCTCACACGTGATGGTGCCCTTGTCGGTCACAACTTCCCAGCCATCCGCGGTCTGCGTCAGGCGTTCGACCTTGGTTTCCTCGTAATACTCGGCTCCGCGCTTTTTGGCTGCTGTGGCATAGGCCTGAACTGTTCCAGTGGTATCGATATAGCCTTCGCGGTCCGCCCACATTGCGCCAAGCACGCCGTCGGTTGACATGATCGGGCAGCGTTTCTGTGCCTCTTCCGGGGATAACAATTCGCAATCATCAATGCCGATAGATTGAAAGATGCGGTAGTTGGCCTGCAACCACTCCCACCGTTCAGGCGTTCCGGCCAACGTCAGGCCGCCGGTCATATGCAGGCCGATGTTCTGACCCGATTCCTTTTCGATCTCGCTTAGCAGATCAATCGTGTAGGCCTGAAGCGATGCCATGTTGGGATCGGCGTTCAACGCATGGATGCCCCCCGCCGCATGCCAAGACGAGCCCGAGGCCAGGCGCCGACGCTCCAACATCACCACATCCGACCAGCCGAACTTGGCAAGGTGATACAGAACCGAGGCGCCCACAACGCCGCCGCCAATTACCACTACGCGATACTGCGATTTCATCCCAACCTCCCCCGGGTGACTCGTAAGGGACGCTAGACGCACTGTTCACTTCTGTCTAGACATTTCTGTACAGTTCTGTGCGTTCTATAAAAACGCGCGTTAAATCCGGGCACTTGGTCGCGCGCGAATGGAATCAAACCAAGCTTGTGTGGCTGTGTTGTCGTCAGGAATACGCATCTTGATGACACGTGCAAAATCGACAAATACAAATGTGGTGATGTCAGCGAGCGTGAATGAGCCGCCTGATACGAATTCATTTTCGCGCAGACGGGCTTCTAATAAATCAAAAAACGCGCCCACCCGCGCAGTTCCGCGTTGCGCCAGTTCGGGAATCTGCACATGGTTCGCGGGGCCTGTAATGGCGCGGTCTTTGAACGAGGGGTGGGTATTGCGCAACGTCTCGGCAATCGGCGCACCGCATTGCTGCTCGGCGATGGCGTTCCACATCAAAACTTCGCCCTTTTCATCCGCTGTCCGGCCCATCAACGCAGGCTCAGGAAAACGCGCTTCAAGATAGGCCGCAATGCCGAGATTTTCGGTGAGCACGGTACCTTCATCCGTGATCAGCACCGGGATCGTCGCGCCGGGGTTCACCGCCCGAAAAGCATCACTCAGTTGCTCGCCATTTGCGATCGAGATTTCGCGCGTCTCAATCTCCAACCCTTTTTCTGCAATGAACATCCGGGCTCGGCGTGGGCTGGGCGCGGTCGAGCAATCATAGAACAGCATTTGACGATCCCCTCTGAGGCTTCACACCCCAAACGTTAGACCGCCCCAGTGCAACAGCGCGAGTCCGATCACAAAGTGACCCTACGGCAGATCAGCGTTGATAGATGAAGCAGCGACCCTCAACCGCACCACTCGGCAGCGGCAGCTCGGTCAAATCCTCGAAATACATGCGATCACTCGAGACCATCAACCCACCACGCGCCAACAGCGGCTCGATCAAAGGTGAGACGAGACGGGCAAATGTATCGTTCTTTTGCCGGTTATGTCCCCCTAGATCGGCGTGGATCAGACTGGCCGACGCGCCAAACTGCGGGACCGATGCGGGCAGCGATTCACGCACGTCACCCAAAATTACGCGATCATCGGGCGGTGTTGAATCGGGGTGCGAGGCGACCGCACGTTCAAAAACATAAACTGGGCGGTCCTTTATATGCTGAACCATGTGATGATAAGTGCGCCCATTTCCCAGCCCAAGCTCAAATACCGGGCCTTCATGCCCAGTGGTCTGCGCAATTGCATAATCCAAACAAGCACGCTGCGAGACCATGCGATCAATAAACAAATCTAGACGACTTTGAGCTTCCGGCACAACGATTACCCCTATTTGTAGACACCGCACCTTACGTGTGCCCTTCGATCAGGTAGTGACAAATTCTCAAGGGAATGTGTAGGCGCACCGCCAAGAATTCACGTTTCCGCGACGTTTCAGGTGCAGAAGGTGTTTGACTACCCCGCCCGAACCGCGCGAAACTACGAAAAAAAGACAGGGAGTTCACAAAGCCGATGTTACCTAGCGGCCAGACGGGTGGAAAACCCGCATGAGTGCGTTGCTGTCCGTTCGGAATCTCAGCATCGGCTTCGGCAAGGGTCCTTCCGTGGTTCAAGATGTCAGCTTTGATGTCGAGCCTGGACAGACACTTGCATTGGTTGGTGAATCTGGATCGGGCAAGACGATTTCGTGTCGCGCTGCTCTGCGCATCCTGCCCCGTACTGCTCAAATCCGTAGCGGTACGATTACCCTGAACGATTCCAGAGGCACGGCGGAGTTAACTCAACTCAGTGAACGTCAAATGCGTGACATTCGAGGCAATCGGGTGTCAATGATCTTTCAGGAGCCGATGCGCTCACTCTCTCCGCTTCACAAAATTGGAAACCAGGTCAGCGAAGTTCTTTGGCTGCACCGCGGCGCATCTGAATCTGAGGCACGCAAAGAAGTACTGACGCAATTTGAACGGGTGGGCTTTCCCGACCCGGCCCGCGCCTATGACAGCTATCCTTTTGAATTGTCCGGTGGCATGCGACAGCGGGCCATGATCGCGATGGCGATGGTTTCCAAACCTGAATTGCTCATCGCGGACGAACCAACCACTGCGCTGGATGTAACAACTCAGGCGCAGGTTCTTGGGCTCATCAAAGAACTGCAGCGTGAAACCGGTATGGCGCTAATTCTGGTCACGCATGATTTGGGTGTCGTCGCCAACATGGCCGAGCAAGTTGTTGTCATGCACAAAGGTCGTGTGATGGAGGCCGGTCCAGCCGCCCTGATCCTGAACGACCCGGCGCATCCCTACACCCAGCAACTGTTCGATGCAGCACCAGAAATACCTGACCAGGATGCGGTGGGCATACCGATGCCCGATGAAGACCTGATATTGCAGATGACCGGGGTTTCGAAGACCTACACGATGCGGTCCAGCAAAGGCTGGAGAGCGGACAAGCTGATCCACGCCTGCCGCGGCGTCGATATGAAGCTGGCGCGCGGTAAAACACTTGCGATCGTTGGCGAAAGCGGATCGGGCAAAACCACCGCAGCGCGTATCGCTCTGGGCGCCGAATTGCCGGACCCCGGCGGAGAAGTGCTGTTCCGGACAAACAAGGAAGCCGATCCGCTCACAGTTCACAACATGACGCGCGCCGAGCGTACTGCCTTCCAGCGCAAGGCGCAGATGGTATTTCAGGACCCCTACAGTTCACTTAGCCCCCGAATGCGCATTCAGGATGCTATGACCGAACCGTTGGAAATTCACCGCCTCGGAACAGTAGCAGAACAGCGCGATAAAGCAGCCGAAATGTTACAGAGGGTCGGACTGAATGCAGACATGCTCAAACGTTATCCGCACGCGTTCTCAGGCGGGCAGCGGCAACGTCTGTCTATCGCCCGCGCGATGATGTTGGACCCGGCTTTGATCGTTTGTGACGAGCCTACTTCGGCCTTAGATGTTTCTGTGCAGGAACAAATTTTAACCCTGCTCGAAAACCTGCAAGACAGTCTGAACCTGTCTTACCTGTTCATCTCGCATGATCTCGCCGTTGTCGCGCGCATCGCTGATGAAGTTGCCGTGATGCGTCGGGGGCTGGTGGTTGAACAAGCCCCGCCTGAAACTCTCTTCTATAATCCACGTCATCCTTACACAAAGGCATTGATTGCCGCCCA
The DNA here is from genome assembly GCF_056535285.1 of Ruegeria sp. O11. Taxonomy (NCBI): domain Bacteria; kingdom Pseudomonadati; phylum Pseudomonadota; class Alphaproteobacteria; order Rhodobacterales; family Roseobacteraceae; genus Ruegeria; species Ruegeria sp. O11. The sequence continues at coordinate 22,603 of NZ_JBQERS010000011.1, read as the reverse complement.
GCCTGAACCGGATATCAATCGTCCGATAGACCTGAAACTGGTTGCTTTGGGCGCGGGTTCGCCCGACAGTTGGGATGACGCCTTTCGATTTTCCGACACCGTGATACCCTCGCTGGTAGAGTTGGAGCCCGGCCATAAGGTACGTTGCCATGTTTAAGACCACTCATTGTTTGATTCTGGCGACCACGCTGGTCGTTGCAGCAGGGCTGCCCGCCACGGCAGAAATCCCGGCCAATCTTCAGGAAATCCCATACTGGGAAGCCGAAGTTGAAGGTGGAAAGCTGCCACCTGTCGCCGACCGCATTCCGCAAGACCCGCTAATCGTTGATCTGGCCGCGAAGGGGCGCGATTTCGGAGCCCCCGGCGGAACATTGCGAACCATGGTTACCCGGTCCAAGGACATCCGCCAGATGGTGGTCTATGGCTATGCGCGGCTTGTCGGCTTTGACCATGAATACAACATCGTGCCCGATCTGTTGGCCTCTTTCGAAAACGAAGACAATCGCAAGTTTACCTTGAATTTACGCCCTGACCACAAATGGTCGGACGGCACTCCGTTTACGTCTGAGGATTTCCGATATTGGTGGGAAGACGTCGCCAATAACGAGTTGCTCAGCCCTTCAGGCCCACCTGATTTTTTGCTGGTTGAAGGTAAGGCGCCTACGGTAACTTTCCCTGATGAAACGACCGTCGTGTTCGAGTGGGCAAATCCGAACCCTGACTTTCTGCAATCTCTTGCACAGGCACGCCCACCGTTTATCTACCGCCCATCAGAATTTCTCAAAAAATACCACGAGAAGTTTGCCGATCCTGAAGAACTGGCTTTTCAGGTCGAAGACGCGCGGGTCAAAAGCTGGGCGGCGCTGCATAACAAGTTGGATAACCTGTACAAATATGACAATCACGAATTGCCCACATTGCAGCCCTGGCTCAATGCAAGCTCGGGCAAGAAAATCCGGCACAGCTTCATCCGCAACCCCTACTATCACAGGGTTGATTCAAAGGGGGTGCAGCTCCCTTATATCGATGTGGTCGAGATGGAGATTGTTGCCCCAGGTCTTGTCGCGGCCAAGACTAACGCGGGTGAAAGTGACCTGCAAGGGCGCGGGCTGGCATTCCGCGACGCGTCGATCCTGAAAAAAGGCGAAGCGCAAGGAGACTACAAAACGCTCTTGTGGAAGACCGGAGTCGCTTCCCAAATCGCCATCTATCCAAACCTGAACTTCGAAGACGAAGCCTGGCGCAACGTATTGCGTGATGTGCGCGTCCGCCGGGCCCTTTCCCTCGCGATAGACCGCAAAACAATCAATCAAGCGCTCTATTTTAAGCTGGCCCATCCCGGCGCGATGTCAGTTTTGCCTGCGTCGCCATTCTATGACGAAGCAAATGCAAAGGCTTGGGCAGACTACGACGTCGATATGGCGAATGCGCTGTTGGATGAGGCTGGATTGACCGAGCGGGATAAAGACGGCATTCGCCTACTGCCTGACGGACGTCCTATGGAGTTGGTTATCGAAACTGCAGGCGAGAGGCAGGAAGTAGAAAATGCCCTCCAAATCGTTACAGATACCTGGCGCGAGATCGGTGTCGAACTTGTGATGCGCCCCCTGGATCGGGACATTCTGCGTAATCGGGTCTTCTCGGGCAACACGATGGCCTCAGTCTGGTTTGGCTGGGATGACGGCATCCCGCAATTGCACACCTCGCCTGCCTATCTGGCGCCTACCGATCAGGTCTTTCTGGCCTGGCCCAAGTGGGGGCAGCATTACCAGACAGCTGGAGGATCAGGCGAGCCACCAGACATGCCCGAAGCCGAACTTCTCATGAAACTCGCGCATGACTGGGAAATCGCCACAACCGATGAAGAGCGCGCGGCAGTCTGGACTAAGATGCTGAAAATTCACGCGGATCAGCTGTATGCCATTGGTATTCTTAACGGCGCACCGCAGCCAATCGTTGTGTCAAACCGGCTGAAGAACGTGCCCGAACAGGCCATGTGGGCCTGGGAGCCCGGTGCGCATTTCGGCATTCATCGTCCCGACGAGTTTTTCTTCGCCGACTGATCAGGAGCAGCTAAATGGTCATGCTGCGCTATGCGGTGTATCGCTTTTTCACGATGCTGCTGACGCTGTTGGTGGTGTCGGTACTGATCTTCGTGATCATCAACCTTCCCCCAGGCGACTACCTCAGCAATCAGATCGCTGAGTTGCAGGCCTCGGGCCAGTCTGCGGGCGTGGCCAAGGCCGAGTTTCTGCGCAAAGAGTATTCTCTGGATCGTTCGTTGCCGGAACAATATCTGATCTGGATAGGTTTCTGGCCCGGCCCGCACGGGTTCGAGGGCCTCTTGCAGGGCAATTATGGCTGGTCATTCGAATTTGACCGACCCGTGCGCGAGATCGTGGGCGATACGCTCTGGTTGACGGTCGTGGTTAATCTGGCTGCCATTCTATTCGTCTATGCTGTGGCCCTGCCGCTGGGCGTTCTTGCGGCGGCCAAATCAAGAACATGGATCGATTATACTTCTGCTTTTGTTGGGTATCTGGGCCTTGCGACGCCAAACTTCCTTCTGGCGCTGATCCTGTTCTATTACGGCCATCGCTACTTTAACCTGCCAATTGGCGGCCTGATGGACCCTTCCTTTGAGGGTCAACCGATGAGCTGGGACAAGCTGAAATCCATCCTTGTTCACCTGATCGTTCCGACCTTCGTCATCGGCACCTCGGGCGCTTCGGCTATGATGCAGCGCCTGCGTGCCAACATGCTGGATGAGCTGGGCAAGCCTTATGTTGAAACCGCTATCGCCAAGGGGATGGCCCCGTCGCGGATGTTGACGAAATACCCGCTGCGAGTGGCCTTCAACCCCTTTGTTGCCGATATTGGCAACCTACTGCCTTCGATGGTTTCGGGTTCGGTTCTGGTCTCGGTTGTTCTGGGTCTGCAAACCATCGGGCCAACATTGCTGACCGCGCTTAAAACACAGGATCAGTTCCTGTCTGCTTTCATTCTGATGTTCGTGGCCTTGCTGACGCTGATCGGTACCATGATCTCGGACATCCTGCTGGTCATGCTTGACCCGCGCATTCGGTATGAGGGGCGAGAAGCATGAGTGAACGCCCCGATGGTCGCTATGTCGACGAAGCCCCGTTTGATCCGCAAGCCTCGCTTCAGCAGCTTGAGCGTGCAGATCTCGATGCCCCAAATTGGGTCTTAGTCTGGCGCAAGTTCAGAACACACAAGCTGGGTCTGATTTCAGGTATATTCCTGCTGTTGTGCTATCTGATGCTACCCTTCGCGGGATTCATCGCCCCCTATGGACCGAACGACAGAAACGGTGAGCACCTCTATGCCCCACCCCAGTCTGTCAACTGGTTCCACGAGGGCGAATTCATAGGTCCTTATGTCTATCCCATTGTTGCAGAAGCGGATCTTGAAACCTTCCAATGGAAGTTCGTACCCGACACAGAAGACCCGCGCCCGATCCGGTTCTTCTGTGAGGGCTCCGAGTACAAACTGGCAGGCCTGATAAAATCCGACACCCACCTGTTTTGTGCACCTGAAGGCGCCACGCTGTTCCTATGGGGCTCCGACCGCTTGGGACGTGACGTCTTCAGTCGAATTCTTTACGGCGCCCAATTGTCGCTGACCGTAGGCCTGATCGGCATCTCAGTGTCTTTCTTCCTCGGCATCCTGTTCGGATCGATGGCCGGGTATTTTGGTGGGCGCATCGACTGGGTCATAAACCGTGTGATCGAAATTCTGCGTTCTCTGCCGGAACTCCCACTTTGGCTGGCTTTATCTGCAGCCGTGCCTTCGAATTGGAGTCCTGTTGCTGTCTTCTTCATCATCTCGATCATTCTCGGTATACTCGACTGGCCCGGCCTTGCCCGATCCGTACGCGCCAAATTCCTTTCGTTACGGGAAGAGGAATATGTTCGCGCCGCTGAGATGATGGGTGCAAGCTCGGGTCGCGTGATCCGCAAGCACCTGCTTCCGAACTTCATGTCGCACCTGATTGCATCAGCCACACTGTCGATACCAGCGATGATCCTCGGTGAAACCGCGCTCAGCTTCCTTGGTCTTGGCCTGCGCGCCCCGGCGGTCAGCTGGGGGGTCATGCTAAATGACGCCCAGAACCTTGCTTCGATCGAGATTTATCCGTGGACGGCGATTCCGATGCTACCAATCATCGTAGTCGTGTTGGCCTTCAACTTCCTTGGCGACGGGCTGCGCGACAGTCTGGACCCCTACCAGCAATGAGCCTGCTATCCGCCCTCCCTTCAACTGACACATATCGGGTCAAAGGGGCGGGCGCGCGGCCCAGCGCTTTTGCAGTCTCAGAACTGGCAACGGCCAGTTTTGCTGCTGTTGGTCAGAAAATGTCACGCCTTGTGACTGCGCTCAACCTGTCGCCAGAACCGCCGGATGTTTCCGTGGACCATCGGTTGGCTTCTCTATGGTATGGCTTCTCATTCAAACCCGACGGATGGGACATGCCCAACCTTTGGGACGCGATCGCAGGAGACTATCAGGCCTCAGATGGTTGGATCAGACTGCACACCAATCTGCCGCATCACCGCACTGCTGCTTTGAAGGTACTCGAGGTCAACCCTGATCGGTCATCGGTTGAACGCGCGATCCGAGATAGGACCATTTCGGAACTCGAAGCCGCAATTGTCGCAGAGGGTGGGGTTGCTGCCGCGATGCGCAGTCGTGCAGAATGGCATGACCATCCGCAGGGACGTGTACTCGCACGTGAACCATTGATCGGCTGGCAAGGCCCACGGAATATCAAGCTACGCGACCGGCCACAGGCGACCGTCGAGCGCCCCCTTGCAGGGCTACGCGTGCTCGACCTCACACGAATACTGGCAGGGCCGGTTTCGACAAGAACACTTGCGGGTTTTGGGGCCGAAGTCCTTAGGATCGACCCTCCTGGCTGGGATGAGCCCGGCGTCATTCCTGACATCTCACTGGGCAAGCATTGCGCCTATCTGAATCTGAAATCGCCCGCGGGAATTGGACAACTTCAGGAACTTCTCAAACAAGCTGACGTATTTGTTCATGGGTATCGCCCCGGTGCCCTAGACGCGCTTGGTTTGGCTAAATCCACGCGTGATCAGCTTGCCCCCAACAGGGTCGAGGTCACATTGGACGCCTATGGCTGGCAAGGTCCTTGGGCCTCACGCCGGGGATTTGACAGTCTGGTTCAGATGAGCGCCGGGATCGCGCACGCAGGAATGGAATGGGCCGGGGTCGACGAGCCAACCCCGCTACCTGTGCAGGCACTCGATCACGCGACTGGATACTTGATGGCTGCTTCTATTCTTTCGGCTCTGGCCGAGGCTGCATCCGGTCAAGCGGTCATGGATGCTCGGCTTTCACTTGCACGAACCGCAGAACTGCTCGCCACTCTCGCCAAAAGCGATACTGAAGTAGATATCACCGGTGCGTCACTTGTAGATTATTCGGATGTGCAAGAACATTCCGGATGGGGAGCAGGTCACCGTTTGAATCCAGCACTGACTGTAGGCACTTCCAAGATGCGATGGTCCCTACCCGCCTCAAAGCTTGGATCATCAGAACCTGTCTGGCCCTCACTCGCCACGTAGACCAACCGCCGCGCGGAGCGCGGCCCCGCCCAACGTTTTGTATGGCGTCTCATTCGAGACGCCGCTCAAAGAGGCGGGAGCCGGCTTAGCGATCGTCGCCGCCAGGCCCGATATCATCCAGATAATCCTCGTCAATCGCAGCCTGAACAGCGCCTGTAACCGCTTCGCGCTGTTTTGGCGTTAAGTCTTCGGCCTCTTTGCCGTCTGCCAATCTTACGGTGACCTCGCGATGCGCGAACCGGATACCTTCGCGGGCAAACAGTTCACGGATATCTTGATATACTTTCTTGCGCACCAGCCACTGATCGCCTGGTTTGGTCATGAACTTGACCCGGATAATCATCGCCGAATCCTGCATCTCGATCACGCCCTGAGATTTCAGAGGCTGGATAAAGTTTTCTCCGATCACCGGATCACTCAGCAATTCCTGACCCAATTTTTTGATCAGCTTCCGTACTTTTTCGACATCCGTGTCATACGTCACACGCAACGGCAGCTTCATGATCACCCAATCGCGCGAGTAATTGGTCAACACCTTGATCTCGCCAAAGGGAATCGTGTTGAGCGCGCCCAGATGGTGTCGCAACTGGAAGGACCGAACCGAGATCTTTTCAACCGTTCCCTTCACATCGCCGATATCGATATATTCACCCTTACGGAATGCATCATCCATCAGAAAAAACGCACCCGAAAAGATATCGCGCACCAGCGTTTGCGACCCGAATCCTACGGCCAATCCTACAACACCAGCACCCGCAAACAGCGGGCTGACATTGATCCCGAGTTCCATCAAAACAATCAGCGCGATGGTGACAACGACCACAGCCAGGATGGCACCGCGAAACAGGGGAAGCAATGTCGCAAGCCGGCTCTGTCCACCTTCGCCCCCTTCGTCGCCAAGCTCGGCATCGGCGGCACCATCGTCAACCTCTTCAGCAATCTTGCTGTCGATCCAGACCCGGAAAAAATGAAACAGAATGTAGCCGATGAACAAGATCACCATCACATCAAGCGCTCGCTCGATGGGCAAATCATCGCTCCAGTTGGCTTGCGGATTCCAGATCACGACCAGCGCATATAGCCCCACCACAAAGGCCAGAATACCGGCCACCCTTCGGGCAAGATCTTCGTAGGTCAATATGGCGTGTTTGCGCTTTTCAGCCTCGGGTGTGACAAGCGCTGCAGCCTCACCTGCCTCGGCCTCATCCGCTTCGGTATTCAGTTCCGCGATCTGACGATTGCGATCAAAGTAGCGTTCCAGCAGATAGTTCATCGCACCATATGCAACGACTACTGACATGAATATTGCATAGCTGCTGGCTACGATCGGGACGGAATCCTCGATCTCCAAAACCAGATCAACTGCTAGCTTGAACCAGCTGAACACAATGTAGAGCATCAATACCGGCGCCCAGGCGAACGAGATAAATCGTAATATCCACGAAACTTGTTCGGGCAAACGCCCGCCACGGATCGCATGAGAAATCGCGCGGGCATTGAACAATATCATCAAGAGATTGCCCAGCGCACCGGCCAGAGTCAGGCTACCATAAACCAAGGCATAAACATTGTAGTTCAGCCCAAAATCCGCAACCCAAGTCGAGAAAAGCACGACCGAGATATCAAACGTCGCGATTGCCGACGCCCACCGGTATAGCCGCTTGGCGTCCCGATCGGAAAACGGGGGCAAACGGTACTGGCTGAGAAACGGTGACAAGATCATCCGCCACAAGTCCGCAACCGTGCGCGACAGGAAGAACGCAGTAAAAATCGCCGTGACAGTGAACTGAATGGATATATCCTCGGCTTCGCCAAAGAACAGATACCCCACGATCAGCGCCATCAGCATCGCAAAGATCGTCCCACCGATGCCCATTACGAAGCGGTAAACCAAGAAAGGCATTTTCTCGCGATAGCCAACGGGGTTTTCCTTGATGCGGGCAACAACCCAACGCTTGGCGATACGCTTTCCGTAAATCTCGGTCGATAACCAGCGTCCCAGCAGAAGAAAAACAATGTTCCAGGCCAAGACCTCGAAATAGGTCTGAATACGGCCATCCGGGCTGGTTTGTCTCAGAACGTACTGCACCTCAAAAACCGAATACGGAAGCGCTTCTAAACGCGAGCGCACAGATTCCCGAAATTTCGAGAACCGCTCCTGAGCCTTCATCAGTTGAGACCCTTCCGCCATCGGGTCAACGACCTCTGGATCGGATGTTGCCCCGCCATTATTGGCTGACGAAACCACCTGTCCCGCGCTGTCGATTACGATGACACTTGCACCAGCTTCAGAAGCCGCGCGGATCGCAGCTGCCAGATCGCCCTCTTCTGCCGAACTTGATGTGCTGGTTTCTTCGGACGATCCAATTGGATATCCCGGGATCAGCGAGGTTTGCGCCTCTGCTCCGGGTACGCATGCAAGCATTGCGGCCCAAAGCACCAGAAACAGCCCGGCCAGAATATTCGTTTTCATAGTGTCTCGCACCCAAATCACAGTTGCCGGCAAGACTACAGAAGCTTGGTCTGCTGTTCAAATCATCCGCGCACGCAAAGGCATCTTTGCGTGAGGCCAGTGGCCTCGGCGCAAACGTCTGGATAAGGTATTTTCAAGCAACCAAAAATTGAATATGACGGCCTGAGCCCTAGGATCGCACGCAATCTTGTTCATTGCGGGCAATCGCCAACAAAGGGGCCGCGTCACATTGACGACAAGGTAACGAATATGCTGTTGCCAATTCGCAATGTTTGGCGCATTTGCAGGGAAAAATTCCCACCTTTTGCGCGCAGGCGCGAATGAAATAGGATACTCAGGTGCAAACGCGCGGAGTTGCATCGGAACCGAAACAGGCGAAGGCATGAGCCGAGGTAACAAAAACGAACATCACGGCCGCGCGCCTCGTATCCTGCTATACAGTCACGACACGTTCGGTCTGGGCCATTTGCGCCGGTCTCGAGCTTTGGCGGCAGCGATTACACAGGCCGATCAACGCGCTTCGGCTTTGATCTTGACCGGCTCTCCGGTAGCGGGTCGTTTTACTTTTCCACGACGGGTCGACCATGTTCGCCTGCCTGGCGTCACCAAACGCTCGGACGGTTCTTACGCCTCACAAACCATTGGCATGGGGATTGATGATGTAACTGAGCTTCGTGCAAGCCTTATCCAAACGGCTGTCGCGCAATTTGACCCGGATGTTCTGATAGTCGACAAAGAACCGACCGGGTTTCGCGGAGAATTGTTGCCGACGCTGGAATATCTTGAAAATTCGTGTTCAACCAAGCTGGTACTGGGTCTGCGCGATGTTCTGGACGAACCCGATGTATTGGCCGCCGAATGGGAACGCAAAGAAGCGATCTCGGCAACCGAGCGTTTCTACGATGAGATCTGGGTATATGGCTTGCGCTCGATCTATGACCCGACCCAAGGTCTACCCCTTAGTCCGGCAGCGCAACAACGCATGCACTGGACCGGATATCTAAGGCGTGATCTGGGGCCTGTCGGTGAGCCGCCCGAGCAACCTTATATCCTGATTACGCCCGGCGGTGGCGGCGATGGCAAAGCGATGGTCAATCTCGTGCTGTCCGCCTATGAGAAAGACCCGGACCTTTCTCCGCGTGCCGTGCTGGTGTATGGGCCATTCCTGTCAGGTGAATTGCGCGAGGATTTTGAAACCCGCGTCGCCGCACTTGATGGCCGGGTCACAGCTGTTGGTTTTGAATCTCAGATCGAAACGCTGTTCGCCGGAGCAGCCGGTGTGGTCTGCATGGGCGGCTACAATACCTTCTGCGAAGTACTGTCCTTCGACAAACGCGCGGTCATCGTCCCGCGCACAACACCCCGTCTGGAACAATGGATACGCGCCTCTCGCGCGGAAGAACTGGGACTGGTGCGAATGCTCGATGAAAATCGTGACGGTCTGACGGCGGACGCGATGATCCACGCGATCCGCAATCTTCCCCTTCAGCCCTTGCCGTCGCAAGCCATAAGCGCCGGTTTGCTGGATGGTCTGAACTACGTCACCCATCGCATCACCGCACTACTAGCCGCAGAACAAGAGCGCGCGACAGGATGATCAAAACACACCCCAGGCTTGCGGTGCTAGTCAAAGGCTGGCCGCGCCTGTCCGAGACGTTCATTGCCCAAGAACTCGTTGCCTTGCAAGAGGCTGGCCACAACTTCGATATCTGGTCTTTGCGCCATCCGACCGACGCCAAGCGGCACCCGCTGCATGATCGTTTCAATGGTCAAGTACGCTATCTGCCAGAATACCTTTTTGACGAACCTGAACGGCTTGCCGCTGCACGCGCCGTCGCTTCGGGTTTGCCCGGATACCCGGAGGCCTATCGAGTCTGGCGGCAAGACCTGCGCCGAGACCAAACCCATAACCGCATTCGCCGGTTCGGACAGGCTTGCGTGCTAGCTGCCGAGTTACCTGAGGAAACGCAAGCGCTGTACGCGCATTTCATGCACACGCCATCGTCGGTCGCCCGTTACGCTGCGATCATGCGCGGCCTGCCGTGGAGTTTCTCAGCGCACGCCAAAGATATTTGGACCTCGCCAGACTGGGAAAAAAAGGAAAAACTGCACCTGAAAAGTCACGGAGCCACTTTTGGGGCAACCTGCACCGCCATCGGTGCAGCGCATCTGCGCGAATTGGCAGATGATCCTGCGCGCATTGAGTTGATTTACCACGGTCTGGACCTGTCCCGTTTTCCGACCCCTCCTGAGCGTGGCCAGCGGGCGGCCGACGCACCCTTTCATATGCTTTCAGTCGGGCGGTTGGTCGAGAAAAAGGGCTTTGATCGCCTTATCGACGCGTTTGCTCTGCTCCCTGACACTTTGGACTGGCACTGGACCCATATCGGTGGCGGGACACTGGCCAATAAACTGGGTGCACAGGCCGATGCCGCAGGGCTGTCAGATCGGATCACCTGGATGGGTGCATGCGACCAACCTGAGGTCATTACGGAGATGCGCCGCTCTGACCTGTTTGTGCTGCCCAGCCGGATTGCTGAAGATGGTGACCGAGATGGCTTGCCGAACGTGCTGATGGAGGCGGCGTCTCAGCGCCTTCCGATTTTGTCGACGCCGATATCGGCGATCCCAGAGTTCATCGAAACTGGCGTCCATGGAATTCTATCGCAGGACGACCCGGCCTCTTTGGCCTCCGCCATTTCCAACCTTGCCCAGAACCCGGCCAAAACCGCGCAAATGGCAGAGGCAGCGTATGACCGTTTGATCGCCGACTTTCGTATGGATCCGGGCATACATCGCCTGTCCGAGCGGTTAAACGCATTGTGCACGGATGGTCGGTGATGGCTCGGGTGGCTTTTTATGCGCCGATGAAATCCCCCGACAGCCCCAAGCCTTCGGGCGACCGCGAAATGGCACGCAACCTGATCACTGCAATCCGCGCCCAAAACAACATTGTTGAACTCGCATCAGACCTGCGGATTTACGACAAGAAGGGTGAGTGCCCACTTCAGAATCAGTTGCGAGACAAAGCGATGGTCGAAGCTACGCGGCTGATCACGGAACTGCCATCGGACACAGACCTTTGGGTGACATATCACAACTACTACAAAGCGCCGGACCTGTTGGGCCCCGTAGTATGTCGCGCGCGGGGTATCCCATATGTACAGCTGGAAAGCACTCGTGCCACCAGTCGGCTCTCGGGTCCATGGGCCGGGTTTGCCCAGTCGGCGCACGACGCCTGTGATGCCGCGCAGATAATATTTTATCACACAGCCAACGATCTGATCACGCTGGAGCGCGAGAAATTCCACACACAGACATTGGTAGAATTGCCTCCGTTTCTGCCAGTTGCTGAATTGCCTTCCCCATCTGCCCGCGATGGCCCGATGCTGACGGTGGGTATGATGCGTTCTGGGGATAAGTTGGCCTCGTACACGATTCTGGCCGAGACGCTGGAGCATCTCACAGGCGATTGGGTGCTGGACATCGCTGGCGATGGCCCTGCCCGTCCCAAAGTCGAAGCGCTGATGGCGCAGTTCGGGTCCCGCGTCAGGTTTCTGGGTCAGCTTGATCGAGACACATTGCAAGAGCACTACCGTCAGGCATCGATGTTTGTCTGGCCCGGCGTCAACGAAGCCTATGGCATGGTCTATCTTGAGGCCCAGGCCAGCGGTGTTCCGGTCGTGGCACAAGATCGCCCCGGCGTGCGTGATGTACTGATGCCCTCTGATCATCCCAATGTAAGTTCGGGCACCAAAGGGCTGGCCTCTCGTATACAGTTGCTCTTGGATGATCGCGACCTTCGGCGAACCGAGGGTGATCGCGCCCGCGCCTACATCGCGCAACGCCATCTGATCCCGTCGGCGACGGATCGGTTCTGGACTGCCGTGCATCCCTTGTTGGAGAAAGAAGAATGACCCGCCTCGCCCTATTGCGCCACGGACATACCGAATGGAACCGCGCTGGTCGCATTCAGGGTCGCAGCGACATTCCCCTGGATATTGATGCCCGTGCCGAGCTTGCGGGATATTGTCTGCCATCGCCGTGGGACACTGCATCGATCTGGTCCAGCCCGCTAAGTCGCGCAGCTGAAACCGCTGAACTTGTATCTGGCAAAGCCCCCAAAACATCCAAAGCCTTGACCGAGATGAACTGGGGAAATTGGGAAGGGCAACGCGGCGTGGACCTGATCGCGATTCCCGATAGCGGCTATCGTCATATTGAAGAGTGGGGTTGGGATTACCGACCACCTAACGGTGAAAGCCCGGCAGAACTTTGGGCAAGAATCGCACCTTGGATGGATGGCCTGACGGGCGACAATCTTGCCGTCTGCCATATCGGCATCATGCGGGTGATTTTGGCCAAGGCCTGGGGCTGGAACTTTGCAGGCCCCGCCCCGTTCAAAATCAAACGCAACAGGTTATTTGTCATCGAGTTGAATCCGATGCGGGCCCAGCCCGAACCCGTCCGCCTGCTTGCGCGTGAGGCCTGGAAATGAAGGTGATGATCGTCGTTACCCACCTGTTGGGCACCGGACATCTGAGCCGGGCACTGACATTGGCGCGCGCATTCGCTGATCAGAATCATGAAGTTCTTGTCGTTTCCGGAGGTATGCCCGCACCGCAGCTGGATACGACCGGGATGTCTCTGCTGGGTTTGCCGCCGCTGAGGTCGGATGGCACCGATTTTACCCGATTGCTAGATCAGGATGGTACCGTTGCAGACGCCGCCTATTTCGAAGCACGCGCAACCGGACTGGTTCAGGCAGTACGCAGCTTCGGGCCGCAGGTTCTGATCACCGAGCTATATCCGTTTGGACGACGTTCGCTCGCAGCAGAGTTCCAAGCGGCAATAAAAGCCGCGCGGGGGATATCTCGCCCCCCTGTTATACTGAGTTCAATCCGCGATATTCTTGCGCCGCCATCAAAGCCTGCAAAAGCGATCCGAACGGACGAAGTTATTGCAGAGTTTTATGACGGTGTTCTGGTCCATGCCGACCCTCGGATCACACCCCTCGACGTCAGTTGGCCTGTTTCATCGCAACTGGCAGCACAGCTGCACTACACGGGTTTCGTCGCACCGAGCGCACCACCAAGCCATCCGGAGGATACAGGTCGGGACGAGATCATCGTAAGTGCCGGTGGCGGATCAGTTGGCCAACCGATCTTTCAGGCGGCCATTGAGGCCGCCCGAAAGATGCCCAACAAGCGCTGGCGCCTGTTGGTGGGTGGACAGGACGCCAAAGCGCGCATAGCCGAGCTTTCGCAGTTGGCCGAGGGGACAACAGTTATTCTGGAACCCGTTCGCCCAGATTTTCGTCAAATGCTTCCGCTTGTTGCGGCCTCGGTTAGTATGTGCGGATACAATACAGCCATGGATCTGCTGCAATGCGGCGCCCCTGCTGTGTTGATCCCATTCGACGACGGCAAAGAGGTCGAGCAGGGATTGCGTGCGCGGGCACTTTCGCAATTGGATGGGGTTGAGGTGCTGAACAGTTCTGAACTATCCGGACCCTCACTGCTGAATGCACTGGATCGTGTAATGTCGGGTGTTGCTCGTCCTCCAATGTCTGAAGGGTTTGATGGCGCCCGCCGATCGGTGGAAATTGTGACCGACTTATATGAGGCCCGCCGATGAGCCCTGATTGGCAACCCTTGATGATTGAGTTGCAGCGCTGGGAAGAAGCGGATTTGACGCTGCCCTTGTGGTGGCGCGATGACGACGCGATCTCGGTGACGCCACAGCTCGAAAAACTCACATTGATATCCGTTGAGCTGGGCCTGCCGGTCCATCTGGCGGTGATCCCGCGCCCAGCTGAGGTGTCATTGGCGGACTATGTGCGTGATCAGACCGCCTTAATCCCGGTTGTGCATGGCTGGGCGCATCAGAACCACGCACCCATAGGTGAAAAGAAAGCTGAGTTCCGTTTGCACCGACCAATCGAAGCCATTGTTTCTGACGCAAGGGCCGGACTGACTCGGCTACAGAATCTGTTCGGTGATCAGTTACGCCCGATGTTTGTGCCACCTTGGAACCGGATTGATCCTGAAGTTACAGCACATCTCCGAGCGCTGGGTTTTCGGATAGTATCGACCTCAACACCTCGGAAAACACCACTCGCCGCTCTTGGTCTCGAGCAGGTAAATACGCATCTCGATCCTATCGACTGGCGCGGAACTCGCGGCTTGGCTGACCCGAATACGCTGATTTCGCAGGTGGTCGTGCTGCTACAGGATCGACGCACCGGGCGCGCAGACAATGCAGAAGCATTTGGGGTGTTGACGCATCATCTGGTCCATGATCAGGACATCTGGACGTTTACGAAAGACCTGTTGCACAGGCTGCTTGATGGGCCAGGAATTCCTTGGACTGCGCCATGCAACGAAATTCTAGGAGAACCCGAATGAGTCGACTGGATTCCATGCTGCGACGCCTGACCGCGCAACGCGACGGGTTGAATTGGGCCGCTGCACAGATCGACGCCATGGACGGAGATGTTCTAGACTTGGGGCTGGGCAATGGACGTACCTATGACCATTTACGCGAGATCCTGCCTTTACGCCGAATTTGGGTAATGGATCGCGTATTGCAATGCCATCCTGACAGCACGCCTCCTGCAGAAGATTTTCTGCAAGGCGAAGCGGAACCGATGTTACTGAAATTGGCGGAAGCTGGCCATACTATCGCACTAGCGCACTATGATTTTGGTCGCGGGATCAAGTCAGACGACGTTGCCGAAGCAGCCCGCCTGAGCCCTCTGGTCAAACAGGTGATGTGCCCCGGCGGCTTGCTGATATCAGGACAACCCCTGGTAGGTTTCACCCCGATACAGGGCCCTGAAACCATCGCACCTGATCGCTATCTGTTTTATCGCGCCTGATGCAACTTCATATGCTGCTCCAAGCGATCAACAAGCAATTTGGTCACCAAAATGAGCAAGTGTACCGTACTTTGGGGATGCTGATAGCGGAGGAGACTGCCAAACTATCTTCTCATGTGATTTCTGAAATTCTCACTTCATTCTGTAAACTAAGAAAAATATCCAGCTTTTCGTCCTATCCTTTTTCATCCCATCTCACACTGTCTTATGTTTTTTGATCGGTCAAATGATGGGACAGAAAAACGGTGCCTTCTCTTACAGTACGAAAAGTTCAAAACCTCAAAGAGCCGGGGATGCATGTCGATGGAGGCGGTCTGTATCTGCGCATTGGCAAAGCCGGGGTAAGTCTTGGATACTTAGGACCGTCGTATACGGGAAAAGAAGAAACCTAGGGTTGGGGTCCGCCTCGTTGGTCAGGCTGGCCGAGGCCAGAGAGTTAGCGCGTGAGTAAAGAAAAGTGGCTCGGTCTGGCAGCGATCCGGATACCGTCAGAAAACGGGAAACGCTGACGCGTCGCGAAGCCGCCCTGCGCACGCACGCATATCTGCTGCCAATGTGGCATAGCAAACGGTATGGGGAAATTTGGCTTTTGGCGATTGAGAGATATGCCTTTCCTAGCTTGGGGGACCGACAAATTTAGACCATCGGGACATCTAGTCTGATGGCGGTGCCACAACCGATTAGTAAGGACGTATTCTCAGGAGAAGATGTAGAAAAATGCAAGCGTTCACTAACGATGCTATGCGGTGGTTAGATAAGAGTTTGTAGAGGGATTAAAGCCAAAGGGAAATCTTCACGGCACCTACGCCGGATTTCCGCCTCCTCATCGGTAACCCGCCTAAACGCTCCAATTCAACTATTACATCTCTATGTGGGCGACCTGTGCTCTGATGGCGCTACACAGAGCCACATCCGAAATGCTGGAGTACTCTGAGATTCGGGTCGCCAGCGTAAACACTGGCTGCTCCTGCAAAACTGGTCCGGTCAGACGTGAAATGGGCGGCCAGCGCCGCCCACAATGATTCTCAATTCCGGCTGTGTTACCGTCCTTCGAACCTATCAAGCGCCGAAGGATAGTTTCTATCGTCCCGCGAGCCTCCGTTTGTGCTCTTTGACGAACTTGTGCCGCCTGAGAAACTCCCTGCATTTGTGGTATCGGCACCGTTGCCCCAGCCGTTATCCCCTTTCTTCGTTTGGGTTGGCGGGTCAGGGTCATCAGGTACGTCCTCGGCGTAAACAGGCACCGAGAAAGCCATGGTCGCCGCTAATAAGCTGATGATAGTAAGTTTGGATTTTGACATAATATTCCCCCAAATATAGTCGGATAAACACTTGGCCAAAATTGAGGCAAGCAATACCAAATTACTTGAACGAGATTGAACCAAATTTGAATGCATCGTTCACGCTACGTTAACATTCTCTAATGCCCTCAAAGCTGGGAAACCCTGAAACAAGAAGGGCTCGGTGGCAGGTAGCCATTTGATAATGTTGGAAAATAGAGCACTGGGCATGGAATCACACACATGGACTTCCAGCCACAACAGCCAAGATCTGACATCAGTCCTTGGCCAATGTATAAGCACCAGAAAGAAAGGCGTTCTTCAAATAGACCGGCAGCTTCTCGGGATACTCTTTAACTTCCTTCTTGGCGAAATTGAATAAAGCCACCGGATTAACGAACCTAGTGTGACATCCTTCTGTAAGTTGGATCAGAGTCTCAATTTTGAAAGAGACCGCACCGCCTGCCATACGGCCTTTCTTTGCGCGCGTTTTGATCGCAAATGTTCCAACCTCGTTTTCGCGAGCAAACTCATCAAGCGCGGCCATGAATGAACGCAGATCTGCCTCGGATGTATCATCCTCGAGTTCAATCCTTGTGGTCTTAGGTCGGAGCATCTCCACCTTGCCCTCGTCATCCAGGTCGACAACGGCAAGCCGAACCTCCTGTGCCGATATCTCGCAACCGCATACTCTCATCTGTCATTCCTTTGTGTGGCAGTTCCTCACTAACATCTTTCGGACCAGAATATATGCCACCTATACCGATGTGTGCGCGTTATCGCGGTCAACAAGCTTAGTTTTTACGATCCGAAATGCTGGCATAAGACAAGACGGTAGAGGGCGGTGATGCCACGCCAGAGAGCCCAAAAAATCCGCCCAAGTCTCTCTGTGAGGTTTTCCGTAGGCACCGAAAGGAATTTCTGAATTGTGATTTTAGATCTTGCTTAGCTTAACAAAGCGGACATTCGCTTGGCTCACGTCGAACGACCGCTATGCGGACGAAGCGGACCTTGATGGTCACAGACTGAACGTCGGCTTCCGCCTTTGTTGCGTGTGATCTTCCTACAGTACAATTTGAAACTGGCGGTCCGTTTCGAGCAAACTCACAATGCCGGACAATATTTTTATTCTATCTTCTACTTTCCGACAAGAATTGCATGTTCCCGCTCTATAACCTTTACCCAATCGCCTCGCGCTTTCAGACCGGTCGAGGAGTCTCCCATCAGCGAAGTAACCATTAATCTTCCACGCGCTTTCGCTTCTTCTTTCGAGAAACCGGCCTGTTCAAACATCCAGGCGGCGAACTGGAAGCGCTTGCCGATGGTTCTTTGATACGCTTCTTGCACTTTTTTATCGGTATTTGCCCAGACCGAGACGGCGTGATCCGGCAAGGCGGCGTCCTCTTCAATGACCTTTTTCATAAGAAGAAGAATGCGGTCTTCAGGGGGGCCGCCAAATGTCTTTGCCTGTGCGATTACTTTGTCAGTCAGTTCCTGCTCCCAATATCTGAGAACTTCATCCAAAAGCTCACGGACGTTCTTGAAATGCCAGTAAAAGCTACCGCTTGTCAGGTTGAGTCGCTTTGCCATTGGCACGACTTTTATCGCGGAAACGCCGCCCTCGTTGAGGACTTTGTAGGCCAGCAATATCCAGTCTTCCTTAGTCGCGGCGTTTTTGGGTGAGGCTCGGGTGACAGTTTCTGACATTCAGATTACAGCATTCATTATTTGACATAGAGTAGTCTATGGTCGTACCGTAGACAAGTCTATGGGTAACTGGGAGTTCACGACATCGTGCTCTTAGAAATGCCATGCAGAAAAGGGGGGATCAATGAAGAGCATTATGAATTCCACGACTGGCGCATTATTGGCTTTGGGTTTGTCGTTGGCTGGCGCCGCTTCAGCGCAAAACGCGCTGCCGACTGGTCGAACTGCATCTGCAATTAAAGATGGTGTTTATCCCGCGTCATACTTTCCCAACACTGAAATCCTCGGCGCGGATGAAATGCGTATCACGGCATTGGGGACGGGTATGCCTAACCAAACCAAGGCAGCCGTTTCGATTTCGTTTTACGTGGAACTTGGGAATGGGGACGTCTTTCTGTTTGACGTAGGAACTGGCGCAACGGGAAACCTGTTCTCGCTGCGACCGGACTTCGCAAAGATCGACAAGGTCTTCTTCAGCCATTTGCATGTTGATCACGTTGGAGACTTCATGGGCCTCCACGTCGGAGGTTGGCTTTCGGGCAGATATACCCCGCTCCGCATCTTCGGCCCGTCCGGATCAGAAGATGAACTGGGCACCAAAGCCTATGTTGAGGGCATGTCCAAAGCTTACGCCTGGGACTTGGCCACGCGAACGGGCGCGCTGCCGGATGATGGCGCCAAGCTTGAAGTCACTGAATTCGATTACATGCAGGAAAACGAGATTGTTTATCAGGAGAACGACGTAACTATCCGTTCCTGGCCTGCGATCCACAGTCTGGATGGCTCGGTAAGCTACTCTCTAGAATGGAATGGGCTGAAATACGTCTTTGGTGGCGATACATACCCGAACAAATGGTATGTAGAATATGCCAAAGGGGCGGACATCGCGTCTCACGAGGCCTTCCTGCCTCCGGATGCGCTAGCCCCTTATTTTGGCTGGGACATGAAACAGGCGACTTATGTAGCTACACGCGTTCATACGGAACCTGCGGCTTTCGGCAAAGTTATGTCCGCTGTCGAGCCACGCATGGCCCTAGGATATCACTCTGTTCTTTCACCCGAAAACTATCAGGCAATCCTGGAAGGTGTCCGTTCGACATACGATGGACCGCTCACGCTGGCGCGAGATCTACAGGTGATAAACGTAACTAAGGATCAGATCGTTGTTCGGGAAGCGAGTGTTGACGAATACGCTCTGCCACCAGCTGTGAGCGACGAATACATCAATGCTCCGCGCTCAAAAGAAAAAGAGCCTTCTGAAAAAGTTCAAGCCGGCAAATGGGATGGTTACACGCCACCGCCAATGCCTGATAATTAACGTTCAGGGGTGAACAAAATTCCGATTTGGCAGTATCTGTACCGACTATCCCTGATGCTGAGCCTGATGGCCCCTGATGCACAAGCCGTTTGGGCGGATGTCGTTCTGACTAACGGATCAGAAGTCGCCCCCAATATCGCTGTTCTTCATGTCAAAGATGATGGGGTCTACGTCGACCTTGAGATCTATGTCGAAGATATTCCGTTGTTTGCTGATATGTTGCCAATCGGTTGGTCATCTGATTTCGCCGGGGGTAAACCGAAGGCTGAACAAGATTCCAATCAAGGTTCTACGCAAACCTTAAGTCGGGCGCTGTCGATTTTTGGAAGGGACGAACGGGCGTTACACGCAGAAATCAGAAAGTTGAAATACCAAACACGCCTAGACCGAGCCTCGCCGCTTGCAGGTCAGCGCGATCCATTCTCGGGTCAAATTGTTCCTAGCCCGCCAACAGATCCGCGTGTTTTGTTCGTCGAGGTGTTCTTTCCGTTTCAAAACTCAGTTCCCAAGGAGCTGACTATAGTGCCTCCATCGCGGGATGGCGAACCACTGGTGACTATCGGGATGCAGGTTTTTGACCGAGAGGTTCCGGTCACGGATTTCCGCTTCTTGTCAAAGCCGGCAGAGTTAAAGATTCACTGGCCTGACCCCTGGGAAACCCGATTTTCCGCTGCGAAGCTGAATCGAAAAGCGCAGGACGGGACATCGACCTTTCTTTATATCGAACCCCGCGAAGTTCGGCACGAGACGCTGATCCGCTTGCGTAGACTGGCGCCTTGGATTGATGAAACCACGGAAGTGGGACAAACGCTTTCGCCACAGCGTAGCGCCTTGATCGTAAACCAGGCGGCGTCCTTCCTGGCTTCACGTAACCCAGTGACAATTGATGGCAAATTAGTGCAACCGTCAAACGTAACCGCAAAACTCCTCGAGCTAACATCGCAGGGTTTTCAGGTTGTCGAGCCTGGAAAGGAAGTGTCCGTGAACAGTGCGTTTATCGGCGCCATCCTGTCTTTCTCATCGGCAGAACTTCCCGATCAAGTGACAGTCACATGGGATATGTTTGACGAGGAAATTTCCCGCGTCGCAACGATTTCAAACGATATCGCCGGGCCGTTCTTTGGAGCTGTTACACCTGCGGACCCTCAGTTTCACTGGCAGAACCACCTACTCCAATACCAAAGAGCATCTGTTACTCAGATTCCGGTTGAACAGCAGAAACGGCAGAACCCGGCCGCGGCTTTGATCGCCGGGATTATCAGTGCCGTCTCACTCTGTTTTCTCCTGCTAACCAGAGGCAAAGTCGCAAAGCGTGCCAGTTGCGTGACTATGATTGCCGCTGCTTCGGCAACGTTTGTATTTTCGGGATATTTCCCGGAATTACCCTGGAATAAGCCCGAGCGCCCTGAGCAGCAGGTTGCGGAAGATATACTGCGCTCGATGGTCGAAAACTTGAACACGGTGACGCTGGAAACTTCGCCGGCAGCAAGAAAGGCAGAGCTGGCCCACATTGTTACGGCAGCGTCTCTGGGCGACATCGCAACAGAGGTGGAACGTGGTCTCGTGATCCGAACGCCAGGAGGCAGTCTTGCTACAGTTACCGATATTAGAGACCTTAAATTAGAGCGCGTTGACCCTACCCTCAAGCCGGGTGGATTTAGCATTCTGGCCAAATGGACAGTGAAAGCTCAAGGCGGTCATTGGGGGCATGCCCACATGCGCGCCGTTACGTTTCGAGTGCTGGCCGAGGTTGTACCTGAATCCGGGCAATGGAAGCTGGATGGATTAACTGTAATCGAGGCTCGCGATCCAAATGCATAAGTGTTTAAGGCCAAAGTTCTTTGCTTTCGGCGCTCTGTTTGTCGGTGTGTTTTTGTCATTGACGCTGTCGGCCTCGGCGCATTTTTTACTTAACCTCAACGTTCGAATTTCGCATGTCGAGCATTTCGAAGACGGTCTGCGTATCTACATCCGTACGCCCATGCCATATTTGGTTGCAGACAAGGTCGGTGATCAGGATGGTGATGCCTTACCTAAAGCTGCACCATTCACGACTAATGCCATGAGCGACGGTCAGTTGGTCCACTTTGTCGACTTGCAGGCTGTCATGAGCGATCCCAATGGGCTGGGGCAATTCGCCGAAGGTGGGTTGCATCTGTTGGTCGATAATCAGCGCTTAAGAGGAACAGTTAAGTCCGTTCGCTTGCATCGAGTTGGAAATGAGCCCGGATTTGCAACTTTGGCCGAAGCTCAACAGGCCGTGGACACCGAAACGGCCTTAACGCCGCCGCTTTTTGTTGGTGACACAATTGTCGATCTCGTCCTGCATTATGACACTGACGGCCCGGCCCAATCGTACAGCATTGCCAACGTGCTGGACCCCGGCTTGCCGGATCAGGACCAAACGGCCAACCTCATTCTCGACTACGCGTCGGACACACCGCAGATTTTCCGATCTCGGGGTCTGATGACTGAACCATTAGTGGTTCAGCAAGAGGGGTATGGAGGATTCCTGAGTTTTGTATGGGAAGGTATACGACATATCCTCGAAGGATTGGATCATGTTCTTTTTGTTGTGTGTTTGGTCATTGGAGCGCAGACACTCAGGGCGCTATTGCTGCGTGCAACTGGTTTTACCGTTGGGCATAGCGTAACGCTGTCGCTGGGGTTTTTCGGGTTTGTACCATCGGGCGCGTGGTTTGTACCTGCCGTCGAAACCGGGATCGCGCTATCTATCATTTTTGCAGCCGTCGCAGCGCTTATGAGTTTTAAGGACAGCGCGCGCTCTGAGGTCACGATGGTGCTTCTGACAACGCTGATTGGCCTCTTGCACGGGCTTGGGTTTAGCTTTGTGTTGCACAAGATTTTGCAGGTTACATCCCCAAACATCTGGCAGAGCTTGCTTGCTTTCAATCTTGGCGTCGAGCTTGGCCAAGTCGCCATTATTCTTGCGCTCTGGCCTGCCTTGATAATGTGTCGACGCGTGAACTCCAGTTTGTGGATGTCCCTACGAGTGGGCTTAGCCGGTGGATGCGCGGCTATCGCCTTCTACTGGACCTTTCAGCGAGTTGCCGAGGTTTACTCCACGCTGGCTTAAGGTCATTGCGATGGCGCGTGCCGTGATGGCCGCCTGGGAGAAAAGCGCACATTCGGCTGTTCCGTAGCATAAGACAGATTGGGCTTATACCGGTCAGTCAGTGAATTCTGCTCAAAGTCTACTTTGCAGGGTGCCCTCAACAGGTGGACGCAACACTTTAATCTTTGAGCAAAGATGGAGTGTTTCCCATGAAGTATCGTCGTCGCATTTACTATAACGCCGCACAGCGTGCTGAGATT